>JAUHXV010000012.1 GCA_030426765.1 Bacteroidia bacterium | reverse complement strand
AGGACGTGGTGATTATGGAAGAAGATTGTGAGACTTTGCGCGGTATTGAAACAGCGGCACTCAAAGACAATGAGAAAATCGTTGAGAGCATTTCTTCCCGAATCCAGGGGCGTTATTCCTTGTACGATATTCATGACCCACAGACCAATGATCTGATCATTGCTTCCGGTGAATACTTTACCGACGCATTGGCTAACAAAGTGGAAGAATCAGGCATTGAGAAAGTCACGATCCGATCAGTACTGACCTGTGAAGCGAAACGCGGAACATGCGCCAAGTGCTATGGAAAGAACCTGGCGACGGGTCGAATCGCAGAAATGGGTGACGCTGTAGGGATTATCTCAGCGCAGAGTATCGGGGAACCGGGAACACAGCTTACACTCCGTACTTTCCACGTTGGGGGTATCGCTTCTCTCTCGAAGAAAGAATCCGAACTGGTAGCCAAGTTTGACGGCGTGCTCGAATTTGAAGATATCCGTACCGTCAAGTATGAAGATGAAGATGGCAAGCAGGAAATCGTGATCTCTCGTTCAGGAGAAATCAAGATTACTGATGCAGAAGGAAATCGCGTGCATGTTACTCACCACATTCCATATGGAGCGAAGATCATGGTGAAAGACAAGCAGAAGATTAAGCGCGGGGAGATGATTTGCCATTGGGATATCTTCAACGCAGTGATTATCTCTGAGTTCTCCGGTATCGTGAAATACGACTCTGTGGAAGAAGGCCTGACCTTCCGCACCGAGCGTGATGATCAGACCGGGTATGAAGAGAAAGTCATCATTGAATCTAAAAACAAGAAGAAGATTCCATCCATCAGCATCATTTCAAAAGATGGAGAGGAGTTGAGAAATTACAACCTTCCGGTAGGCTCATACATCAATGTTTCGGATGGCGATGAGATCGTAGCGGGTAAGATTATTGCGAAGATTCCACGTAAGACATCACAGATTCAGGATATTACCGGAGGTCTTCCAAGGGTGACTGAGTTGTTTGAAGCGCGTAATCCGTCTAACCCTGCCGTCGTTTCTGAAATCGATGGGGTGGTGAAATTCGGATCCATCAAGCGTGGTAACCGTGAGGTGTATGTGGTGGATGAGAAGACTGAACAGAGCAGAAAGTATCTGATCGGTCTGTCCAAACACCTGCTTGTGCAGGAAGGTGACTTCGTGCGAGCCGGAATGCCATTATCCGATGGTGCGATTTCACCGGGTGATATCCTGGCGATCAAGGGACCATTTGCTGTACAGTCGTATCTGGTAAATGGTATTCAGGAAGTATATCGCTCTCAGGGTATTGCGATCAACGATAAGCATATCGAAGTGATCGTGCGCCAGATGATGCGCCGGGTATTGATCGTAGATCCGGGAGATACGAGCTTCCTGCAGGGAGAATCTGTAGATCGTCACGATTTCTTTGAAGAAAATGATCTGATCTACGATCGCAAGGTGATTACGGATGCCGGTGATTCACAAAAATACAATGCTGGTGGACTGGTGACGCTGCGTCAGATTCGCGAGGAGAATTCTTTCCTCAAGCGCAATGACCAGAAGATCATGTCCTACAGAGATGCCGTAGCGGCCACATCAAGTACCATGTTGCAAGGAATTACAAGATCTTCATTAGGTACGAAGAGCTGGATTTCAGCCGCCTCCTTCCAGGAGACAACGAAGGTACTCAGTACTGCTGCGATCGCCGCTAAGAAAGATGATCTGCAAGGTCTGAAAGAGAATGTGATTGTTGGAAAACGTATTCCGGCGGGAACAGGAGCTTTCAGATATGATGAACTCGTCGTGCTTCCAAAAGAAGTCGAAGAGGAAATTGAAGAAACCGTGTTAGAGGATTAATACAAAGACTACCTCTGTGAGGTGTCTGATTGAATAAAAAGAGGGTTTGCTATCGCGAACCCTCTTTTTGTTTATACGGTTTTCTGTACTTCAGCCAGGCGTTTCAGGTATTTTCCAATCAGGTCAAATTCTACGTTGACCCCATCACCTTCCTTCAGATGTCTGAAAGTGGTGTGTTCGTACGTATAAGGTATGATCGCTACCTCAAATGAATCTTTGTGTAAAGCGGCCACCGTCAGACTGACACCATTGATACAGACCGATCCATGCAGGATCACCAGCGCGGCAAATGTTTCGGGAAGTTCAAAAGTGAATTTCCAGCTTCCCTCCTGATTTTTGATTTGCCTACATCGGATGCAAGCATCCACATGCCCCTGAACCAGATGACCGTCCAGCAATGTGTTGACCGCGATAGGGCGCTCGAGGTTGACCCACTGTCCCTTTTGTATAGCATGAAAAGAAGTCTTTGATAATGTCTCTTCAACCATATCTACGACATGATATCCATCACCGGTTTCCACAACGGTGAGACAGACGCCATCATGCGCGACGCTTTGATCGATACGAAGGTCGTTGGAAATCGATGAACCGATCCGCACGCGTTTATTGGTACCGAATTGCGACACGTCCTGTACTTGCCCTAAGGCTTTAATGATACCTGAAAACATGTATTTGTATTCGAGTCAAACAATACTGGGGATGAGCGAACGGATACATCCTAACCACGAATTAATTCGATGTATCCCGAGAGCGTGAGAGGCGATAGATTTTGTTTTTCATAAGCCTCGCAGGTGTAGTAGTATACACCATCAGATACGTCTTTCCCATTATTGTTTTTTCCATCCCAATTGATTTGAGGATCAGTCGTGGTAAAGACTACCTGTCCCCAACGATTAAATACTTTAAACTGAACCGTTTCAATAAATCGCGCACTGTAGGGGCGGAAGTAATCATTCTGGCCATCGCCATTAGGCGTAAACGCATTAGGGAGATTGTATACAGGACAGTTATCTACGCAAACCTCCGCAGAAGAATCACTGATATTTCCATCCAGATCGACAGCTACAACGGTGTAACAGCCGGCAATGGTCTCTCCCGGTTTGTGTTCAAAAGTTTTCATTGGTTCATCGACTGCACCTACCTCCTGGTAGGGTCCGCCGGGCACCTCACTAAAATAGATTAGGTAGTAGCCGACATCCATATCCGAACACGGCATCGTCCATTTGACATAGTTGACAAACGCATCTGCTGGCACATCAGGATCTGCTTCATCACAAATATTGGTAACTGAAACCAGTGGGGCGCAAGGTGGTACGTTATCGATCGGGATAGTACAGGATTCCTGAGAATAATTCATCAAAGGGGCCGGTACCATGTCAAGTCCGTAATCTCCCAATGCGAATATTTTATAGCAATATTCCAATCCATTGATGATGTCCGTTTTGTCGACATAATTATCCTCCGTGGTGGTGCCAACAAGCGCAAATGGACTACCCTGATCACTCCGCCAGATCTCAAATGAATAATTATCCCATGGGGTATCATACGCCCAGGACAGGATTGCGGATTCGTCGGAAGGAAGGGCAGTCAGAAAAACTGTCGATGCCGGTGAAGAGGATCCGTATTTGTCTGGTGAGTTTCCGGTAAAGAAGTCCATCCGGTATCTATACCCGCGACTACGTGTATCCAGATTCTGGTCTTCAAACATGGTGTCTTTTAAGCTTCCAAAAAATGGCGCAGTAAAAAACGCTCCGGGAATGGGTTGAAAGCTATTCCCGTTGATATCGTCAGCTCGCATAAGCTGATAGCTGTACGGTCCTCCAAACACGGTGGTGTCGAGAGCCGTGGGATCCGGTGGAATCCATTTTACGCGAATTACGCCATTTACATTATCAGTAACTTCAACAGAAGCCTGTGTGATCAATGGCTGGTCTCCTTTTGCGCGCAGACAGACTTCATCAGAAGGAATACTGACCACTCGTAAATAGGGCTGCCCTGAAGGCGTAGTCAATGCAAACTCAGCCAGGATGCGATAGCAGTAACTTCCATCATCGGTGATATCTGCGTCTTCATAGAAATAGCGTCCGTCTTTCATCCCTTTCCAATTCGTGACGATTTTTGTGTATCCACGCCCGTCGAGACCTGTTTCACAACTATCGGGTTGGAATTGATTACTGCCGGTTCGTTTCCAGACGGAAAAACCCTTGAAGTATCCATTGGCAGCAGTATCACAACTGTAGGGAAGATCCCAGGACAGTGCCAACGTCTCATCGCCATGTCCTATGTCAACACCCAGGGGAGGAGGGCCAATCACTTTGATGCGAATCGTAAAGAGATCCACAAGGCCTGTTGTATCCAGGAAGTCATCGACTGCTTTAATAACTACGGTATAAGGTTGCTCCCGAATCTGTTCACACGCTGGTGTCCATCGCAAGAATGCCTGGAAAGGCTGATCCTGAAATCCGCCGGGTCCGTCATCCAGGATAGCTTTGTTTTCACTGAGTGCAAACGGTCCACCGGAGGCAGATACTTTCACTTGTTGGTCGATATCCGGGTCCGAAATATTGATGGTGATATTGATGGGTTCACCGGCTACGACACATATATCTTCTATGGTTTCAATATCCGGTGGATTATTATTGCACACCAGTACCAGAATCTGCATATCCCGGATAAAGGAACTGATGAGTACGCCGTCTCGATATTCATTGACCCGAAAGGCAATATTGTATTCTCCGGCAATCTGGGGTGCATCCCAGATCAGGTCGCCGGTGATTGGATCCAGCGTCATGATATTATCGGGACCAGGCTCGATTTGCGGGGGATGGATATAGTTTGGTACATTCAGTCCGCTGTCCTGAAGCGGGACGATCATTTCAAAAGAAAGGCTGTCGCCATCCGGATCATACGCATTCGGATTGTGGATATAGCGTTTTCCAACGCACGCAAAGTCAATCGGGGGCTGGAGCAATACGGCCGTATTGTTATACCCTTGAAACTGAGGATTGAGAAACGTATATGTCGCTTCAATATAGAAAGGGACACCTTCTGAATTAGGTGGGTTGACATTCAGGATGCCTCCGTTTCGGTTGGGATCCATCATGGAAATATTATACGTAGCTCTTCCGGGATACGTATGGCTGGCCACATATAAGTTCAGTTTCCTGTTATTGGCCAGTGGTGTTCCGTTGCCATTGACGCGATAAACAAACTCCGAACTGCCATCTCCCCAATAGACCAGCACACTATCCCGATCGGCTTGTGTACTGCTCGTCTTGGTGTACGTGACCACCGTAGCTTCGATGGTCAGATCTCCGGTCTGTCGAATGGTGATTTCTCCGGCGCGGTTATGCGTCGCCAGCAAATCACCGGAGAGCCATACGCCCAGAAACAATAAGAGTATTCTGAAATTGCCCATAATCTCAGTTAAATATAGATAATAACGGGAAAAGGCCTTCCAAAGTTGACCTTAAAATGCTGATTTTAGACTGCTTAACGGCATTTGGCCATACGACTTACTTGACCCTGACCAATGCCATTTCATCCTTTGTGGCCGGCTCCTCATACCGGTAGAAAGTTTCCACTACTTCTTCCTGAAGGTCTTTGCCATAGATCAGGTACCATTTTCCACTCTGCATCTTCGGCTCATACATCAAAACGCGCCGGGTAAGTTTGGTGTAATAGTAGGGTAAAATGTACGAGATTTCAGGTGCGGTGGATATTTCAGAAGAGGCCACCTGAATCGGTCCAATCGCAAGTTCATTTTGTTGGGTAAATGGTTCGCCTGAAATGAACAAAGGATCGTCTTTTGTAAATGCAAGAATAGTCTGCAGATGCTGCTGGTTGACCAGCGCATGTGAACTCTCTTGCACGGAAGGAAGCATGAAAAAGTTCAGCATCAACCGGGCCAATAGCAAACTCAGCACAACGTACGCCAGACGGTTTGTTTTGAATCGAAAGTAAAGCCATGCGACGCATGTGGAAGGAATCAGTACGATGGAGGATTTTAGGAGGGCCTGATCAAGGTCATAATCTCGCGGCAACCAGGGCAATACTATTGCGATCAGAGGCACTGCCATAACGACAATTCCAAACAAAGTCATTATGCCCCGGGTTATTTTCGGCCACTCTTCTTTTCGGGTGAGATAGAAGTGTGCTACCAGCATCATCATAAAAGGAAAAAACATAAAGACATACCTGCTTTTCGGATTGTCAGTGATCCAATACACAGGTAGGTTGGCGAGAATAAATAAGGCTAGGAAGGCCAGCACCTCATTTTGCCGTAATGCGGTGATTGTTTTTTTCGAGAAAATGTAAATCGATAAAACCGACCACGGCAAAAGCCATTTCAGCACCTCAAAAGGATATACTAAGGTGGAGGTAATCAGCTTAAAAGCGGAGTTGTCCACACCTGATTTTTGTGAGGCTTCGGCTAACAAGTTGATGAGGTAGGGTGTGACATCTTCTCGTTGTGCATAGGCAACGAAATAACTTCCGGTGATCCCAGAAAAAATGAGCAAGCCGGTGAGGTGTTGCCATGAAACCAACATTCTCCACTGCCGGTAATATATCGTAATCAGGGCAAGCGTAACGCCCTGAAATAATATCGCAGGCATCCCTTTTGTAAGAAAGCCCGCAGCTGCCAGGCTATATGAAATCAGAAACATCCATATCCATTGTTTCTGCCTGAAGAAATGGTACATGCTCATAACCTGCAGGCAGACGATCAGCGTAAAAAAGAGATCAATTTCACCGGATATTTGAGTGGCGTAAAAAAGCAATTCTCCGATCGTCAGAAAAAATAAAGTGGAAAGAAGTGCTGTTTCACGATTTAAATATTTTTTGGCAAAAACAAAGCTTGCCAAACCGCAAAGCAAAAAGCTTATCAGGGAGGGAATGCGCACCACCCAGTTTTCAAACGAACCAAAGATTTTGAAAAAGAGGACCAGAATCCAGTTAAACAGAGGGGGTTTGTTGTAATAATGACAACCATTGATTTTGGGTACAATATAATCCCCGGTGAGCATCATCTCCATAGCGACGATGGCACGGCGTGGTTCTTCTGCTCTGAGTTCCACAGTACTCAGATGGCTGAACAGTACCGTGATCAGTAGGATAACAAATGCTGCGAGGTAAATTTTTTTATGTGGCCATTGATCCATCCGCATTTGTTATTCTGAGAAATTATGTTCTGGATGTATGTGTGTGAGTTTATTTCGACTAGCCCGGATCAAATCATGTCCATAAAGCGCTTTAATGCATCTTCCCAATGGGGAATCGGTTCATTGAGCAAACCGGAGATCTTGCTGCATTCCATGACACTATAAGCCGGTCTCGGAGCAGGTGCACCATAGGCTTCTGTGGTCGTAGATTCAACTGCACATACAATAGCAGAAAGTTCAAAAATTTTCCGGGCAAACTGATCCCATCTGACTTCTCCCTGATTTGAAAAATTGAATATCCCCTGAATGTGATCGGAATGGTCTGTTTCTGCTTTTAGAATCAGGTTTTTAACGGCCCAAACAATATCGTACGTAAACGTAGGAGCGCCTAACTGATCTCCGACGATGCGCAGGCTGTCTTTTGTCTTTCCAAGACGCAGCATAGTGTAGACAAAATTCTTTCCACCGGGTCCGTAGATCCAGGAAGTTCTGAGGATCGTGTGCCTGCAACCGGACGCCTGAATGGCATGCTCGCCCGCGAGTTTAGTTTGGGCATACACACCTTTCGGCTCTGTTGGGTCAGTCTCCTGCAAAGGCCTTCTGAGATTGTTGTGATAGACATAGTCCGAAGAAAAATCCACCAGGTGCACATTGGCTTTGGCACATGCTTCAGCAATCATGCCGGGTGCCACTGCATTAATTCGACGGGCCTCTTCCGGGTGCGTTTCCGCGTCATCCACTTTGGTATAGGCAGCACAGTTGATCCAGTATTTAGTCTGGGGTAGGGTAGACAAGATGTTGTGGATTTTTGTCTCATCGGTAATATCCAGCTGACCGCGATCAAAAGAGAAAACACTAAATCCTTCTTTGAAACTCAGACGATCTACAAAGGCTTTTCCGAGTTGCCCGCCGGCACCACTTACGATCACTGGAATCACAATTCGATATTTGCGAGTGAAGGAAGAAGCCGGTCTTTTTCAGACACCAGGTAGGGAAGATCCAACCCAGGCCATGCAATTCCAAGATCAGGGTCATTATAAGCGAGTCCGCCTTCGGCCGATTTTTCGTAAAAGTTATCGCACTTATAGCTGAATATGGTGTCGTCTTCAAGGACAAGATACCCATGCGCAAATCCCCGAGGAATCCAGAATTGTTTTTTATTGTCACCGGTTAGGGTAACACCAAAACTTTTGCCAAAGGTTTTAGATCCTTTACGAAGGTCAACGGCAACATCATATACAGCACCTTGTACGACACGGACGAGTTTGCCTTGTGCATGTTGCCCACGCTGAAAATGAAGCCCGCGAAGAACACCTTTTGAGGATTTCGCTTCGTTGTCCTGAACAAATTGATGTGCGCCCGGCAGGTCGTAACGCTCCGACTGCCAGGTTTCGCAGAAGTAGCCGCGTTCATCGCGGAAGACAGGCGGTTCTATAAGTAATAAGCCTTCGATGTCCGTCGTGGTTGTCGTCATGTTATGCTGTGCCGGGTTTTTATTTTTGTCTGAAGTATATGCGAACCGGAGATCCGGTAAATGCGTGTGCTTCGCGAATCTGATTTTCCAGGTAGTTTCGATAATTAGCTTTTACCTCTTTCGGATAATTGCAAAATAAAGCAAAAGCCGGGTAAGGAACAGGCAGTTGCGTGCTGTATTTGATTTTGATCGGATGCCCGCGATAACTTGGATGAGGTTGTTTGTGTACAATCGTATCGATAAGTTCATTTAACTGTGAAGTTGGAATTCTTCTCGCTCGGTTTTCAGCAACTTCGAGGGCAACTTCAATGGCTTTAAAAATACGCTGTTTGTCGTGGACAGAAATAAAAAGAATTGGGACATCGGTAAAAGGTGCCATCTTATCCCGAATGACTTTCTCAATATCCCGGGCTGTATTGGTTTCTTTTTCGATCAGATCCCATTTATTGACCACAATCACAATGCCTTTGTTACGCCGTAAAGCCAGTTGCAGAATACTCAGATCCTGACTTTCCATGCCGGTGGTGGCTTCAATCATGAGCATGCAGACGTCGGAATCTTCAATGGCACTGACGGTGCGGATCACACTGTAGAATTCAAGATTCTCTTCTACCTGTCGTCGTTTCCGCATGCCTGCGGTATCGATGATAAGGAAATCCTTTCCGAACTTATTGTACCGCGTATGGATAGAATCTCGTGTAGTGCCGGCGATATCCGTGACGATATGTCGCTGCTGACCCATCAGTGCATTGATAAAAGAAGACTTTCCCACATTGGGTCTTCCGATGACAGCGATTTTTGGTATCGTGATTTTTTCTTCATCCTCATCTGACAAGCCTTCGACGACTGCATCCAAAACCTCACCGGTACCACTGCCGGAGATAGCGGATAGAAAAAAAGTATCTTCAAACCCCAATGCCCAGAATTCATTGGCGGCAAGCTGGCGTTGTGGATTATCTACCTTATTTACTGCCAGCACGACTTTCTTCCCGGACTTCCGAAGTTTGTCAGAGATCTCATCGTCGAGATCCGTAATGCCGGTTGTCACATCTGTCACAAAGAGAATCACCGCCGCCTCTTCGATGGCGATGTCCACCTGTTCCCGAATCGCGGCTTCGAAAATGTCATCGGAATGCTCTACAAACCCACCGGTATCAATAATGGAAAATGTCTTTCCATTCCAAAACCCACTGCCATACTGTCGATCACGCGTGACCCCGCTGAGGTTGTCCGTAATCGCCTGACGCTGTCCTACCATGCGGTTAAACAAGGTGGATTTTCCCACATTGGGTCTTCCTACTATCGCAACAATATTTGGCATAATCAGTTAAGGTATCCGAAATTTTTTAAGGCTGACTCATCATTGCGCCAGTTGTCTTTTACTTTTACGTTTAACTCAAGAAAAACGCGTTTATCCAGAAAAGCTTCTATTTCTTTTCTGGAGGCCATGCCGAGTTGCTTGATCGCCGAACCACCTTTGCCGAGTAAGATCGTTTTCTTTCTTTCATCAAGCGTATAGATGATCGCCGATATTCGGGTGATAGGTCCCGATTTGCTTTCCCCTTCACTAAACTGGTCGATGGTAATCTCACAGGAGTAAGGAATCTCCTCGTGATATAATTCCATGATTTTACCTCTGATAATTTCGCTGACAAAAAATCGTTCGGGGCGGTCGGTCAGCTGATCCTTTGGGTAGAATACCGGCCCTTCCGGGAGGTTGGATATAATGTCCGCAAGCAATGCTTCCACACCTGTTCCTTTTAGCGCGGAGACCGCATGGATCGACTGGCCGGGAAGCAGTTGACGGAGCAACTCCACTCTGGAAGCTATTTCTTCCTCGCTGACCAGATCAGTTTTGTTGATGACAGCGATGACAGGCGATTCGTGCTCCCGAATACGTTTGATAAGATGGTGTTCTGCGTCAAGGGGTTCATAGGGATCTGTCACAAATAAAATAATATCGGCGTCATCAAAAGAAGAACTGATAAACGAGTTCATCATTTGTTGCATCCGATACGCGGGGTCGTCGATAAACCCGGGTGTGTCCGAAAACACAATCTGAAAAGCCTCGCTGCTCAGGATCCCGATGATGCGATGCCGGGTCGTTTGGGGTTTAGCGGTGATGATGGACATCTTTTCACCCACCAGTGCATTGAGCAGGGTGGATTTGCCCATGTTTGGCTTCCCCAGGATGTTAACAAATCCTGATTTATGTGTATTTGCTTCAGCCAACCGGTAGTGTTTTGGGAGAGAAGATCTCATTTTGAATCCACTTGTGCAGTGCACCGGGTTTGTATTCTCGCCAGGGTGCATCACTCAGGATGTGGACGTATTGATTGACACCGTAGTTGGCCATTTCGGCAGCGACGTGTTCTAAGGGATTGACAATGGCTATCCAGCCTTCCTGGTCACTGATCTCATCAAGCCATTCTTCATAGTACTCATTGTCATCAGGGGCATGGTAGTTGAGCACGTTTTCACAGATGAAAATGAACTGATAGATATTTTCTTTCTGCATCAGATCCGTGACTTCACGACGTAATACCATAATATCATTGGCTATACAATCATTCCACTCGCCGATCAGTTCGATGACCGCGTAGTGCTTGTCATAATCGGCATACAGGATTTTCATGTACAGGGTAGCACTTCCAAAGCCATCCCATTGCGGATGGATATAATAGTTGTAGATGGCATTGGTAAAATAAAATTCATCATGCTGAATGCCATAAGCCGGGGATTTTTCATCCTCCGCCGCAATATAGTTGTCTCGCCATTTGAAAAATGGTTCAATATCGTGCATGGTGCAAAAATACGAGTTTCACACATAGTGGTGGGTAGAATAAAGCGCAACTTTATCTTTGTGGCCACCATGGCGGAATCAGGTAAACCTTATGTCATTACGATTGTTGGGCCCGAAAGCAGCGGGAAATCGTCATTAACGAGTTCTCTGTCTGATCTCCTGGGTTGTCCTGCAGTGCCGGAATATGCCCGTACTTATCTGGACCAATTGCCCGATCCCTATACGATTGAAGACCTGGAGGAGATAGCAAAGGGGCAGATAGACGCCTTGAGGACTGAAATGGCAGACGCAGATATTTCCATTGACCCGGATATGTTCGATACGGTCATGATCCATCATGAAAGCCACCTTTGGAAGTTTAGGGAATCGGATAGCGTTCTGTTCTTTTCAAAGCAACCCTTTGGAAATCGTGCCAGAAAAGTTATTCTGGAGGACAGCGGTTTACTGAGTATTCGGATGTGGGCAGAAATTAAATACGGGGCCACATTGGATGTAGTGGAAGAGGGATTGGCGGCTGATACAACGGACATGTATATCCTGTGCAGGCCTGTTTTTCCCTGGGTGCCTGACCCGTTGCGAGAGGCCCGGTCACTCGTGGAGCGTGTATGGATATACAACCACTTTCTGAAATATCTGGTCAGGTGGCCTCGGCGATCCACTGCAATGTAGCATGAATCAGTTTGTCGACAGATTTCGCAGGTGAGGCACTGAATTCTCCTTTCATGCGGTTGGCCAAAATCATATTAAAGGAAATGGCCCGGTGACCCAGTAATTCGGAAAGCAAATAAATTCCGGATGACTCCATTTCAATGTTGGTAAAAGGCGTACCGTGAACTTCAGTTTGATATAGGGTGTCCATTGGCATTTTAAACGCAGGATTGAGTCTGATGGATCTACCCTGCGGACCATAAAATCCGGGGCAGGTGAGGGTGATACCTTTTGTAAAACTTTCCGGAAAAGTACTCAGGTCAAACGGATATCTTCTGGTCAGGTAAGTCCATTCAGGAAATACATCAGAATTAAGCCGTTGATGAGGATAATACATGCCGAGTATATCCATACCCGCCGCCATTTCCGATACGACGATTTGATCTGCATGCACATCGGGATGAATCGAGCCGGAGGTGCCTATCCGCACAATATTTAGTGCAGTATGCTTCTCGAATATTTGACGGGATTTTAAGTTGATATTCACTAACGCATCCAATTCATTGAGCACAATGTCGATATTGTCTGTACCTATTCCGGTTGAAAGAACGGTGATTCTTTTATCTGCATACCAACCGGTGTGTGTGATAAATTCTCTTTTTTCCTTTTTACAATCAATGGAAGAGAATTTAGCAGAAACCGTGGCTACGCGACCCGGATCGCCAACTAAAATAACAGTGGGTGCCACATCTTCGGGTAGCAACCTCAGGTGATATATCGATCCGTCTGGATTGGTGATGAGCTCTGAAGCTTTCATTGCTTAAAGGTAAGCATGACGCGTTAAAACCACGAGGATAAAAATTTATGGATATTTGCCCTCTTCAACATAAGCAAGTGTACGTCTATGAAAAAAGTATATCACTTATCATCCTGCGATACCAATCGAAAGATAATAAAGCGACTGGGAGGCCTGAAAGGATTTGACAGACAGGAGATAAAGTCAGAACCAATTACGTCTGCCCAACTCAAAACAATGCGAGAGCTCGCCGGATCGTACGAGGCCTTATTCAGCAGAAGAGCGCTGAAGTATAAGACGATGAACCTAAACGATAAAAAGCTCACAGAACGCGATTACCGTTCTCTGATCCTGAGTGAATATACCTTTTTGAAAAGGCCGGTGATTGTATACAACGACCAGATTTATATTGGAAATGCGGAATCCGTTGTAGGGGAATTGGAAAAAGTGCTTAAGAAGAAGTCGTGATGCTGAGTGGTGCATCAATTGCACACAAGGATGATCGGTGATGTGAATATATCATTACTGATATGACCGGCTCTGTCCACGATATTGATTTTATACTGCACAGTGTCGTAAGGTATATTCATGTTGGGTGTGCAGGGATCATTACCGTCAGTATAAATGCAGCAGGTAGAAAAAAGAAGGATCCGAATCGTCCCTTCCACACCGTTGCCGGCACCATCCTGTGGTAAGGCAGGAATGGCAAAGGTGTTATCTACTGTGCCGGTTCGCATATCGGTAAAAAAGACATTGTTCTGTGGTTCCTGATCGGTTCGGCCCAAATCGCCATCTCCATCCTGAAAGTCAAACGTCACGATGATTGAATCCTGTTGAAAAAGCCCTTGCAGGAGTGTGTCTTTCGAAAGTCCTACAAACGTAATCTCTGGTTCGATCGGAAAATCAGGGGACTCCAGGCACTTCCAGCTAATCGTGCATAGCATGGCCAAAAGAATTATTTTTGAACCGAATGAAAAAACCGGATGTGTCATATGATTCATTGCGCCATCGAATATACAATATTAACGCAAACGACTTTGAAGGTGTTGCGATGGACGTATGGAATTACCAGTTTGCCTCCAATCCGATATATCAGCAGTATTGTACGCTGATAGGAATGCATCCTGATCATGTAAAATCCGTTCGGGACATCCCTTTCCTGCCGATTGCTTTATTCAAGGATCATGAAATCAAATCCGGTGACTGGAGTCCGGAATGTGTTTTCCGCAGCAGTGGCACCACAGGGATGACGCGCAGCAGCCATGCTGTTCGCGATCTGGATTGGTATCATCGCATAGCTATACAAGGATTTGAGCGTGCTTTTGGACATCCTCGCGATTGGGTTTGGGTCGGCTTGTTACCCAGTTACCTGGATAGGCCGGATTCATCTTTGGTCGATATGGTACATGCGTTTATGTCGTCCGGCGGACATGTGGAAAACCGTTTTTTCCCACAGACCCTGCCTGATGTTGCAGAGCATCTGCAGCGGTTGAAGGAACGCCGTCAGAAAGTCGTGCTGGTCGGTGTGACCTTTGCCCTGCTGGATTTGTTTTCAGATTATGAGGTGCCCGTATGGGATAATCTACTCGTGATGGAAACAGGAGGTATGAAAGGAAGAGGAGTGGAACTCACACGGGATGAAGTGTATCAAAGCATCCAATCCAGGGCAGGTGACATTCGCCTTACAAGTGAGTACGGGATGACCGAGTTATTATCACAAGCCTACAGGATTGGGAATGTGTTTTATCCCGGCCCTCAGATGAAAGTATTCGTAAGAGACGTAACGGATCCTTTCACGGGATTAAGTGATCACCAGCGAGGGGCGATCAATGTGATTGATCTGGCCAATGTAGATACGTGTTCGTTTATTGCCACCGACGACGTTGGGATGACGTTTCCCGAAGGCACATTTGATGTGTTGGGGAGAATGGATAACAGTGATCTGCGGGGATGTAATCTGATGTATGCGTCGACTTCCTGAAGCAAAGAATACAACTGATTGTTTATTGAGCAAGCCCTTCGTACAACCAATTCGCGAGCGCCTGGCGATTCGTAGAAGGTAATATGCGTTTGCGGTCTGCTTCATTTTTAATGTTGGCCAACTCAACATACAAGGTAGTCGGGTAGGGCATGCGAAGCATGTATAAGTTGCGTGTGGACACAGTGCCTTCATACTGACCATTGGCACGATACCGGGCGTATTTTTTTGCGAAAACATCCTGCATCGTTTCGGCTAGTTTTTTTCCAGATTTAGAATGTTCGAAGTGATAGAAAAACACATCCTGTCGCGCTCTTTCGGATCTGGAGTCTACGTGAATGCATACGAGGTATTGTTCTTTTACACCGGCCTTTGCATGTTTGCCATACAAGAGGTTGATGGCTTCGGTTCTTTGTTTTAACCGGGCAAGTTGATTGATAGGAATGACTTGTTCGCCCATGGTTTTTTCGTCTTTATCACACAGAAGGATATCATCATTGCGGATACCATCATTTGGGTCCTGAATAACCACATGGACGGTGGCTCCGTTTTCCATCAGATTTCTGGACAACCGAAGGGCAACATCATACGCGTATTCATCTTCACAGATATTTCTGTTTCCTACCTGTGCCAGTGCACCCGGATCCGGGCCGCCGTGACCAGCCGTGATATAGTATACTTTTCCTTTCAGGCGATTGCTTTTGATTTCATACCGCGCATATTCTTTTCCAAATAATGCGTATTCGGCAGTTGTGTTTTTAGTGGAGGGAGGGTCTGTTCTGTCAGCTTCGGTGACCACGTTGAGTTCGGCATCCTCACAATTCAGTTCGTGATAGGGTACCCACAGGATGCGGCTGGCCTGGTAAGTACTTTGTCGCAGACTTCGGTTTTTGATAATGCGGTTGTAGTTGGCGATGCGCTTTGCTTTTTCCATATCATCGATCCCCAGCGTACTGCGGATACTGGTACCGTTATAGGTATAGATCATGACCGGCAGGGTGTATTTCATCCCTTCCAGGAGAAAATCATTCCGATCCAGTTGGTTAAGCTCGAGAAACTTATCGACGTTGCACGGGTGCTCGTCAAGCTCATAGCGGTTGAGTAGGCGGGTTATGCCGTCGCCGGGCTGGGCACTGACGCTAAAAAAATAAGGTGCATTGTCATTGTTGGCCCATGCAGGGAGCAGACTTATGCACAAAAGGGCGGTGAGTAGGCCTTTCATTTAGGTAACCGATTGATTATGACAAATGTAATACATTATTATAATTTTTAATATAAAATTTATTTTTCCCTTTTTTTATAGGTATATGCCTGGGATTAATACTTGCTTTCGCACCTACCCTGGATTAACAGCGTTTCGTTTGAGTGCCGACGCAGACCTGCTATCTTTGCGGTGACATGAACCGGATAATGACCCTAATCGCTACGGAAGCCCGAATCGAACTGCGCGAGCGCTACGCGCTTTCCGGTATACTATTATATGTGCTTTCAGCGGCTTTTATTGTCTTCTCCATATGGAAAGAACTGCCTCCCAAAGAATGGGGGCTGACCTTCTGGGTGATTTTTTTGTTTTGCTCCCTGATGGCCGTTTTAAAGACCTTCGGCCGGGAAAGTGAAGGAAGGTACTTTTACTTCTATACCCTTTACCATCCGCTGGAGTTGTTTCTCGCGAAAGCCATATACAATCTTGGGCTCCTGTTTTTCATTTTTCTGATCCTGTGGGGTACACTAACCCTGATGGCGGGCAATCAGATCATTCGTTTCTCCTGGTTTCTGATCACAGGCGGTTTGGCGAGTCTCGGGCTTGCGTTCCTTTTGACCCTGATCACGTCTATCGCGATTAAGACCCAGCAAAGTGCCTCATTGACTTCGATTCTTGCCCTTCCGCTGATGATCCCGCTGCTCCTCAATATGCTGAGGTTGACAGCCTATGCCACCGGGATCACGCCGGATGACAACCCCTGGAACGAATTCAGCATGCTTTCGGGAATTATTTCCCTGGTCGTGGGATTGTCCCTGTGGTTGTTTCCCTATCTTTGGCGATCTTAGGATGAACGGCAATTCTGCGAACATACCGTTTCGATTAGCAAGCTGGAAATGGATCTGTATGATCCTGCTGCTCTACGTTTTTATTGCAGGCTGGCTGGTACCGCTTAAACCTGGAATTATCCAGGTCACGCCAGAGCGCGCAGAGGCCGGGCAGATCGTTGAACTTGAAGTCACCGGTTACAATTCCAATTATACAAAGGATCAGGGTGAGGTAAGAGCCTGGCTTCGGTTGGCCGGCGATACCGTGATACAAGCAAGGGAGGTGCAGGTGATGGATGACAGACACCTGACATGTTCTTTCTATATCCCTTCCGCGTTCCCGGTTCGGCAGGAGGCCTACCCGCTTTCCCTGATTCTCGATCACACTTCCGATGGCACCAGCGTTCTGCCGAATGCGCTTTTTATCACACCTGCCAAAGTACAGGACGAAAATGAAGCAGCATTGTGGTTTTCCGACAAGGTAACCTCAGTCCATGAGCAATCCGGCATTCGGTTTCCGTTCAGAAATATTCTCTCAGAGACGATTCGCAATACCTATTTCCACGTACCACTGTGGTTTGCCATGATCATTCTGTTTGGGGTGAGTGCATGGTACAGTCTGCAGTATTATCGAGGGGGTCAGATTGATTTAGACAGGAAAACGGTTGCTTTGGTGAAAGTCGGCCTCTTGTTTGGCGTCTTAGGCCTTGTGACCGGTATGTTATGGGCAAAAAACACCTGGAATGCGTATTGGAGTTGGGATGTCAAACAGAATATGTCCGCAATCGCATTGCTGATTTATGCAGCTATGATGGTCATGCGGGCTTCGCTGGAGGATGACATGCAGAAAGCCAGACTGACGGCGGGGTATAATATGTTTGCCTTTGCTCTGCTGATTCCACTCTTATTTATTATACCCCGAATGACGGACAGCCTTCATCCTGGCAGTGGTGGCAATCCCGCTTTTGGTGGTGAAGACCTAGATAATACCATGCGTATGGTCTTCTATCCGGCAGTAATTGGGTTTATTTTACTCGGACTATGGATCAGCCAGTTGGTCTATCGAACAGAAAAGCTAAAATGAAAGTTAGGAAGTTGGATAAATCTTATCATATTTATGGACGATTTCAGCCTATGCGTTCATTTAAGTATCTGATTGTCACGGCCCTGGTTCTGATGTATGCATCAGTATATGCATCGGGTGAGGTTCAGACAGATTTTATCAGAAGTATTGGCAAGATCTATGTGGTGGCTGGGGTTTGCCTCGTCATCCTCATTGCCTTGTTTGTATATATGTATCAAATTGACAGAAAAATTTCCAGATTAGAAAAAAGGTATAAAAATGAGTGATTCAGGTACACATCTAAGCTTTTTTGAAAGCGTCAACCGGAATTTTGATAAAGCGGCGGCCCATACCAATATCCCCAAAGGTCTGTTGGAACAAATAAAGGTCTGTAATGCGGTATATGAAGTGACTTTTCCCGTTAAAATCGGTAATCAGTACCAGGTCATTGAGGCCTTCAGGGTGCAACACAGTCACCACCGCCTTCCGACGAAAGGCGGGATTCGATTTAGTCATCTGGTCAACCGGGATGAGGTGATGGCCCTGGCAGCACTCATGAGCTATAAATGTGCGCTCGTGGACGTTCCGTTTGGCGGTGCAAAAGGAGGTGTAAAGATCAGTCCGCGAAAATATAATGAACGCCAGCTGGAGAAAATCACCCGACGGTATACGACTGAGTTGCTTCGTAAAAACTTTATCGGCCCCGGGCTGGATGTACCTGCTCCGGATTACGGTACCGGAAGTCGTGAAATGGCCTGGATCGCGGATACCTATTCTACGTTTAAGCACGGCGAAATTGATGCCAGTGCCTGTGTCACCGGCAAACCGGAAGCCCAAAGCGGTATTCGCGGCAGAACGGAAGCCACCGGCCGAGGTGTGTATTATGGGATTCGCCAGTTTTTCACGTATAAGGATGATACAGCTGCGATCGGACTGGAACCCGGCATTGAAGGCAAAACCATGGTGATCCAGGGTCTTGGAAATGTGGGTTCCTATACAGGCACGATTTCCGAAGAAGAAGGCGGAGTTGTAGTGATCGGCGTTTCAGAAATGGAAGGGACGATCGTCAGCACCGGAGGGAAGGGGATCAATATAGAGAAGCTGATTAAGTATCGTAAAGAAAAAGGATCTATTCTTGGATTCCCGGGAACAAAAACATTAGGCGTAAGAGAAGACTGGGTCGGGATTGAATGTGATATTCTTGTACCTGCGGCATTAGAAAGCCAGATTACGCAGGCCAATGCCAAAAAGGTGAAAGCAAAAATCATCGCCGAGGCCGCCAACGGCCCGGTTACCTCAAAAGCTGCTGAATACCTGACTAAAAAAGGAGTCGTCATCATTCCGGATATGTACCTGAATGCAGGTGGTGTAACGGTGTCTTATTTTGAGTGGCTCAAAAACCTGTCACACATGCGCTTTGGCAGAATGGAAAAAAGATTCCAGGAGCAATCACTCAAAAACCTATTATCTACAGTAGAGCGTCTGACCGGTACAATTGTAGGGGATAAAGAAAAAGACTTTTTGACGCACGGTGCCGATGAGATCGATCTGGTGCGTTCCGGACTCGAGGATACGATGGTCAATGCCTACGATGAAATTCGCGAAATCTACAAACGGAGAAAGAGTATCGAAGACCTGCGGTCTGCCGCATTTGTCTGTGCACTGAATAAAATCGCCGGAGATTACATCCGCCTGGGAATTTTCCCATAATACTTTTTCATTCACTACTTATTAAAAGGAAAACAAGAAGTTCATGACAGAGGATCTGGATAAAACGGATTATTTAATTCTTAAAATCTTACAAGAGGATAGTAATATCACCAACCTGAGTCTGTCAAAGCGGATTGGATTGTCCCCCGCTCCGACACTTGAACGCGTGAAGAAGCTGGAGAAAAACGGGATCATTAAAAGTTATCACGCTGTAGTAGATCCGTTGGCACTCGGTCTGAATGTAATGACCTATATCCTCGTGACCATTGGCTGGCACAAAGAAAATGCTTCAGAAAATTTCCTTCGTCAGGTCAACGAGATCGATGAAGTGGTGGAATGCACCATCATTACCGGTGATGGGGACTTCCTGCTCAAAGTAATGTGCAAAGATCTCAGGGCGTATCAGGACTTACTGTTCAACGTGCTATCGCAGATCCCTGAAGTAGAACGTCTGAAGACACTCATGACCCTCTCCACCGTGAAAAACAAGAAGGTCTTACCGCTCAGTTACAAGAGTTAATCCGGGCGATTAAATTTCATTTTTTTGAGCCAATCCTCATTGCTTTGGTCCCTCCAGCCTCCTTCCGGGGAGCACTCCTGGTTGTTTGGCACCATGCATATTCGCGATCAGCGTGCGTATCACCTGTGTGATCGATTGTATCCGCTCATCCGGGAAGCAGATATCTATGCCGGAGAAATGGACCTGGCATCCAAACATGCCCCGTTCGAAACCCCGGCGTATGATATGGAGCAGTATTTCTCACCAAAGGTGTATGGAAAAATAAAAAAGCAACTGATGAAGTCCTTTGACTTTAACCCGGATGCTTTTTCCCATCTGCACCCGCTCATGCTGATGAGCGCTATTATGCAAAAGGTGTTGCAACAGGATCACGCTATTTCGCTCGACGAACATCTTTGGCAATACGCCCGGGAAAATGACTGTACAACGATCGGGCTTGAGTCATTGGAAGAACAAGTGAGTTTACTCCACTCCCTTGATCCTGCACCGCTCTATGCCGAAATCCGGCAGATCGGGAGACGACCATGGCATATCAGGCAACACACCCGGAAGACACTTGTATCGTATATGCAGCAGGAAATTCACGCATTATATCGGTTGACGAAGTCCTCGATGCAACACCTCAGAAAGCGTGTCATCTACCAACGAAATGCGGTGATGACCAATCGAATTTTGCAAATGGATACCGGTCATAAATATTTTATTGCAGTTGGAGCCGGGCACCTCAGTGGTCCTACAGGCCTGATTTCCTCACTTCGGAAACATCAATGGCGGGTAAAACCCGTGGTTGATTAGTATTCTTTGTGGTTTGGTCGTAAAAATTTTTTCTGCAGGATTTTTACATCAATTTTTGTAACAAGGTTGGATGAAATACGTTTTGATTATTTGAGTTTGAGTGAACGATACATGAGAATTAGTATTACCCTGTTATTTATTGGACTGTTTTTTACCGGTGCAGCACAGAAGACCTACACCATCAGCGGGTATGTCAAAGACGCGCAATCCGGTGAGACCCTGATCGGCGCAAATGTGTTTCTCGAAAACGACCCTTCTGTGGGCACCGTGACAAACACATATGGCTTTTACTCTATGACCCTTCGTGAAGAAACCTACCAGTTGTCATTTTCGTACCTGGGCTATCAGTCCCGCACTGAAAAAATTGAACTCACCCAAAATACGAATCTCAACATAGACCTCTCAGAAGGGATAGAGATGAGAGAAATCGTCATTACCGAAAAAGCGCAGGAAGAGGACGACAATGTGGAGAGCACCTCAATGGGACGAGTCACGCTGCCTGTCGAGCAGGTCAAGATCCTTCCGGCACTCTTAGGTGAGGTCGATATCCTCAAGACCATCCAGTTGCTCCCGGGCGTCTCTTCTGCAGGCGAAGGAAGTGCGGGGTTTTATGTGCGAGGTGGCGGCGCGGACCAAAACCTGGTTTTATTGGATGAAGCGGTTGTATATAACAGTGGTCATTTTCTGGGTTTTTTCAGTGTATTCAATGCGGATGCGATTAAAAACACAACCTTGATTAAAGGAGGTATTCCAGCCGTCTATGGGGGAAGACTTTCTTCCGTCCTTGATATACAAATGAAAGAGGGTAACAACCAACGCTTTCAAACCGAAGGCGGTATTGGCACCATTTCCGCGCGCATGACAGTGGAAGGGCCGATCGTCAAAAACAAAGGCAGCTTTCTTCTGAGTGGACGGCGAACCTATGGTTTTGATTTGGCACAACCGTTCATTCGGCAGACCGATTTTGCAGGCACAAATTATTTTTTCTACGATCTCAATGCCAAGATCAACTATCAGTTTTCCCAGAAGGACAGAGTATACCTGAGTGGGTACATTGGACGCGATGTGCTGACCTTTGCACAGCCCGGTCGTGATTTTCGATTCCGCCTTCCGTATGGGAATGCAACAGCCACCCTGAGATGGAACCACTTGTTTAATGACAAGTTATTCTTCAATCTCTCCGCGATCTATAACGACTACAACTTTAACGTCGATTTTTCGCAGGAAGAATTTCAGTTTAAGGTCGCTTCCGGAGTCAGAGATTATACGGCCAAATTTGATTTTGAATTTTTTCCTTCTAACGAGCATCTCATCAAGTGGGGCATTCATGCGACGCACCATAAACTGTCTCCGAATGTTGTGACAGGTTCTTCAGGTGATGTGGAATTTAATTCTACCGTAGAACCGAAATATGGAAATGAGTATGCCATCTATTTCCAGGATGACTGGAAGATAAGTCCACGGTTTCGCGCCAACCTTGGCCTTCGCGCCACGATGTTCGATCAGGTCGGACCCTATACCTCCGGCATCGATGGGAAAGTGTACAAAACCGGTGAAGTGGTTAAGCGATTTTCATCGCTGGAGCCACGCGGATTTATGACATACACAATCAATCCGAATGCGTCCTTTAAAGCCGGTATCACGTCCACAACCCAATACCTGCACCTGGTCAGCAATAGTTCTTCAACCTTGCCTGCCGATGTGTGGGTACCCAGTTCCGAATTGGTGAATCCCCAGCGCGGTTGGCAATATGCGGCGGGATACTTCCAGAACTTTAGTGACAACATGTTTGAATCATCTGTAGAGGTCTATTACAAATCCTTGAAAGACCAGATCGACTACCGGGAAAGTTATGTGGACAATAGTGTGCAGGAAGTGGAAACCGAATTCGTGTTTGGCACGGGCGAATCCTATGGAGCGGAGTTTTTTATTCGCAAAAACAAAGGAAATCTCAATGGGTGGATAGGGTATACGATTAGTAAATCAACTCGGACGTTTCCCGATATAGAAGACGGGCGGGAATATCCTACGACGTACGACCGTACCCATGACCTGAGTGTGGTAGCCAATTATCAGTTTAGCCGGAAGTTTTCCGGTGGCTTCGTATTTGTGTATGCGACGGGAAAAACCTTTACGCCACCTCAGAGCATTTACCTCATTGACGGGGAATTTCAAACAGACTACGGACCACGAAATAGTCAGCGGCTCGAACCGTATCACCGGATGGATATTTCACTGACCTACAACCCAAGACCTGACAACAATAAGCGTTTTAAATCGAGTTGGGTATTTTCTATTTATAATGTCTACAACCGAAGAAATACGTTTTTCATTTATACGGATTACGATTCGGATTTGCAGACCGGCACAGCTACGATCAGTGCGTATAAAGTTTCTATTTTTCCAATCATCCCATCTATAACCTGGAATTTCAAATGGCTCTAAAGAATTTATATATACCTGCACTTTTGTGTATCGCGAGTATGGGACTGACATCCTGTGAGGAAGAGTACACGCCGATCCCTTCGGACTCCGGTCCTAAATACGTTGTAGAAGGATACCTGGAAACCGGGGAAGGTGCGGCACCACCATATCTGCTGTTGACGCGGCCATTCGATTTTTACAGTACGATCGGCCCGGATGATTTTGATGCATCGTTTATTCATGATGCTTTCGTAAGTGTATCAGATGGCGATAACACTGTGATCCTTCAGGAGATTTGTTTTAATGATCTGGATGATGAAACCAAGGAGTTGCTCGCTGAATTTCTGGGCTTTGATGCCGATAGTCTCGCGGTCAATTTCTGTGCGTATATGGATATTTTTAACCAACTGCAACCGGAAGCCGGCAAGTCATATTCGCTGGAGATTCTGGTAGAAGGTGATACGATCACATCGTCCACGTATATACCGATCCATGTGCCGCTGGACAGTATGCGTTTTTTACCACCACCGGGAGAGCCCAATGATACACTGGCGCAGTTGGCATGTTATCTTTCCGATCCACCTAATGAGGCAAACTATTACAGGATTCTGGGATCTACTAACGGTGGGCCGTTTGAAGCCGGGCTTGCAGGAGTAGAAGAAGACCTTTATTTTGATGGAAAATCGTTTGAATTTCAATTACTGAATCCTCAAACATCCAATGGCGATGTTGAACCCGATGAATTTGGTCTGTATATCGTTGGTGATACAATCACCATCAAATGGGCTTCCATTGATGAGGCAACCTTTAATTTCTGGAATACGGTAGAATTTGCCGCAGCTAATCAGGGGCCATTTGCGACCTATACCCGAATTCAATCCAACATCGAAGGAGGTATTGGTATATGGGGAGGATACAGCATCAGCTACCAAACGATGATCGTCGATTATTAGAAGTATGAAAGCAAAACAATTACTCCAGTACGAAAAGGAAGGTGTTGAGCTGAAACAATACGCCAAAGGGGCTGTGATTTTCGGCGCAACCGGACTGATCGGGAGCAGTTGTTTGCACTATCTGCTGCATTCCCAGGCCTATGATAAAGTGATTTCAATCGGTCGACGAGCGCTACCGGTTCATCATCCTAAGCTGACCCATTATCAGGTGGATATGGAAGATAGTGATCGCTACCGCCATCTCATGAAAGGCGATGACCTCTTCATTTGCCTGGGAACTACGATGAAAAAAGCGGGGAGCAAGCAGGCTTTTTACGGTATCGATCATGACCTTATGTTTGATATTGCCAAGAGCGGGTCACTTCAGAACATGAACCAACTGATCCTGGTGTCTTCCGTGGGTGCGGATAAAAATTCGTTTGTGTTTTACCTCAAAGTCAAAGGTGAACTGGAAGATGATGTTCGTCGTCTTCCGTTTTGGAGTGTACAGATCATGAGACCTTCGGTCCTTCTCGGAAAGCGCAATGAAAAGCGAGTGGCAGAGCGCATTGCCGGTAGACTGAGCAAAGGCCTGCAGTATTTTTCAGGAAGTATCCTGGGGGACATTGCTCCTGTCGAAGCAGAGGATGTTGCCAAGGCGATGATCCAATCAGCACAGGGTCTGAAAAAAGGCACCTTCATCCATCATGGCAGCGAGATTGTGCAATTAGCGAAGCAATTTGACAAATAGCCTCCTCGGGCGTAATGGCCGCATCCTTTTTCTTTCTGATGTAGTAAGCCCACCTTCTGATGACCTGTTCCATCGGGAAGGGGAAGCTTACAGCCAGTGAACTATTGTTAGTTTTGTAAAAAAAAGACGACCTATGCATTCTTCAGATATTAGTATTCATATTCAGTTAGACAAAGATCGCGTCCCGGAAAAAATTGAATGGAAAGCTTCGGATGCGAATCAGGAATTTCCGGCCGACAGCAAGTCTGTTTTTCTCTCGCTGCTGGATCGGGATACATTAGATACTTCCACACTTTTTCTTTGGACCAAAGATCTGCATGTCGCAGAGATGGACAGAAAAGTCTACTATGCACTGACTGCTCTCGCGGATGGCTATTACCGATCCACACAAAACACAGCACTTGCAAATGAGATGCGTCGTTTTGTACAATACTTTGGAGAAAAGACAGGCATTCTTTCCGAAGAGAAAAAATAATCGGGTATGGGGCCAACCATCTTTCAGAATGATGAGGCAGGGCGAAAGGCTTTTGAACAATTAGCCTGTAAAGCGATTGCGTGGCTAGTGTCTTATTATGAATCGGTTGAGCAACGTCCGGTACGGAGTCAGGTAAATCCCGGAGACATCTATGCCCGCTTTGATGACACGTTGTTGGAAGATCCTGTTTCGGATGACATACTTTTTCGCATGATGGATGAGGTGATCATCCCCGGGATGACGCATTGGCAGCATCCCAATTTCTATGCTTTTTTCCCGGGCAATACCAGTTTTCCATCCATAGCCGCAGAAATACTTACTTCGGGATTGGCCGCACAATGTATGATGTGGGAATCTTCACCGGCTGCAGCGGAGTTGGAAAAGCGATGCATGGAGTGGTGTCGCGCCTTGCTTGGATTGCCGGAAGGCTGGGAAGGGGCCATCCAGGATACAGCATCGACTGCCACACTCACTGCTTTACTCACAGCGAGAGAATGGAAGTCAGGATTTCGCATTTCAAAAAGAGGATTTGACGGAACCATGTATCGGGTGTATGCCTCCTCACAAGCACACTCCTCAATAGAAAAAGCAGTTCGGTTGGCCGGAATCGGTACAGACAATCTTGTCCCGATACCAACCGATGAAAAACTTGGTTTGCGACCCGAAGCTTTGGAAAAGGCGATTCTTGCCGATACATCCAAAGGTTTCACACCGCTTTGTATTATTTCTACTATTGGGACAACGGGTACAGGAGCTGTTGACCCGGTTGCAGATATTGGCACAATTGCGGAAAAGTATGGGTTGTGGCATCATGTGGATGCCGCATATGCAGGAACCGCATTGATGCTCGACGAATACGCAGAAATGAGAAAAGGCTTGGATAGTGCGGACAGTTTTGTGTTCAACCCACATAAGTGGATGTTTATTCAATTCGACTGCAGTCTGTACTATGTCAAAGATTCGGAATTACTGGTTCGCACGATGAGCATTCAGCCTTCCTACCTGAAGAGTGCGTATGGTGATCGCGTCAACGATTATCGCGATTGGGGTATTCCACTGGGCAGGCGATTCCGGGCACTTAAAATCTGGATGACCCTTCACCTTTTGGGGACTAAAGCGATTAAAGAAAGACTGAGAAGTCATTTGGCTTTAGCCGAACTTGTTGTTTCAAAAATCAAATCTGATGATCGTCTTGAAATTCCCTATCCGCGATCGTTTAATGTTGTCACGGTTCGCATCAAATCTGAATTGGATCCGGATGGTGCCATGACCCGACAACTGGTGCAAACGATCAATGACTCGGGAAAGGCTTATATGACACATGCAGCCATCGAAAATCGAAGTTTGATTCGGTGGGTCACCGGTCAGACCTACTGTACGGAAAGACACATTGAAGATACGTGGGAAGTTATTTCAGAACTGCTCAATAAAATTGTTTCCTCATGAGTTTGCCGGATCAAAAGCAACTTTTAACTGCCAGAAAACGTATCGCACCATACGTGCACAACACGCCTGTGTTAACCTCTTCAACGTTTGATACTCTGGCTGGTGCTCAGGTGTATTTCAAGTGTGATAATTTTCAGCGCATGGGTGCCTTTAAAATGCGGGGCGCCATGCATGCACTGGCATGTTTGTCACAAGATCAGCTCGACAAAGGAGTGGTGACACATTCTTCCGGTAACTTCGCGCAGGCTGTTGCGCTGGCAGCGCGCATTAAACAAGTAAAGGCCAAAATTGTCATGCCGGAAACTGCACCTGCCGTTAAGATTGAAGCCGTCAAAGGCTATGGTGCTGAGATAGTGTTTTGTGGTCCTGCCCCACAGGACAGAGAAGATGCGGTGGAGCAATTGATAAAGAAAGAGGACCTGACCTTTGTCCATCCTTCTAATGATTTAGAAGTTATTCTTGGCAACAGTACCTGTGCCCAGGAGTTAATTGAAGAAGTTCAGGATCTTGATGCAATTGTGTGTCCGGTGGGCGGAGGTGGAATTCTGGCTGGTACAGCACTTGCGGCGCATTGGTTTTCTCCGAATACAAAAGTCTTTGGCGCCGAACCTCAGGCGGTAGACGATGCATACAGATCTTTACAGTCAGGAAAAATCGAGATCAATCCGCCGAGCGCCACATCAATTGCGGATGGCCTCAGGACGCATTTGGGCGATATTAATTTTCCCATTATTCAGAAGCTTGTGTCAGACATCTTTTGTGTCGACGAACAGGAGATCACCGATGCGATGTGGTGGGTGTGGCAGCGCATGAAGATTATCATTGAGCCCAGTAGTGCTGTTGGCGTAGCGGCCATCCTTCGGTACAAAGAGGAGTTGAAGGGGAAAAAAGTGGGAGTGATTATCACAGGGGGGAATGTGGATATTCGGAGTTTAGCCAGAAGTTGAAGTAAGAATAGAAAATGAAGAGATCCTATAAAATATTCGCAATATTGATTTTGGGGCTCATTATTTTTCGAGGATTCGTTTACAGGTTATCTGTTAAATACAACGAAGTAGGAACCCGGCCAGAAATAGAGATAACCAACGAAAGGCTGATTGAAAAAATTCAGAATGCTTCAGCGGGTAAAAGGATAGGGGCAAATGAAATTGTGAAAATTGCATGCAAGGTCACAAGCAAGGAGCTAAGATTTTCAACAAGCCAGGTTTCACATGACCCAAACCAGTTGATCAATACACATCGGGCAAATTGTGTCGGATATTCCGCAATGTTCAACTCTATTGCCAATTACTTAATAGAAGTGAATGGTTTGAGTGATGAAATCAGGGCTGAGCATAAAATTGGACAATTAGAATTCCTGGGATTTAACCTTCACAGTATATTCGATGATCCATTTTTCAGTGACCATGATTTCAATGAAATAAAGGTTTTGAACACTGGGGAAGTGATTTCAGTCGATCCAAGTGTAAGTGACTATCTATGGATAAGCAGGATATCTAAATAAGAATCGGAATAAAAGAGCTTCCGAATAGAAATCTGCAATCCGGATGGGCGCTTCGTACATTGAAACAGGATTCCATACTTACCTCAGGACGCATTTGGGTGATATTAACTTTCCCATTATTCAGAAGCTTGTGTCAGACATCTTTTGTGTCGACGAACAGGAGATCACCGATGCGATGTGGTGGGTGTGGCAGCGCATGAAGATTATCATTGAGCCGAGTAGTGCCGTCGGCGTAGCACGCATCCTCCGATACAAAGAAGAGTTGAAGGGGAAAAAAGTGGGAGTGATTATAACTGGGGGGAATGTGGATATAAGCCAATTTTGACAATAAATTGCCTCCATTTTCGATTGGCAATAAGTTGTACTTTTTACTAAACCTTTCTAATGAGTTGATATTGAGCAAGATAAGTGTAGTCTAATAAGTCTGCTGCAAAAGTTGCCGTTTTGGCAACTTTAGCATAATTTTGACGTTTTAGACCATGAGAGTAAAACTTATCAGAAAAGCTAGTATCGATTTATTTATTAGGGATAATGCGAGGTCTAGAAGTTCAATGAACCAGTTTTTTCAAGTAATAAAAGTTGCAGACTGGAGTGATTCAAATGATATGAAGGCAACGTTTGGTAGTCGAATAGACATTATTTGTAATGGTACAAGAGCTGTTTTTGATTGTGGAGGCGGAGCGTATAGAACTATATGTGGGTTTTCTTTTGGAGATAAATTTGTTTTCCTTTTTATAAAGTTTATTGGCACACATGCTGAGTATGATAAACTATGTAAAGCAAAGAAAAAAGAAGTAGGTGTATGCGATGTTGATCTTTATAAAGCATAATACTAATGAATAGATACACAGTAATAAAGTCCATAGATCAATACAATCAATATTGTGATGAGTTAGAACGTATTGTTAACCAGAAATCGAAATCACAAACAGATGAAGAGAATATTGATCTCTTAACTGTCTTGATTGAGAAATGGGATCAGGAAAACTCATTTTCAGAGAAACTTCTTCCTGTTGATATGTTGAAAGCGTTGATGGATATGCATGGAATTAAAAGTGCAGAATTGTCAAGGGTGACAGGAATAGATAAAACAGTTCTATCGAAAATATTGAACTATAAAAAAGGATTTTCTAAGGCTGTCATTAGAATTTTAGCCAACTATTTCAAGGTTGACCAAGAGGCATTCAATACTCCTTACCCGCTTCTTGAAGTAAAAAGTAACAATCCGATAAAATTGAGGGGTTCACTTCAACCTGTTCCAAAGAGTGATGCTAGTTTTTATGAGGATTATATTAGAATATTGCCTTCTAAAAAAACAGTTTCAATGGCTGTCACAACGTACGAACTTATTTCAAAAGAGGATCAGGACATTATCCTATATGTTCCAACGCTAAAACTATTTGGCAAAGGCAATACGCTCGAGTTAGCTAAAGAACAATTAGAGTTAGTTGTTAATGAGTTTTTAAATAACCTTATGAAACTGTCCAGCCAGAAAATTGCAATTGAACTTATAAGGTTAGGTTGGAAGCAGAATAAATATAAATCTAAAAACTTCTCCAAATCTTACGTTGATGGCGAAGGGGTTTTAAGAGAGTTCGATCATCCTGTAGAGGATAAAGTTGTCAGGAAAAAAAAGGAATTGTTCTCAGCTTAGAATTCCTTATCCAATAAATTTGTTTGTAAACGGAAAAAAAAGGTTTTGAATAGAGTGAGTACTATTCATCGCGCAATATAAATCACCGAAGAAGCCCTATCTACATTTTTCCTCGCTGACCAATACGTTTTCACACCGGCGAAGAAAGCAGAGATCAAACCCAAAATCCCTCTGCCGCGATATTTTTCACTCAGCATACTGACATAAAAAGCATCCAGATGCATAGGGAGTTTTTGCGTCAATGTAAACCCATGCTTTTTCATGATCTTCTCCATAGCCTCCGGACTGAAATGCCAAAGATGTCGCGGCACATCATACGCAGCCCAATCCGCACCATATTTTTTTGCATCGCGCGAAGTGTGATTCGGAACGGCGATAATGAGCACTCCGTCAGTCTTCAGAATTTTCCTGAATCGATCGAAATAGTTCCCCGGATCATGGACATGCTCGAGCACATGCCAGAGGGTGATGACATCGTAATGATTTTCCGGTAATGAATTAAGTTTTTCAATCGGGTCAAGGGGCATATTGAGCTTCTCAGCAGCTACCTTACGTGCTGTCTCGTCCGGTTCAAGTCCCTCCGCATGCCATCCGCTGAGTTTCATGTAATACGGAAAATGTCCGGTACCGGCACCGACATCCAGCAGAAAACCCGTCTGTTTGCCACTTGCCTTGAGCACCCATTGGTGTTTTCTTTTCAGCATGAGGATCCGTGCAGCATGGTAGAGCTTGTTGATGATACCACTGCGGGTATCGCTGTGCGAGACATAGTCCTCCGAGGCGTAATACCGGCCGATTTCTTCCTCAGGCGGTTGCGGGGAGGTGCGTTTCAGCAGGCAGACCGGGCAGCTTTCCAGTTCAAACCGCTCACCGGAGATACTGTGATCCTTCACTTTGCCTGCCGAAGTCCAGCCATTGCTACCACAGGCAGGACATGGATGCTGGTGGGTCTCGATTTTCTCTGACATTGTCTTCGTTTATGCAAATGTAGGATTCCAGGGCGTAAACTCCCCTCGAAGACCATGTCATTACGGTAAGATTGCTATTTTTGTCGCCCTATGATCCATAGCCCGATGATGCGCTCTTTTCAGCGCCTGACTTTGCTCCTTTTCTTTTTCATCAGCGTGATGTTAACAGCTGATGCTCAGACCGGTACGCTTCGTGGAAATGTCTATGATGAAAATACAGGTGAAGCCATTGCCTTTGGCCAGGTTTTCCTAGAAGGGACAGAACTGCGCGCCATCACGGACCTCGACGGGTTCTTTATCTTTTCAGACATACCCACCGGCAGTTATACTCTTCAGGCCACCTTTATCGGCTACGATACCATCGGTACGTCAGTCACACTTGAAGAAAATCAGGTGAAATACGTCAAGCTGCTCATGGTGGAGAAATCCATTCAACTCAACACCATTAATGTCAGCGCCAGCCGAGAGCAGCGTCGAAATGAGGTGAACGTCTCACGCATCACCGTGACACCGCAGCAGATCAAATCTCTTCCATCGACCGGAGGGGAAGCAGACATCGCACAATACCTGATGGTGTTGCCCGGGATTATTTCCACGGGCGACCAGGGCGGACAAATCTATATCCGGGGAGGTTCTCCGGTGCAAAACAAAATATTACTGGATGGGATGACTATCTACAATCCCTTCCACAGCATAGGATTCTTCAGTGTATTTGAGACAGAAGCCATTAAATCTGCCGAAGTATTAAGTGGTGCCTTTGGTGCTGAATATGGTGGGAGAATTTCCGCTGTCGTAGATCTCAAAACTCGCGAAGGGGACAAGAAGCGATTTGGCGGCTTGGTTTCAGCCAGCCCGTTTCAGGTAAAAGCCCTGCTTGAAGGACCACTTACGCCTTTCAATCCGGAGCGCGGATCCAGTTCATCATTCCTGATTACTGGAAAGCATTCCTACCTGGACAAGACATCGCCTGTATTGTACGATTATGCCTCACCGGATTCTTTAGGACTGCCGTACAACTACACAGATATTTACGGCAAGATGTCGTTTGTATCCGGCGAGGGAAGTAAAATCGACTTTTTTGGGTTTAGCTTCTCCGACGGCGTTAACCTCGAAAACATCGCTACACTCGACTGGAAATCCGGTGGAGGTGGAATGAACTTTAAATTGATCCCCAGATCTGCCAACCTGATATTTTCCGGTACGCTGGCATACTCAAAGTATGATATTTCCCTGCAAGCGCCGGACGATCAGCCCCGTATCAATTCGATCGGCGGGTTTAATGCCATTTTTGATTTTAAGTCCTTCGGAAAAAACAGCACGGTCAACTATGGTTTTGAGCTCAATGGTATTGCCACGAAGCTTGAATTTCGAAATTTCGTGGGTGTGACCTTCGAGCAAAATGAGAATACCACTGAACTCGCAGGATATATCGCGTTACGCCAGAAGACAGATGCTGTCATCTTTGAACCCGGACTGCGAGCACAGTTTTACGCTTCTCTCGGAGATTTTTCAATCGAACCCAGATTGGCGTTGAAGAGTAATTTTTCAGACAAATTTCGCATGAAGTTTGCCGTAGGAAAGTATTCTCAAAACCTGATCAGTACCGTCAGCGAACAGGATGTGGTGAATTATTTTGTGGGCTTCCTCACAGGACCGGAAGAACAGCTGTACGAACCCGGAACCAACGTAAAAACCAAAGACAAGCTCCAGAAAGCCTGGCATTTTCTAGCCGGTGTGGAAGTGGACCTGAATGCGGGATGGGATCTGAACATCGAAGGATATTATAAAGATTTTAGTCAGCTGATCGGCGTCAACCGCATGAAAGTCAGCCAGGAAGATCCGGACTATTCTACCGAGACCGGAGATGCATATGGTATTGATGTGACACTGAGTCGTCAGACCACAAAGTTTGCAGTCTGGGCTACCTACTCTTTGGGATATGTCAACCGAGATGATGGCTACCAGGAATATCCTACACATTTTGCCAGAAGACATAATATCAACCTGCTGGTCAATTACTCACTGGGTCGCAGTTGGGAATTTGGTGTACGCTGGAACTATGGTTCAGGTTTTCCATTTACCCTCACGCAGGGCTTCTATGGTCAGCAGGATTTGCTCGGTGGTATAGATACAGATGTACTCACCGACAATGCAGACCTTGGCATTATCTATAGTGAAGATCGCAATAGCGGTCAGTTGCCCGACTATCACCGTCTCGATATGTCGCTGAAGAAGACACTCGAGTTTAGTCAACACCTGCGCATGGAAATTCTGGCGAGTGTGACCAATGTGTACAACCGGGACAATATCTTCTATTTCGATCGTGTCACCTACTCCAGGGTAGATCAGTTGCCTATCATCCCGAGTTTGACCGTCAAACTGGAATTCTAAGGCTGGATTTTCATTTTTTTACACCCTTTGTTTGTTTGCCAAAGGGAAGTACTGCCAACATAGTGGCCGCTGCCGGCGTTTAGTTTGCGTATGGGTACACAGGGTCTTTTTCAGTTCCCGAAGGATTAAACTAATTTTGTCATCCTGTACACCAAACAACCCGCTGCAGGAGTTAAACACTACGTGAAGAAACGCTGGTTCGACATTGGATATCAAATAGATAGGTTGCTCATCGGCAACTTCATACCCCCATTCCTGATGTCTTTTTTCCTGGCCTTGTTTGTGCTGATCATGCAGTTTCTCTGGAAATTTATTGAGGATATCATTGGGAAGGGCGTAGGTGTCCTGGTGATCATGGAGATGTTCTTCTACAAATCTGTGTCCTTGTTTCCACTGGCACTGCCGATCGCGGTGTTGCTTGCCTCCGTGATGGTAATGGGAAATCTGGCTGAGCAATATGAGCTTTCCAGTTTTAAATCTGCAGGGGTCTCTCTGTACCGAATGCTGGCTCCACTTGTCGCCATTGGATCCATTATCGCTATGTTTTCTTTTTTCTGCTCGAATACGATCATTCCGATTGCTAATCTGAAGTACCAGTCCAGGCTCTACGATATTCGGAATCAAAAGCCCACGCTGAGTATTGAACCCGGTGTATTCAATGAAGACTTTCACGGGTACTCTATTCGCATCGGAAAGAAAGACAAGGATAAAGTCAGTATCGAAGACATCATGGTTTATGATGATGCCAAACGCAATCGCGGTAAGCTGAATGTCGTCACTGCCCAGAAGGGGAAAATGTATGTGTCTGATGAGGATGGCGCTTTTGTGATGACACTCTATGACGGATATCAATACGCAGAGACTGATGCCCAGGGGAATGCAGAATCCAAACCCTTTATGATTTCTCATTTTGATGAATGGACGAGACGCTTTGATCTGGGAGAGTTTGATTTGGATCGCACAGAAGAGGAACAGTTTAAGACGCATCATACGATGAAAAGTGCCAGGCAGATCTCTTCTGAGATCGATACCCTGAACCAACGTATTGATGAGGCCCGCACGGGCATCCATCCCGAATACATGCTGTTTAAAGACTCCACCATCGTAGAAGCCTCTGACGAAACCAGCCAACCGCCGGATTCATCATCAAGAGTGATCGTCGTTAGAGGGGAGACCTATCAAAGAGGGGCTCAAAAATCAGTAGAACCTTCACCGAGGTCTCAGCAATTGATGACCTTCTTTGATACTACGCAGCTGACGGCCGGTGTTTCTATTTATCACACACTGCCCGCACAATTGCGCAGGGAGTTAAAGGCCAAAGTCAACAGTAAAATCTCTATCACCCGATCTACGATAGATCGGAATGATCGGACCATACGGCGACTCGAAGAATCCAAGCGCAAGCACCTGTATGAGTTGCACTGGAAGTTTTCTCTGGCGGCTTCCTGTATTGTCATGTTGCTGATCGGGGGACCGATGGGTACGATCGTGCGAAAAGGGGGATTCGGATATCCGTTTCTGGTATCGATTTTCTTCTTTACGTTTTTCCTGATGAGTAATATCAGTTGTAAAAAGCTCAGTGACAGTGAGCAACTTCCTCCGGTGCTGGCAGCCTGGACACCGGTGTTACTCTTGTTTGTCATCTCAGCCTTTCTGACCTATAAAGCGCTTCAGGACTCCAAAGTCATGAATATTGACCGTATCAAGTTGCTCTTTACACGAAAGCAAACTGCGACAAAAGGATCCACAGCATGAAAGCATGGAATCTCTACGCCGCAGGGATGGTGCTATTTGTCACAGCGAGTCTGTGCACGTCGTTCATCATGGGGCATGGACAGTTTCTGATGTGGCTGTCAAATCATCGGACGCCCTTTTTGGATTACTTTTTTTATTACATGACGAAGTTTGGAGAAGAGTATGTGTTTATCGTGGTGGGCGTGCTTTACCTGTTCCGCGATTGGCGTATCAGCTTGCTGATTGGCGTCAATGGGCTTTTAGCCACCGTTTTGACCTATATGTTGAAGCGTATGGCGCATTTAGAACGGCCCTATCTGTATCTGACGCGCATCGGGTGGGAGGGACCGATGGGCGTACTCGATTATCCGATGCTCACAGGACATTCCAGTTTTCCTTCCGGCCATACGATGGCGGCCTGGGGTTTCTTCACTTTTATGGTGGCGATCAATCGAAAACACTATTTGGCGGTTGCTTCACTGTTTATTGTGGTCATGGTAGCGATTTCACGTGTATACCTGATGGCACATTTCCTTCGTGATGTGGCCGTAGGTGCGGCGATCGGATTTGCGATCGGATATCTGGTCTATTATATCTACGATACGAGACTTTCTGTCAAGTAGTTAGGTGCACCTGTTGCACGGATAATATGCGCATTTCATCGATTTTTAGGGCAGAATGACGTTTGCAAGCGTCTGATGCATCATAAGCTCCTTTTAGGATAGTATATTTGCTCCCACTAAATCGTGAATTATGAAATTGATTACCGGATTCGTTGTTGTTATATGTCTTTCCACTCTTCTTTTTTCCTGCGCCGGAGATACATCCTCCGGACGTGAAGTCGAATCAGGTGGTGGATCTTCTGATCTGAAGATTGCCTTTGTCTACGGAGATTCCATTTTGATGAATTACAAAGAGTTTCGCAGAGAATCGGATGCCATGGAATTAAAGCAACGCCGAGCGGAAGAGGAGTTGCAGAAAAAGGGAATGGCGCTCGAAAAAGAGATCATGGATTATCAGCAGAAAGCACAAAGCGGTCTGATGACACCAAAGGAAATGCAGGCCCGTGAAAAATACCTGGCGACTCGTCAGGAAGCGGTACTTGGTGAGCGCGATAAAATGGCCCAGGAGATCATGGAGGAAACCGCCGTCATCAATCAACGGTTGCACGGTGTTCTGCAGGAAAAGCTGGCCGAGATCAAGAAAAGAGAAGGCTATGATTTTATTCTGAGCTACATCGAAGGCGGAGCCCTTTTACTGGCCGATGATCGATTTGATATCACCGACATGGTGTTGAAAGAATTAAACGGAGACGACTCTGGTTCTTCCAACTAATTCAACATCGTGGTTTTGCATCCTTAGGGATCGTCAGACTTTCAGCACAACATTCTTAAACTGAGAAGTCATCTGCTCTCTGATTTTGATCAGGTCATTGTGCATCCGCATGTGAATGATCATGTCTTCCTCATTGCCTTCTTCCTGAAACTTCGAGATGAGGTTCATGTTTTCGGCAATATGTTGCATGACCACTTTTAACTTCAACCGAAGGATCGCATTGTGCGCATCCAGTTTGTAATTTTCATCAGGATGTAATTGAATCTGCAGTGGGATATCGTGTTCTTCCCAACTGGCATATTCGTACGGTGTGGTTAGCAATTCCACCGTGAGATGCTGGATTTCCGGGTCAGTGTGATTTGTAAAGTGGGTGGGGGAGATAGCCTTACTCTCGTCCAACATGGTTTTGTATTCCAGGATGATCTTTTTATACACGGTATGTTCGAAATCATCCAGGATCTCATCCAGGCTTGCAAAAATGTATTCAGCCAGTGAACTAAAACCCGGGTCCGGAATTTCCTTGTGCCCGTAGTTCAACAGGATACGAATGATGTCTCTTTCCTGGAAGGCATCCGTGAGTTCAGACAAGCCCACAACCGAAGCACTTGCCGTCTTTGCCTCCTCCTGAAAGATTTTGTCCTGCGTTTCTTTTTCGGATTGCGCAATGTCTCTGGGTATGCCTCTTTGCTTCTGGCGGATAAACTCAGTAATGGCTTTGTTGGTTTCCCGCACAAGTATATGCTCATCAATCTTCATCAGATGCGCGCATTCTGTGATAAACGCGGATCGTTTGATCGACTCGGGAATTCTAGCCAGTGTTTCCACAAGATCTTTGACCAAAGCGGACTTTCGCATGGGATCTCCGGCGGCCTCTTTCAGTAACAGCTGAGTTTTGAACAGGATAAAATCCTTGCTTTGCTCAGCCATATACTGCTGGAAGTTGGCCAGTCCTTCTCTCCGGATAAATGAATCGGGATCGTCGCCTTCGGGCAAAAGCGCGAGGCGCACATCCATATTTTCTTCCAGGATGAGATCCAATCCGCGCATGGCTGCTTTGATTCCTGCGGGATCACTATCAAAGAGGATGGTTATGCGATTTGTATATCGGCGAATCAATCTGATCTGATCAGGCGTAAGGGCAGTACCTGATGAGGCCACTACGTTTTCTACGCCGGATTGGAAAAGACTCAGCACATCCGTATAGCCTTCCACGAGATAACAGTTTTCCTCTTGTCGGATGGCCTTTTTAGCATTGTAGATACCGTACAACACTTTGCGCTTGAGATACACTTCTGTCTCCGGTGAATTCAGGTATTTCGGTCCACGGTCTGAACTGACCATTTGTCGACCGGCAAAGGCGATGGGTTTTCCGCTGATATTAAAAATCGGGAAAATGACCCTGTTGCGGAAGAAATCACCGCCGTGCTGGTTCATCAGCGCCGCACGCTTGAGGATTTCATCGGTAAAACCGGCCTTTTTGGCTTCTTTAATAAGGGTGTTGGATTGATCCGGGGCATACCCCAGGCCAAAACTCTCAATAGTTTTAGTTCTGAAACCCCTCTCTTTCAGGTAGTTAAGTCCTGCCAGCTGTCCTTCTTCCGTTTCGGTGAGCTGTTTTTTAAAAAAAGCAAGGGCAAAATCGAGCACTTTATAGATCGTTTCCCGCTCGCGTTCGGCCTGCAGGGTTTCAGCATCTGCCTTGGTTTCCTCCAGTTTTATCCCGTATTTCTCTGCCAGATAGCGTATCGCCTCAACGTATTCGTACCCTTCGTGCTCCATGACAAATCGCACGGAATCGCCGCCACGGCCGCATCCAAAGCACTTAAAGATGTTTTTGGAGGGCGATACGGAGAAGGAAGGGGTCTTTTCGTTGTGAAAGGGGCATAAGCCAATCATGTTGCTCCCACGGCGCTTTAAATTGACAAAATCGGCTACGACCTCGTCAATTCGGGCATTTTCCATCACCTCATCGATACTTTTACGGGCTATCATCAGGGGGCAAATCTAAATGTTTGAACGATTTATTATAAATATGAGAATAATCTCTTGCTGATCCAATGTAAGGATACTATATTTGTTAAGTAGTCCCTCGAAGATCAAAAACGGACGACTACCGACACAAACTTGAATTCTTGATACGTTTTTAGGGTGTTCTCATAGTGTGTTCTTACCCGCTTTCCAACGGAGAGCGGGTTTTTTTGTAAAAAAGGAATACGCTGTAACAAGCTGATACTCAGTTATAAAAATCAAATTTATGGCGACCATCGGGATCATCGGAATGGGGAAAATGGGGAATACAATTGCCCGGGTGCTGGAAAGCCATCCCCATCATGAAGGGATTCAGTTTCAGCGCCTTAACCCTTCCAATCAATCTCAGCTTCAATCCTGTGATGTTGCCATAGAGTTTACCGTCCCTGAAGCGGCTCCCGGTGTCATTAAGCAATGCCTCGACCTTGGGATACCGCTGGTCTCCGGCACAACAGGCTGGCATGAGTCCCACCTGGAAGAGATTCGGACACACAACCGACAACTCAATGGGACATTTCTCTATGCGACAAATTTTAGTATCGGGATGAATGTAGTCTTTGCCCTCAACAAACGCCTCGCAGCTGTGATGGCAAAGTTTCCTGAATTCAAACCTTCCATTCGCGAAGTTCACCACATACACAAGAAAGATTCACCAAGCGGTACGGCATACACGCTGTTGGAAGAACTCATTCTTCACCATCCGAGTTATACCAACTTTGAACTCAATGGCAATGCGGATCAACCGACGGCCGGTTCTATTCCGGTGGAAGCCATCCGCGAAGGGGATGTAAAAGGTATCCACGAGGTGATGTGGAAGTCTGAAAAAGAAAGTATTTCCATTCGTCACGATGCCTTTGACCGAAAAATATTTGCCGAAGGCGCAGTCATGGCGGCCACCTGGTTGCTCGACAAACCCGCCGGTGAATACACCATGAAAGATATCATCAGACTATAAAAAGAAAGCTCCCTGTTGCCAGAAAGCTTCTTTATCTCTTGCGTTGATTTGATCAATGTTTTTATTCCAGAACCAGGGAAACATTCAGGTCAAATTCATCATAGATGGTCGAATCTCCGAGATCATCAAAGAATTTTCCTGAACCATATTTTACGTCATACAGCGTACGGTCGACAACAAGATGTGCCATCGCTCGATACACTTTACCATCGGGAATCACAGTCGCATCAAAGGTGATCGGATGCGTGATACCTCGGATCGTGAGATCAGCTGTTATCTGGTAGTCACCCTCATCAAGTGCAACCACAGAAGTTGTTTTTAAAGTCGCTGTTGGAAATTTGTCTACCGCAAAAAAGTCATCAGATCGAAGATGGCCTTCGAGTTTGGATTTTGATGGGTCGTTCATTTCGGTAACGGCAATGGAGGTCATATCCATTGTGATCGATGCACCTGTCATAATCCCATCATTCATGGCCACTTTACCGGATTTAATAGCCACTGTCCCTGTGTGTTTACCGGTGACCTTACGTGCCGTCCATTCCACTTTGGAGTCGCTGATTTTAACAATTAACTGGGACAGGTCGTCATGTTCTGCCTGAGCAGAAGAGATCATGCCCACAAAAAATAAGAAAGTTAGAATGTGTTTGGTCATAGTTGCAAATGGTTTATTTAGTGAGGAAACACCATCGATGGTCAAATGGTTTAGGAGGATAAACCTCCCAATCTCGTTTTCACAAGCGTTGAATGGTGAATACACGTTACAGATACCGCTGCGACCTGAATAGCTTCCCGTGCTCCGGAAAGTTATTGCTGTACAGGCACTAATCCCCACGGCAATCTGGCTTGTGGTTCGCCGGACTGCAAGGCTTCATAGAAGCGCATGAGCTGTGGAAGATCAGTAGTCATCAGTCCTGAAGCCGCACTGTTGCCCGGGTCGACAATGTCTGAGATCATCTTTTGCAGTGGATTCTGAAAAACAGGATATTCTCTGATGCGGTATTCTTCGAGATCAGCCAAAACCGCAGCTGACGCAATCGCATCTTCAAGCGTCCCTAGTCGATCGACGAGTCCGAGCTCGAGAGCTTTGCGTCCGGACCAGATTCTGCCTTGTGCGACAGCATGCACTTCATCGCGTGACATATCACGTCCATCGGCCACTTTGTTGAGAAACAATTCATAGTAGGCGTCCACTCGCGTTTGCACGTAATTGTTTTCTCTTTCATCCCACGGAAACAACACAGAAAAATCCGCGCTGTAAGGACCGGTGCGAACCGTGTCAAAACGGATGCCTAGTTTTTCATCCAAAGCGCGTGAAGGATTAGGGATCATCGAGAATACGCCAATACTGCCTGTCAGGGTAGCGGGTTGCGCGAAAATGCTATCTGCCATGGCCGATAGATAATATCCGCCGGAAGCCGCATAATCACCCATAGACACCACAAGGGGTTTGCCATCCGCCTTCAGACCCGTCAGCTGGCGATAGATATTTTCAGCGCTGAGGATGCTACCTCCGGGACTGTTGATACGAAGCACGACAGCTTTGATATCATCCTGCCTGCGCAGGTCCTTGATCAGTTTCACATACCGGCCGTCATCAATTACACCGTATTCGTCGTGACCGCTGACGATGTCACCCTCAGCGTAGACCACTGCGATTTTATCCTTCACGCTGTAATCAGCTGGAGGTAGTTTAGCGGACATTGCATATTCATCAACAGAGATAAACGTCAGTTTGTCATTTGGTTTTTTCCCCATCTCCGATTTCATCCATGCTTCGCATTCGGCTTTCGAACCAATCTCATCGACCAGTTTGTATTTCAGCGCATCCTCTGCATTTTTGATTTTAAACGCCCATGCCATAGCCATCAGGGAGTCAGCATCCACTCCGCGTGCGGCAGCGATATCCTGTAGGAACATATCATACACATCGTTGAGGTATTCCCTGCGTTGCAATTTATTTTCAGGACTCATCTCTGTACGGCGAAAAGGTTCAGTCGCACTTTTGAAATCACCGGCATAATAGATTTGCATGTCAATTCCGATTTTGTCGAGAAGACCTTTGAAAAACGGAACGAATCCCGCGAATCCTCTGAAGTCAACTGTCCCTACCGGATGAAGGACGATATGATCTGCTGCACTTGCCAGGTAGTACCCTTGTTGTGTGTAATAGTCGCCATACGCTGCAAGGAATTTGTCGGATTCTGTATAATCCTTGAGTGCCTCGAGAATAATACTGGCTGAACCGGGACCGAGCCCTCCAATGCCATTTTCAATGAGTAAACCGGCGATCTTTTCATCTTCAGCTGCGTGGCGAATGAGTTTTGCCACTTCATGAAGGCCGGGGACATCCTGCTCGTTGAGATCAAAAGACTGTGTGGCCACGTTGTTGGTCTTTTCAGGTAGGTATTGCGTGAAGTCAAGTGTGAGGATACTTTCGCTCTTCACTGTGGTTTTTCCTCCACCACCTCCGGCACTCGCTACAATGGCCGCGGTGATACCCATCATGGCCAGAAAAACAACAGTACCCGCTATAAAAACGCCCAGGCAACTCGCCAGCGTAAATTTTAGAAAATCTTTCATAGTTGTGTGTATTAGAGAAATGAGAAACCCTCTTTCCCGCAAAGGTCATGATAATCAACCAATCTGAGAAGAGTTCAGTTGGTCATTTAGCCTGATAATAGGAGGATTTGATCGAAAATCAGGAGACAGGAGGTTTTCCGGGCAGCACGGGGAGCTTCATATCGAAAGACTCCAGCGTTTCGAGAACACGGCTGGCAATAAAATAATCCCGATACCACCGCTGATCGACCGGAGCGATGATCCAGGGGATTTCACTGCGATTGATCGCATCGGTATAGCAATGCATATACTGATCCCACAATTTCGCTTCTTCCCAATCGGCATCTTTATGCTTCCAGTTTTTGCGCGGATTATCAATGCGCTCCTGTAGTTTTTCCTGCTGTTTTTCTCTCGACAGGTGCATGTAAAATTTAAGGATCGTGGTATTGTTGTCCTGTACGAGAAGTCGCTCCCAATTGTTGATCGCATCAATCCGATTTGTGACCTTGTCTTCATCAATCCACTTGTGGACACGCTGGATCAGCACATCTTCGTAATGTGACCGTATAAACACCTGGATCATACCCTGAGCCGGAGAGCGCCTGCTGACACGCCACAGGAAGTCATGGGCAAATTCTTCATCCGTAGGTTTTTTAAACGGGGAGGCATTGATGCCGGTCGGATTGCAATACATAAACACCTTCCGCGTTGCTCCATCCTTTCCACTCGCATCCATACCCTGGAAAACGACGAGCAGATTGTGTTTGCCTTCGGCATACATCAGGTGCTGTAGATCGCCAATGCGTCGTGCGATGCGATCTGTTTTTTTCTTTGTTTCTGCCTTCGTCATGCCCTCGGGGGCACGAGTGGGAATGGTATTAAGATCTATCATACACCCATTTTATTTCGTCTAACAAGAAACGCCTGAAGGATATTGTCAAAGCCTCTGCGCTGGTCTGCAGTAGCAAAATCGATATGATATTGCAGGCACTTGAGTTTCAGCCGATCGTAAAATGCAGCCATATGTTCTGTATAGGCTTTACGCACTTCCTGCGGACGCAGTTTCACACGCTCATCGGTTTCCATGTCGATAAACATATACGGTCGGTTGTCAAATTCAAACTCAAGTTCGGTGCGATGATCCAATACGTGGAAAAGCACCACTTCGTGTTTGTTGTGTCGAAGGTGCTGTAATGCACTAAAAATGTCATCTTCATTTCCACTCTCGAGCATATCGCTAAACACGATCACCATAGAACGCTTGTGGATACTATCCGCGATCTGATGTAGCGCCTGGGCAGCCGAAGTAGTCTTTTTTAATTCAGGTTCGTGAATAAGTTTTTCCAGGTGCGTCAACATCAGGCTGTAATGCCGTTGGCTGCTTTTACAGGGGGTATGGACTTGTAGTTCGCTATCGAAAATGCTCAGTCCAAACGAATCCCTTTGTTTGCGCAGCAGATTCATAATTGAGGCTGCCGCGAGTGCACTGAATCGCATTTTGTTCCAGCCTTCTTCGCCGGCTTTGAGATAGGGATATTGCATGGAGGAAGAAGCATCAATGACGATCTGACATCGCAGGTTGGTTTCCTCTTCAAATTTCTTGGAATACAACCGGTCCGTGCGGGCGTAAATCTTCCAGTCGATATTCCGAATGGACTCTCCCGGATTGTATAAACGGTGTTCGGCAAACTCAACAGAAAATCCATGAAACGGACTTTTGTGTAAGCCGATGATAAACCCCTCCACGACCTGCCTGGCCAGGAGTTCCAGGTTGTCGAATTTGCGTAACTCAAACTGATCAAAATAACTCATCGGGTCGAAATTAAGAATTTCTGCTTTGCTGGTCCCGCTGTACAGCAGGATCAGCAGTGATCAGGGGATTAACGACACGTCATCAAATTGTGTTGTGAGGTATCTGTCTGAGCAGCGGAAGGGATTTTAATTCTCCTTATTCTACCCCCTTTGCCCCTTGCTTGTCCAAAAGCCGCAGTGCTTTGGAAAGGGGGTGCCTATTTTCAATACTACAGTAAATCAAGGAGATTCACCTTGCTCACCAGTTTGAATCGCGGAATGCACGGAGCACGCTGAGTACGCGGAGGACATTTCCCGATGGGAAATTATTTTTTATGGGGTATTGAAAAGTCAGTTTCTACTAGAGAAAACTTGTCACGCTAAACTGTTTGACCAACCCGGTGCCTTCTTTTTGCGCGCGCCCGAAAGCTGACAATGCTTTAGGGTTCGCCAGAGCAAAAAGAAGAAAGCGCGAAGAAAAGACTTAAAGCACCTCCAAAAAATAGAAATAGAACAGAACTAAACGGGAGTTTTTAGCGTGACTAGACTTTTTGGTTACTTTTTTGGCGATGAAAAAAGTAACAAATCTGTGCCTTTTTCACATTTAACTATATCAAAGTGTTGTTAAACTTAGTAAAGGACGTTATTACGTCACTAGTCCGCCTAAGGCGGATTGGTTCTTTTAGCAACCCTGAATTTGCCAATATTTCAGGAACTGAAAAAAATCATAGATTTTTTGGGACACATATAATATGAAATAAAAAAGCCTTCCGATATTCCACCGGAAGGCTTTTTACTATGATCTATATTAGGAAGTGTCTGAAGATTAAGACAGAATAGCATCCAGCTTACTGCTGAGCACCTGCTTGCTGGTGGCCCCAACCTGCTTATCTACAACTTCTCCATTCTTTAGATAGAGGACGGTTGGGATACTGCGTACGCCGTATTTGAAAGAGATTTCAGGATTGCTGTCTACATCGACTTTCGCGATCAGTGCTTTACCATCATACTCCTTCGCCATTTCTTCAATCAGCGGACCAATCATGCGGCAGGGACCACACCATTCTGCCCAGAAATCGACTACAGCGATACCTTCGGTATCCAATACTTTTTCTTTGAAGTTGCTATCTGTTAATTCAAATGCCATTTTATAGTAATTATGATTTAGAAATGTTGAAATTATTGAATTCAGACCAATAAACATCCAAACAGGCCGCAAAGTTGCAAATTTATTCTGACCTATCTTTACAGGCCTTTTTTTAAGAAAATCTTAGCATCTCACATGCCCGGAAAATGGGATTCCAACGCTCAGTTTCATCGCCGTTCGCTCTTCTGGATTGGCCTGATGGTCGTTGCCCTGCTGATGACAGCCTTTCTTCCCAAATCGATGTGGGAAACGGGCTATTACCGCGGATTGTTTCGGGTCCTCAGAATCCTCTATGACTACGGCTTAGGGTGGCTTCCTTTGCCGATGATCTACGTTGCAGTCACTATTGTACTCTTGCGGACATGGCGATGGGCAAAAGAATGGCAGAAAGGATGGCGATTTCAGGTATCCCGGGCCGTCGGAGGCGTTTGTGCATTGATTTTCCTGTTCTATGTGCTCTGGGGATTCAACTATGGTCAGATTTCGTTTCCGCAACATCTTGGACTTCAGGAGGTTGGCATGACGGAGGCGGAAATGCTGGCCGAATTCAGGCAGGCAACGGCGGAATTAAAGGCGGAAGCTTTAAATCTGCCGGCAAATCTTCAAACAGCAGAGTCTATCAAATCAAAAAAAGTACGTGACCATGATCTGCGGGCGGATGTTGAGCGCGCACTGAGACAGTTGAACTTGCCGACCACAGGGAGGGTAAGGGTGCGGCAACTCTGGCCCAAAGGACTATTGATGCGGCTGAGTACCGCGGGCATTTATATTCCACATGCCGTCGAAGGGCATATTGACGGCGGGCTTTTGTCCGTGCAAAAGCCATACACGATGGCGCATGAGATGGCGCATGGGTATGGCGTGACAGATGAGGGTGCGTGTAACTTTATCGCCTGGCTGGCGTGTCATGAATCGGCAGATCCGTGGATGCGGTTCAGTGGCACATACAGCTACTGGCGGTCGACGCTTGCGGGCATTCCGGATTCAATAGTTTTAGAGACGCTAGAGGAGCTGCCACCCGTAGTAACTGCAACCATCCATCTGGTGCGCGCAAACAATCGGAAGTATCCCGATATTCTTCCGGATATTCGAAATGCGATTTATGATACCTTCCTTAAGCGGCATGGGATTTCAAGTGGCCTGAAAAATTATCGCGAAGTCGTGATGCTGGTGCACTATTATCGGAAAAATCGAAAAGCAGGTGTTCCTGACAAATAAACGCTCAGGCTGAAATTGCGCCTCCTCCAAAAATTGAATCACAGCTGAATTCAGTTGGCGCACTGCTCCGGGGATATCCCACTTTGATTTATCCCGAGGTTCGACGATGTTGGAAATCCCGCGAAAGCTCAGAAAAGGAATCTGTTTCATCAGGCTCACATAAAAAAACGGGGCACCTTCCATATTTTCAATTTGTCCATGTGGCTGGTGCTTAACCTTTTCAATATGTTCAGCTTCACCGAGGGCATGAAAAGTTGTCATTCCGGAAGCTGTGTTAAAGGCAGTGTGGTAAGGACACTTTAACTCTTTGTCTTGAAATGGAAATGTGTTGGGTTCCATCCAGCCCAGCATAAACGGATCCATAAGACTGCCATCGATATCCTCTGCTCCCTCTCCGTATATTCTCTCACTGTTGACCTGAAACACATCGCCTATGCGGCAGGCCGGATCGAGCGCACCTCCGATGCCCATCTGAATCCAGCCTCGAGGAGGGTCTGTAGCGAGATGATTCATCAATTGATACATCGTCAGCAGCGAGCCAATACCTGTCTGGAGTAGGTCGACCTGCGTATTCTGAATACTATATTTCGATGCACCCAGTTCGTGTCCGTTCGATTTCAGGAACAGCGTCAGCGGCTCAATTTCCATGGATGTCGCGAAAACGATTGTGATCCGGGGCATCATTTAATCTGATATTGGGAAAGTGATGCACTCAGCGTGCTGCCTAACCGTGAATGGTATCGCCACCCTCCGTTGAGTGCCATATTGTTTGTGATGGCCCAGGTGATTCCGGCATGAAAGAGGGAAGGATTTGTCCCCATGCCAAAGCGAACCACCATGCGTTCGTGCAGGTGATAGTTCATCCCGAGTTTGAAACGCACCTCTTCGCGCCAGTCTTTTTCTGCCTCGACGGCCACACCCACTTTTTCGGAAGGGGCATACAGCAAACCAATCCTTGCCATTGAGGGCAGGTCCAGAGTGCTTTCCACGCCGAGTGGATTGTAGAGCCAGGCGGACAGGGATAATTCATTCATCAGCGGAGCAAAGAAAGAGATTGACCAGGAGGCGGCCATCACATTGTCATATTCGCGGGCTTCATTGCGATTGAGATCAAACTGCAGGGCGGCGCTTGCTTTTTCAAATAAGCGCCGGGCATAACTAAATGTAAATCGCTGTTCCGAATACCCTTCAATACCTGTGTACTGAATGCCAAACGCGATCTGGTCTTCCCACGGCAGGCGGATATGGCCTGCACCGGCCACTTCTGTGAGATCTTTTAAACCACCTCGTGTGGCCGCGGCGATACTCCAGCCTCCGTGTTTTCGCTCAGCGAGCAGGGCAGGGAGCACAATCCCCGCTTCTGCGTTTTCTGTCAGGATGCCTATCTGCCCATTGCCCAGAAATTCGGTGCCGGTAAACATATACGGCCCTGACTGGGCGTTGACACCTGCAAAGAGGAAAATGGAAAAGAGAAAAGTAAATAACAGTCTCATCGGTGGGTGTGGTTTTCAATGGTTTGCGCAAGATACAATCAATGGTCGATTAACCTTTATACCTTTAATGGATTATCATGGATGAATTCAAATTTAAGAGTCATAATAAAAGATACAGTAAAAAAGCATTCAACCGGATGGTTTTCTGGGCTTTCTTTATTTCCGGACTGATTTTTCTCGGTGCTTTTTATTTTGATGAGTTCACACCGCTTAATGAATTGCCGGGCGCACCTAGCGTGTATTATTATCCGGAACCCAATCTCGGGGTAGTCTACCACAAACCGTCCTTCAGCCTTTCGTATGTGGAGGAATATGAGCTGCCGGAATGGGTTTGTTATTCGCTGACGGTCGAGATGTTGAATAAAGAGAAGTTTGAACGCAATCAGGACTTCGAACCGGATCGCGATATTGCTACCGGGTCGGGACATTACCGGGACTATAAGTCCAGTGGATACCGCAGAGGCCATCTGGTGCCGTCGGCAGATATGGCCTGGAAAAAGAAAGCCATGGACGCCACCTTTCTGCTCAGCAATATTGCGCCGATGCGTGCCTCGTTTAATGATGGGATCTGGCTTGAGTTAGAACATAACGTGCGGGACTGGGCTCGGCGCTACGAACAAGTCACGGTGATCGCGGGACCGTTGTTTCGCGATGCCACCACTACAATAGGGGAGAATGAAATTCTGGTGCCCCGTTATTTCTACAAAGCTGTCTTTGCAGTGCAGAATGATGATCCTATGGTCGTGGCTTTTTTATTTGATCAGGATCAGACACAACCTGGAGCGCTCGATGAGTACGTGATCTCAGTCGATAGTTTGGAAAATCTGACCGGGGTAGATATGTTTTCCAATCTCTATGGGAGTTGGGACGATGAAATCGAGTTGGAACAGCAAGCGACGATCCCCAAAGGGGAATGGCCATTTAATGAACGATGGACTCTGCAGCGGATGGAGAAACAACGGGAGTAGGAGTATAGTTCGAGCGAAGGGACGTCTATATCGATCAGGTCCGGCGGCGGAAAGGAATACCGCTGTATAAGCAATAGTACAAAGTTGGTTTTCAGTGATTTAGTAGATTGGGGAATGTTTATATTTATGTGTTAGCTGCAAGGCGAAAAAAAAGACTGACAAATGAAAAATGTTCAGAAACCAGAAAAAATCCATCTTGATAAACTGATTGACGAAATCAGAAAAGGAAAATTTGTAATTCCAGACTTTCAGCGAGACTTTGAATGGGGCCCTTGGGACGTGAGAGATTTGATAAAGTCAATTTTCATGGACTATTATATTGGGACTTTATTGTTATGGGAAGGGAACAAACAAAACTTTGACGTCTTGAGTTGTAAGCCTATCTACGGCTTTACTGGCAAAAACAATCCTGACTATATCGTTCTTGATGGACAACAACGTTTAACTGCAATTCATTATGCCTTCTTTCAGCCAGAGAAGAAGTTCCCATACAGGAAAAGCCCTTATTTGTTTTTCCTCAATATCAATGAACTACTGGAAGAAAATTATGAAGAAGCCTTCTTTTATTATAACAAGACAAAATACTATAGCAGACTAATTGAGAATCGGTACATGCAGTTTGAATCCCATATTTTTCCATTAGGAGTAATGCAAGGAGGAAGTTGGGAAATTGGTGACTGGATAAAAGAATATCGGGACTTCTGGCAGAACAAGCTCGAAAATTACGAAAGTGAATACTCTGAGAAAGAGGGACCGCCATCCAAAGATCAAGTACAGACATATATTGACAATGCCAAAGAACTCAAAGATATAATGGATGATCTTCTCAAAAGCTATAACATCAGTTACATTGAATTGGATAGCGATATTGAGGTAGGCAAAGTCTGCGACATTTTTACTCACATTAACAGTAAGGGAATCCGGTTAGACATTTTCGACCTTTTGAATGCCATTCTGAGGCCAAAAGAAATCAAGCTGAAAGAACTATGGGAAAAGGCCTCTGTAAAACTTGACTTTACTGACTCTAAGAAAATGAAAGTACATGTTTTGCAGGTTATGTCAATTCTTTCGCAATCGTATTGTTCTGCTAAATATCTGTATTACTTAGTGCCAGAAGCCGTAAAGACCATTAAAAAGGAGGATGGCTCTAAAGAGCAAATTGTTCTCGTTGACAACAAACAGGAATTTACCAATAAATGGCATGAGGCAGTTAGTGCCATTGAACGAACAATTAAGGTTCTAAAGAACCCAAGAGACTTTGGTGCTATCAAACCTGAGTTTGTTCCATACCCTTCAATAATTCCGGCCCTTTCTGCCATTAAAAAGTACGTTGAAAATTCCAATTTATCGAACAAGGTAGATGTTAATGGAAAAATCAGACAATGGTATTGGGCTTCTGTCTTTTTAAATCGGTATTCAAGTTCGGTAGAATCAACTTCAGCCAAAGACTTCATGGATTTGAAAAAGTGGTTTGATGATAAAGACAAAGAACCTGATTTAATAGTTGAATTTCTCTCATCATACAAGAGTATTGATTTACAAAGAGAAAATCAAAAAGGGTCTGCCATTTACAAAGCAATTTTCAACTTGTTCATTCTTAATGAAGCAAGAGATTGGGAAACTTTTGACCTGCCGGAATATGAATCATTGGACGACCATCATATTGTTCCGCATTCTTGGGGTAAAGAGCATATTGGAAACGACATTAATTCAATTCTAAACCGTACCGCTATTTCGGCTGACACGAACAGAAAGGTGATCCATTCACAACTTCCTAATGTTTACCTAAAAAGAATGCTAGAAAACAATAGTGAAGAAAAGGTTTATAAGGTGCTTGAATCTCATTTGGTTTCAAGAAAAGCAGTGGAATTCTTACTCCGAGATCCGTTCACCAAAGAGGACTATTACGAGTTCATTAAGGAGAGAAAAATCTCAATCATTCAGGCTGTTGAGGACATCATTATAAATGAAAAAGTTGATTTGCCAGTCAATCTTCAAGAACTGAATGACAGAATTGAGAAAGTTGAGTTTTCAATCCGTGAGCAAATCGCCAAAGAGCTTCGAAATGGAAAAGACGACACATTCAAAACTTTAATACCTTCCCATATACAACAAAAGGTAAACGACAGGATTACAAGAGAACTTAAAAAGAATCCATCAATGTCTGAACAAGACTTTCAGGACTTTTCAAGGAAGCTAGAATATTTTGATCTTCAAGAATACTTTCAGACTATAAGCAACAAAAATATTTGGTCAAAATTTGAGGACACCTTTCAAAGCAAAGAAAATCTGTCTATAAAATTCAATCAGTTGAGTAACCTTAGAAATGCGATAAGACACAGCAGGAGTGCCGATAATGTGACCAAGATGGAAGGAGAAGCAGCTATTCTCTGGTTTGAATCAATATTGAAAAAGAACGCCCAGCAGCTAACATAGGCTAAGAATACATGCGGGCAGACGTAGTAGTTTGATACTTAAAACACGTAACATAGCTCGGTACTCTGTTGACAGGCAAGTGTTCCAAAACCCGCACGTTTCTTAGCCAAACACGTTGTGTGCAATTTGAATGAAATCAATGTATAAATCAATAAAAATCGAATATTGGACATTTCCAGAAGGTCAAGACTTTGATGGAATCGAGGAATTCGTTAATGAAATTGATAAAGATTATTTTCTAACGGTTAGCAAGAAAAGAACTGACGCCTTAGGTGGCGGTCTTTATGATTTGATTATAGAGATAAGTGAAGATTTGTCTCTCATTGAGCTTGCAAAAAGCTATATTGAAGATGGAGTTAAGTTTTATATAGGTTATCACGCTAAAGAAATCTTTAAAACCATAAGAAAATTATTCGAAAAAAATAAAGACCTGAACCCTTCTGTTGAACAGTTTTCTATAAAATTTAAAGATTGTAAAGTAATACTTTACGAAGTTTATGAAAACGCAATTGAGGAGAGTTTTGAATCGGTTATTACCGAACTTATAAAAGTTGCGTCAGAACATAAAAAGACATTTAAAAGAGCTAAAGAAATACATATTCCGATTTTCAAGCATAAAGACAGTTACAATATTTGTAAGTATAGAGTCAAACTAAATGTTGACGAGAATATGACCGAATTCAAGAAAAGTGATTATTTGAATTTTTGGGGAATTAAAACAAAGAAAAAAGAATTCGTTTATAATGTTGAGAATGGAAAGCTAAAAAATATAAAATTCTATACTCAAGAATCATATGATAAGCTATTTGATTGGGCTTTCGAAAATGGAAAAATAAATGAATAATAGAGGTCGAATACAAGCTCAAGATGATACTTTAGAAGAATCAGAATCTTGGGCAACTAATGAAGAAATAACCAAACAGGATGGTTTAGCAAAGTCTAATGATTTAAAAGGAAAACTTTCGAATCAAGAATTGGCTGAAAGATTGAATGCATTCAATAAATTAGAAAATGTTATACAGCAAGCACCTTCTCAAGGACATTACGCTCAACTAATTAAAAGCTTTCATCACAACCCTCATAATAGAAGAATAAGGGTAGATTTAGAAATCAGAGCAGGAAGGGCATTTATTGACAATAATCCGAATTAAGATGGCTGACGAAAATAAAATACTATACAATTCATTCTTGAAAGAGAAGAATATCTACAATTTGAACAGTGGCTATTGGAAAAGGAAACTATTGAATAAATTGGACCTAAAATTTTCATTGGAAAATCAGTATGTTACAAACAAGAAAAGTAATGGCAAGAACTTCTATGATGGAAATCCTATCTTTTCATATATAGAAAATGACAAAGCGTTTAGAATAATTCAAGAAAACCCTGAGGATTTATCAAATTACAATAACATTAAACTTATAGATGCTTGGATTGACAAATTGTACAAGTCAGAAAATCTACAAATTCCTGAATTAGTTATATCGCTTTATCTGACAAAGGAGACAGTTGATAAGACTATTGAATTGATTAAAGAGTTTCGATTTGACAATTTGAATAAAGAAAACATAGAACAATTTTTATAATAAAAACTGCAAACAACATTGTATGAATATAATAGCGGTTTATTTTATAAAACGAATGTATAAATATTAAACAAAGGTCAGTACTTATCCGAAAGGTTTGGAATAGATATTCCGCTACTATTCTTATACGAGACCGTTAGCACCATTACCATCTTTTCTAACTATTCCAATTTTCCCTTAACTTTATCGTATGACTAGTCAAATTAAAAAGGCTCTGCATAAGATTGAAGAACTTTCCGCTGAAAAGCAGAATGAAATTGCCCGGCTTATTCTTGAGGAGCTTGATTGGGAAAAGACGCTGGAATCCACTCAAGCCAGTCTTAGTTTCCTTGCAAAGGAGGCGAAGGAAGAGTATAAATCCGGCCTTACGCAAGAAAAGGATTGGTAGTGAAGTCTTGGCAATTTGGTCGAAGAGAAAATATTAAAACCCAGTGGTGTCAAAGGAGCAGGATCATTTTATGTGCTAAAATGAATTGCACATTAATTGCACAAATTGCACATTAGTTGCACCACAATTGCACTATGATGACGGAAAAAATTGGACCTAATGGGTCATAATTGGGTCAAACACATTAAAAGAGATTACAGTTGCGGCAAAATGAATAAAAATGCAGATGAACCAATATTCAGAACATGAAAAACTGAATTTGTTCAAACACCTCTTCAAAGGCAGGGAGGATGTCTTTGCCACTCGTTGGGAAAAGGGCAAGAAAAGTGGATACATGCCCGACTTTCACTATGACCCTTACATGTTCCGACGCTATAAAATGATAGCTGAGATAGTAGGAAAATTGAAGTGTGTAACCTACATAAATTTTGTCTGAAATTGAAAGTTGTAGCTACATAATCGGCTACTATTCTTATACAAAACACTTACCCCCACACCCGTCCCATCAACACATGATCCGCCAGCACTATGGCGGCCAATGCCTCCACGATAGGCACCGCCCTCGGCACGACACAAGGATCATGTCGCCCTTTCCCTGCAATTGTGATTTCATTTCCCTCCGCATCGATACTTGTTTGATCGGTCATAAGGGTCGACACCGGTTTGAAGGCGACACGAAAGTAGATGGGCATCCCGTTTGTGATGCCGCCCTGGATGCCTCCGGAGTAATTTGTCCTGGTTTTTTCTCCACTGTCTGTTTTTTCCCAGACATCATTATGCTCGCTGCCGCGCATAGACGCAGCCTTAAATCCGGATCCGTATTCAAATCCTTTACTGGCGTTGATGGTTAACATGGCTTTGGCGAGGTCAGCATGCATTTTATGAAAAACGGGTTCGCCCAATCCGGCGGGACATCCATTGATCACGCAGGTGATGACGCCTCCGACGGTATCACCTTTGTCGCGAATTTCCTCAATCAGAGATTGCATTTGTATGGCCATCTCGGGATCGGGACAGCGCACTGAATTCTGTTCTGTATGCGCCCAGTCCAGATCTATGGGATCGATGGAGGTGGTGAGCGCTCCGACACCTGTGACTCCGGCATGGATCTGTATGCCTTGTGTTTTTAAAACTAGTTTGGCAACCGCCCCTGCGGCAACCCAGTTGGCCGTCTCTCGGGCGGAAGATCGACCTCCGCCTCGATGATCCCGGACGCCGTATTTTTTAAAATAGGTGTAATCCGCATGTGAGGGTCTGAATGATGTTTCAATATGATCGTAATCGGAAGACTGCTGATCCTTGTTTTGAATCAGAATCAAAATCGGGGCACCGGTCGTCTTGCCCTCATATACACCGGATACAATCGAACAATTATCCGGTTCGTTTCGTTGTGTAGTGATATCGGATTGTCCGGGTCGACGGCGGTTGAGTTCCTGCTGTATGAAGGCAGTTTCTACCTGAATACCGGGAGGGCAGCCATCTATGATAACGCCCATGGAAGGCCCGTGTGATTCACCGGCCGTGGTGATCCTGAAGATTTGACCCAGACTGTTTGATGCCATTCGAATTGTGTTTTCGAGATGGGAAAGATAGCAGATTTTAAGCTGGGCGTAAAGTAGCGATTCGATGAAAAACTGCGGACGAGCCAATTATGAAAGCACACAGCCCCTCGTTGGGTACATCACAGAGTAAAAACATTATTCTAATTTTGCCTTTCCATGTTGCCACAAGTTGAAATATCCAGCGCTGCAGAGGAGCAGATAGAGTTTCATAAGGTTCGCGAGCTCCTTTCCGGCTATGCCCGCGGACCTGCCGGAAAAGAAATGTGCCTTGCGTTGCACCCGATAGCTAGTCTTGAGGATATTCAGGAACGCATGGATCAGGTGTTTGAATACGCGGACATTTCTTCGCTGACCAACAGGCCTTCTTTAACGGAATATGAGAGCTTCAATGAATCATTGGAGCACCTGCTCGTGGATGGGTATGTCATGCCGCAGGAGGATCTCCATGAAATGGCGAGGCAGATGGAACAGGTGGAAGAGATTCATTTGTTTTTTTCCAAACCGGATCATCGAAGAACGTATCCTGTTGTGGCGCGGTGGACAGAACGAGCTGCCGATCCATCCGCACTCATTAAAGCGATTCGGGCTATCCTAGACGTCAACGGAGACGTGAGACCGGATGCTTCTCCTGAACTGCTTGCCATCTCGAGAGCTAAAGAAGCCGAAGAAGCGAGGTTGAATCGTGAGTTTGTCAGACTGATTTCAAACTATAAAAGCGAAGGGTATCTGACCGATACAGTTGAGTCCATTCGATCCGGCAGAAGAGTGCTATGCGTACATGCGGAGTTTAAACGCAAGATTAAAGGAATTATCCATGATGAGTCCACCACCGGGCGAACTGCTTTTATCGAGCCGGAGCGCATTGTGGAGATTAATAATAATATCATTGAGTTTGAGGCGGATTTTAAAAAGGAAGTGTATCGCTTGCTCAAGGCGTTGTGTGCTTTTCTGAAACCGCATAAAGATCAGATTGATGATGTGCATCAGCTCATTCATCATTGGGATCTCATACAGAGCCTGGCGATGCTTGGGGTGAGCTATCGCGGGACGCGTCCGAAGTTGCAGGAGAATGCCATTCTTCATCTTGTGCATGCCCGACATCCTTTGCTGTATCTGAAAAATAAAGAGCGCAAAAAGTCAGTCGTCCCTTTTGATCTGGTGCTGCATCCACCTAATCGGTTGCTTGTTCTCAGTGGCCCTAACGCGGGAGGAAAATCCATTCTGATGAAAGCCACGGGCCTGCTGCAGGTGATGGCTCAGTGTGGAATGTTGTTGCCCGTCGATGAAAGCACGGTGATTGGTGTCGTGCGCAAGATTTGTGTAGATATAGGCGATCAGCAATCGATCGAAGAAGATCTCTCGACCTACAGTTCCCGGTTGATGAATATGAAGGACACGCTCAAAGCTGCCGACGAATCCACGCTGATCCTGGTGGATGAGTTTGGATCGGGTACAGATCCCAAAATCGGAGGGTCGATTGCCGAAGGGATCCTGGATGTCTTTGTCAAACGAAAATCTTTTGGGGTCATCACCACCCATTATCCCAACATTAAGATGTATGCACATCATACCAAAGGGGTGGTCAACGGAGCGATGTTGTTTGATAAAGAGAAGATACTGCCCACTTATACCCTTAAGATCGGCAAACCGGGAAGTTCGTTTGCGTTCGAAATCGCGGAAAGAACGGGGCTGCCGGCAGAAGTTATCACCTATGCACGAAAAAAAGCCGGAAGTCAGACGGTGGAAATGGAAGACCTGATTCACGATCTGGATGATAAGACGCTGAAGCTATCCACTGAAATCAGTAAGCTGCAACAGAAGCAAAAAGAGTTGGACGCGCTGATCGGAAATTATGATCAGTTGCGCCTTGATCTTGAAATTAAACGAAAGAAATTTAAGATCGATCAGAAAAAGGCGGCCTTAAATGAAATCTCGCAGTACAGCCGGGATATGAACAAACTGCTCAAGGAGCTTAAAAAGGAAAAAGACACAGAGAAAGCAAAAGCGCAGGTCCAGCAATTAAAAAAACAACACACTGAAGTACGTGAGGAAATCGAGGAAATGGTGGATGAGATTTCTTCCGGCGATGTTGTGGAAGAAGCGATCACGGAAGGCGGGCATGTAAAGTTAAAGTCCACCCAGCAATATGGCATTGTCGAAAGGGTCAACAAGAAGCATGCGGTCGTGCTGGTGGGCGAATTGCAAATGACCATGCCCTTGAGCGAACTCATTCCGACAGCTGCTCCGGTCAAAGTGACCACGCGGAAAAGCCTGACAAAAGATGTGTCTGATTATTCCAAGTTCGAAAACGAACTTGATATCAGAGGTATGGTGCCTGAGGAAGCTTCTCAGTTTGTCGACCGGTTTATCGATGCGGCCTTTATGAGTAGCCAGACCATGATCAGAATTATTCATGGAAAAGGCACCGGCGCCTTACGGCAGTTGGTCGCCCGAAGGATGAAAAATTATCCGTTTCAGGAAGTCAGCCATCCGGATCGAAAAGAGGGTGGAGATGGCGTAACGATTGGAATCTTATAGAATCGCAGACCCTGTACTCCGACGATAGGAGGTAGTACAGGGGTGAGAATCGGAGCGAAGCGTTTAGCCTATATTCATAGTAGTGTAGGGAAGACCCTGTACTCCGACGACAGGAGGTAGTACAGGGGTGAGTAGTCAGTATTTCTAAATCACTCCCTCACCTTTCAGTCGCCGTAGCTTTAGCGAAGGAGACCATCACCCCCTCACTCCCTCATCTCTCAGTCGCCGTAGCTTTAGCGAAGGAGACCATCACTCCCTCACCCCATCACTCCCTCACCCACTAAACACCAGCCAATCCAGCTGGCCACCATAGAGCGAATAAAACAAAGCACCGACGATGAGCGGGGTGAGGATGGAAACAAACATGATCCAGTAATACCAGCCCGGAATCCGCGAAGGTTCGATGAAATCGGATATTGTCGACAGGAGGAGAATGGCCAGAATGATACCCGGCAGGATCAGCGTAAAATAGGAGGCGACGTATTCATCCCAGAGCCACAAGCCGGAATAGAGTACTGCCTGAAGTAAGATGACTATCAGCAGATTTGTGCGGAGAGCACCGGGCGCAAGTTTTTTCATCGGGTGGTGGAACTTTTTATCATGACAATATATTGATCCTAATCGATGTTTATCTTTCTGCTATGAAAACATTATCACGTTTTGCGCTTTTACTCACATTTCTGACGCTCTCTATTTCGGGATTTGCTCAGACCGAGGAAGAATTTGAAGAAAACTATGCCCGGCGGATCAAACTGGAAATGATCAATGGCGTGTACATCCCTATGGATCTGGAAGATGCCTTTGGGGAACTCAACCGACTTTCCAATACCGAGGGTCTGGCGGCGTTTAAGGCTGCTCCGGAAGATTCAATTCGCAGGAAATTACATTTTGGGCTGGGACGATGGATTTTGATCAACTGGGGATTGGAAGAAGGCTCGCGTATTTCAGACTATCTCAAACAAAAGGGCATCTCAAGGCCTGATGATATGGTGGAAGTCATCATCCTGACCTGGCATCGGAATCTGAATGAACAACCCTTAAAGCTTGAAGAAGAGGTCGCTGTCATTCAAAAACGGATGGCAGAAGAAAAAGCCAAAAAAGATGCGGAAAAAGAAGTCATTATCCTGGAAACCAGGCCGCATAAAGAAGAATAATCAGACCACCTTATCCGCGCAGGATGAACTGGCAAAGGCATCCGGCTTAGCTTTAAAGACAAAGCCCATTCCAAGGATATATCCCATCGCCTCTCGTAACGCTTCATTGGATTTGAAGTGTGGATCTGTATTGATGTCTGCATGTACTTCAAGGCCTATGTCATAGCGATCCAGCAGGTCGCAGAGTTTGTAGGCGATATCCACGGACTTAGAGACCTCGGTGATCATGCGTTCACGCAGACTCATCGTACGCTCCATTTTCTCGTTGTGAATAAACATAAACCCGCCTTTTTTCTCACGCAGGAAAACGATCACGGTTGCAAACTCAATGATGGATCCGCGTACCTGCGAGTCCGTACCAATACAAACTTTGAGTTTGTAGCCCGCAACTATTTCTGCCTCTACCGTTTGACGGACAGCCTGCAGAATATCATCTCTAATGAGTTCGCCATTAAGTCGTCTCCATCCCATAAGAAAGTCTTTTGTGGTTGTGAGTTAATATGCTAAATATATACAGAATTGTGCATGAGTCAGTTATTTTAATTTAATATATATGTAAAATAAATGTAATATGTGGCAATATCATGACAGAAAATGACTTTTTTGTGGGTGTAGCTGATTTTGAGGCGTTCACAGAATCTTGTCACGCATCAGATCAATTGGGGAGTAGATTCGCCTCGCTCACCTGTTTGAATCGCAGAATGCGCGGAGTGCACTGATTACGCGGAGAACATTTCCCGTGGGGAAATTAATTTTTATATGGTATTGAAAAGTCAATTTCTACCAGCAAAGTCCTGTCGCGCAAAACTGTATGAGCACCCTAACTATCTTCTATTTCCGTCCGCAAGCGGAAATGGAAGGAAATGTGAAATCGAATACAAAGTAACCTAGTGCCTTAAACAAAGATCGAAACGCAAGGCGAGTTTTTTGCGCGACTAGACTTTTTGGTTACTTTTTTGGCAATGAAAAAAGTAACAGATCTGTGCCTTTTTCACGTTTAATGTATCAAACCGTTGTTAAACTAAGTAAAGGACCTTTTTACGTGACTAGTCAGCCTGAGGCGGATACTTTTTCGTGTCCTGCAATTAAAATATTACAGGATGACAATCCTGAAAACACTATCGGTTTCAGGACACGTCCCTGTAGAATTATCATTTACATGGCAAGAAAAAAAGTAACAGATCTGTGCCTACAGGACCCTGAACTTGTCAATAATTCATAGCCGGTATAAAAAGTAACAAGAAGGCTGTCGGCGAATTGAGTTCACAAGTGGACAAAATTTATTTTGTTCACTTGTGAGGAAGGTTAATTCTGCAGCGCCAGACTTTCACGCTGATCAAACTCTCTGAAATCTACCTGGCTGAGCCCGGATACACCCTGCTCTTCCATATAGACACCGTAAATGGTATCGACGGCCGCCATCGTGGACTTATTGTGGGTCACGATGATAAACTGAGACTGGGCAGAGAACTTCTTGATAATCTTGTTGAACTTCTGAATATTGGCATCATCCAAGGGAGCATCTACCTCGTCAAATACACAGAAAGGAGCCGGCTTCATCAGGTACAAGGCAAAAAGAAGTGCGATGGCCGTAAGTGTCTTCTCTCCGCCGGAAAGTTGTGACAGTGACTTAGGCCGTTTTCCTTTCGGCTTGGCGATGATGTCGATATTGGATTCCAATGGCGACTCCGGATTCAGGAGTATGAGATCGCATGCATCGTCTTGCGTAAACAGGCTGCGGAATACATCTACAAAGTTTTCACGCACTCTATCGAATGATTCCAGAAACTGGCTGGTGGCGGTTTCTTCGATTTCAGAGATGGTCTCGAGCAACGAATCTTTAGCGGTCAGGATATCCTGGCGCTGGTTGTTGATGTTGTCGTACCGGATTTTAATTTCTTCGTACGCATCCACCGCCATCGGATTAATCTCTCCGTAATTTTCAAGGCGTTTACGCAGACGTAATACTTTTTCTTCGAGCTCATCCAGCGGTATATCCTCATTCAGGTGCTCGTCGGTGATGTCCTCCAGGCGTACGCCAAACTCAACTTCCATGCGTTCGGAAATGGCGATCAGGCGGTATTTCAGCTGATTGTGCTGATCCTTTAGCTCATTGATATGAATTTGTAACTGTGTACGCTTTTTCTCTTCCTGCTTGATTTTCTCTTCTCCTTCGCTGATCAGATTGCGTTGTTGGTAATATCCCTGTTCTACCTCAGTCAGATGAGTCTCTTTAGATTTTTTCTGTTCGTACTGCTCATGGAGAGCGTTGGACATTTCCTCGACGGTGCCAAGCATGCGTTCCAACTCTTCAGACTCAGTGTCTATTTGTTGTTTGTGCTGTTCTTTAGCCTGAAGGATTTGTTCGCTTTGATCAGTGTTGTACTTGAGTTCCCGACCCAGACTTTCAAGTTTATTGGCGAGATGTATCTCCTGTAGCTTGAGTTCATTAGCGGCAGCTTCTGCTTCATTCAACTCGGACTGAATCTGCTTGTATTTTTCTTCGGTTTGCGATTTCGACGCAGCATGCGTTTCGAAGGCAGCTTTCTTTTGTTTCAGGCTCTCGGAGGCGGACTCTACTTTTTGTTCGATCTCCAGGAGGGTCTGATGGTTTTTGCCTGTTCTGTTTTTACTGTCTTCGAGCCGTTCAGCGATATGTTGCAGGCGGGAGTTAATTTCCGAATAGGATTGCATGAGTTGGACAGCATGCTGACGCAGTCCCTGCAACTGTTCACTCACATCGACATTCTGCAGATTGGTTAGTTGTGCCTGAGAAGCATGCACTTTGGCCTGTACTGCATGCCATGTTTTGCGCAATTCCAGGATTTCCTGCTCAAGGTGTTCGAGATGTTTTTTCCGGCCGAGTTTTTTCCCTTCAAAGAGACCGATGCTACCACCGGTCAGCTGTCCGGCCCGGCGAATCATCTGCGCCTGCTTGTCGATAATCGTCAGCGTATTGATGTCGACCGATGCATTTACCGGATCGAGTGCAGAGCCTTCACTGACATATACTTTGTACAGGAGTCGTCGAACTATATTTTCATAACCCTGCTCAATTTCTATATGCGAGAGTAATGGTGAAAGTCCATCGATCGGTTCGGTCGCCATAGCACGATCAAACTCCGAAAGGATAAAAAAGTTAGCCCTTCCTTTTTGCGCAAAGCTGAGGAGTTTGACCGCATGCGAAGCTTCGTCCCAGGTTTTTACGACGTAATAATTCAGATAAGGCTCCAGGATTTGTTCGACCATAACCCTGTATTTCTGGTCACAGTAGATCACATCAGAAAGGAGTGGGGCAGCCGTATTCCAGTCCTGCGCTTTATTCAAAAATTTAATCGACTCCGGAAATCCCTCCAGATTGGAGATCATGTCCTTCAGCAGGTCAGCTTCATGTGTTCGCGCATCGAGCTTACGCTGAGTTTGACGTAATTCTTCAAGTTCGGCAGACAGATTGACTTCCAGCGTACGGATGGTACGTAAACGTTTAAGTTCCTCCTCTTCAAGGGCGGCAAGTTCCTGTGCAGCCTTTTCTTTCTTTTCGCCTTCTTCTTTCAGCCGATCTCGCAGCTTACCTGCCTCTTCTTCGAGTCGGGAGGTTTCATCTGCGATGATCCTGTTTTCGTTTCGCAGGATTTCAGCGTTATTGAGTAAAACGGCGATGTTCTTTTCGAGATCGAAGACTTCTTTTTCAAACTGCTGGTGTGCTTCATTGACTTCATCGCGGTTCTCTACCATTTCGTGGTAGCGCGCAGCGACTTCATCACGGGCAGCCTGAGCAGCGGATAATTGTTCGCGGTGAGCAGCAAGTTTGCTTGCTTGTTCGTCGTGTTGCGCACGAACACCCACGATATCCTGCTGGAATTTTCCGATGCGCTCATCGGCCTGGAGAATTTGTGTTTCCAGGTTTTTCTTGTTCTGTCGGATGAAGGCTATCTTTTGCTCCGCCAGATTTTTATCATTTTCTGTCGAACGTATCTGTGAGACAAGCTCATTGAGTTCTTTCTGGAATGCACTGACAGACATTTCATCGCCCAGGTGATCCTTTTTCATTTTTTCCAGATCCGCATGCATGCCATTCAATGCAGCATCGAGTCCGGAATACAGATCCGTTTGTTCCTGGATGACTTTTTCGGACGTTTTAAACTGCTCACGCAATTCCACATTATTGCGAGCCCCGAGTGTCAGACTGAAGGATTTGTATTTGTTTTTAAGGTCAAAATATTTGGCCGTGCGCTTCGCTTGCTTGCCCAGAGATTCGAGGTTGATCTCGATTTCCTTCAGAATATCTTCGACACGGGTCAGATCTTCGGTGGTGGCTTTAAGCTTCAGCATGGTTTCATGCTTGCGCTTTTTGTACTTAGAGATTCCGGCAGCCTGTTCAAACATTCTGCGACGGGCATTATCCTTATCGTACAGGATATCATCTACCATGCCAAGGGCGATGATGGCGTAAGAGTTAGAACCAATACCGGTATCGATCAGCAGGGACTGAATGTCTTTCAGGCGACAACTGACCCCGTTGAGTTTGTATTCGCTTTCTCCACTTCTGTAGAGGTGGCGGGAGATCATGACTTCCTGATATTCGGAAGGTAAGACCCCGAGATTATTATCAAAGGTGATCGCTACCTGCGCCACCGGGCTGGGCTTTCTTTTCTTTGTCCCGTTGAATATGACATCGCCCATAGACTCCAGGCGCAGTTCCTTCCCTTTTTGCTCTCCAAGCACCCATCGGATGGCATCCACCACATTGGATTTACCGGCGCCGTTGGGACCGACGATCCCGATGACATCTTCCTCAAAGTGAAGTCGGGTATCGTTGGCAAAGCTTTTAAAACCCTTTATTTCCAGACTCTTCAATCGCATTGGCCAAAGATATGACAATCATTTATAAGATTTTTTGCTATATATCCTCCGGGATCACATATATCTATATGATATTCATTGGGCATTGGAAGGCAAACTATTGTGCGGTGGCTGCTGCCTTCATCTGATCGGCCAGTTCTTTCCCCAGGTATCGATCGATGTAAAAATGGGCCAGGTAGATGACAGGTGTAAGGATAATGGCCATCGAAAACTTGTAGATATAATTGACTACGCCGATCGCCAGTACCCGGGTGAGCGGCCAGTCAGCGCCTATGTAGAAGGCTATCAGGAGTACCACGAAACTGTCAATAAACTGGGAAACCAGGGTAGATCCGGTTGCGCGAAGCCAGACTTTACTTTCCCCGGTGATGCGCCGAATGCGCTGGAAAACAAAGACATCGATCATCTGACCGATCAGAAAAGCGATGACGGAGCCTGCAATAATCCACAAGCCTTGTCCGAAGATGCGGGAGAACGCGAGATCCATGTCCGGCAGCGATTTAGTCGGGTCATCCCGTACACCGCTGAGGGATTGCCACCAGTCATTGGGAGGCGCTTTTATCGCGAGAAAGGCCATGAAGAAGGCATAGATGATAAGGCCTACAGCCAGCCAGGAGAGAAAACGAACCCCCTTTTTTCCAAAGTACTCATTGATGATATCCGTCATGACAAACACTACGGGCCATAAAAGCACACCTGCAGTCAGGTTGAATCCCAGATCATTGACGCCAAAAAACGTCATCGCCAATGGATCCATACCAAATACTTTTTCAAGAGAGAATATCTTGATACCAATGAATTCTGCCAGCAGGGCATTGGTCACAAAAAAGCCTCCCAGGAGGATAAAAAGCTTTGTGGTTTTGGAGGATAAGATTTCGGATGTCATGGTGTAAAGTTGGAAGAAAGATAAGAAACACCCTAAATTGCGCGACACACTTTATTCTATTGTGATATGAGACAACTCCGGCGGCTAATCGTTTTTGCTTTACTATTTGGCGCCATGTCCTGTGCACTATCCGCGCAAAATGCAAACCTCCATCACGCCATTGACCAAACCATCCGAAAGGAAGTCGACATTGATTTTAGCCTTGTACCCGGTGTGCTGGTCGGGGTCATAGACGGAGAAAACACCTTTATAGAGAATTTTGGGCAGTCCATGAGTTCCGACTCGCTGTATGAGTTAGGAAGCGTGACCAAACCATTCGTGTATTGGTTGACGGAGCAACTCATGGATTCGATGGCATGGTCTCTGGATGCATCTGTTTGTGACTTTTTACCGGATACGATGTGCACAGCAAAAATCAAATCGCTCACGTTGCGACATGTGTTGCACCATCGTAGTGGTCTTCCTTTGTGGCCACCCCAATTAGGTGTTTATGAAGAAGACCTGAATGACCCTTATCGGTTATATACTCCTGATTATTTTGCCCGGGATATACAAGCCATGCCTACCTCACCCGGACAGTTTTTATACAGCCATACCGGCTACGCACTTTTGCAGTGGGTATTTGATCGGGCCGGCGGGCAGGATGCTTTTTCAAAAATGAAATTTACGGATGTGCTGGCCATGAAAAATACAACATGGCGTATTTCGGATGATCAGGTAGCATCGGGATATGGGATGGATGGTCAGCCCCGACCTCCGTGGCATGTCAATGCATTTCAAACCTCATTTGGATTAAAATCGTCTATGCGTGATGTACTCAGGTTTGTCAGGTCGATTTCGGAGAGGTTGCCATCAGCGGATCCCATTGATCTCCGCAAGACAAAAAAGGAAGTGAACCGACTCAGTCGAAAAGGCGAATTCCTGATTCGGGCAGGTTGGTTTTTAGTACCTTTCGGATCCGGTGTGGCGTGTTTTCATACCGGCCGAACCGGCGGACATCACATCGCAATCGCGTTTGTACCTGAGCGCATGAAAGGTGTCGTAGTGATCTCCAATGGCGCATTAGGTTCTGAAAATCTGGCACTCCGCGTGCTCGATATGATACAATAAGATTTCCATAAGCATAATTGATCCAGTAAAATACAGTACCATGACTGATCCTTTGAAGGACCTGCAGCAACTTAAAAACCTCTTT
>JAUHXV010000093.1 GCA_030426765.1 Bacteroidia bacterium | reverse complement strand
TTTCTTTCCCTGTGCTCGTTTCCGGTTTTTTCCTGTTGATCTTCGACCGGGGTATGGGTACCAGTTTTTATCTGGGTGAAATTTTTGTCAACGGTGCCGCGCTTCAAAATGTCGGCGGTAGTCCGATCCTATATCAGCATCTGTTCTGGTTCCTCGGCCATCCGGAAGTGTACATCATCATCCTTCCGGCGATGGGTCTGACCAGTGAGGTGCTTTCCGTCCATGCGCGCAAGCCGATCTTTGGATACAAAGCGATGGTCTATTCCATTCTGGCCATCGGATTTTTGTCCTTTATCGTATGGGCACACCACATGTTTATGTCCGGTGTCAATCCGTTTATCTCAAACTTCTTCGTTGTATTCACCCTCATCATTGCGGTGCCATCTGCGGTGAAGGTGTTTAACTGGATATCCACCTTATACAAAGGAAATATTCGATTTACCTCGGCCATGCTCTTTGCAATCGGTTTCGTATCGATGTTTATTTCCGGTGGTTTGACCGGTATATTCCTGGGTAACTCCGCGATCGACATTCAGCTGCACGACACCTATTTTGTGGTGGCACACTTCCATATCGTGATGGGTATTGCGGCATTCTTCGGCATGTTTGCCGGGGTGTATCACTGGTTCCCGAGAATGTACGGTCGATTTATGAATGAGACACTCGGTCGCATCCACTTCTGGATGACGATGATTGGCGCATATGCGATTTTCTGGCCGATGCACTATATGGGTATGGCCGGCGTTCCAAGGCGCTACTATCGCTTTGATACCTTTGATGCTTTTGGTCATTTCGGCGGTCTGAATGAGTTTATCACCATCGCCGCGATTGTCACCTTTGGTGCCCAGTTGCTCTTTGTCTTTAATTTCTTCTACAGCATCTGGTATGGTAAGAAGATGACCACGAAAAATCCATGGGGAGCCACAACACTCGAGTGGACGACTCCGATCAAAGCAGGGCATGGCAACTGGCCGGGCAAACTCCCGACGGTACACCGCTGGGCTTACGATTACAGTAAAGATGGCGCGGAGAAAGATTTTATCCAGCAACATCTTCCTTTGACCGATAAAGAAAAAGCTGAAGAAGCACATCATTAATGAAAACAAAAGCACAGGTACAGGTGAGAGCGGCATCACTGACACTCAAAGACTGGGTGCAGGATTTTGGTCTGCTGGTTAAGTTCCGGCTCAGCACCTTCGTGGTTTTTTCCTCTGCCGTGGCGTATGTCATCGCAGCCGGCAGTGCCTTTGCAATAGTGCCATTTGTGGTTTTGATCACCGGTGGATTTCTGATTACGTTTGCTGCCAATATTTTTAATGAAATCCTGGAAGCCGACTATGATCGCATGATGGAGCGTACAGCCAACCGACCATTGGCGGCGCAGCGCTGGACGCCGTCTTCAGCCTTAGTGCTGGCAGGCTTGTTTTCGATTCTGGGCATCGTCTTACTGGCATTGCTCAATCCACTGACATCCTTTATAGGCACCTTATCATTAGTCACCTATGCTTTTCTATATACGCCACTAAAGCGGTATAGTCCCGTATCTGTCGTGGTAGGTGCTATTCCCGGAGCGTTACCTGTGTTGATTGGCATGATCGCCCACGATGGTGTCATCACATCAGCGGCGCTGTTTTTATTTGCCGTGCAGTTTATATGGCAGTTCCCACACTTCTGGTCCATTGGATTTCTGTCCTACGATCAGTATCAGAAAGCAGGGTATAAACTATTGCCTGAGGACGATGGGCAGATTGACAAACGGATGGGTTCGCAGACACTGGTGTATACCTGTTTGCTGCTTCCGGTGATTGCCATCGGCTGGTGGATGGATCTGATCTCCATCACAGGCGCCATTGGGCTAGCGGTGGTTTCAGGATATTTTATCTGGAAGGCCTGGACGTTTTATGTAAAATTTGACAAAGAAAGTGCGCGAGCACTGATGTTTTCTTCATTCCTGTTTCTGCCACTTGCGCTTTTTGCAATGTGGTGGGGGATGTAAGACGATGATGATATAACATGATGACGAATAGCGGAACCATATCAAACAAAACAAAGCGAGGGATTCATCCCCCGTTGTTTGCCTTATGGGCTGCGATGGCCAGTATCGTGATGATGTTCGGTTCCCTGACCAGCGCGTATATCGTGCGTCAGGCGGCGGGCAACTGGCTGGAATTTCCAATGCCGGATATCTTCTTTTACAGTACGATTACGATTCTGGCGAGCAGTATCACGCTTCATACGGCCTACAGTGCTTTTCGAAAAGGCAACAAGGCCTTGTATCGAAGTCTGCTTCCCGTTTCCCTTGTGCTGGGGATGGCGTTTGTCGTGATGCAGTATCAGGGATGGAACGATCTCTATACGATGGGCGTGGCCCTGGATGGCAATCCGGGTGGTTCGTTCTTTTATCTTATTTCAGGTGTGCATGCTGCGCATGTTGTGGGCGGTATTTTTGCGCTATTGGCGGCCACTTTGCATGCCTATACATTAAATGATAATTACACAGAAAAAAGGAGACGTCGTTTCCAATTGGTGGTACACTACTGGCATTTTGTGGACCTCCTTTGGGTGTATCTCTTTGTTTTCTTATTGATCCAATGATATATTCTTAATTAGATGAATACAGATACTACAGACATTAAGCATTCGGACCACGATACCACGGCAAATGGTAGCTGGGATGGCGCGGCACTTCCGTTTAGAGTAGGATACGGCAAACTGATGATCTGGTACTTCCTGTTGTCAGATGCCTTTACATTCGCCGGTTTTCTGATCGCCTATGGAACACTCCGCTTCAGTATGGCCAGCTGGCCGGTGCCTGATTTTGTTTTTAGCACCTTTCCTTTCCTGGAAGGCCATCACCCACTGCTCTTTGTCACCTTCATGACCTTCGTCCTGCTGTTTAGTTCATTTACAATGATCCGCGCAGTACAGGAAGGCCATCGGGAAAACCGCAGAGGCGTGGCGATCTGGATGGGACTTACCATTCTCGGAGGTCTTGGCTTCCTCGGATGTCAGGCATGGGAGTGGACGACGTTGATTGGCAAAGAGCATATGAGCCTGACGACCAATCCGTTTGGAACACATACCGAAGCCGGTGTATATCTCAATGCCGATGGCACACCATCCGATGAGACGTTTGAAGCCGGGGATACGTATCTGATCCATCGTATGCACCTGTCCGGTGGGCATGACGCGCACGCTGACGCACATGGCGGTGGTCATGGTGAAGATGCGCACGCGGCCGATGCGCATGCAGAAGAAGCACATGATGATCATGGTGATGGACATCATGGCGGTCACGATTATGCGGGTCCGGGGGATTATCCGGATGCCATGGTTGATGAGCGGGGATATATTCACCGAAAGTATATTCCGTCAGAAGGTGAATTGGCAGGCGTCACGGTTCACGAGTCCTTCGGTCCAAAAGCTTTTGGCGCGCTGTTCTTTTTCATCACCGGTTTCCACGGATTTCACGTATTGTCCGGTGTCGCGTTTCTGTTAGTCATCCTGATCAATGTGCTGAGTGGGTTGTACGTAGAGCGACGTAATGGAAATGAAATGGTGGAGAAGATTGGACTCTACTGGCACTTTGTGGATTTGGTATGGGTGTTTGTATTCCTGGTTTTCTATCTCCTTTAAACGCAGGCGGTATTCGCTCACAAATTTTTTATTGAGTAAAACAAAATTTCAATGGCACACGATTATACAGCAGCAAAAAAAATAGCCACTAAAACGATCCTTATCCTGGCAGTAGTAACAGTCCTTGAAGTAATGGTTGCATTGACGGGAAAAGGGTATATCGTCGAAGGATGGTACATGACACCATGGGTGATGAATATTACCATGATCGCGATGAGCCTTTACAAGGCCTACCTGATCGTATATGAGTTTATGCACATGAAGTATGAGGCCAAAGGACTCAAGTTGAGTGTGATTCTGCCCACCTGTCTGCTGATCTGGGCCGTCATTGCCTTTTTATATGAAGGCACTGCATGGAAAGGAAATCGCGATACCGTTGACGAGCGATCTAAGATCGAAGTCGTCGAGTAACTCAAATACGACCGATTCTCTGCATATTGCTTGCAGACGTTGCTTTTCATAGTGATCCTGCGGACCATCCGCAATTGATTATTTTTGCCGCATGTCAAGGAAGTTCTTAATCACCATTGTTCTGATTCTCTTCCTCCTGCCTTTTGTCTCCTGGTATTACCTTCAGTCAGGCCTCAAGTGGAGAAAGGAGGCACAGAAGGTGATGAATGGCACCGTGCCTTTTCCTGCGGGGGAGTACATCGATGCTGATGGCGATCTCCTCACAGCAGACAGCCTGGCATACCGTGCCTCGATCGTCAGCTTTCGGTCCTGCGACACCTCAAGTCCGGATAAGGAAGACGTTCTGATGCGTGTGTATGATCAATTTAAGGATACGCGTAAGATCAATTTTATTGTGCTGGATTCGTGCCGGGGTACATCGAATGAAGAGGTGTCTGATCGGAAAAACTGGTTTGCCCTCTCATGTACCTCTTCTGCGGATTTGTGTGAGGACCTGACCGGTCAATGGCCGGCAGATAAAGCATTTGCATTGGTTGATCGCCATGGTATTATCAGAAGTTATTACGGCATACAAACGGACGAGGACAAACGGGTATTAGTGGAGCATCTGTCGCTGCTGATGCCGGGAGATCGGCAGGAGAAGGTTGAACTTAAACGAGGATCCAAACAATGACACAGGAGATAAATGATCAGCGCATAAAACGACTCAACACGCTGGCTTGGGTCTTTACGGTCATCGTATGGCTTCTGGTAGGGGCTATGAGACGCTTTAAGTTTGATCCGGGAGTCGATCTGAGCTTCCTGGCCGGTTTAAATGCCTTGTTTAATACAGGCGTTTCAATCGCGTTGGTGACCGCATATTATTTTATTCGCCGGGGACAGGTAGAGCGACATCGCAAATCCATGTATGTGGCGATCATTCTTTCGGCCGGTTTTCTCTTGTCCTATGTAGGGTATCATTTCACCACCGAAGAGGTGGTGTTTTGTAAGGAAGGTCTGTATCGCAGCATCTACTATTTCATCCTCTTCAGCCATATCGTCCTGGCGGGTTTAAGTTTGCCTTTTATTCTGCTGACCTTCATTCGGGGATTTGTCGGAGATTATGTGCGCCATCGCAAAATGGCCCGATGGGTTTTTCCGATCTGGCTCTATGTGGCAGTGACCGGACCGGTCATATATTTTATGTTATTGCCTTGTCGGTGATTCGCCACAAATTCATTATTTTTGCTGTGATGAAAAGGATGACCCGGTACGTCTTTATTTTATTTCTCGGTTTTGGTACTATGTTGTATGCACCTGATGTGCAGGCACAATGCCCTATGTGTAAGATGTCTGCCGAGTCGAATTTGAAAAACGGCGGCACCGCCGGAAAAGGACTTAATACCGGTATCCTTTACATGCTTGCCTTACCTTATACCCTGGTAGGCACAATTGGCTTTATCTGGTGGCATAACAATCGCCGCAGGGAAGAAGATGAAGTCGATGTCCTTCCGTAAGGTGCACACCTTCCGATTGATTTTTCCTGTCAGTGAATAAAAAAAAGATGCATTAATGACGTAATGCACCTTTCCGATTCTCATGAAACACTTAAGGTATTAGAAATGCATGGTGAAGCCGACACCGGCGGATACGCCATGTGATTTGATTTTAATATTTGTGATATTATCCTGAAACATATCATTCAGACTATGGCGGTATGTCAGGTCAAAATGAACAGCTCCAAAGGATTCTACAGGTATGCTTACCCCAGCGCCCGCAAGGGCTGATACATCCACACGATTAAACAAATCGTTATTCAGATTCACATTAATCTGTGGGAGATTCCATGTGATCAGGGCATTGACCTGAGGGTTCATTCTGGCATTGAACGCATACCCGGTAGAAACACCGGCCTTGATGTATGGACGGACGCCTCTTTCAGTCATATTATATTGTGCCATGACGGGTACTTCCACATAATCCAGGCGAGTGACAACTTGTGCTCCGATCGGAAGATCCAGTCCGAATACATTGACATTAAAATCTTCCCTGGCCGCAAATCCTCTGGAGGCATATTGCACACCTGTGATCACCGATAAATGTTTGGACAACGCGTATCCGTACTGTAGACCTGCGGTGTACTGTGCGATAGGCTGAATGTATGGATCGATCATCGGATCAAACGGTGTGCCGCTGACCTCAACATTGGTTGTGCCGTATCCGGCATGCGCAGTAAGAGTGTGCTGAGCGTTCACGTGGTGGCTGATACAAAAAACAAAGACACCAACGCTCACCAATCGAAGTATTAGATTCGCTTTCATGGCTAAATGTTTTTGTTGTAAGGATGACGTGCATCATACCAGCACCATTTCGTAAGGATACGTTAAGACACTTTAAAGGAAGCTTAAATGAAAATAAGTAATGGGCAGGCATAAAAAAAGCCGCTTCTTTTCAGAAGCGGCTTTTGTATCTAAGAATTGGGTTGAGTTATCGACTGATAATATAGCGTGCTGAAAGTGCGCCCCATGCGTAAAAGCCGTCATCCCATCCACCAAAACGGATCGTGGGAGCAAAGTCAAGGCCCAGGGTAATCGGAGCATCCGGAAACGTATAATCCAATCCAATGATGCCACTTACACCCACACCAAAACTTCCTTGGTCACTCAGGTATGGTAGGTTTTCATAAGAGAAAAACTGAACACTGGCACCAAAGCCATAATACCATGCCAGACCTTCCACACTTTCAATATCATTGACAAACTCGTAGAAACCACCGAGAGCCCAATATCCATAAATGCCAGAATATCCTCTGTACCCGACAAATAAATCAAGGGCATTCGTTTCGTTTAAGAAAGTCTTATAGGTAACAGAGAGTGGATATCCAAATCTCAATCCGATAGCACTCTTATAATCTTGAGCTTGCGTCTGTGATGAAAGGGCAAAACCAGACATTAAAATAAATAGTAGAATAAGCTTTTTCATAGTTGGGTTTTTAGATTTTTAAAATAAAAAGACGTTTGAATTTTGAATAAATATACAGAAAATAATAATCTGTATATCAGAATCCTTTTGCTGTGCCTATTTATTTGGTCGCTGAAAACCGAATATGGCCAGGCTGATCCAACCGGCGATAAAAAACAAACCTCCGATTGGAGTCAGAACTCCTATATAGGAAACCGGGAAATCTGTCAGGCTGCTCGTGCCGATGAGGATCAGCGAGCCGGAAAACAGCAGTACACCTGTAATGAAGGCGACTCCCGCAAAACGGAGCCACCGATTAAAACGGCTGAAATGGTTTAGAGTGGCTACGAAAAGCAAAGCCAACACGTGGATAAACAGGTACAAAACTCCGGTTTTGATTGTCTCCAGGTCACTAGTATCCAGTCTGGATTTTAAAAAGTGAGCGCCAAAGGCTCCCGTGATGACACCGATTGCTCCCAGCAAACCGGCAATGGAAATGAGTCGATTCGATTGCATGTTATCCTTGTATTGGCCAGTGAATGGGCGCATGCCCTTGTGCTGCTAATATCTGATTTGCTTTTGAAAAATGCTTACATCCACTAAAAGCATTCCGGGCGAGTGGGGAAGGGTGAGCCGCTTCGAGCACCGTATGCCTGGAAGCATCGATCAGTTCTTTCTTCGATCGGGCATAGTTGCCCCACAAGAGAAAGACAACCCCGGTACGTTGTTCGGATATCTTCCTGATGACGGCATCGGTAAACAATTGCCATCCGATTTTACTGTGTGATCCTGCTTTCCCTTTTTCTACGGTCAGGATGGCATTTAGCATAAAAACGCCTTGCGCCGCCCACGACGTCAGATCGCCATGAGGAGGCATCGGGCAGCCGATGTCAGCATGTAGTTCTTTATAGATGTTTTGTAAAGAAGCCGGGATCCGAACCTTTTTAGAGACGGAAAAACAAAGCCCCATCGCCTGATTCGGACCGTGATAGGGGTCCTGTCCCAGGATCACGACTCTGACCTTATCAAATGGTGTTATGTTGAAAGCATTGAAAATCTCTGGGCCGGGTGGATAGATCACCTTTCCGTTCTGTTTTTCCCCGCTTAGAAATTGCTTGATTTGCGCGAAATAGGGTTTGGAAAACTCATCCATCAGTTGTTCCTTCCAGCCCGATTCCATGCGGATGGCTGAAGGATCAATCTGAGGCAAGGGAGGCATAGAGAAAAGCTGGATTGAGAAAGTGACCCCACCAGGGCCACCAATATGATGGCTCATAGTGAGACATAGTAGGACTTATAAGGGTGTTGAGTGTTTCGGGCATTCAAAGCTCATTATGACCCACTATGAATTACTATATTTGTTTTGGTTATGTTTTAGCTGAAATATCATGGCATCAGCTTCTATTTATATTCAGGAACGTCCTTATAAGGATGGCAATGTACCTATTTTTCTGCGGATCATCCTGCACCGAAAAGTCTACCTAAAGCAACTCGCAAAGGTGCCGGAGGAGTATGTCGATCGGAAACGCAAAGAAGTCAGGCAGAAGCACCGCCAGTCGTACCAGGTAAACCGGCTGATCCTAAACGAACTGGACGAAGCCAAAAAGTATCTTCTGGACTGCCAACTCAAAAAAATAAACCCGGACCCGGAGCGGTTTTTCAAAGGAGGCAAGGTGGGGTCATCCCTGATCGAAAACATAATGGCTCGGGCAGATCGGTTTGAATCGGAGCAACAGTTCGGCACCGCAGCGAAGCAAAGGAGCACGGCACGGCGGATCGAAAAACTGAAGCTTGATACATCGGTAGAGATGATCAGCCACACATGGATCAAAAAACTCGATGCCGGATTGCGGGGGCTGGGGAATAAACCGGTGACCGTCAGGAAACACATGGCGGTGATCTCTGCAGTACTCAACGATCTTGAGGGGGTGTCAAATCCATTTGAGACATACACCAAACCGAATAACGAGTCCACCACTGAAAAGATGAACCGGAAGGAGCTGGAGGCGTTTCAGGCCGTTCATGTCGATGATGCTGAGCAGGTGGCCCGGGATATGTTTATATTCTCTTTCATGGGGCGAGGAATCCGCGCTTTCGACCTGCTGACGATGGAGTGGAGCAATGTGGCTGACGGCCGGCTCCGGTACGCCACGGACAAGTCCAAATCATCAAAGGTGATCGATCTGAAAATTACGGACGGTATGGCCTCGATACTGGACAAATACCGGGGGCAGAACGCCCCGTACATCTTCCCTGTGATGCGTACAGAGCCCGGCATGTACTTTACGGACAAGAAACGGTACAAAGGCAGGGTGAACCGCGCAGCGTGGCGTGTGAATGTGCTATTGAAGTCCATAGCGGAAAAGGCAGGGATCAAAAAGAACCTGCATCTCCATGTAGCCCGGCATACGTTCGCGTACCTGGCGGATCAGGGCGGGCTTCCGATGGGTACTATCCAACAGCTTTTAGGGCATGGGAAGCTGGGCACGACCCAGAACTATGTGGAGAGTTTGCGCCGGTCGGACGAGTTGGATGATGCGGTCGAGGGGTTGTTTTAATTCAGTTTCGTATTTTATCGGCTCAAAATCAATAAACCATGAAAAACATACTCATTTTAATCGCATTAATGGGCTTTGCAGCAATCGGATGGTCACAGGAAAAAATGACATCTTATGACAATTCTTACATAGAGAAAACCTATGATATTTCTACATACTTTCCAGACAATAACAAATTTACGCTTTACATTGATGCCCTTTCAATTGATGAATATTACGAGAAAACTGGATTTCGGATAACTCATAAGCAGTACGAAGATTTTGTTCAAGCGATCAAGAAAGCAAAAATTAAGTATTCTGAGTGGGTTCAGACTGCTATCGAGAATGAGGTTACGGACATGGACAAACAGATGAGTATTTCATGTAAGGTTGGAGGGTACTTTTACGGAGGCGATGAGTGGAAGTTTGACGACTTTGTGTCACCTATATTTAACTTCCGAATAACTGATAATAGTGGGGAATCACGTCATATGCTTGTTGTTTTGTCAGGCACACTAAACTCAAGCACAAATAGCTATATTGATGCTAAGGGGGCTGCTCTTGTCTTTATGAATGAGGGAGAAATAGACTCTTTCCTTGAAAAAATATCTATTGAGGAAATTGAAGAGTTTAGGAGCAAACCTGACAAAAAGGATTTATTTAAGGATTAATGATTTTTCTCTTCAAGCAAACTTTCAATCATCTCTATCCTTCCTTCTAGCTCATCGTACTTGTCGTACAGATCCCTGTTCGGGTCTGACATATTGTGTGTCAATCTTGCAACTGGATACCACACTTCAAGCAATTCCTTGGTCTTTACTCTGAAAGTGGGGTAGGGCTCTGCTGTCTCTTTATTGTCGGATCGGCATGTGATATACCCGTTTGAAGCTCTATGGCTCAAGCGCTTTACCCAAACTCCTGATGCCCTGTATTCAAAAAGCTCCGCATTGTTTACTACAATGATATAGACTCTATTATTTACAATTTCATCAACAGACACTCTTTTGCACGCCAACTTGTCTCCATGAGAGAAGGAAGGGTACATGCTCATCCCTTCAACCTCCCATGTTTTATATGTCCCTGGCGGTAACTCGTCGACTAATCCTTCCACTAGCTTCTCAATCATTTCCCTCAAATAATTCTGCTTGTGATGAATATCGGATAACCCGGCCTTTGCCTTACGCTCGAGCGTAATATTTTCCGCGGGGGAAAGTTCTACTGGCGGGGTCCCGTTACCAGTTAAAAGCCAGTTAGCATCAATTCCGACTTCTTTTTCCAAAAGAATCACTTTGGTGCGAGGCATTGGCGTCTTTCCTCTGAGGTAGTTTCCGGCCGTATCCTTACTGACTTTCAATA
>JAUHXV010000092.1 GCA_030426765.1 Bacteroidia bacterium | reverse complement strand
TGGAATTGGCAATCGAGTACTCCTCCTGCTGGATGGTCGCCCGGCGATCACCCCCGAATCAGGAGGCGCGCTTTGGAATCTCGTGCCCCTCGGAGCGATCGAACGCATTGAAGTGATAAAAGGGGCCTATTCGTCATTGTTTGGTTCCAGCGCTATGGGCGGCATCGTCAACGTGATCACCCGAAAACCTGATGCTACCTCTCTTTCCACGCTTAACCTCCATTATGGTTTTTACGGGAAAGCGCCGGCCTATACCGAGTACGACCGGTATAATGATTATTACGGACTGGATTTTACAACCAGCCGCAAACTGGGCAGATTTTCCTACTTGTTTAACCTCGCCGGAAAACACAATGACGGAAATCGCGAACAAACCGCCTTCAATCAGTATAACGGATATGCCAAGTTGCGTTATGAGTTTTCTCCCAACCGCAGCCTGCAGTTTTCCGCGATGTACAATGATATTTTTAACGACACACCGGCTACCTGGCTCAGCAGACGCTACGCCTATTCTGTGGCCGACTACCGAAAAGACGACACACAGCACAGACGCGAATGGAACGGAGACCTGTACTACGAGGCTTACGCACATTCCAACCTGAAATACTCCACGCGGTTTTATTACTATGGGGCTCACTCCGATTACGTCTTCAATGGCGATCCTGACAATGACAGCACGAATGTCAACAAGGGCAAGCAGTTTGTCGACACCGAAAAAGTGCTCGTACATCGGTTTGGCAACACCACCCAGGTGGATATGAGCCTTAGCGATGTACACTATCTGCTCGGTGGTTTTGAACTCCAGTCTGATTATGTCAATGGCCAGCCGGATACTGTTTTATATGGCATCCATACAGCCTGGAATATCGCCGGTTATGTCCAGGATCAGATGACATTGAGTGAAAGACTCACTCTGACTGCAGGTATTCGGTATGACTACTACCAAATCACGGGTACATTTATGGAAGGAAATGTCAATCCGAAAGTCGCCGCAGTGTACCAACTCAATAAAAAGGTATCGGTTCGCGGACTGCTGGCCAGAGCTTTTCGCAATCCATCTATTGCAGAGCGATATACCAAATTTGAACAAGGCGGTGGATTGTCCTTTACCACCAGCCCGCAATTGAAAGCGGAGAAACTCACTTTGAGTGCGGAGATCGGGACGAAAATCAATCTGAATAAGATTCGGTTTGATGTTGCCCTGTACTACAACCGATACAAAGACCTCATTTCCTATTTACAACGATCGACACCGGAGGAGCCGCTTTTATTCGAAGTAGTCAACCTGGAAAAAGCGATTATGAAGGGTTTTGAAGTGAGTGCGGTGTACACACCATTTAAAGCGCTATCTGTCCAGGCCGGGTATACCTACCTCGATGCGAAAGACATCTCTGAAGAGCGGTACAACGACTTCTTGCCATATCGGTACAAGCATACTTCGTATATCAACCTGCTGGCCAATCACAAGGGATGGCAGTTTTTCCTGCAGATGAGAAGCAGAAGCCGGATTGAGGAGGTATTTATTTATCCGGGTAGTGAGCCGGAGGGATATATCCTGTTTAACACGAAACTTGAATACGCTTTTTCGGATGCATATTCGGTTTTTCTGAAAATCGACAACCTGGGAGATGTACAATACGAGGAAATTGAGCGGTATCGTATGCAGGGGAGGAACTTTGCGCTTGGAGTCGATTTGAGATTTTAAACATTAGAATCTGTCTAAATAGACATCTTTGGTCACCTATTCGCCTTTGAGCCTGATGCCTGCAAACGGCAAGGATTCATGGGATGTGAATTAAGCCATAGAAAAAGGAATTTTTGCCCCCTTAAGGCTCCCAAAACAGGCTGGTTTCCTACCCGATTTCTCATATTTTATAGCTAATTTTGCGGTCTTAATTGATTCTATGTCCATCTCCATTGATTACGTTGCGATTCTCGTTCAATTTATGGTCGCGGTTGGGTTTGTAGCCGTCACCTTGCTGACGATTCGCTTTGCCGGGCCCAGACGAGCGACGAGTGATAAGCTGCAAAGCTGGGAAAGTGGGGTCGAGAGTATTGGAAATGCGCGTTTTCCCTTTTCCATCAAATACTTTCTCACGGCCATTCTTTTCGTCATGTTTGACGTAGAAGTCATCTTCATGTATCCCTGGGCAGTCAACTTCAGAGAGCTTGGTATGATTGGTTTTGTGGAGATGTTCCTGTTTATCGGAACACTTCTCATTGGGTTTGGTTATATCATTAAGAAAGGCGCGCTGAAATGGGAATAAAGTTCGGATCATTTCGCGTATAGATGGATTTCCATTGCGCCTACCGAACTTTTAAAAGGCAATTGACATGACCACTGACATCAAAATAGCTGAAGCCCCTCCCGGACATACCGGAGAAGGTTTTTTTGCCACATCGCTGGACAAAGTGATAGGTCTGGCGAGATCCAATTCCATTTGGCCATTGCCCTTCGCCACTTCCTGTTGTGGTATTGAATTTATGGCCACGATGGGTTCTAACTATGATCTGGCCCGTTTCGGATCTGAACGTATGAGTTTTTCACCGCGCCAGGCTGATCTCTTGCTTGTTGCAGGGACTATCGCCAAAAAAATGGGTCCTGTGTTGAAGCAGGTTTACCTCCAGATGGCCGAACCCCGGTGGGTACTGTCCATCGGCGCCTGCGCATCCAGCGGAGGCATATTCGACACCTATTCCGTGTTACAGGGCATCGATCGTATTATTCCCGTTGACGTGTACGTCCCGGGATGTCCGCCCCGGCCGGAGCAAATCATTGACGGCGTCATGAAAATTCAGGAACTGGTGAAGAATGAACCCCTCAGAAGACGAAATTCTCCGGAATACAAAGCATTACTCGAATCATACGGCATCCAGTAGACTATGGCAGAGATAACAAATGAATTTCTGCTGGAACGCATCAATCAGCAGTTTGGTGAAAGCATAAGGTCCTCCGAGACACCTTACGATATGCTGACGCTGGTCATCGATCCGGCCAAGGTGGAGGACATTATGGAGTTCTTATTTAAAGACAACCTCCTGCGCTTCCGGTTTCTGACAGATGTATGTGGTAGTCATCATCCGGACATCGCGGGCCAAGAACTTTGTGTGATCTACCATCTGCAAAGCATGGAAAATAACATCCGGCTGAGATTAAAAGCGTTTGTCCCGGTCGACAGCCCCGAAATACCATCTGTGACTTCCCTGTATGCTTCGGCCAACTGGATGGAGCGCGAGACATATGATTTTTATGGTATCCAGTTTACAGGCCACCCCAATCTGGCCAGGATTCTGAACGTGGATGAAATGGATTATTTCCCACTTCGCAAAGAATACCCATTGGAAGACGGAACAAGAGAAGACAAAGCTGACCAGTATTTTGGTCGATAACGATAAAAAAGAGCGTAACGGCTCCGGAAGAGACGATCATGGATGTAGATAAAAACCAAATAGAGGAACAGACTCAGACGAAAGAGCAAGGCGCTGAAGGTGATCTGCACGTGGAGTATACCACACTCAATCTGGGTCCGACGCACCCGGCGACTCATGGTATTTTCCAAAACATCCTGACGATGGACGGGGATTATGTAGTCGACTCCGAACAAACGGTCGGGTATATCCATCGCGCATTCGAAAAAATTGCGGAGCGAAGACCTTACTACCAGATTACCACCCTCACGGATCGACTTAATTATTGCTCAGCCCCTATCAATAATATGGGCTGGCATATGACGGTGGAAAAGTTAATTGAAGTGGACATCCCAAAGCGCGCGCAATACATGCGAGTGATCATCATGGAACTCGCTCGTATCGCCGATCACCTGGTGTGCAACGCGGTGATCGGAGTGGATACCGGAGCTTTGACAGGTTTCACGTACATGTTCCAGTGGCGCGAAAAGATCTACGATATATTCGAACAAATCTGCGGAGCGAGACTCACTACTAATATCGGTCGCATCGGAGGCATGGAGCGGGACTTCAACAATGAAGTGTACAGGCTTATCAATGCTTTCCTGAATGATTTTCCAAAAGCCTTCCAGGAATTCTGTTCGCTACTCGAGCGCAACCGCATCTTTTTTGACCGCACGGTTAAAACGGGACCGATCTCTGCTGAGCGCGCCCTGAATTATGGATTTACCGGACCTAACCTCCGCGCCACCGGTGTGGATTATGATGTTCGCGTAGCCAATCCATACAGTGCATACGAAGATTTCGACTTTGAAATCCCGGTGGGCCTTAATGGCGATACCTACGATCGCTTTATGGTTCGCCAGGGAGAAATATGGGAGAGCCTGAAGATCATACGCCAGGCGATCGATAATATGCCGGCGGGGAAATATTTTGCGGATGTCCCTGAATTCTACCTTCCGCCGAAAGAGGATGTGTACAATAATATGGAAGCGCTGATCTGGCATTTTAAAATCGTCATGGGTGAGTCCGATGTACCGAAAGGAGAAGTATATCACGCTGTTGAAGGTGGAAACGGCGAAGTCGGTTTCTACATGCAGAGTGATGGCGGGCGCGCCCCGTATAAATTACATTTCAGAAGACCCTGTTTTATTTTTTATCAGGCGTTTCCTGAGATGATTAAAGGTGGCATGTTGTCCGACGCGATTGTGACGCTTAGTAGCCTGAACGTGATCGCGGGAGAACTGGATGCGTAGGGCGGAGAGCATGGGGCATGGAGCATGGAGCATGGAGCATGGAGCGGAGGGCGTAGAGCGGAGGGCGTAGAGCGGAGAGCGGAGAGCGGAGGGCTGTGAGCTGTGAGCTTAGAGCGAATGAATTATTCCCCCTTTAGGGGGATCGCCCGAAGGGCGCAGGGGGTTACCTGTGCTTTTGCGAGGGAATAAAACACTGCCCCGCGCTTTAGCGCGGGGTTAAGAAAAAGAAAAAACATAGCGCTTTAGCGCTGAAATTCTTAAAGAAGAATTAGAATAAACTTAACCGGGCGCTTTAGCGCCAGGTTAAAAAAAAATACCCTGTGATTTAGCGCAGGAACTTAACACTACCCCGTGCTTTAGCGCGGGGTTAAAGCAACCAGAGTGAAAGAAGAAAGCATACAATTTTCAAAAGAGACGGAAGCGCTGATGCAACGCATGGTCAAACGCTATCCGGAAGGGAAACACAAATCTGCTTTACTGCCGCTGCTCCATTTAGCCCAAGCTGAGAGCGACGGATGGTTGAGCGTACCGGTGATGAACAGAGTAGCTGAAATCCTGGATATCAAACCCATCGAAGTATATGAGGTAGCATCTTTTTACACGATGTTTAATCTGAAACCGGTGGGTAAGTGCCTGATTGAAGTGTGCCGCACCAGTTCGTGCTGGCTGCGCGGTGCCAACGACATCATCCGGCATATTGAAAACAAACTCGATATCAAAGTGGGAGAAACCACGGCTGACGGAAAATTTACCCTCACCGCTGTGGAATGCCTCGGATCATGCGGCACAGCACCGATGCTTCAGATCGGGGAAGACTTTCACGAAAACCTGACCTATGACAAGGTTGACAAACTCCTGGAAGAAAAGAAAAACGCCACGACCCATAGCCGGTACGTGGATCACCATACATTCAGATCATAACACTTGACCTTACCACCGTTTGACGGTTGACTTATGCAGCGAAAATTATTATTTGAACATATTGATACAGAAGGCATACAAACCTTTGATGTCTATCGAAGCAAAGGCGGGTATTCCTCAGTGGAAAAGGCACTGAAGACGATGTCTCCGGATGAAGTGGTGGAAGAAGTAAAACGTTCCGGGCTTCGCGGCCGCGGTGGAGCAGGATTCCCTACTGGTATGAAGTGGGGCTTTCTCGCCAAACCGGAAGGCGTACCGCGTTATCTCGTTTGCAACGCGGATGAATCAGAACCCGGCACGTTTAAAGACCGCTACCTCATGGAACACATCCCTCATCTGCTGATCGAGGGAATGATCACGTCGAGCTATGCCCTTGGTGCCAACACATCTTATATCTATGTCCGTGGTGAGTTCTTTTATGTCATCCGCATCCTGGAACGAGCGATCGAAGAGGCGTACAAAAACGGATGGTTGGGAAAAAACATTCAAGGCAGTGGCTTTGACCATGATATCTATGTTCACCCGGGCGCCGGCGCATACATCTGTGGTGAAGAAACCGCCCTGCTGGAGTCACTGGAAGGAAAACGCGGCAATCCAAGAATCAAACCCCCTTTCCCTGCTGTGAAAGGTTTGTATGGATGCCCTACAGTGGTCAACAACGTAGAAACCATTGCTGCGGTCTGCAGTATCGTAAACGATGGCGGAGCCGCCTATGCTGACATAGGTGTCGGCCGCTCTACAGGTACTAAACTGATCTCTGCATCCGGACATATCAATAAGCCCGGTGTGTATGAAATCGAATTGGGCCTGCCGGTAGAAGAATTTATTTATTCCGATGCATTTTGCGGCGGTATCCTGAATGGCAAAGCACTCAAAGCCGTTGTTGCCGGTGGATCGTCTGTTCCCATTTTGCCGGCTGAACTAATTCTGAAAACCGCTGAAGGCGAGCCAAGGTTAATGTCCTACGAATCTCTGGCAGATGGAGGTTTTGCTACCGGTACTATGCTCGGTTCAGGAGGCTTTATTGTGATGGACGAAAGTGCCAGTGTCGTGCACAACCTGTATACCTTCACACGATTCTACCATCACGAAAGTTGCGGTCAGTGTAGTCCATGCCGTGAAGGAACCGGCTGGATGGAAAAGATCCTGCATAAAATCCTGGAGGGCAACGGTACGATGGAGGACATTGATCTGTTGTGGGATGTACAAAGCAAGATCGAAGGAAATACCATTTGCCCGCTCGGCGATGCAGCAGCCTGGCCGGTAGCCAGTGCGATCCGACATTTCCGGCATGAGTTTGAAGAATATGTAAAACACCCGGCCAGACATCAGCAGATCAACTTTTACGATCACTGCCATAACCTGGCGTCGGCAACAACATAAAAAATGACATTGACCTCGCTTTGTAAAGCGGTTTTGTCTGATCACTTTTGAAGAAAGAAAAACATGTTTAAAGTAACAATAGACGGCATCGAAGTTGAAATCCCTGAAGGATCTACCATCCTTGAGGCAGCCCGGAAGATAGGTCCCGAGGTGGCTCCGCCTACCATGTGTTACTATTCTTCCCTGGAGACCAGCGGCGGATACTGCCGTACCTGCCTGGTCGAAGTGACGAAAGGATCTGAAAAAGATCCAAGGCCCATGCCTAAACTGGTACCTGCTTGTCGTACACAGGCAATGGATGGGATGGTGGTCACCAATGAATTGTCAGCCCGTGTGAAAGAAGCCAGAGCCGGCGTCACCGAGTTTTTATTGTTCAACCATCCGCTCGACTGCCCGGTGTGTGATCAGGCCGGTGAATGTCATCTGCAGGATCTATCTTATGAACACGGCAAGTACAAAACGCGTACGGATTTCGAGCGTCGCACATTTGAAAAAATAGACATCGGAGACAAAATCTCCCTGCACATGAATCGCTGCATCTTGTGCTACCGATGCGTGAAAGTGGCAGACCAGCTGACAGACAATCGCGTGCATGGTGTGCTCAATCGCGGAGACCACGCCGAGATCTCCACTTATATCAAAGAAGCGATTGATAATGATTTTTCAGGCAATATGATTGATGTCTGTCCGGTAGGCGCGTTGACCGACAGAACTTTCCGCTTTAAAAGCCGGGTATGGTTTACAAAACCAATGGATGCACATCGCGATTGTGAAAAATGTTCCGGGAAAGTTGTCCTGTGGTATAAAGGCGATGACGTACTCAGAGTGACAGGGCGAAAAGATACATGGGGTGAGGTTGAAGAGTTTATCTGCAATACCTGCCGCTTCGATAAAAAGAAAACATCCGACTGGACGATTGAAGGTGTACGGGATATCAGCCGTCATTCTGTAATCTCCGCCAATAAGTACAAGAAGCTTGTCAAGCCAAACGAATTTACGTTGAACGATATTAAAGCCTTACCGGAATAATGGATTGGACGTTACTGATCGATAAAAGTATTTTGGTGCTGGTGGTCTTTGCCATCAGCCTTGGCGTAGCGGCGTATGCTACGTATGGTGAGCGTAAAATCGCAGCTGTCATTCAGGACAGAATCGGACCCAACAGAGCCGGACCTTTTGGATTATTGCAACCCCTGGCCGATGGTGTGAAATTTTTTCTCAAAGAGGATATCACGCCTACCGGGGCAGATAAGTTTCTCTTTGTGCTGGGACCCGCTTTATTTATTATCACAGCCCTGATGACGAGTGCGGTCATACCGTGGGGACATTCTTTCTTTATCGATGGGCGTGAATTCAGCCTCCAGGTTGCCGACCTTAATGTGGGTATCCTGTATATCCTGGCGGTGGTGTCCGTAGGCGGATATGGCATCATGATCGGAGGCTGGGCTTCCAATAATAAATTTGCCCTAATGGGTGCGATTCGCGCGGCCTCTCAGATGATCAGCTACGAAGTTCCGCTGGGCATGGCGCTGGTCGCGATTATGTTGTATTCCAATTCGCTCAGCCTTCGGGATATCGTGGACATGCAACAAGGTTTCCGATGGAATGTATTTTATCAACCGCTGGGATTCCTGCTGTTCCTCATCTGCACATTTGCCGAATGTAACCGTGCCCCGTTTGACCTGCCGGAATCCGAGAGCGAATTGATCGGTGGCTACCACACGGAATACAGCTCGATGAAGCTGGGCTTTTTCCTGTTTGCAGAGTATATCAATATGTTTATTTCCTCTGCGTTGATTGCCTGCCTGTATTTTGGAGGATATCACTTTCCCGGTCTGGATAGTCTGGGACTACATCCAAATCTTCTCGCCGTAATCAGTATCCTGGTTCTGTTTGCCAAGATCCTGTTTTTCATCTTCCTGTTTATGTGGGTGCGCTGGACAGTTCCGCGCTTCCGCTATGACCAGTTGATGAACGTAGGTTGGAAGGTATTAATACCGTTGTCTATCGTGAATGTGCTGATCACCGGCGCCTGGCTTACGTTTGTAAAATAAAAGTGGACATGAAACTAACCAACAGATCAAAAGTAGTCGTCGACAAGGAACTCACCTGGGTGGAAAAGCTTTATCTCCCGGCCATTGTCAAAGGGATGATGATCACCTTCAGGCACATCTTTAAAAAGAAAGCGACGGTTCGGTATCCGGAGCAAACCAGACCTGTTGCGCCGGTCTATCGCGGTGTGCATGTCCTCAAGCGCGATGAGCAGGGCCGTGAAAACTGTACCGCCTGCGGACTGTGCGCAGTCGCCTGTCCGGCAGAAGCGATCACTATGGATGCTGCCGAGCGTCAAAAAGGAGAAGAACATTTGTACCGCGAAGAAAAATATGCCGCGCGGTATGAGATAAATATGCTGCGCTGCATTTTCTGTGGCTTGTGCGAAGAAGCCTGTCCGAAAGATGCCATCTATCTGACAGACCGCATTTTGCCATCCAATTACGCACGCGGCACTTTTATTTACGGCAAAGACATTTTAGTGGAAGGCATCACACCGGATCAACGTGTAGATGTGAGTAAGCGGAAGAAGAGTTATGAAATGAATACTTAACCCTGCACCAGGCGGTGCAGGGCTTGTCCTGTACCATGCGGTACAGGACAAGCCTTGTATCAATTGGTACAGGAACTTGCCCTGCATTGAATAATGCAGGGGGGATTTAAGGATTGAATACTTGTAAGTACATTACGAATGGACCAACTTATATTTTTTTCACTATCGGCATTGACGCTATTGAGTGGGCTGTTGACTGTGTTTTCGCGAAAGTCGATGTACAGTGTACTTTCCCTGATTTTCTGCCTCTTTACGGTGGCAGGTCATTACATACTACTCAATGCGCACTTCCTGGCCATTACGCATATCATCGTATATGCAGGAGCGATCATGGTATTGTTTCTGTTTGTCGTCATGCTGCTCAACCTGAATACGACGAGCGATAAATCAAAAGCTTTCTATTTCAGGGCAGCGGCAGTTTCAGGCGCAGGGATGCTGTTTCTCGTTTTAATCGCTTCGCTGAAATCCACCACACTCGGTGCTTATTATGCCCCAACCGATACCGGAATGGGAGTCGTCGAGCATGTCGGCAAACGCCTGTTTACAGATTATCTGCTGCCGTTTGAGATATCGTCTATTTTATTCCTGTCCGCGATGATCGGATCGGTATTATTAGCTAAAAAAGAAAAGAAATAACATGGAACAAACCGCACAACTCGTTCCGCTCAACTGGTATATATTCCTGAGTACGTCCTTGTTCTGCATCGGCGTCCTGGGCGTGCTGTTTCGCCGCAATGCCATCATCATCCTCATGTGCATTGAGCTCATGCTCAATTCGGTCAATATGCTGCTGGTAGCGTTTTCCTCCTATTCCGGAAATAGCGACGGACAGGTATTTGTGTTCTTCATCATGGTCGTGGCCGCTGCCGAAGTAGCGGTAGGGCTGGCCTTGCTGGCCAGTCTGTTCCGACATCTTGGGACGACCAACATTGATATGTTAAATAAACTAAAGTGGTAGTCAGACGCATGTAAAATGATTGTCTGTGCATACATAAACAAAGAAAAGTGACTGAAGTAATTTCAAACAATTCCACGCTGACCTTTATGGGTCTGCTGATCCCCTTCCTCCCGCTACTCGGGTTTGTGATCAATGGGCTTCTCGGAAAGTACCTGCCTAAAGGTAGTGCCGGCTGGATCGGTAGTTTCTCGGTGCTGGCCGCTTTCATCTGTGTGCTGGTGCTGTTTAACGGTATGCAATCCAACCAGGCTTTGGACATTAATATGTTTACCTGGATGGCCACCGGAGACATTCACATTTCTTTTGGCCTGTGGATCGATGCGCTGACGCTGATCATGATGATGGTGGTCACAGGGGTAGGTTTTCTGATCCACCTCTACTCCATCGGGTATATGCATGGAGATACCGGATTCACCCGGTTTTTTACCTACCTCAATCTCTTTATCTTTTTCATGTTGCT
>JAUHXV010000091.1 GCA_030426765.1 Bacteroidia bacterium | reverse complement strand
TGTATCCAAAACGATTGCCCTGGTAGACAACGTAGACTATACCCACATTTCACAAAACATCGGCGTCGATACGATTATCAATAAAAAGCTCATCGCGGCCAATAATATTTTCAGGTTTGTTCGACGTGGAAAAATCGAAGCCATCGCGAGTTTGCACGGCGTCGATGCTGAGGTGATCGAGTTTGAAGTCCCCAAGAAAAAACGACTCGTAGCCAAATGTATTGGAGATCTGCATATGCCTTCCGGAGCCTGTGTCGCCGGAATCGTCAGGAACGGAGAAGGCTATGTGCCCGGACCCAACAATAAATTCAGACCCGGGGACAAAGCGATTATCCTGATTTTACCACACGCTGTCGGGCGTGTCGAAAAGATTTTCGCAGAATGATCAAGTGGCGTCCGGTCGTCCATGTACTTGGCATCCTCCTCGTCATGCTGGGTGGAATCTTTGGTCTTTGCGCTCTGATCTCCCTGTACTACAAAGAGGACGTGTTCATACCGTTTATGGGAACCTCCGTGGCGATCGTCGTTACCGGATTACTCATCTGGCGTATAGTGCGCCATGAAGATGAACGCATTGGACGGCGCGAAGGCTTTTTGATTGTCGCCTTAGCCTGGTCCACAATGACGCTGGCGGGGGCTTTGCCCTATATTACGTGTGGTGTTTTTGACCAACCTATCGACGCCTTGTTTGAAAGTGCTTCGGGTCTATCGACCACAGGTGCTTCGGTCATCTCTGATATTGAATCTATCCCCAAAGGTATTTTGTTGTGGCGCAGTTTAAGCCAATGGATCGGAGGGATGGGGATCATCGTTCTGACCGTGGCCATCCTGCCGATACTTGGTGTAGGAGGCATAGAACTTTTTGTAGCGGAAGCCCCCGGACCTTCTGCTGAAAAAATCCATCCGCGTATCAAAGAAACGGCCAAACGATTGTGGTTGATGTATACCGGACTCACCGTTATGCTGGCAGTCATCCTGGTATTTCTGGGAATGGGCAATTTTGATGCGATCAACCATGCACTGACCACTATGGCCACCGGCGGGTTTTCCACTAAAAATGCGAGTATAGCTGCTTTTCAATCTCCGGCTATCGAATACGTGATATCCTTTTTTATGTTTCTCGCGGGCACCAACTATGCCGTGATCTATTTCAGTCTGAAAGGGAGCCCACTGACAGCTATGAAGAGTGAAGAATTCAGGACGTACTTTTATTTTATTCTGGCCACCGTACTTGTGGTTGCCAGCGTAGGATTGTGGAAGCACTCGGTGTCGATGGAGCAGGCTTTCAGGGAATCTTTGTTTCAAGTGATTTCCATTGTGACCACCACCGGATTTGTCACAGCAGATTATACTGCCTGGCACCCGGCTCTCACCCTGATCTTTTTCTTTTTACTTTTTGTAGGTGGATCAGCGGGATCTACCAGTGGAGGCATCAAAATCATCCGGCACCTGACCTTTGCCAAAAACTCTATTATTGAATTGAAGCGATTGCTGCATCCCACTGCTATGATCCGGATTAAAATCGATGGCAAGCTTGTGGCGCCAAAAATTATCACTCACATCCAGGTGTTTCTGTTGTGGTACCTGATCATTTTTGTGGCCGGTTCCATTCTGCTGGCCATTATTATGGCAGACTTTAACACACCGCTACTGGATAGTGCAGGAGCCGTGGCCACCGCACTGTCGAATGTGGGTCCGGCGATCGGGGATTTGGGTCCCATGGCCAACTTTGCGGAAGTACCTGCTACCGGTAAGTTGCTTTTAGTGTTCCTGATGATCATGGGTCGTCTGGAACTCTTCACGATCCTTATGCTTTTCACAACCTATTTCTGGCGCAGAAACTAATGCGGATTATTTGAGGAGTTTGTCTGTAAAATAATTCAGCATTTTCTCAACTTCATTCAGGTCATTTTCCTTCACAGAGATATCGGTCAGTCGAGGCAGGTGCTTGGCGAAATAAATGTGGTTGTTGGTCATCTCAAAAAGATTGGTCGCCAGTGCATAGGGGTATTTAAACTTTGGGTTGATTTCAGAAATGACTTTGGAAACGGTATTAGCCAGATTTTTATAACTCATAAAAAAGCCTTTTGAGTTTTCGTCGTCCACATCTTTCGTGTGGTACGCTTTACCTCCTTCGGAAATCACAATGCTGTGCAGAATGCTTTCATTGACAAATTCCACCCCGGGGTTGTCTTCCGAAGCGGACACCAGAGAGCGAATAATGATCTTGAGACGCTTATTGGGATCAGAAATATTCATGGTGTTAATGGCTATCAGGGTGTGCACCCATTCCCAATACCAGTTGACCAGATATAACAGAAGTAAATGCTTGTTTTCAAAATACCGGTAGATAGATGCTTCTGTGGAATTAATCACACGGGCAAGCTTCTTGAAGGTGAAGGCTTCAAAACCAAATTCGTCGATCATCAGGATACTATGTCGGATGATATTGCGTCCAAGTGCGGACTCCTGGGGTTCTTTCAGGTACAGGCCCTCGTTTAGGGTAATCTTAATTTCAATCGCCATGCGCTTGATATTTGTTCAAAAAAAATGAGGGCATATTGAACAATCTGCCCTGGATCTGCATTTATACCGCTAAAATATAAAAGCTTTACAATATCTTTCGATAGTATTACTATTCTTTCGAAATAAGTATATATATTTGTTCTGTTAATTCCAATTTAACCATGAAAACAGGTCTTTTCGCCCATCTTAAAAACGATATACCTTCCAGTATAGTTGTATTCTTCGTTGCCCTGCCGCTCTGTCTGGGCATCGCGCTGGCAAGTGGGGCCCCTTTATTTTCCGGCCTCATCGCCGGAATAGTCGGAGGCATTGTGGTCGGGAGTCTTAGCGGGTCGAAGATTGGTGTCAGTGGTCCCGCGGCGGGTTTAGCCGCAATTGTATTGGCAGCCATCGCCTCTTTAGGTTCTTACGAAATCTTCCTGATGGCTGTTGTTTTGGGAGGATTAATTCAGTTTGGCTTTGGAGTGCTGCGCGCAGGTATCATCGGATACTTCTTTCCTTCATCCGTAATCAAAGGTATGCTCACCGGTATTGGGATTATCATTATTCTAAAGCAAATTCCGCATTTCTTCGGTTATGATGCTGACCCGGAAGGGGATTTTGCCTTTTTACAAACAGATGGAGGTAATACATTTTCAAGTCTTATTGACACCGTAAATTTCATTCAGCCGGGATCCGCCATCATTGGTATTCTCTCCCTGCTCATCCTCATCCTTTGGGAAAAAGTTCTGACCAAAAAAGGTCGTATTTTTAAAATTGTTCAGGGTCCTGTCGTCGCCGTAGCCGTTGGAATTATTTTTTACCTGCTGACCCAATCCCATGAAGTTTTCGCCATCGCGCAATCACACCTTGTCAGCATTCCTATTCCGGAAGATGCAGCCTCATTTCTGGCCCAATTCAGTTTCCCTGATTTTAGCGCGATTACGAATCCTGAAGTTTGGATTGTTGCATTCACCATTGCCCTGGTGGCAAGTCTTGAAACGCTGTTGTGCGTAGAGGCTACAGATAAGCTTGATCCAAATAAAAACGTCACCCCGACTAACCGGGAGTTACTCGCGCAAGGAACAGGGAATATGATCTCCGGATTGATCGGAGGACTGCCGATTACCCAGGTGATCGTACGGAGTTCCGCTAATATTCAATCCGGCGCACGCACCAAACTATCTGCCATTATCCATGGTTTTCTCCTGCTGATCACCATCATATTGATCCCTAAGCTTTTGAATAAAATTCCTTTGTCTGTACTGGCGGCCATTCTCCTGGTCGTCGGGTACAAACTGGCAAAACCCGCATTGTTCAAGCAAATGTGGACGCTGGGCTGGAAACAATTTATTCCGTTTACAGTTACTGTACTGGGCATTATCTTCATTGACCTGCTTTACGGTATTGGACTGGGATTAGGCGTGGGCATTGTGGTGATTCTCATTAAAAGCTATCAGAACTCTCACTTCCTCCACAAAGAAGGTGAAGAGGTCAGTGATAATCGGCTTAAAATGACGCTGGCGGAAGAAGTAACATTCTTCAACAAAGGTGCTATCCTCAAAGAATTGGATGCATTGCCGAATGATTCTTATCTCGAACTTGACATAACCAAAACACGATACCTGGATCACGACATTGTAGAAATCCTTGATGATTTCGCCTTTAAGGCTAAAGAAAGAAATATCACGATCAAACTCGTGTCAGAACGGGGGACAATTGAAAATCCTCCAAGCTACATTGAGTTTTTCAGACTTCGACCTAAAACAGCATAAACGAATTGATTCACTTTATCAAACCATAAAAATATGAAAGCACATACCGCTGAAACACAGGCGACGATGACACCGGATAAGGCCCTTACCTTTCTCAAGGAAGGCAACTTGCGGTTTCAAAACAACCTGAAGGCCAACCGCAATCTGCTCCAGCAGGTCAACGAGACGAGTGAAGGGCAGTTTCCTTTTGCAACCATTCTGAGTTGTATCGATTCACGCGTATCCGCTGAGTTGGTCTTCGATCAGGGGCTGGGTGACATCTTTAGCATCCGAATCGCGGGAAACTTTGTCAATGAAGACATTCTTGGCAGCATGGAGTTTGCCAGCAAACTGGCCGGTACCAAACTGATTGTTGTCCTGGGACATACCGCCTGCGGAGCTATTAAAGGAGCTTGCGACGATGCTAAACTGGGCAACCTCACGACGATGCTGGCGAAAATCAAACCAGCCGTCAATGCAGTGACAGAGCCTTCGGATGCCAGTCAGCGCAACTCCTCCAATGCGGCGTTTGTCGACAACGTCTCCGCTAAAAACGTACAACTCACAATTGACAGGATCATGAAAGAAAGTGAAGTCATCGCTGACCTGGTCAAATCCGGCAAGATTAAAATCGTCGGAGGTATGTACGATATTAATAATGGCGCGGTCACCTTTTATGAGTAAGCGCCGATAACAAAAAGTAAGCATGCAAAGTAGAGTAAGATTGGTAGCACTGATCCTCGGATTGGTGCTGCCCTCTTTTGCGCAAAGTCAGGAAAGTGACTTCGGCAACTGGCTGATCTATATCGGCAGTAAACAGCTGAATGAAAAGTGGAATATCCACAACGAGGTGCAGTACCGCAACTACAACATGGCTGGGGACCTCGAGCAGTTACTCCTCAGAACCGGACTTGGGTATACATTTAATGAAGGGAAGAACAATGCCCTGCTGGGGTACGGATATATTCTTTCGGAAAATTATACGGGCAACGGCGATGAGAAAGTCGATGTCCATGAGCACCGTATTTTCCAGCAGTTTATCGCCAAAGACAAAATTGGACGTGTTCGATTACAACATCGATATCGCTTCGAACAACGTTTTATCGAAAGTGATTTTAAAATGCGCTTTCGATATTTCCTTGCGATCAATGTGCCTGTCTTTTCCAAAGGACGAGACATCCATACATTCTATCTGTCAGCCTACAATGAGATTTTCCTAAATACAGAATCTCCTGTATTTGACCGAAACCGCCTGTATGGGGGTATTGGTTACCAGTTGAGTAAAGGCACCAAGCTGGAACTGGGATATATGAATCAGTTTTTCGAAAACGGCGGACGCGACCAGTTGAACGTAGTGGCTTTAGTTAATTTTTAAAGGAAAACTTCCTTTATTCAGTTCCACCAACACAACTGTTCATCAGTCTATTCAGGAGCCCCTGCATCCACCCAGGCGCTTATCTGATCGATCGTACACTGATCCAGCATAGTACCATTCTTTGGCATTGCAGAAAACCCTGCTGAATGTGAGATAGCGCCCACAATTCGACCAAAATCGGCTGCAGCTTTAGCACTGGCGTAGCCTTCCAGATTAAATCCGGTCACCCCTTCGTTTCCTGCCACATGACATCCTGCAACCGCACATGTTGAATTAAAAATGGCTGCAATAGTATTCGTATACGTGATATCCGTGGTGACACACATATCATCGTCGTCATCTTTGCTGCAGGAGGCAACAGCCAGACTCAGAAGAAGCAAAAAAGCGGTGGATTTGAATTTCATAGTGATCAGTTTTAAACTAGTATATAATGAGTGAGTAAGTGATAATTGCTGGCATACAAAATAGTAATTTATTCCAATGCTCACTCTCCAAACCTTACTTCACATCTCAAATTGGTGTGTTGCAGACAAAAAAAATAGCCTTAATCCTTTTTAGGGGATGATGACAAATTGAATATTTTCCAGGATATCCTCACTTTCCACCTGACAGATGTACACACCGGCAGGCAAATGTCCGATGTATAATTGCTGGTGCGGTGTGAGTTTCCCGGAAATGAATCGTTCACCGGAAAGAGCGATTATTGAAAATTTTGTTTGTACAGGATATTCACCGGTGGTGTTCAATCGAATAAAATCAACAGCAGGGCTCGGAATTACTGCCCAGTCGGATGACGAGGTGGCTTCTTTCATATCAACGGATGACTGCGGTATTTCGGCGCGCCACATATCGTTTAGGTTGCCATTTCCCTGCTGGTTGCCACACAATAGAAACACCTCTCCATTGAGCACAAACGAACCTGGTGCCCACCGACCCCCATCAGGGTGTGGCTCTAATTCTGTCCAGGTGTCTGCATCGGGATCATACGCCCAGAACTCCCCCTCCGGCAAGTCGCCGTGATCTTCTCCCTGGCCTGAGAGAATATACCCTTTGCCTTGATAGGAAAACTGAGTACCCGCTACTCTACCCTGTTCCGGAAAAGCATTTAATGTGATCCAGGTATCATTTTCAAAATCAAACCGGTAGAAGTCACTAAAGATATCCGCCCCGTGGCCAAATCCCACATAGGGCATACCCTCAATTTCAAAGTAGTACGGATGATGCCGTTCGAAAGATGGAAAGTCCGGTTGCTGCTCCCACTCGTTTTCAGTTATATCGTATTCCCACCAGTCATTCAGATTGCCATTCGGACCGGATCCCAAACCCATCCATATTTTTCCCGAGCCGGCAATCAGCGCCGGATGAGCACGTCCAACACCGGGGAGCGTATCCAGTTCTGTCCATACTTCTGTCGTCGGATCATATTCCCACAGATCATTAAAATTTTTTCCATTAGCTCTGCCAAATCCGAGATACCCTTTACCATCAAAAGTGACGCCATACGCATATCCTCGTGCCTCGCCCGGAAAGTCAGGTAATTGTTGCCACTCATCAGTCACAGGATCATACCGATAAAAGTCATTGGGCCGGCCATTTCCTGTCACGAGGTAACCAATGCCATCAATACTAAAAGTCACCGGATGATGCCGGCCATCAGATGGTAGTGCAGCTGCCTCCTCCCATACCTGTGCCTGAAAAGAGGCAGGGAAGAAAACTATCAGGATTACAAAAAGCTGTAAAAGATGTCTCATGCTAAACAATTGTGTGTGAGCGTGGAACACGCAGGTGTCTATTGAAAACCCAATATATAGAATATAAGTTATCGAGTCGAAAGCTACGTGTAGCGACACTGCACTTTGGCGTATAACAGTCCAATCCTCGCCATCTGAACTTCATGCATTTGAAGAGTTTTTAGGTACTTTCGGGTGTTATGTTAAAAACAGTGCTCCTCATACTTCTCGGTTTGTTCTTCATGCTCAATGGGATCAGTCATCTCGTCAGTCCACGTATCTATGAAGCATACTCCGCTCGTCGAGGTCTTTTCTCACCAAAGATGATGGTACGCATCAGTGGTGTCGCATTAATTTTTGGCGGCATTTCACTGATGACCGGCATACTTCTATTGTATGGGATTATCGGTCTTTGCCTATTCCTGGTGATCGCTTCGTTTACCATCCACACCTTCTGGAAAGAAAAAACGGCAGAAACCAGATTAATTGAAGGCATGCACTTTGCCAAGAACATGGCGATTTTGATGGAGTTGGTATATATCGCGAGCACCTAGTGGAGAAAGCCCTAAGAATACTCGTAGGCGTACTCAACTCCTGCAGAAAATAAACTGTTGAGGAAGCGGTTTCGCCTTACCTTTTATCTTCGTTATTACACATACTATAAATGAAAACCTTCAACATGAATCAACTGCGTACGATTCTCACTTGTATCCTGACGGGTTTCGGATCCTTGATATTCGGACAGACCATAACAGTAAATTTCCAACAACCCTTTCAGACTATTGAAGGATGGGAAAATGGTACATTCCTGCCCCCGGGACTGGAAAACTATGTGATTGACGATCTGGTCAATCTAACCGTTGATTCGCTGGGCATAAACAGACTGCGCCTTGAAGTGCGATCAGGCTCTGAAAACAGTGCCGATAACTATCAATTGTACCAGGACAGCCTGATCGATTACGATACCTGGCGCAGTATGCGATATGCAACGGTCAATGACAATGAGGATCCGGATAGCATACATTGGGCAGGGTTTCACTTTACGGAACTTGATGAGAAAATCGAAAACATCCTGATTCCTATTCGCAACCGGTTGATTCAAAACCAGGAATCACTATACATCAATTTGTGTTTTGTTGCGTTTACTGACCAACTCAACGGTGGCATGGGAGGGCAGATCATTCAACAGAATCCTGATGAATATGCAGAGTTTATCGAAGCCATCTTCCTCCACATGGACAGCACCTATGGGTTCGTACCGGATGCTGTTGAAGTGATCCTCGAACCTAATGTGGCAAGCTTCGGCAACGGAACTCTGGTAGGTCAATGCCTCGTGGCTGCTGGCGACCAACTGGCGAACCACGGGTATCATCCGGATTTTGTGGCCTGCTCCAATACCAACTTAATTGGAGCGATCAATATGTATCCCTCCTTCACCGCAGTGCCGGGTGTGTCCGCATACTGGACGGAATATTCCTTTCACGCATACGCCGGGCGTACGGATGACAACCTGATGCAGATCGCCAGCTATGGTGCAGCTAGTGGTGTAAATACCTCCATGTTGGAATGGTGGGCCAACGGCAACACATACAGCTATCTGCACGATTGTCTGACACTGGCCAATGTGTCTTCCTATCAGTTTAAAGGCTCATTTGGTGCCGTCGACAACGACTGGAACAGCGGATTGCTACACATTGTGGACAACGGAAACAACCAGTATACGCTTGACCTCCAACCGCCGGTTAAGTACTACAGACATTACTTTGACCTGATCCAACGTGGTGCTGTGCGCTATGCTGCCTACACTGACCATGATCAGTATAAACCTGTTGTATTCATCAATCCTGACGGAAATATCATACTCAATATAGATGCTGCATCATCCGGTTCAGTGGAAGTCTCAGGTCTGCCGCCTGGTGTTTATCAGAGTATTTATTCACTTGGTGATGGTAAAAAAGAACCTAACCCATACTGGGAAAAGCGTTCGCCGGATACCCTGACAGCAGGCCAGTCGCTCATCCTGAATATCCCTGGTCAAGGTATTTTTTCCGTCGTTCAACAGGCGTCCTTTACCTCCCGGACACAATTGATTGTCGATCAAAACATACCATTTTCGATACAAGCCAATCGAGGAGAGATTATAGTTTCCGGGACGGATGAGGCTCTGGTCAACCATGTCGCTATATATGCTATCAATGGCCAGTTGGTAAAAGAGCAATCTCATCTTGCTCATAAAAGCGCTATGCTTGAATGCTCGGGTGCATTGCAGGGTGTATACATTGTACACGTTAATCGTCAGTTTAGCATCAAAGTGTACATACCCTGATCGTTCAATTTTTTTTGACATAGTGACAAAGCCTGATTGATCAGCGTTACAGGTATTTTTCCTCAACAGCTCAGAACTGTTTAGGAAAAAAAAGCTAAAAAATTTGCTTAGTTAGGATTCCTTACTATATTTGTGATAGCAATATTGCTGTAACGAAAACATCTTTTACCATGTCAACTAAATCAACTTTCTATCACGCCGGCTGTCCTGTTTGTGTCAGCGCAGAACACGACATCATAGACCTCATCGGCGCATCCAATGTGGATGTAGTCCATCTGGGAGAAAATCGAAACCGTATTGCTGAAGCTGAAAAAGCCGGTGTCACTTCCGTTCCTGCCCTGCTCACGCCCAGCGGTCATGTACTCCATATAAACTTCGGTGCATCCATGGCCGATGTAAAGGGATAACAGCCAGTTCGAAGGACTGACTTATTACTTCTAACTAAACAATTCAGAATATGAAACAGATAATCCTCCTGCTTATCATATGCTTCGCTTCCCACACCGGATATGCCTGTGATAAATGTGGAAACTACGACAACGCAGATTTTCAAATTAAACGTGTCACCGTTCGACATGCCTCAGATCTGGCCGCTACGATCTGGGAAATACAGGTCAAAGGGGACGCAGGAAACACCACACCCACCCCTGTCGGGCAACTTCACGGGGCTCCGGTGACTGGTTATGTCTTTCCCACATCTTTAAAACCTACAGACGTTGGGTTTAGTCAAACGGAAGGCATAGTGGCTCTGGCGTTAACCTCACACCCCGACTTTGATGATACTCCACTATGGGACGAGAATACAGATGGAAACTATGCCAATGACGGCGTTGTATGGCACCCACACTGGGTGGTTTTGACACAGGATGACCGCGTAGAAGGCGGCCTTTCAGTCAAGCAGTTTGAAAAAGGCGATGAAACCGTCCAACTGCCGCCAACAAATCCGGGTATGCCCATGTATATGGACTCGCCGGGATTCCAGGTGATCACCAATGGTAATAAAATCAGTGTGGTGGTACCTGATTACCGTATGAATTTCAAAACGGATTTTGCTTATGATGGCGTCGCGGCCTTTATGCAGGTAAATACTGAAGACATGCAAAAACCTATGCTTGGCGTGTACAAAGTGTACTCCGTTGCCAGTGGAGATCTCTCACTGCCCTACCGTGTAAAATAATTTTTTGTCACTCAGCAAAGTTAGGATTCCTATCTTTGCTGAGTGGGATATTTATCAAACACTGCCCGGATGAAATCTGAAGAGTACTTCCATAAAATAAATTTAATCGCATTATCATTATGAAAGTAGCTGTATGGGACACGTATGTTCCAAAACGATCCGGCGAAGTCATGCACTTCGACATTAACGTTCCTGCACATATACGGGACACAACGATTATC
>JAUHXV010000090.1 GCA_030426765.1 Bacteroidia bacterium | reverse complement strand
TTCATGTCTCCATTCCGTTTCTAAATTGTTAATCGATGTTCCTTGCTCGTTAATCAATTCTATCAATGGAGAGTGAGTCGTTGGAGCAAACTCCAACAACGGCTCAACCTAGTGTGCCGATCCCGATGTGTCGGGAAGGAGTTTGCTCCTGCATCTCTGCTTCCTATGTTGAAAAGTAAAGCGTCTGGAATTATTTATTCCTATTTTTATCTGCTCACAACTCATACATCATGGACCACATCATGGGCTTCTTTGCTCCTGTCATCGTATATGCTTTGATCTTTGTGCTGAATGCTGTGCTACCCGGCCGATGGGTCACAGGATATGTCACAAAAACGGGTACAGATCAAAAGTTGCGATATCGACTGAATGGGCTACTCGTACTGTTTAGTACGATCGCTATCTGGGCAGGTTTGTGTTATACTGAGGTGATCCCATGGGACTGGTTTTATCAAATACGATGGCAGGCCCTGACAGGTGCCGTAGTGTTTGGGCTACTCTTCTCACTGATCATAGTGCTTCCGAATCCGAAGGTGAAGGACAACGTGCTTGCAGATTTTTATTTAGGTCGGTTGGAGAATCCACAACTGTGGAAGGGTCGTATTGATGCTAAAATGTGGCTCTATCTCATCGGAGCAATCATGCTGGAAATCAATATTCTCAGTTTTGCCGCGCACCACTCTCTGGTGTATGGCGAGGAAGCCAACATTGGTTTTTTTGTGGCCACCGGCCTCCTGACCTGGTTTGTCATCGACTATCTCACCTTTGAAGAGGTGCATCTGTATACCTACGATTTTTTTGCCGAACGTGTCGGGTTTAAACTGGGTTGGGGATGCATTGCCTTTTACCCATTTTTCTATAGCATTCCTTTCTGGTCAACGGCAGAGCTTTCAGGGTCTGCATCATCATGGTGGGTCGTAGCCGGCGTCATTGTATTCTTTGCAGGTTGGTCGCTGGCCAGAGGCGCCAATATGCAGAAATACATTTTCAAAAAGTTTCCCGATCGGAATTTTCTGGGGATAGCGCCCGAAACGATTTCAGATGGAAAGCGAAGTCTCCTGGTAAATGGTTTTTGGGGACTGAGTCGCCACATCAATTACCTTGGCGAAATAGGTATGGCCACCGGTATTGTTTTGGCGATCGGCCATATCATGGCACCCTGGCCATGGCTTTATCCGATTTACTATATCGCATTATTATTCCCCAGACAGATCGATGATGACAATCGTTGCGCTGCTAAATACGGGTCACTATGGGAGGACTATCTTGAGAGAGTGCCCTACAGAATCATTCCAAAAATATATTGATTAAAGCCTGTACATCTTACGCGTCGTATCGCCCATAATTTTAATGGCCAGCTTTCTGGGCAAGATGCGATGCATGATAAAACTGGCTATTCGGTTGGCTCTGCCTGTTATGATGCGCGGTCGCTTTCCCAGATGCTTAAAACATTCTGCTACAACTTCATCGGGTGACTGAATCTTTGGTTTAATCCATCCTGTTTTTCCAGGATTCGTCTTTAAAAAATTCGGACTGGACGTGGCCCCTGCAATACAAACAATCACATCAACGCCTTTCTCCTTCCACTCATACCAAAGACTCTCTCCCAGGACGATCGTAAATGCCTTCGTCGCAGCGTATGCTGTAAGGTAACCAGCTCCTTGTAGTCCGGCAAGCGAGCCGAGTACTATCACGGCTCCTCGTTTTTGTTCGACCATCCTGCTCCCGAAATACTGCACCAGACTTATGGGCGTCACAACATTGGTGGCAATAATCTCCCTGTGATGCTCCATAGTATTTTTTTCAAAAGCGCCTATATAGGATAGCCCCGCATTGTAAATAAAGATATCAATGGTCTTTTCAGACAACTGCTCCATCAGGTACTGATCTGACTCCGGATGAGACAAATCACATGGAATGCTTTCAACACGCACACTAAATTTTTCAATTAGGTCGCGTGCCAGCGTATCAAGTGGTTCTTGACGACGCGCAATCAGAACCAGATTAAAACCGTGTTGGGCCAGGTAGGTAGCAAATGCACCACCAATCCCTTCAGAGGCTCCGGCGACTAAAGCGGTAGTACCATATTTTGCAATTCGGTTCATACTATAAATATATAATGAACAAAAGCTAAAGCAAGTGGTATCTCTTCCGAAGCAAGTACTGCGACAACCCTGGCAACTCTTCGGCTGGAGGCATACTACCTGAATTTCGAAAATAATGCCTATCATTAGGCAGTACGATCAATACCGGCCGGAAATGAAGAATAATCGACACAGCCTCAACCTTAATATCCGCGGGATCAGTGAATCCCCTACCCTGACGATCAACGAACTCAGCAAGAAACTTCAAAAAAGCGGTAAAACCGTGTATCGTCTCGGTCTCGGCCAATCACCTTTTCCTGTACCGGATGCGGTGGTCAATGAACTGAAACATCATGCTCACGAAAAAGACTATTTGCCGGTCAAAGGCCTCGACGCATTGCGGCAGGCTGTTGCGTATTTCCATCGTGAAAAGGATCAGGTGGATATCAAAGCGAAAAACGTATTGATCGGACCGGGTTCCAAAGAATTCCTTTTCCTGCTGATGCTGGTCTACTACGGTGAAGTCCTTCTGCCGACACCATGTTGGGTTTCGTATGCGCCACAAGCTAAAATCATTGGCAGAAACATTAAACTCATTCACACATCTTTTGAAACGAATTGGCGACTGACGCCACAGCAGCTTAGCGACTTTCTTGCTGCGGAAAAAGACCAGTACAAGCCGCGTTTGCTGGTGCTCAATTATCCCTCCAATCCTGACGGCGGTACGTATGTTACTGAAGACCTGAAAAAGATCGCACGCATCGCACGCAAATACGAGATGATCATTCTCTCTGACGAGATATACGGGCAGTTGCATTTCAAAGGCGAACACGTATCCATCGCGCGCTTTTATCCGGAAGGAACGATCATCAGTTCGGGTCTCTCCAAGTGGTGTGGCGCCGGCGGATGGCGACTCGGCACCTTTGCCTTCCCTGCTAAATTCGACTGGCTGATGAATTCCATGGCAGCAGTAGCCAGTGAAACGTATACTTCAGTGAGTGCGCCTATTCAATACGCGGCAGTAAAAGCATTCCGTGGAGGCACTTCGATCGAACGATACCTAATGCATGTGCGACGTATCCTCGAACACCTTGGTGAAAAGAGTACCCGAATTCTGAACTTAGGAGGCATACGGGTACATCCGCCAGATGGGGCTTTTTATTTATTCCTCGATTTCAATTCGAGAGCGGCCAAACTGCAAAAAAGAGGCATTCAAGATAGCAGTACACTTTGCGAGAAGTTGCTCCTGGAAACAGGAGTTGCTATCCTCCCCGGGGAAGCATTTCAACGTCCGGCTGAGGAATTAACAGCCCGTCTTGCTTTTGTCAATTTCGATGGCGCCAAAGCTCTGGCCATGAGCGAGGCTATTCCCCCCGGTGAAGCGCTTCCGAAAAATTTTGGCGAAAAACACTGCCCTGAAGTGCTCCATGCCATGCAGAAAATCGCGGACTGGGCGAACACATAGATTAGGTGAATTAAAACAGAATACCTGAAACGAATCCACATCTTTTGCCATAGCAACAACGAAACCGTACTTTGGTGATGTGAACTGGAACTACCATGAACACAAGCTAACGGGTAAGCTGGCTGAATACATTGACTGTATCTGGTGGGAAGATTTTACGCATGCCAATCCTGACACCACTCATCACCTTCTGGTGCCCGACAAGTCAATTGAACTGATTTTTACAGATTCAGAGATCCATCGATACATTCCATCACTGAAAACGGAATACACGCGTAAAAGCCAGTTATGCGGGTTGCGCACATTGCCCCAGAGTTGTACCGTCCGCAAAAGTCCGGTCATCGGAATTCGGTTTTTCCCGAGAACTTTCTATCGAATCTCGCAGGTCAGTCCGATCCAAACGATCAATACCTGCCTTGATCCGCAAGTTTGTCTTGGGGAATCATTTTCTATTTTGGAAAAAGACATTATGCATGCCTCCACACAGGAAGATAGAGTTGAGATGATAGAGGTATATTTTGAAAAAGAAATTAACGCCCTTCCTGATCAGGGTCGGGATAATGTTTATGAAAAGGCAGTAAACCAAATAGAGCAAACCACAGGCAATTGTACCATTGACCAAGTTGCTAAAGAACAGCATGTCTCAATTAAAACGCTGGAACGCAAATTCAAAAAGAACCTTGGCCTGACTCCAAAAAAATACAGCCGACTGGTCAGGTTTGTCGACCATTTCCTCCAGACTAACGTATCTCCCTCTAAGTACGCGCCACCTCCTGCATACGATTATTACGATCACGCGCATTTTATTAGGGAGGTGAGCGCATTTTCCGGTTTGACACCAAAGCAACTTGGAGAGGCCAACCTGGGTATACAGGAGGCTTTTGGGAGACAAAAATAAAGGTGTCGATTTTATACAATTTTTCAGCCTGGGGCCCCTCTACCTTTGCGGTAAAAACAATGAGGGGAATAGCACTATCCACCTTTGTACTCCTGACCACAGTCTCAGGCTTCTCTCAGGAAAGCAGGTTTGAATCCTTCTCTGTGGCGTACTATGGAGAGATGATTACACACCCGGGAATGAAAGTGGGAGTAAACTATCGATTAAAGAAGTGGACAAAAACAAAGGAAAACAAGGGAGGCATTCAAAAGCAAATCACAAAACGGTACCTACTCAGTCCTTCGATAGGGTTCTATTACCACAAAAGGTATCAGACCGGTGTCTTTCTGATACCGGAAATTAAATACCAAAGAGCTCACCAGAAAGGCAGGTATATTGAAATGGGATTAGGAGCTGGCTATCTACGTACGTTTATTCCGAATACGTACACCGTGGATGACAACGGTGAAGTGGATAACACTTCCGCCGGATACAATTATTTCGCAACAAATTTATTTTTCACGTTCGGTCATCAATTGAAAGTCCGAAACACCGGTGTCACAGGGTATTACATCAAACCTCAGTTTATGTATGCCTTGCCCAACTTCTCTAGAGGTGTTGGCTACTTTGCTCTTGAACTTGGTTTAATATTTAGCATACAATGAAATCAAACACCCTCCTTACACTCTTATGGCTGATCACCTGCTGCACAGCGTGCGAAACGTTTGATGTGAGCAGCGACACCGACACCTTCTTTCATGTGCAGATGGACGGAGCCGAACTCCCTGTTTGGGTGCGCGGCAATACAGCGTCCGGAAAGCTAGTCATCTATATCAACGGCGGACCCGGTGCTACGAGTATTGACGTGGCCAGAGCGGATATGTTTGATTGGTCAGCGAGCTTGGAAGAGGAAGTGGCTATGGTATATTACGACCAGCGGGGTTGTGGAAATGCGCAGGGCCCGATTGACGAAAACACACTTACGGTGGATCAGTTTGCCAAAGATCTGGGAGCGATCGTGAGTATTCTGAAGTCTGAATATCATGGAGCCCAAATCTATTTGATGGGTCACAGTTTTGGGTCATTTATTGGCGTCAATTATCTGCTATACCATCAGGGCAGCGAACATATCGCCGGGTGGATGTCTGTAGATGGTGCCTATAATTTTGACTACGACCTAAGTTGGCAGTATCGACGAACGTTTCTGATCAATGTGGCAAACGAAGAACTCGATCAAGGCAATATGGTGGATCACTGGACATCAGCGCTTGAATGGGCGGACACAAATCAGGAGATCCTGACACGTGAGCAAAAAAACGAATGGAGGCAATTTATAGGCTGGCCGGGGGGCATCATCATCCCTCTGGAAGAGACATCCCTTTCATTCGGACAATACCTGGGGATTGGCTTTGCGTCTTCATATAACCCCTTTCCAGCCTATCTCTCGCCCAACCTCGAAATAGTAAATGACTGGCTCAGTAAAGATGCTGAAGGGCGAAACCTCATATCTGCGGTTTCTGCGTTGACACTTCCAACCCTGATGATTTGGGGACGGTATGATGATCTTATCGCTCCGGAAGAAGGTATGGCTGTGTTTGAGAATTTCTCCACACCTCCTTCCGAAAAGCGATTTGTTTTGTTACCTCACTCAAGCCATGAACCCTACATTAGTGACCCTGATGGATTTCAGCAGGAGATCATAAATTTCGTCAGGATGTATTGATTCTGAATTCATGTTATCCCATCGGAGGTATGGGTTCAGGCACTGCGTTTTTAACTGGCTCAAGACTCATCAGATAGGCAAAAATTGATTTCAAATCGTCATCGGTAAAGTTGCTATAGTGCTGCCAGGGCATTGGAGGCAACAAAGGCCTGCTGCCTTCAAGACCTTTAAATATCCCTTCCCGGATGGCTTTTATAAATTGATCTTCTGTCCAGGTACCGATGCCGGTTGGATCTGGAGTAAGATTGGCCGCAAATGAAGTTCCCCACGGCCCGGTCGCAGATGTGAGTCCCATAGTAAACAGGACATACCCTTGGGCGGTTTGTTTATCATAAGGAGGCAGGACTTCAGAAGCAGGGTGTCCGGATAGGACCAAAGCAGGATCGACTTCCATACCTTTTTCTGAGAAGATTTTAGGTGAATGACAGTCGTGGCATCCGTTTGTACTGACGAGGTATTCGCCTCTGGCCACCTGATCGGCTAATGTAAATTCTTCTTCTGCATATGGATTCTCTTTTGGACTTTCCGTCGTGTTTGACACACAGGCAATGACTAAAATGGACAGGGCGAAGCCCAGCGACAAGACTATTGGTTTCATAAGTGGGTGATTGTTTTGAGTGAAAAAAGAAAAAAGCTCTCAAATTTAATCATTTGAAAGGCAGGTTGTATAGGGTCACTCAAAAAATACACGAGGGGAATCATGTCCGCAAGAGGGTCAAAAGGTAACCCTCCTGTACTTCTTCAAGATCCACATAAATTCATAACCGCTATCCGCGAACAGCAATGGGGATAATCAATCCTACACTAAACATTAGTGCCTGTCGGGGCTCACCTTCATACTCTGTCAGACCAAATCGATCCTCGATGATCGCATTGAAACCGAAGTTGTTGAAGTATCGCTGATAAACGGCTTCCAACATCAGGCCATAGCCACCATCTGTTCCGGCAGGATCCAGAAAAACCAATTTTCCACCCAATTCAAAACCTGAACTGAAACCTCCTTTATAGGTAAGCCCGGATTTTCTTTCTGCATCCCGGCCATCTACTTCGAAGTATCTATATTCGTTTAGTTTTTCTTTGGCGTACATAACAAATCCTGGCGTTATCTGAAAGGTGATTGGATAAATGAGATTCATTCGAAACTGATACCTCAAACAATAATGCCGGTAATCAACACTCAGGCCTATAGTATCCGAACGATGCACCTTAGACCGCATATACTGATAGCCCAATTCAAACCCATGAACATTACGTCCCAGAAAATCTCCTTTAAATTTCACGGCAGAACCAATGCTAATCTCACCCCCGTAATCCAGATAAGTTCCATCAATGCCATGGAGCTTGTCAAACTGCTGACGAAAGTTTTTGTACATCGGAAAGACAAAGTTTGCACGGGCCTTGGCGTTGATAAAAAACGGAAATGGGCCACTCCCGGTGACTTTTCTCAAGTCCACCGAACTGAGATTAGATTGACTCGAAACCTCAGAAACGCTAAGCGCAAACAGGCATAGTATAAGATACCATTTCATGACTTCATGTATTTAGTTGTGAAATTTCGCAGACTGACATAAAAAAGGTAATCAAGCGCTCGATCCATGCTATCATCGTGCAAGAAATAATCTGCCTTTTTGTTTTTTGTCGGGTGCCGGAATTCCGTCTGACTCCGCATTTCCAGGTAAAATGGAATATATAGTCTCACAAGTTCTTTAAATCTGGGATAAACACTGGCCGTTGGACACAAATTAATCGGGTCGATCATGCCGTCAAGATCTGAGCCAATACATAATTGCATCCAGGCTTTATCAATACCGGCAACTGAATCAAAACCAATACCTGAATTATCTATAAAGTAAAACAGGTTATTTAGAAAGGGTTCTATAAATGAATAATCCTGCAGTACAGCATTCTTAATACGAGCGTTTATCTTTCGTTTGCTAGTGATATCAAATACCAGGGAGTCCCGATACTGTTGTATTACTTGTGCTAATTCCGGTCCCGGGGATTCTACCCCGCATATTCTGGTTTTATTGAACTGCATCCTATTCATTTTTTTCCGCCCATCCGGATACAAACCAATTTTATTGTTGATATATGAGCCTAATGCTCTCTCCTCAAATACAATTCCGATAATGCCACCATTTTTAAAATACCTAGGAATCTCTTCATTGTAAAGATTGATCTGGAAAGGATAGAATCGATTTACGGACTTAGTCTTGACAATCATGTACTCATTGACGGCAGGAGAATACATATACTCCGGCAAACCATTCGCCGCACAATGCGAACAGATGGGCGGATATACATCTTTAATCATGAGACTGTCATAAAAGAATGAGCGGCCTATGTAATCCGTATGTTTAAGGTCGATATATATGGGATGCTCATTAGCATCAGAATAGGCTAGCTTTTCAGCGACAAACTTTCCATACTTCGTTACGCCAGGTATGGTAAAAAAGGAACCTGCCCATTGCTTTAAGTAAGTATGATCATCACTCACTCGAATCGCATAACTTTTCCTTGCCACAAGGTTGTTTGGAAATTTCCCACCATCAAGTGGATTGGCCTGACCAAACAATCCATTGTACGAAAAATGAGCAATGGTAATCATCCTGACCTTCTGGGAAGCACTTCCCATTTCTTTCAATTGCTTAACATTCGCAGACAATTCAAACTTGTAAAAGTCATCGACAAACTCTGCCATCTGAGCTTGCATCAGGCCAACAGTATCGCTACTTGCAGGCTGGTTTTGGGTAATATAGATTGTCGTTTGTTTCTCCGGACTCTTGTTTTCCAGTCGGCCAATACGCTTATCCTGGATTACAGATTGATGCTTCAAATACAATCTGAAAAATTCTAGTGGATCATATTCGGAAGGCAAACTATCCTTGTCAAATAATACTTTCAGTTTTCGAACCGCTACTAAAGTTTGATTACAGAGGTTGTTAATCTCAACAGAATCCAGATGATCAAAATCATACACGATAGTGCTCGGGAAAATATGGTTTTGAAAAATATGCCCTCCTTCAATTACATTAATCATCGTAGGCCGATTAGGATTTATATCGGACCCCGGCTCGTAAAATGTATAATTAAATGAATTAGAGGAAAGTGCTTGAGAATTTATATAAGCAAATTCATTTCTAAAGTTACGCCAGGGTGTCAGCCTTCCTCCAACAGCATCCTTGTAGCCAATCTTATTTAACCAATCTGTAGCGGCACCGGTCACAAACCAAGTATTGGCTTTTCGCTTGGCACCCGAATTAGCAACATTTGTTTCGAAGGGTGAAATGGAGTTATACGCCAAATGAACGCGCCCTTCTTTGCGGTGATCATTTGTGGCCTGCGTGTAGTGAATCAACGGATTCATGGTTCGCTTTGGATACACTTTGTTTTCGAGCAAGAGCTTCATTCGCTTATACCTGGAACCATTAGGGTTTTTAAAGTCACCAAACGCGGCATTCTTTAATCTCCCGTTATACATCACTTGTAGCTCATCAAAGTTTTTATACCAGAAAAGGTTGTCCGGCGCACTTTCAAATGAATTGGCAGGATACAGCTCATGACCAAAACAATTATGCGTTTTTAGAGAAGCATGATAATGCATATCAGCAAAGACCATACTACTATCTAATGAAACTGCTGGTGTTGAACTGCCTGATCCATCCTGAGATACAGAAAGATAAAGCGGATACAGATTCAGGTACGGATTAAACCTAAAACTATCTCTCACCTCCCCAGAGGACGTAGACACGCCGTATTTTATATAAAGATCTTGATGTAATTTTAGTTCTTTATGGCCTGACCTGCCGATGTGGATAGCCGCATAACCTAATGTATTCGTTTTTCCGGTAAACTTGTCGAGATCTATTTGGACACCCGTAAGTAAGGTATCCGTGTCACTATCGCGTACAATAAATTCGAGGCACTTGTACTCGGTAACACTCTTCTTGCTCGGAAAACATCCCAAGGTTAGTAAGCCAAATAACACAAAAAGAATTAAACGGGTGGTTTGGAGTAGTTGGTGTTTCATCTCAAGTTGGTGTGGTCAGAAAACTGATACATGAGCATGAAGACACACGGCAAGCTCCGCATAACATCCAAAGAAACATGCCCTGCCTAAATATACAAAAAAAATCTGGAAGCTACATTTTCACTGATAACGAAATAATGAAAGCGCTATAAATTCCTGTTTAAAAACCTCTATAGAAAAAGAATAAATTATCTTACACCAGCGGTGTTCTTAACTCTAGCTCAAAGCTGTAAAACTGATCCCATGAAAACCTTTGAAGCTCCTTACAGTCATTATTTGACCTACATAACAATTGTTTCTGGTCTGCTGCTTTCATCCTGTATGCAGATACAATATTCATTTGTTAGCCCAGGCATGGTCAAACAAAAGGAGCTAACCGAACATAATGCAGCTTTTCGTTCAGTATGTCAAATGCTTTCAAGAGACGCGAGGTCAGACTTCGAAGTGATTGGGCATGGTGCCGGATCCTGGCGCTACTATCCCATGGGAATAAACAAAAAAGGCATTGTGTACGGGAATGGGTATGCATATAAAAAGACCCCAGCGCTTGATATTATTGATCTTATTGACACATCAATTGACATAGATCCGGACATGTCTATAGAGTTGGATGCACACTATGCTCCCAAAGGGCATCTCATAACCGAGGTATACCCTTCGGATGGAGCGTACATCCTGCATGACATACCTGATTGGAATAAAATCACATCAACAGATAGCCATGTGCTGGCTTATCTCCATCGCAACACCATTCGGAACACTTTGAAACACTTTACTCAAAAAGAATATTACACAAAAAGTAAAATCTATATCGAAATCAAAGTCAACAAAGCATGTTTTCACGCTAAAAAAGAGGATAGTCAGTGTAATACACAGTATCATAAGCTAGCTAATGAACTTCAACCTTTTGCCAGCCAGTATACGAGAAAAGATAAGGAAAACTGGCTTTGCATCACATCATTTTCACCAGGAGCACTTACTGCCTTCAGAG
>JAUHXV010000011.1 GCA_030426765.1 Bacteroidia bacterium | reverse complement strand
ATCGCCGAGGTCTGAGTGGGAGCGAATCATGAAGAGTTGCCCGATTTTTTCATCCAGCGTCATGTTTTCAAAAACGGAATCGACCCACATCGTTGCATGACTGTCCTGGCTGTTTCCCGGAATGTAGGTCAACAACAGTAAGCTAATGCACACGATGAGTAGTCGATGTCTTTGCATATTGTGTTTTATTGGTTTTGAAACTGGGGTAAATTCGGATCCAGTTCTTTTGCCTTTTCAAAACTTGCTCTTGCGCCTTCGATATCCCCTATTTGTCGGAGGGCGATGCCGAGATTGAAATGAGCGGTAGCATTTTTAGGTGCGAGTTCAATTTCCTTCCGGAAATACGCTACGGCTTTCTGTGTATCCCCTTTTTGCCCATGTGCGACGCCTAGCAATTGGTAGGTCTCGTAATCATCCGGCAGGTATTGTACGGCCTCCAGTAATAACGTGATGGCGGCGCTAAGATTGTTGTTTTTCTCGCCCATTACCTTTCCCTGATCTCTCAACGCAACACCCAGGTTTTTGCGTCCTTCCTGATAATTGGGGTCGAGCTTCAGCACGTGCCGAAAATAGATAATCGCCTGTTCCAGATCGCCCAGGTAAAAGGAGCTGTTGCCTAATAACAAATAACTCAGCTTGTAGTTGGGATGAATCTCGATAGCTTTTTTCAAATAGTTCTGTGCTTCTCTGAGATATTCCTCTTTTATCACAGCGTCCTTTTCATGTTCTGCCATGGTGACCAGGTCACCACCGACGGCATTCAGCAGTTTGGCGCTGCGCTTGGATGTCTTGATGTCTGTAGTAAACAAGGTGTGGTTGTCCGTCCAGACGTGGCTGCGGATGAGCGTCCAGCCTCCATAACCGATGAGCAGGGCAAGGCCGGCCGCGGTGATATATTTTCGGTAAGAGGAGTTGTACCCCAACGCGAGTGCGTAACCGACGATGAGGGCTAAGCCGGCAGAAGGCAGAAAGGCAAAACGCTCGGACATATTTGTCCCGATGGGAAAAACGATATTCGACGTGATAGACATGGTGCACACATAGAAGAGTATGCCGTAGGCCCACCAGGTTTTTTTCTTCCATCCCCGGATCACGGCATACAGGAGTCCAAGCCATACCAACAAGGATAAGATGACGAGGGGTTTGCTCCAGGATTGTATCTCAATATGGCGTGGGTAATAGTCATGCGTCAGCGGGTAGGGAAAGGCCAGCAGCTGAACATATTTGCCCATCGTATAGACGATTGTTGCCGATTTCTCGGCTGCCGTAAACGGCATATAGACACCGTTTTCCACTTTGATGAACGGGTTGTTCATCAGTTCTTTCGGAGCTTCGCCTGCACTCAGGCCGGTTACCGAGGCGCGTATCAACAGGAAAAGGAGGGATGCAGTGACGATCGGCCAGAGGTTGCCCATCCAGTTTATCTTTTTGCCTTCCTGGTGCCAGGCAAGGGTGAGCGGGGCAACGGCCAACATGGTGATGACATTTTCTTTGGCCAGGAGTCCGAGCAGGAAAACCAAAGTCGCCAGTCCCTTTAGCATCATGGGTTTGGGGTCTTGGATGCTGCGGAGCATGAGCCAGAGTCCGCCGATAGCGCCCATCGCTGCGATGATTTCATCTCTGCCTTTGATATTGGCGACCGCTTCCGTATGAATAGGGTGCAGGGCAAAAATCAGTGTGGAAAACAGTGCTACCTGCATGGCTGTTTCCGCCGAAAGACGTGGTGTCAGCAGGGCGAGTAAAAAAGCGTACAGGATCCAGCACAAAAGACCGTAGCTAATGGCGCTAATGAAGTGACTGAACCACGGATTTTCTCCGGCGATGGCGTATTCGATGGCAAACATAGCCGGTGTGAGGGGGCGATAACGTCCTCCGCTCACCAGGCGTGTTTTGGAGTGATCTTTAAAATACCCGTAGAACGTGTCGTACATAAAGAGCCCGGGAATGCCGCTCAGCCCTTCGGTGGTAAACATATTCTCATTGATGACGATCGCATCGTCCTGGGTATAATCGAAGGTAGTGGTCTGTAGATACAGTAGCGAACCGAGTATCGCCAGATAGGGTCCGAGTCGTTTGACCGGAATCCCAAAAAAGGAATCAGGTGTTTTGTCGGACTTAGTTTTCTTCTTTTGTTTTCCCACTATGCGTACTTATTCAGCCAAATTTCGGCAAAAAAGAAGATATGACGAAAAATTTATATCTGTTTTGGGGAAAAAGAGGAGGAATGACGGGTTTGTGAGAGGTTTTGGTGTGTTTAATTTCGGAGTAAGACCTGAGACTTGGGGCATGGAGCAAGGGGCATGGAGCCATAGGTGATCAGTGATGGGTGACGGACGATTTCGTATCAAAAGTTAACCATTTAAATTTTTAAACGCTTAACCCAAAAACTAAACTTTCAACACTAAACTTTGGCGTCATCGATGCCAAACCTCAACACATCGATCGACTTAAAGCTTCATCTATACGAATGATATCTGTTTTTCATTGCTTCCGGAATGGGTATATTTAAGCAAAACCTATAAACGTGAAAAACTGCCTCCTTCTCTCTGTTCTCCTGATCACCATAGTTATCGCCTGCCAGCCGAAGCATGAAGTATCTGACTTTGAAAAATTTACCGGCAGGTGGTCTCTTCATGTTGTTGAAACTCAAGCTGACTCCATTTCAGGATGGGAGCCGAGACAGGATCACTACAAAAACCGGAAAGGATTTATCATTTATGATGGAAAGGGAGGCATGGGGGTGCATCATGTGACGGAAAACTATGACCTGTATCAATTCGAAGGAAAAGGCAGTCTGGATAGTTTGTCCGCCGCTGATCTTCGACATCTGGCGGATAACTTTGTGTACTTCGGCAGGTATCGGGTGGTGGACTCCCTGGGTATCATTGAGCATCACATCGAATCAGCCAACTTCCAGACGATGTGGGGGACGGTAGCTGAAAGGAAATATGAGTTTTCCGGTGATACCCTGATACTCAATCCTGTGACCCATCGGTTTCCGAAGATGCGGCTCAAATGGATCAGGCTCAACGATCAGGAGTAGTTTTTTTAATTCACTTTCCTTGAATTCCTGTATTTTTAAAGTCATCTGTTGTAGTAGTCTGCAAGTCAGCAGATATACTTGACTTCAGGATCTTTACCCATTATGCGTTCTGAACAACGATTACGAAAAAACCTGAAATGGTATAAGCGCGAGATTGAAACGCCATTCATAGCTTCGTTGATAGCGTCCATCATCATGTGGGCGATCATTGGGGCGCTCCTTGAATGCTATGAGCACAGACAGGATCTTTCTCAATTGACCTTTGCGCAGGTGTTGCCCGAGATGCGCAATTATGGCGTAGGTGGTATTTTCTTTGCTATTGTCATGCGGGTATTTTCACTTTTTCATGTGCGACAGATTGAGAAGGAGCTGGGCGAAAATTCCTAGTGGTCAATGGTTTATTATCCATTGCGAAAGCGGCAAGAAGGAGATGGATTAGATAAATGAATAGTAGTTTTCCTATTCAGGCTCAATCTTTAAACATGTTATCAAGCTTCAGGATCGGATTGTTTCGATTCTCGCGTGATGTTTACCTTTAAGCCTCCTAACCACCATCAACGAATTGATCATGGAACGCCCGGTACTCTACCTGCTCGACGCTTACGCCCTCATCTTCCGCGCATACTACGCCTTTCTCCGCAATCCGCGGATCAACAGCAAAGGCCTGAACACCAATGCGATGTTCGGATTTGTGACAGCACTCGAGGAGGTGCTGAAAAACCGCAATCCCTCACACATTGCCGTTTGCTTTGATCACAAATCTCCCAATGTCAGGGTGCAGGAGTTTCCCTATTACAAGGCCAACCGCCAGGAGACACCGGAGGACATAAAATTATCCGAACCCTATATCCGGGACATCATCGACGCCTATGGGATTCCCATCCTGGAAGCAGAAGGCTACGAAGCAGATGATGTGATCGGCACACTCGCTAAACGCGCAGAGAAAGAAGGCTATGATGTGTATATGGTGACACCGGATAAAGATTTCGGCCAACTGGTATCAGATCACATCTTTATGTATAAACCGGGTAAGCAGGGGAGCGGACCGGAGATCATAGGACCTAAAGAAGTCTGTGAGCTGTATAATATCCACAAGCCCGAACAGGTCATTGATATCCTGGGCCTGATGGGCGATTCAGCGGACAATATTCCCGGTGTCAGAGGCATAGGGGAAAAAGGGGCGTCCAAACTCATTCACGAATTTCACAGCATCGAAAACGTGTACGAGAATCTTGATAAGATTAAAGGTGCCACACTAAAGAAGTTGGAGGAGAGCAGACAAAATGCTTTTGATTCGAAAAAACTCGCCACGATCATCCTGGATGTACCGGTGCCGTTCGACCCGGACAAACTCGTCCTTGACCCGGTGGATGTGGAAAAACTATCCGCCATCTTTTCCGAACTCGAATTCAGAACGTTGGGCAAGCGTGTACTCGGAGATGGTTTTGAAGTAAATGCACCATCAGCATCAGCCCCTCCAAAAGCAACAGCAGGTTCTGTACAGGGAGATTTGTTCTCTCAGGGAAAAGCAGGCGACGATAAAACACCTGCCACTTCCGAAGCCGTTCCGGTAGGCAAAAACATCCACAATACACCGCACACGTACTTGCCAGTCAAAACGAAGAAGGAACGCGATGCACTTATTGAAAAATTGCTGAAGGCTAAATCCTTTGCCTTTGATACAGAGACCACCGGCCTTGAAGTGGACATGGAGATCGTGGGATTGTCGTTTGCAATCACTCCCGGTGAAGCATACTATGTGCCTTGTCCACAGGATTTTGAAAAAGCCAAAGAGATCGTTAAGTCATTTGAGAAGGTGTTTACCAATCCAAAAGCACTTAAGATTGGTCACAATATCAAATTTGATATCAAACTCCTCCGCTTGTATGATGTCATCGTAGCCGATCCAATCTATGATACGATGGTGGCACATTTTATCGGAGACACACATGTGCGCCACAAGATGGATGTGATGGCGGAAACCTACTTGGGCTACACACCGGTAGCCATAGAAGAGCTCATTGGCAAAAAAGGGAAAAATCAACTCTCGATGCAGGATGTGGAGGTAGATGAAATCACCGAATACGCTGCGGAAGATGCAGATATCACATTGCAGTTGATGCCTGTTACGGAAAAACTAGTGAAGGAGGTAGAAGGAGAGTCTTTATTGCACGACGTCGAGTTTCCCCTGATACACGTGCTCACCGCGATGGAATTTGAAGGGATCGGACTCGATGTTCCTTTTTTGAAAAATTATTCGGAAGAGCTCGGCACGGAGCTCCTGGAGATGCGCGATAAAGTGTATAAGATTAGTGGAGTTGAATTTAACCTCGACTCTCCCAAACAAATGGGCGATATCCTATTCGAACACCTCAAGATCCCGTACAAAGGAGCGAAAACTAAAACAGGTCAATACAAAACCAGTGAGGATGTTCTGTCCCTGCTAAAAGATGAATACGAGATCATTGATCACATCCTGAATTACCGCGAACTCACAAAGCTGAAGTCCACGTATATCGATGCGCTTCCGGAGTTGATCAACCCTCGTACGGGTAGAGTACATACCACCTTTGGTCAGACCATTGCTGCTACAGGACGCCTCGCTTCGAACAATCCAAATTTGCAAAACATACCTATCCGGACTGCACGCGGCCGCGAGATCAGAAAAGCATTTATCCCTAGGGATGACAACTTCCTGATCCTGTCTGCTGACTATTCCCAAATCGAGCTCAGGATCATTGCCGCCATCACCGGAGATGAAGGTATGTTGGAGGCATTTAAAAACGGAGAAGATATTCACTCTACTACGGCATCGAAAGTATTTGGTGTCCCGCTTGCCGATGTGACTTCAGAAATGCGTCGCAGAGCCAAGGCGGTGAATTTCGGATTGGCCTACGGACAGTCTGCCTTTGGATTATCTCAGACGCTGGGGATCTCACGCTCAGAATCGAAGGAGATTATTGACAATTATTTTGAAAAATTTCCCGGCATCAAAAACTATATGTCAGACACAGTGGCATTCGCACAGAAGCACGGCTACATTGAAACCATTCTGAAACGCCGACGCTACCTCCGCGATATCAATTCGAGAAATCATACCGTTCGTGCCGCCGCGGAACGCAACGCCATTAACTCTCCAATTCAGGGTTCGGCTGCCGATATGATCAAGCTGGCCATGATCCATATCCACAAAGAGATGCTCAAGCGCAAACTCAATTCCAAAATGCTCCTGCAGGTGCATGACGAATTGGTCTTTGATGTACACAAAAAAGAAGAGGAAGAACTCCGCGCCTTAGTGGATGATAAAATGAAAACCGCTTTACCTGACTTGCCTGTTCCCATCGAAGTGGGCATGGGAGTTGGGGATAATTGGCTGGAAGCGCATTGAGCGTAGGGCTGAGAGCGTAGGGCGAAGAGCTTTGGAAATTACGTAATACGATTTTTTACTCCTAAGTAACTCACCTAATAACCTTTTAACCCATTAACCATTTAACCTAATAACCTAATAATCTCATAAACTTATAACCACATAACCTTTTAACAACAACCATGACCAGAACACTACTTTCTCTACTATCATTCTTATGCTTTCAATTGACAGCACAGATTCCCCTGACCATTACCGAGTTTGATTTTGAAGAAGTGCCGCTCATTGATATCGCTGTTGGTGATCTTGATGACAATGGCCGCACAGACATCTATCTGATCGGGGAAGAAACCCAGGAGATCATTCGGCTCACGAATCTGGGAAATGGTACAAACTTTATCAAAACCACATACTATCTGCTGGATGAGCAACCATTATCAATGGGGACGATTTCGTTTAATGGCGGCGATGATATGTATTATATGTTGGAGGGCCAGCCGGGGATACATGTGCTGTATGGAAAGGATCCTTTTATCAGCGAAAAACAGTCCGGCGCGACTTTGCTCGATACTGTTGGTGGACTTACGCAATTGGACCTAAGCGCGTTTAATTTTTCGCAAATGCTGATGTCTTCAGATACCTCAGGTAATCTTCATTTTGAGCAGATTATATTTGGGTCATTCAATTATATTTTTCCTAATACCAGCAGCTCCTTGCCATTTGCCGGAGAGGCCGGACAGATCAGTTCATTCGGGTTAGGGGATTCCATAGACTTCTACGTGCCGGATGTGACATCTGGGCAGATATTTTCCGGACAGGCCACGTTCAATCAAATGAATGGTGACATCAACTACGAAGATCAACTGGAGGTGTTTGACAATGGGCTCGAACATCCCGTGGCGACAATGACATACAGCGATACAATGGGCAACCGGATGATGTTTGTCCTGGATACCGGGTTGCATGAGATTATCAAATACGTTTTTCAGGAAGGCATGTATTCCAAGACAACATTGGATGCATCCTTTACATCGCCGACCATGATGGCGATGGGATTTGTAGATGGCGATAATTTTCCGGATTTGGTAGTGGCCGATCAGGATAAACTTTGGCTGATCTCCAACGCACCTTCACGCAGTAATGGCCAGGCGGAGTTAATTGTCACATATGATGAGCCAATCGGGGAGTTCGTCCTGACGGATTTCGACGGAGACGGTATTGATGATATCGCCAGTGTGCCTGTTTCCCGCGATAAAGTTCTGGTGGCTCGCAATGACCTGATGACCTCAGTGCAGGAAATTGAATCCGAACCATTTGGCTACTGGCCAAACCCGACGTCTACACATTTGTATTTTTCAGAATCTCTCGTTCCCGAAAGAGTAGAACTTATCGCTACCAACGGACAAATTTACTTCCCTAACAGTGAAGGCGGAAAGATAGACGTATCCGGAATTCCGACAGGCATCTATATCGTCCGCACCTTTGCGGAAGGAAAGATGTATGTGGACAAGATCAGCAAGCAGTAGATTAGGGAGTGAGGGAGTGAGGGAGTGAGGGAGTGAGGGAGTGATGGAGTGATCTGTGGTCAGAGGCGAGAGGTGCTCAGTGGTGAGTAGTCAGAAGTGAGTATTTTAGTGAATTAGTAGCTCCATGCAAGAATTACATGACAAATAAGTTTTGGAACTCACTACTCACTACTCACTACTCACTACTCTCCATGTCCCATGCCCCATGCTCCATGCTCCATGCTCCTTGCCCTAGGCTAAAGTCTCAGGTCTTGCGTCTAAAGTCTTGTGTCTAAAGTCTTGTGTCTAAAGTCTTGTGTCTCAGGTCTAACCAACATACTTCTTCGCTGCATCAATAAACGTCTTCATTTCGTCCACGGTGCCGATACTGACCCTCGACCATCCGGGAAATTCATCATAGTCGCGAATCAGGATTTTTTCTTTTTCCATGGCTTCTCTCGGCTTCATGCTGAACTTATCATTTCTGAAGCACACAAAACTTGTGGCTGATTTCATGTATTCCACGCCCCAGCCATCGAACGCCATGCAAACCAACTCACGACCTTGCACGATTTTCTTGCGGCAGAAGCTTTCAAACTCCGGATCGGAAAGACAGGCAGAAGCTGCAGCAGCTCCGGCATTGGAGACGGTGACACCGCGACCGGTATGGTAGTTTTTCAACAAGGCAATAGTCGATGGGTGGGCAATCGCATAGCCAACACGCAATCCTGCTAATCCGTGAATTTTTGAGAAAGTACGCGAGACGACCACATTAGGTGTTTGTGCCGCCATATCCGCAAGGCTGTTGTTTCGGCCTCTCGAACTAAACTCTATATATGCCTCATCGATAAACACCGGATGTCGGCGAGCCTGATCGATGCAAAATGCTCTGAGTTCTACGTGAGGTGTCTCTACACCTGTCGGGTTGTTGGGATTGCAAATGAAAATCATCCGCGTATTGGGACCTGCTTCTTCGGCAAGTGCACCCAAATTGTAATGGTAGTTTTCATCCAGTGGTGTGCGCGACCAGGTGCACCCCAGGCGTTCGGCGTATCGCATGGCAAAGTCAAACGTAGGGTGACAACCGAGCACATCTCCGCCCTCAATGCCGTAGGTGAGTCCCACCAATCCCAGGATTTCTGACGAACCGGCTGAAATCAGAACGCATTCAGAAGATACATTTTCGCGCTCGGCGATTTGGTCGATCAGCGTTTGGTAGTAATGTCTGGGATATCGATTGGCATCTGCGAGGCTTTCGAGGACGGCTGTGCGCGCGGCATCACTGGGGCCATAAGCGTTTTCGTTGGAGCTAAGGCGGATAAAATCTTCATCGCCAACAGGTCGGTCAGACTTCGAATCCTGTGCAGGGATGGGTAAGCGACTCAGGGGTAATGCGGCGGCGGCCAGTGCGCTGCGATGGAGCCATGCTCTTCTGGATAGTGTTGTCATACTGAGATTTTTCTTGGTTTCCTTTTATGTATGCCTAAATTTAGGCTAAAATAAACGGTTCATGGATTTTAACGAGACACTTTCCATCAGGGATGTTGCAAAATGGGTGGACGCAAAACTTATCGGAAATGAGGCACTCTTGGTTAGGGGCGTCAACGAAATTCATAAGGTACGCGAGGGCGATATCACCTTTGTGGATCACCCAAAATACTATCAGGCTTCTCTGGAATCGGCGGCATCCGCGATTATTGTGCCTGCGGAGATGGATTGCCCCGAAGGCAAAGCTTTGCTTGTAGTAGACACGCCATTCAGGGCCTACGAAGATATCGTGCAGCGGTACCGATTCTTTACACCCATCACTTCAGATACAAAGGTGGGGCAGCAAATTCACCCTTCCGCAATCATTGAAGAAGGAGCGATCATCGGGCCACATGTGACCATCGGGAAAGACACGGTGATCCAATCCGGTGTGGTGATACGTCCGCACACAACGATCGGTGAAAGAGTCGTCATCCATTCCGGCGCGATCATCGGGACGCAGGCGTTCTATTTTAAAAAATGGCCCGAAGGCTATGAGGCGTGGACCGGCTGCGGGAGAGTGATCATCGAAGATGATGTCTGGATCGGTAGTGGCACTACGATTGCACAGGGCGTGAGCGGTGATACTGTGATCGGGGCGGGCACTAAAATCGACTGCCAGGTGATGATCGGCCATGGTGTCGTCATCGGAAAAAACTGTCTCATCGCCGCCCAGGCAGGTATCGCCGGTAAAACTATCCTCGGAGACTGGTGTGTACTGTATGGACAGGCAGGACTAGCACAAAATTTGAAAATTGGTGATCGCACAACCATCCTGGCACAAACCGGAGTGCATACAGATCTCGAAGGAGGAAAGTCCTATTTTGGAACACCGGTCGGTGAGGCCAGATCAAAATACAGGGAACTTGCAGCCCTCAAAAGCCTTCTTTCCCGCAAGTGACTTTTTAATAGAGTGTTCGTTATGAAAAATCTATTTTGTTTTTGCTGTTTTGTATTGGCTAGCTCATTTGGCTCCTTCCTGTTTGGTCAGGACAAAGAAATAAATGTGTTTTCTGTTGATACACTTCAGTTTCCAGGCGAAGCCAGAATGAATCGCATTCCAACCGATTTGGGTGAGCATTTTCTAATGCCGGCAAACTGTGCGAAAAAGCCAACCAATTTTATTTCATCGAGCATGTTCGTTTTTCCAATCTCTTCCGTTGGAAAAATCGATAGTTGTTCAGTGACCTATGAGTTACTCGCCGACACGATACAGCGTGTAACCCTCACGATTGCCGGAGAAAAACATATCCAGCAAGCCATGCGTCAAACCAAAAAACAATTCGGAAAAACAGAATGGGTACAGAAGGACGATATGCGAGTGGCATCATGGGATATTTTTTCTCGCAATAAAAAGCACCTGTTTATCCGCATGGAAGTGTCGGATTCAGATCACAGCGGATGTATAGCCATTGCTGAAAGGTAGCTTAGGTTTAAGGTTTAGGCAGGCCTCGATTCAAAGCATTGTTTGCCACGCAATGCATTGCGTGGCAACAATCACCTTTTCCACTTGATATTACACCCACCCGAAGGATACTGCTTTTCGGAAACTGCATTTCCGCTTAGCATTGCATCTAATGCATCCCTCAGATCTTTTCCGGTAAGGGGCGTACCACTATTCGGTCGAGAGTCATCGAGCCTGCCGCGATAGGTAAGGCGAAGGTCTTTGTCAAAAACGTAAAAATCTGGAGTGCAAGCCGCATCATACGCGCGCGCAACATTCTGACTTTCGTCATAGAGGTAGGGGAATGGATATTTTTCCTTCTCCGCGTGCAACTTCATCAACTCAGGCCCGTCTTGCGGATAGTTGTCCACATCATTCGAACTGATCCCTACAAAGGAAACGCCTTGTGTGTTATAGTCATTCGCCAGGCGAACAATCTCACTATTGACATGCACGACGTAAGGGCAGTGGTTGCACAAAAACATCACCACCGTAGCCTTTTCTCCCGCGATATCCTGCAGTCGGATCGTATCTCCGGACACCGTATCCGGCAAAACAAATGGCGGAGCTTCGCTCCCGAGAGGTAACATGTTTGATTCTGTAAAGGACATAAATTTTAGTTTGGTAAACGGGTTAAAGGGTTAGAAGGTTATGCGGTTAAAGGATTAAAGGGTTAGAAGGTTAAGCGATTAAAAGGTTAAAGGGTTAAAAGGTAAACGGGTTAAAAGGTTAAAGGGTTAAAGGGTGGAAATTAAATTCTCACTTTTTAATCGCCGTAGCTTTAGCGAAGGAGATACTCACTACTCACCACTCACCATTCACTCCTCATCCCTTATCTCGTTGCAATCCTGATTGATTCCCAGCACATAATGCTTCACCACATCAATCATAGGCGCGGATTCGCTTCCGAGAAAACCATCAATCATTTCGTTGGTCAGATTTTCTTCGGCATACTTTGTCAGATGGGCAGCCACCGGAATATAAGACCAGTGCCATCGCTCTTCAAAATATCCATACGGTCTTCCGGCGGAATACGGCTGACAAAAACCATACTCAGCTGCATGCGCGGTGAGCCAGTTGTATATGTCGAGACCTTCTCCTTCTTCAAACCACGAATTTTCAAAACTGTTCAGATCAATGTCTGTGCCCCAGTGGTGTCGGCTGGTACCCGGCATCGAACTATAGCGCAAAATTTTGAGTGCGCGTTCTTTGGGATCTGCTGTTGTTTCCGCGAGGTTTTCTCCACCTTCTATCGTTCGCTCGCCGGTCCATTTGGCTTCCCAGATGGATTTTTGCACATTGAAATTTCGGGTGGCTGATCGGATTTGTAATCGGATACCATCCCGGAGTGCATGCTCGTACATTTTTACAAAGGCTGCGTATGTGTCTTTTCGCAGATATAGCTCGGGGCGATCCGCATGAATGGAATCAATCTCCACAAAGTCCGGATGCATCTTAGGGTAAAACTTCCCGCGGATATAGCTGATATTCAAAGGCAGCTTCAATGCTTCCGTCGTGTCCTCAGGGGCTTCCACGACCACAGGAACAGAGTCTGCTACGGCCACAGTAGTTTCATCAGGAATCATCTCCTTCGACTGAGCTTGTTTGCAGGCAAGAACAGGAAGACAAAAAAGAAATGCAATAAAAAGTAAGTGGTGAATTCGGTGTGTAGTCATCAACCGTTTTTAAAGATGTTTGACGCCTTCCGGCACGTGATAGAAAGTCGGGTGTCTGTAGATTTTGTCTTCGGCCGGGTCAAACAGCTCTTCACTGTTGTCCGGATTCGAGGCTGTGATATCGGATGACAGTACCACCCAAATACTTACGCCTTCGTTGCGTCGGCAATAGACATCCCGTGCATTTTCGATGGCCATTTCGGCATCGGCGGCATGCAGGCTCCCGGCGTGTTTGTGATGCAGGCCGGCTTTGGATCGGATGAAGACTTCATATAATGGCCAGGATTTCATACGGCTTTGGATTTTGATGTTTGCGTGTTAGAATGTTTTTCTGCGTAGGCCAGTGCGGCTTCTCTTACCCAGGCACCTTCTTCCCAGGCTTTGGTGCGGGCTTCGATGCGTTGTTTATTACACGGTCCGTGTCCTTTGACAACATGCCAGAATTCTTCCCAGTCGATTTCACCGAAATCGTAATGCTGTCTTTCTTCATTCCATTTCAAATCGGGATCGGGAATTGTGATGCCTAAGTGATCCGCCTGCGGCGCGATCATATCCACAAACCGCTGACGCAGTTCGTCGTTAGTGAATCGCTTAATGCCCCATTTCTGGGATTGCTCAGTATGGGTAGATTCGGAATCCGGAGGGCCAAACATCATCAGGCTCGGCCACCAGAAGCGGTTAAGCGCATCCTGAGCCATCGCTTTCTGAGCAGGTGTGCCGGCGCACAAAACTGTCATGATCTCAAAACCCTGACGTTGATGAAAACTCTCCTCTTTACAGATTCTGATCATCGCGCGTGCATACGGACCGTACGAACAATGGCACAGCGGAATCTGATTTTGAATCGCAGCTCCATCTACGAGCCAACCAATCGCGCCCATGTCTGCCCACGTCAGGGTGGGGTAATTAAAAATGCTGCTGTATTTGGCTTTTCCGGAGTGCAATTCCTCCACCATTTCATCGCGTTCTGCACCAAGGGTTTCGGCGGCACTGTAGAGGTACAATCCGTGACCTGCCTCGTCCTGTACTTTAGCGAGCAGGGCAACTTTCCGTTTCAGCGACGGAGCTCTCGTGATCCAGTTGCCTTCAGGGAGCATCCCCACAATTTCGGAATGGGCATGCTGGCCGATCTGCCGGATCAGGGTCGTTCGATATTTTTCGGGCATCCAATCACGTGGTTCGATGCGTATGTCGCTGTCGATTTTTTCCTGAAATCGCTTTTCGAGATCTATGACACTCATGATGTTATTCCTTTAATTAGTATGGTAGAAATTTGTTCCGTCATCGCTTTTTCTGACAGTTTTATTTTTTTGCTATGGTCTCTATGTAACCAACGAAGAGAAGAGAGAATTGTTTGATAGATCAGGTAACTGTCGTTGCCTTTCAGCCTTCCCTGCCGGATACCTTCTTTGATAATCCGAAGATAAGCCGTTTCGTAGGTTCTTCGCAAATCAAGGAAGGTGGATAAATAGGGTTCGCGCAAATGCCGCCACTCGTCATTGAAAACGGTCAGCGAACTTTCATCTTCCAGCGCAATTCGTATCTGAAGATGAATGAGTGCCCTGATCTTTTCCACCGGGTCGGTTTGTTGCGCTTCAATCTGTTCCATGCCCTCCAGGAAGTTGTGCGCGCATCGAAAGCAAATCGTCGTCAGCAGTTCGTCTTTCGAACCCATGTGATTGTACAGGCTGGCCGCCCCCAGTCCGACGGATTTAGCAATGTCGCGTACCGATGCCGCCGCAAAACCTTTTTCACCAAAGAGTTTTGCTGCGGCGGTTTGGATTTCTTCCTTTCTTTTATTTGCTACGGGCATGTTGTGGTGTTCTGCCGTTTTAAAAGTTTAAATGTTTATGGGTTTAGATGGTTAGTTTCTTTCTATTCACTACTCACTACTCACCTCACTGCTCACTTTAGCTTAGGGCTAAACCCCATCGCTACTAGGGCGCCCCTTCAGGGCTCTTCACTTCTCAACACCAACCACATAAGCGGGCTGGATTAAATTATCAATCCTCCGCCTTCTGACAAATAGTTTATCTTTCTGTCTATCCGCCCTTCCGCCCTTCCGCCCCTTCAGAGCATCCTCCTTTGTCGGATGGCAGGGTCTCCGTTTCACTTCGACTTTCTGCCCTTCCGCCTCCCGACACATCGGGAGCCCTTCCGCCTCTTCCTCTCTTCTGCCCCTCCTTTGTTACAGAATATCATAGTCCAGGATCAATCTCTCCGATCTCGGATGGCTCTGACAGGTCAATACAATGCCTGCATCGATTTCATCCGGCTCGAGTCCGTAGTGGACATCCATGTATACTTCGCCTTCCACGACCTGGGCTTTGCAGGTGCTGCAGACACCTCCTTTGCAGGAGTAGGGGATATCCATGCCTGCGTTGATGGCGGTGTCCAGTACATTATTGCCGAGGTAGTTGATTTGCAAATCGGCTTCATGGCCATCGATGCGCACGGTGACTCTGGAGAGTTTGTCTTCTCCCTCGAGGACAACTTTTTCTTCTTCTATATGTCGAACGTGTGAGTTGGTCGTGCCAAACAATTCGAACTTTAATTGTTCGTCTTTCATCCCCAGATCTTTCAGCGCAGCAGTGAGCTCCTGTATGTGAAGTTCGGGGCCGCAAGTGTAGCAGGTATGGGTCTCTGATGGATTGAAAAAATGTTTGGCAAAAATGGCGCACTTTTCAGCGTTGATTCTTCCGGAAAAAATTTCTGTTCCGGTGACTTCGCGGGTGAGCACGTGATATAGCGTGAAGCGCATCATGTGTTCGTTTTTGAGGGCTTCGAGCTGATCTCTGAATATGATCGAATCACTGGTTTTATTAGTGTAAAATAAAGTTGCCTGTCCTTCACGTGTAGTTTCCAGAAAATGTCTGATCAGGGAGATGATGGGCGTGATGCCACTTCCGGCGGCAAAAAACAACAACGTGGCATTGTCCGGCAGATCGGCGGGTAGTGTAAACTTACCTTCAGGCGGTGTCACTTCAAATGTATCTCCGGCTTTGAGTTCTCTGTTGATATAGGTGGACATCTTTCCGCCCGGTACGCGTTTGGCGGCGATCACCAGATCGGGATCGGAAGGCACGGAGCAGATCGAATAGGATCGTCTCACCTCCTCGCCATCGATGATAGCTCTGCAGCTCAGGTATTGCCCGGGTTTGTAGGCAAACTGTGCTTTCATGTCTTCCGGCACCTCGAGCCAGACGGATACGCAGTCATTGGTTTCCTTCTGCACGCGGGCTACCCGCAGGGATTGATATCGACTCATGGCTACAAAAATAAGAAATACGAACGATTGTTCGTCTGTTTCCTGGAAAGGTTAACGGTTAGGGGGATTTGGGGATCTGTGATCTTGAGAAAGATGGATACAACTTGTATTAGGGGCGGAAAAGAGGAAGAGGCGGAAAAGAGAAAGGGCTTTTTTACCATTTTCCCCGAGCTAAAGCACGGGGCAGTGATTCTAAGCTTGAATTTGATTAAGCTTATTTTCACAATCCCCGAGCTAAAGCACGGGGTTCCCGATGCATCGGGATAAATTTTTTAAATCTTTCTCAAAGATGGTCATGCGCTAAAGCGCGACCAGAAAAATCACTGCTCACTGCTCACCCCTCATTGCATCACTAAATCACCCCATCGCTCCCTCACACCCTCAACATCTGCCCAACCTTTGCGGCTGCTCGAATGTTCCGTACCTTTGTACACTTTTTAACCGTCCATGGCCAGGAAAAAGACACATAAAGCCCCCGAAAAGTCTGCTCAGAAAGAGGACATGATCGAGATCATCGGCGCCCACGAGCACAACCTCAAAGGCATCGATCTGGAAATCCCGCGCGAAAAACTGGTCGTCATCACCGGGATCAGCGGGAGCGGAAAATCATCCCTGGCATTCGACACCATCTATGCGGAAGGACAGCGGCGCTACCTGGAAACTTTCTCTGCGTATGCGCGGCAGTTTTTGGGAGGCATTGAAAGACCCGATGTGGAGAAGATCGACGGGCTGAGTCCTGTGATCAGCATCGAACAAAAAACCTCCGGCTGGAATCCCAGATCTACGGTTGGAACGATCACAGAAATCTATGATTTCCTCAGACTGCTTTACGCGCGCGCCGGAGAAGCTTACTCCTATGTGACCGGGGAGAAAATGGTCCAGTATACCGAAGAGCAGATACACGAACATGTACTGTCGGATTTCGATAATGAGAAAATTCTCATTCTGGCACCCGTGGTGCGCGGACGGAAAGGACATTATCGGGAGTTGTTTGACCAACTGCGGAAGCAAGGATATACTAAAGTGAGAGTGGATGGCGAACTCCATGACCTAAGTCCGAAAATGCAGGTGGATCGCTACAAAACGCACGATATCGAACTCGTCGTGGATCGCCTGACAGTCAAGCAACCCGAAAAAACAGCACGTGTGACGAGCAGTTTGTCGTCCGCTCTGCGCATGGGTGAAGGGATGCTTATGGTGCTGCGCGTGGGGGATGAAACGCCGAAGATTTATTCGCGTCACCTTATGTGTTCCACGTCCGGGATTTCGTACGAAGAGCCGTCGCCCAATTCATTTTCATTCAACTCACCATATGGGGCATGCCCGAATTGCAACGGGCTCGGCGAAGTGACCATGGTGGACATGGAAAAGGTGATCCCCGATGACTCGAAATCGATCAATGATGTAGGCATCGCGCCGTTTGGTGACGTGCGGGACAATCATACCTTCAAACAGCTGAGGCAGATCTCAAAGAAATACAAATTCACCTTTGCTACACCCATCAAAGAGATCGATCCTGAGGCATTGGAGATTATCCTTCACGGTGGTAAGCCGGGTACGACATCCGCTCCGGATTATCTGCCGCATGATTTGATATTTGACTTAGGGTCAGAGGGTATAGTCAATATGTTGCGCCGATGGTATGAGACCACCACCAGCGAAAAGATCCGCCAGTGGGCCGAGGCCTTTATGACGATATCCGAATGCCCGGAATGCGAAGGGTATAGAATAAAAAAGGAGTCCCGGTATTTTAAGATCGATGACCGGCACATCGGTGAACTGGCCAATATCGATCTTGGGGACCTGTATGGGTGGTTTGACGGTTTGGAAAACAGGCTGACCGAAAAACAAACCATGATCGGCCGTGATGTCATCAAGGAGATCCGGGATCGACTCGGCTTTCTGGTGACGGTGGGACTGCATTATCTGCAATTAAATCGCCCATCGAGAACTATGTCCGGAGGAGAGACGCAGCGAACGCGTCTGGCGACACAGATTGGGTCGCAACTCACCGGGATCACCTATATCCTTGACGAGCCTTCCATTGGGTTGCATCAGCGGGACAATCAGTTGCTCATCAAATCGTTGAGGGACCTGAGTGCCATTGGCAATTCGGTACTCGTGGTGGAACATGACAAGGATATCATGCTGGCCGCGGACTATCTCATTGACCTGGGTCCAGGGGCGGGCGTGCATGGAGGTGAGTTGGTGGCGCAAGGGACACCTAAGCAGGTATTGAAAACAGATGGACTGACCGCGCAATACCTGAATGGCCAGCGCCAGATCGAGATACCGGAAAAACGTCGGAAGGGCAATGGAAAGAAAATTGTGCTGAGTGGGGCGACCGGCCACAATCTGAAGAATGTCACGGTGGAGATCCCGCTTGGGAAATTTATCTGCGTCACCGGTGTTTCCGGTAGTGGGAAGTCGTCGCTGATCAATGAAACGTTGTATCCGATCCTGCGGCAGGCGATGCACAATAGCCTCGAGCGACCGCTTCCATATGAAAAGATCACCGGGATGGACCATATTGATAAGGTCATCGAAGTGGATCAGTCGCCGATCGGGCGGACACCGAGGTCTAATCCGGCTACCTATACCGGTGTTTTTACGGATATCCGCAGCTTGTTTGCCAATGTGCCCGAAGCTAAGATCAGGGGGTATAAGCCGGGTCGCTTTTCATTTAATGTCAAAGGAGGCCGGTGTGAGACGTGTCATGGTTCGGGGCGTCGGGTGATCGAGATGAACTTCCTGCCCGATGTGTTGGTGGATTGTGAGACGTGTATGGGTAAGCGGTACAACCGGGAGACCCTCGAGATCCATTACAAATCGCAATCGATCAATGATGTCCTCGAGATGACGGTAGAGCAGGCGGTGGTCTTTTTTGAAAATATACCCTCGATCCATCGGAAGCTAAAGACCCTTGAGGAGGTGGGCCTTGGCTATATCACCCTGGGGCAGCAGGCAACAACCTTGTCCGGGGGCGAGGCGCAGCGGGTCAAGCTCGCTGAGGAACTGGCGAAAAAGGATACGGGGCAGACCTTGTATATCCTGGATGAGCCTACGACGGGGCTGCATTTTGAGGATATCCGGTACTTACTGCACGTGATTCAGAGTCTTGTGGATCGTGGAAACACAGCTATCGTCATTGAGCATCACATGGACGTCATTAAAGTAGCTGATCACATCATTGATGTGGGGTTGAATGGAGGAAAAGAGGGTGGTTCCATAGTGTGTTCGGGTACTCCTGAGTCTGTCGCCGGCCACCCTACCAGCCATACAGGTGCTTTTCTCAAGCAGGAGTTATAATAGGATAATCTCTGTAGTCAAAAAAAAACCACCTACTGTTTGCCAGAAGATTGTCCTCGCAAAGAGAAGCAGGTGGTCATTGCATAACACCCAAAAAAGAACTAATGATTCTTTATAGTGACATATCTGACCGCTGGGTCAGATATGGCTTTTATCTAAAAAAGATATATTCTAGTTGTCAAAGTCGTCTCCGCCAATAATCCCTAATAAGCAAAGTAACAAGTCGATAGCTTCCATAACTGTTTTTGTTGTTTGATTGAAATTGTTAACACAAATTTAGACCAACCAACACTTTACTTTATTAACAGAAAACCATGTACTTTTACACAGTAAATGAGGAAAATAAGCGGTTCTATATCATAGAACTTGTTAAAAACCAACATTTTAGCAATACCAGTTGCTAAGAAATGTCGCAAATCTTTCTGACAGTGTAAAGGTTGGGCTAAAATTGTTATAACTCAAATAAAAAACTCTTTATATTTTACATTGCAAAATTCCAATAATCGCAATTATTGAATATGTAATGTGCTGATAATCTGAATACAATACAATGCAATCGATGAAAAATTGCAAAAAGATTATCTCCAGGGATTTTATCTGTAAGTTAAATACCAGGCTTTTATGACACTTTTTCCAGAACTGATCTACAAGTATCAAAAGTACCCGGAGGGATGAAGGGGCTTTCCGACGATTAAGGTAAGAAAAAGTGGCATTGTTTTATACAGTATTATGACAAGACTTAATCACAACTGTCTTTTGTTGAACCACTAAATAGCAACTCGATCATATATAGGTTTTATGTTGAAAATAGGAAAGGCGCTAGAGTGCATTTTACCGGGATCAGAACATTTATTCCGATTTGGTTTAATCTATTCAATCGTGTAGATGGAAACTCTCTATGAATTGGCAAGATTGTGTAGTAAGCACAGGAGAATGCTTGACGCGTTAATTCCCGGAGATGAAAAGAGTCCGTTAAACAAACTCTATAAAATCACTTATGCATCGGGCGACGAGCTTTCAGATTCAGAGTGCATGATCAGCATCTATGGGAAAAAGCGCGTTTCGGCATTTTCAAGGCTAAAGTCCAGACTGCGGGATGTATTTTATCATGTTATCATTTTGACAAGCACCTCATCCATTTCTCTCGATGCAAGATCCAGAGAGTTTTTGGAAAATTTTCGACAGACATTGATCGCCAGATCTCTGGTGCAAAGAAGGTCAGCTAAGTTGTCCACGGATATCATTGAGAAATCAATAGTCAAGTCGATGCGATACCATGTTACTGAAAACGTACTTGAACAATCCCGGATGCTGATTGCCTATTATAATGGCGCCATGTACAACAAGTATAAACTGAAAAAATATCAGGACATTCAATCTCAATACCTGGAGATATACAAATGGGAAATTAAGTCTGAAAATTATTATCTGGATTTGCAACGGGATCAGTTCCAGTCGCTGGCTACTCCGACTCAGGAGATGAAGAATAAGGCATTCCGGTATTATTCTGATTTAAAAAATGCTGACGGCATCAGATCATATTTTTTTAATTACAACAAATACAGAATAGAGGCAGCTTATTTTGAATATGTAAAGGATTATAGGGGTTTGTTAAAATCCTCTGAGGCTGCTCTTAAAGAGTTTAGTTCGCCGGACTTCAGGACAGGCAACGCGATTTCAACCATATCCGTCAGAAAGCTCTGGGCGCTGATACAAGTGGGCAAAAACAAAGAAGCTATTGCGGAAGGCAAGATACTTATGAATCAGCTTTCTCCTGGGTCTGTACAATGGTACAGAATAGGGCATTATACGCTTAAAGCCCAGATATTTAGCAGTGATTATGTCGGGGCTATTTTGACTATTACCGAGATGGTCGAAAACCCCAAATTTCAAAAACTGGGGGACTATTTTACGGAGATATTTATGGCCGCTCTTGGGTATATACATTTATTGGTTGATTCCGATATCGTGGACAAGTCTGCGATTAAAAACCTTGAACTGCCTGAGTTTAAGCTTGCAAAGTTTTTGAATACGACGCCGGTATTTAGTAAAGATAAACGAGGCATCAATGTGAGTATCCTGCTCATGCATATTGGTTTTCTCCTGCAGCGAAAAGAGTTTGGTGTCATTATAGATAAAATTGACTCACTAAACCAGTATGCATACAGGTATCTGCGGAAGGATGATTCATTCAGAAGTAACTGTATGATTAAAATGGTGGTCCAGATGGCAAAAGCAGATTTTCATCCTGTCAGAACAGAGCGATACACATCAGACCTAAGGGAACAACTAGGAAATGTAGCACTCTACGGGTCGGGGGATAATATTGAAATTGAAATTGTGCCATTTGAAGTGCTTTGGCAAATAATGAAAAGTTCTTTGTAAATCCTGTTAGAATAAAAAAACTTAATAATTCTCTAATTTTTAAATATTGCTAAATGGTGTCAAGCAAGTAGTATTGAAGCCATTTCGCGGTTAGGTATGAAATCTATATAATAATCGTTCTTCCGTGATGAGGAATGTTGAATGATAATTATTAGGCTCAGGAAAGGTTCTTTGAATCCGGGGCAGATTTTCGATATAGTTAGACTATATTGGGACACAGGGGGCTGAAGTCGACTATGATTTAAGCGCATATTAGAGAATTATCGCTTGGCCAAATCAGAAACCCGATTTAGGGCATGCTCGATTGAATGTGACCTGAAACTTTATTTCGCAATAAATGCAAATCAGCATATAACCAGCTATATTGTTGTGAGTATAAACAAGTTGTGCAACATGCAAAAAGAAGCCCCCACACTAACAGGCACATTTGCTTGCCCCAACGCTAAAGGCTAACGTTTCGCAAGCAAAAGAGCCTGTTTATTAGCCAGTGATCGGACGAAAAACAAGAAATTTAGGGCTACTTTGAAATCAAGAAATATTGAAATGGAACAAACCATAAATATGACATTAGCAGATGTACTCAAAGACTCGAACTTCAAACTGACACAGTTCAGTGCCGAGAAAGTGAAATTCTTGGAAGAGAACATTACAGTTCGAGAGACAAAGGGAAAAGACACCCCTTACATTAACTGTTTGGTTAGAAAAAAGGAAATCAAATTGACGCCAGAAGAAGCCGTAAGACAGCTTTATGTAATGGTGCTAACTCAAGACTTTGGGTATCCGACTGACCGAATGGAGTTGGAGTACGCTGTTTCTTTCGGACGAGAAAATAAACGTGCTGACATTGTCATTTTTGACCGTGATAGAACGACTTCTCCTTATATCATGGTGGAGCTAAAAAAACCAAAACTCAAAGACGGAAAAGAACAACTTAAATCATATTGCAACGCCACAGGCGCACCAATTGGAATTTGGAGTAATGGTGATTCCATTTCTTTCTACCACCGAAAAGACCCTAACTATTTTGAAGATATTCCAAGTATTCCTAGAGAAGACCAAAAGCTTTCAGAGATCCTTTCGGAGCGATGGACTATTGAAGATCTGATTGAAAAGGACAAACTTGTATCCGAAAGAAAATCGCTAAAAGACTTGATTCGTGAAATGGAAGATGAAGTTTTGGCGAATGCAGGAGTTGATGTTTTTGAAGAACTTTTCAAGCTGATTTTCACCAAACTCTTTGACGAAATGGAAGGCGGGAGAAGCCGCTCACGCCATTTGGAATTCAGAAATTACGGTGACACGGAAAGTGAACTCAAAACCAAAATTCAGAGACTTTTTGACCAATCTAAAAAGAAATGGGAAGGCGTTTTTACAGATGATGCCAAAATCATGCTTACACCTTCTCACCTTTCGGTTTGTGTTTCTTCCTTGCAAGATGTTAAACTCTTCAACTCAAACTTGGACGTTGTAGATGAAGCGTTCGAATACCTAATCAATAAAAGTAGTAAGGGAGAAAAAGGACAATATTTTACCCCACGTTATGTCATTGACATGTGCGTTAAAATGCTCAATCCGCATACTGACGAAACAGTTATTGACACAGCCGCAGGAAGTTGTGGTTTTCCAGTTCATACCATTTTTCACGTTTGGGAAAAGATTTTAGAAAGTAAAGGGTTAGATAAAAGCCATCTTTTCACTTTAGAAGAAAAACCTGTAGAGTGCTTAGACTATGTGCGAGATAAAGTTTTCGCTATTGACTTTGATGAAAAAGCAGTGCGAGTAGGAAGAACTCTCAATCTGATTGCAGGTGATGGACAAACCAATGTACTACACTTAAATACTTTAGATTGGGAGCGTTGGGACGAAAAAACCGAAGATGAAGATTGGCAAGACGTGTATTTTGAAGGTTGGAAAAAACTTAAAAAACTACGTTCCGACAAAACCAGCAACCGAGATTTTGGCTTTGATATTTTAATGGCAAATCCACCCTTTGCAGGTGACATAAAGGAAAGTCGAATCTTATCCAAATACGAACTTGGTAAAAAGCCAAACGGTAAATACCAAACGAAAGTTGGTCGAGATATTCTATTCATTGAACGCAATTTGGATTTTCTAAAGCCAGGCGGTCGCATGGCAATTGTATTGCCACAAGGGCGATTCAACAACAGTAGTGATAAACAAATAAGAGACTTCATAGCAGAACATGGTCGCATTTTAGCGGTAGTTGGTCTGCATGGTAATGTCTTTAAGCCGCATACAGGAACAAAAACCAGCGTTTTGTTTGTGCAAAAATGGGATGACACGCTTTGCCCAAAAGTGGACGACTATCCAATATTCTTCGCTACAATGCAGGAACCAAGCAAAGACAATAGCGGAGAGAAAATCTACCTGAAACGAAAGGACTTTCCAGAAGCCAAAGTAAAAACTGTAGCTGAAAGCGGTATAGTTCAGGACCTAACAACATACTATGAAAGCACACCACAGAACTTAGACGAATTCCTTTTAGATGGTCACGGTCACCTAATTGTTAAACACGATTTATTCAACCATGATGGGTTAACCAAAAACGGCATTGCAGAAGCCTTTTTAGAATTTGCTAAAAAAGAAAATCTGTCTTTGGTGGGAAAGTAGGTAGCCCTTTTAATGAAGCCAAATACAAGGCTTTATTGGAAGGGCTTGAAATCAGTATTAAGCGTCTTAGTGAAGTTTTGACCGATAATCCAACATTTAGATTTGATAGTGAATACTTTAAAAAAGAATATCTCGAAATATTCAAAATTCTTGGAAAAAAGGAGACTGAGAAAACTACAGTATGTACTAAGTGGATAACTCAAGGTCCAAATCCAAAATTTAATGAGGATGGGGATATTCCGTGTCTGACTGGAAGGAACATAAATAAAGGTACAGTAACCTATACCAATCCTGACTTTATTGATGAAGAAGAATACGAAAAACTAAAAAGGTTTCAATTAAAACATGGCGATACATTGATTACTTTAAAAGGTAAAGGTTCAATTGGTCATATTGGTTATGTGACAGATTCCAGGAAAGCTATTTTTAGCCGCAATATTGGGATTATCAGGCCGGACAAAATAGATTCTGGCTACTTGAACGCATTTATACTTTCGTTTTATGGTGTGAAGCTTATTGAAAGAGGAGAAACGGGGGGTACAGGACAAAGCACATTAACAACGGAATACCTAAAAAACATTGATGTTCCAAGGTTGAAAATTGAATCTGAGATCGGAAACCTAGTAGAGTTATCAGAGCAAGTACTAAGGAATTCACAAGAAACATATAAACAAGCCGAAAAACTACTTCTAGAAACTCTTGGTTTAGCCGATTTTCAGCCAAGCCAAGAACCTATAAACGTCAAGAGTTTTTCAGAATCATTTGGCAGTTCAAGTCGGTTGGATGCTGAGTATTATCAAATTAAATATGAAGACTATGAAACTTTGATAACTAATTATAAAGGTAGTCACGAACCATTTGAAATAGCCTGTTCTTTAAAAGATAAAAATTTCAACCCTAAAGACAAGATAAAGTACAAATACATTGAACTAACTAATATAGGTAAGTTAGGTGAGATTACTGGTTGCACAACGGGACTTGGTGAAGAATTGCCTACCAGAGCAAGACGTAAGGTAGCTACAAATGATGTAGTTGTTTCATCTATTGAAGGTTCGTTAGATAGTTGCGCCTTGGTATCTGATGAATATAACAATGCACTTTGCTCAACGGGATTTTTTGTTGTCAATAGCAAGAAATTGAACCCAGAAACGCTTTTAGTCCTTTTCAAGTCAGAACCAATCCAGGCACTTTTGAAAAAAGGGTGTTCGGGAACTATTCTTACTGCAATTAGCAAAGCGGAGTTATCAAAAATTCCGATTCCTTTGATTGACAAAGCAACTCAAGAAGCGATTAAGAAAAAAATCAATGAAAGCTTCAAATTGAAAAAGCAATCTGAACACCTTTTGGAAGTCGCTAAAACAACCGTAGAAATGGCAATTGAGCAAAATGAACAGGCTGCAATTCAGTTCATAAATCAAAATGTCAATTGATATGCCTGTAAATCAAGAAAATATAAACAGATGGGTTGAACAGGCAGAGATTGACTACATAGGTCATTTTATTAAAGCATGGATTCCCTTTAATGCTTGGTACAACAATCATTATCCAACTTTAAATACTGACAGAGAGAAGATTTCAACCATTAAAAGCCAGGGTAATTCCGTTCGCAATGGGATACATGCATACATGGAATCTGATTCCCAAGAAGGCTTAGAATTCCGTAGCAATATTTCAGCATTGTATTATCAATTACAGCAGAATCAAATTGATGGTCGGGACGGTAGAATTTGGTTTGATTCAGCTTTAAAAGAAAAGAATCCTGTAAACGAGATAAACAACCGCGACATTGGGCATAATCGATATTACTTAAAGAGAACCGATGGTGTGTATATGGGAGAAATAACAGAAATGAAGGTCATATTAAAAAGGAAATCAGATGGCTCAACTATATACCCGTACACACATACAGAGTACGATTTAGCTCATTTGCAATCTCAAGCAGACTTTCAAGCACTAAGCCAAGTAAGGCGTGAACTAATAAGACTTCTATTTCTTGAACTTGAACCTATCAAAATCGATACAGTTTTAGAGACAAACAAAGTAGAAACACCAAGGAATTACTATCAATGTGACTCTTATGCGTTACGAAGAGATACTTCAAATCCTAACTGCTACTCTATTCATGTTTGTAAGGCTTTGATTGAAATTCTCTACCAACTAAGAAATGTTTTATTTCATGGTGAATTAGTGCCAAACTATGGAGCACAAAAGGTTTACAAAGAAGCCTACCACATTTTGAAAATGATACTTGAAAAAATAAAATAGCCCCAAAAATGCCCACGCTTCAAAGCCACACACATTGCCAAGCCGCTTAAGCCAAAGCTCGTCAAAGAGTGTGTCTTTCCTTGCGCACGGACGAAAGAAAATAAAGCACGATTGCACAACAATGGCTATACGTAATGCGGGTGAAAGTGCTGATATGAAAGTAATTACATGAATCAAACTTTTCGGTAAGCGGATAGTGACGTGCTTTGCAAACCCGCCCTACGCATAGCCGAGACCGCTCAGCATTAAAAAAATATTCATATCACGAGGATGTATTTCTAAGAGTAATTCATTAGCTTTAAGAATAGGTTCAATCCTATTACTTAGAAATTCATTATTAGTAATTAATAAAATTTTCACCGATGTGTACAATCACATTGTCCCCACCTATAATAAGCACAACATCTGGAAATATCTCATCCATAACTATAAATGGTACAATAGAAGATCTTTCGAATGCCCCAACTAATCAGTGCACATGCGATAGTATTGAAGTAAAAATAAGCTGTTTACATGGTGTTGTTAGTAAGCAAGATGTAATAATAGATTGGAACGGTAAGCTCGGTACTTTTTCAGCTCAATTCTCAGGTAATGATATTGAAAACTGCTCATGCGATGGAAACGTAACAGTCAGAGCCTTTTGCCAAGAACAAGCTCCTTTTGAACAAACGTATCAAATCGTCTGCCCACCATGTGGATTTTTAAGCATTGAGAACTTGCCAATAGAGGTTTGCATTGGTGACAGTTTTGATTTTCAGATATCATATTTAGGCAATGGGTCGACTAATATAAAAATTGATTTTGGGGATGGCACAGCTTTAATTGACCTATTAAACGTTGGTCAGACTGCAGTGCCTATCCCTTCACACGCCTATTCACAAATAGGTACATACAACATTATTTTTTTATTCGACGGTAAAGAGTGTGCTATACCAATTAAAGTTAAGAATTGCGACTGCTGCCCAATAGCAGTTGTTGACTTTGATGTCAAAGTAAAAAGTAAATGTAATTCGGATCTCACGAAGGAAGTGGAGATAAAAGCATCAGTTGTGCCTGATATAAAAGATGGCTGTCCGAAAGAAGTAAAAGCTGAGCTTTACATTGATGATGTCTTAGTTGACCAACATATAAGTGAAGATCCTTTTGACTTAAAGCACACATCAAACTATAAATGTTTGGTCCATAAAATTAAAGTCAAATTTCCAGATAGTGGGTGTGATGACATCATGTCTGATTATTGTGTGCCTGTTTGCGAAAGTGCTAAATGCTTTCTTCGAAGGCAAATACTAATACTGTCGCTAGGAACAGCTATAACATCAATGATCCTGTTTTTGTTTCACACAGCCATTACTGTTTTTGGTATTGTTTCGTCTGGTGCTTTAATCACGTTTATCCTAATGTCTTTCATTTGGAGAAAGTGTCTAAATATTTGCGAAAAATGCCCTAGGCGACTAATGATTTGGCAAGGTATTTTAGCAGGGTGGCTGGCCTTCCTTGCACTGTCGAAATCGAGCTTTATTATTGCTTATACCTATTTAATTGGATTATTATCCTTTTTAGGTCCACTAGCTCCAATTATCGCAATATTAATACTACTGTTGATCGTATTATTAGTCTTTATTATTATATGGCTACTATACCGAATTTGGGTTTCGAGATGTTGCCCAACCAGATGTCAAATTCTGATCGAGACCTTGTTGGCTATTGGCCAGGCGATTGTAATTATTACCGGCATCACACTTTTAATTAATAATTTCGTACCTATTCAGGGCCCTGGAAGTCCAGTCGACGCTTTTAAAGTTCCTGGTTTTCTTTTCGTGCTAGGATTGGTTGAGCTATATCTTGGAATACGTATAGCTATAGAATGCATTTCTGACTAATATGAGCTGCAACACTTGTGGGAAGCACAATACAAGTACTTTGGGGTTAAATACCAAGTATGGCTCATGCAGTAAATGCATCCGCACATCTATTATTTTTTTAGGAAGTTCAGTTGCAACAATGATACTGTTATACTCGCTGAAGATTACAGATTATTACATACTGTTTATAGTAACTCTCGTAATATTATTATCAATTTTTCATTCATTGCTGCATCTGATATTTTACTTAATAAAGCTCATCAACGAATAACAATCTTGTGATACTTTTATCTGCTGGGAACATCTTGAATCACTATCAGCAATTGATCAGAGGCATCTATAAAATTTCAAATTATTGTCTGAATTTGAATTTAATTATAGAATTATGTGATTACTATTGAAGTGAAAGATTCTGAATGATCTCATATCAATGGCTTTCCCATCCGCACCGAACGCTATACCCGCAACCTCAGAAAGCAACTCACCACCATCACCCTGGCCGGTTCGGGTGAAAACATCGAAGTGGAGATGATCCCCTTCGAGGTCCTCTGGGACATCATGATGCGCGCCCTGTGACCCTATCCGGCCCCGCGCCCGGAAGTTCTTCACCGATTTTTGATATTTTAGAGGGATGATCAACCTGCCGGTACGCCTTTGAGCCGCCGGACGAGTCCGTATATGAGAAGCAGAAGCCTGTTTAATACATCCGTTTCCTACTACCTCGCCTACCTGTATGCAAGGCTGCAGCACCGCGAAAAACAGATCCATGGCCTCCAGGACAAACTCCTCATGTCCCTCGTCCAAAAAGCCAAACGAACGGAGACTGGAAAGGCGTTTGGCTTCCGCTCCATCAGAAATTACAAAGATTTTACCCGCCAGGTCCCCATCCGCGGCTACGACGAGATCAATGCCCAGATCAAACGCATGATGGCCGGCGAAACCAATATCCTGTGGCCCGGACTGGTCACGTGGTTTGCCAAATCCTCCGGGACGACCGCCGATAAAAGCAAGTTTATCCCCGTCTCCACCGAGCACCTCAACCACACGCACACGCGCGCCGGATGGTACACGCTCGCCCTGCTCTACCACCGCAACCCCGAAGTGCGCGCATTCGCCGATTACAACCTGGTGATGACGGGCAGCATCTCCAAAACCGACCACCCGGATATCCGCTACGGTGATGTCTCCGCCATCATGTACCACCACCTGCCGTGGATCGGCCGCCCGTTTTTTACGCCCGACTACGCCACCTCCCTGATCCCCGAATGGGACCGCAAAATCGAGATCATGGCCGAGATGTGCAGCCGCAAAAACGTGGGTGTCATGGCCGGCGTACCCACCTGGACACTCGTGCTGTTCCGCCGCATCCTCGAGATGACCGGCAAAAACCACATGGAAGAAGTCTGGCCCCACGCCTCCGTATACATGCACGGCGGCGTCGGCTTCGGCCCCTACGTCTCCCAGTTTAAAGAGATGTTTCCGTCCGAAAGCTTTGCCTACCACGAGATATACAATGCTTCGGAAGGATACTTCGCCTCCCAGGATACCAACGACCGGCAGGAAGGGCTGATGATCTTCCCCGATACCGGGATCTTCTACGAATTTATCCCCGAAGGCCAGTGGCACGATCCTAATCCCGAAGCCATTTCCCTCCGCGAAGTAGAAATCGGTAAGCCCTACGCCCTGGTGATCACCACCAACGGCGGCCTGTGGCGCTACCTGATCGGCGATACTGTCGTCTTTACCTCCAAAGACCCGTACCGCATCTGCATCACCGGCAGGACCCAACAATACATCAATACCTTCGGCGAAGAAGTCATGGTCGACAATACCGATCGCGCGATCGAACGCACCGCCAAAGCCTGCGGCGCCACCGTCACCGACTATACTGTAGCCCCCATCCACATGACGCTCAACGGGCGCGGCGGCCACCACTGGCTCGTAGAGTTTGACCACGCCCCCAAAGACATCGATGCCTTCGCCGAGCACCTGGACGAGCACCTGCAGCAACTCAACAGCGACTACGAAGCCAAACGCTACCTCGGTATGGCCCTGGATCCACTCAAGCTCACTGTGCTGCCCAAAGGCACCTTCAGAAAATGGCTCCACAAAAAAGGCAAGACCGGCAGCCAGGCCAAGATACCCCGCCTGAGCAACGAGCGCCGCTATGTCGATGACATCCTCTCGATGATCGACTACCGCCTCAGCCAAAATAAGACCGCTTAATCCCAAGCGATGCCTGAAGACCTGACTCCCGGATTGTTTGACAACTTCCTTCCCGACAGCGAAGACATACTCGACGAACCCGAACTGCTCGAGATGTTTGCTCGCCGCGTGGAAGAGATGATGAAAGGCGACCTCGACCTCCTCCTCAGTTCACTGTATCGCCTCGATGTCGAAGAGCACAAAATCCAGTGCGCGCTCCGTTCACCGGATGTCCCTGCCACCTACGGCATCGCCAAACTGATCATCGACCGACAGAAGGAGAAGATCATGACCCGGAAGAAGTACGGTGCAAGGATGAATAAGGGAGACTGGGAAGGGCTTTGAGCAATTGAGACCTGAGACCTAAGACCTGAGACCTGAGATTCGAGGCATTAGGCTTTTAGGCATGGGTCTCCTTCGCTGAAGCTACGGCGACTGAAAGGCAAGGCGCAAGGAGCGGTTGTCAGATGAATTGTTTAAAAACCTTAACTGTTCTAAGTATTGGGAGGGATTATCATGTATATATGTACGAGTATCAATGCCGGTAAGTTTCGGTAATCAAGGAAAATAATTGTTAATAAGGTGCTTTTTCTTATCATTAACTTCAGAATGACCAGATTAATAACATTTATTGCCTTACTCGCTATCTTTTCTTGCTGTAAAGATGATAATGTCAATACAGTTATTACAAACCAAAATGGACAGATATCATACGAGGAAGGCTACACCAGCTGCTACTAAAATAAATGAATATGTACTTTCCACCATTTCTTAGAATAGTACCCTGGATTATAGTGTTAATTATCTGCTTGTTACATTTTGTGATTAAGCCAAAGTACTATCCTGACAAAAAAGCAAAGCCGAAGATTTCGGATGTACTTAAATCCGAAGCATTTGGTTTTTTTTATGGGTTACTCTTTATTGCGATGGCTGGTATAGGCGTATACGGTGGATTGGCAAAAATTGATATTTCGGATCCAGTTATTAAAGGACAAATCGGTAGCTGGGTTTATTTAGTATTCTCAATTATAGGGTTAATAATATATCTAATTGTAAACCCAATAAAATTGAGAAAATAATCTAATAAATGCTCTTGAAACAACTATCTTTTTAGTTCGATTCAACAAATAAGTGTCACATCCTCATTGATGTGACACTTTGTTTTTAATATATATTTTATGTTTAAATTGTGTATTCCATTAAATACTCATCTTAACAATAAAATCGTAAACCAAAATGAAAACGGGGAAGGCTACATGAGAGGTTGAATTAATATCCAATAATAAAATAGTATTCTAACCCACAATCTAAATTTCATAGTTACTCGTTCACAAGCATTTTCAATAACTCGATTACACTCGAATCATCAGATACTTCAGCAATTCAAACCTCCCCAAATTGTAGGCTTTCTCGTTTTTGCCAAACGTATTACGTTAACTTAAGACAAATCATCCCTGACTTCGCCCTTTGACAAAGAATCTAAACTCTAATCCATGTCGTCATAGACGACAGTTCTAAACCCTAAACACTGTGTCATTGAGAAGCTAGTATAAAGACCCAAGACGTTAGATATACTTACCCCAGATAAGTACTTACCCATCCAGACCCGCCACCCCCCCGGGAAATTCCAGGATTCCACTTGCATTGTACGTAATAAAACATTATTTTTATACGTATAACTATGAGATTATGGATAAGAAACTCACATTGAGCCTGGATAAGCACGTCATTGAAAAAGCCAAGGAATATGCCCAGCAGCACAGCACCAGCCTGTCAAAGATGATAGAAGCCTACTTTGACTCCCTGACCAGCACCTCCCACGATCATTCCGAGGTGACAACCACCCCTTTGGTGGACAGCCTGAGTGGTGTGATTCAACTGCCGGAAAATTTCGATTTCAAGGCGTCACGAACAAAGTATCTCAACGAGAAACATAAATGAGCAAAGTGTTCGTGGATACTAATGTTGTGCTGGATTTACTCGCCAGTCGCCAACCATTCGAAATGGAAAGTCGAATGCTTTTTTCAATGGCGGACTTAGGTCAGATCGAGATTGTCATTTCCAGCCTGAGCATCGTAAATACGCATTACATCCTCAATGATGTGACAAAGACGGAAGACGCCCGAACTATCATCGGAAAGTTTAAAGTACTGGTTGATACCCATGCCTTGACCGATAAGATCATTGAGCTTGCATTGAATGACTACAACTTTGCAGACTTTGAAGATGGCATTCAATATTATACGGCCCTTGAATCCCAATGTGAACTCATCATCACCAGAAATCCAAAAGACTTTAAAAAATCAGCCATACCGGTTTTCACTCCGAAAGAATACGTGATACAGTTAAGCAGTCAGTCAAAATCCTAAACTCTAAGCACTGTGGTCGTGTAATGTCCTGACAGGCCCACCACACTATTTCCTTTCGGTTATTAGCAAAGTACGTTAACCACAGAGGTTTTCTGATTATTAGGAATTCTAATTGTAGTTTTGGCCTCTGGTGATCAGGCCATTCATGATAGACAAATGTTAAGACATCTCTTTTATAAGCTGCCTCCAAAGTTGCGGTATTATGTCAGGTATATGTGGTACTTGCCGCATGATATTATGATGTCAGTGGTAAAGGGGAAAAGAGAGCTGTCACCGCCTAAGCGATTAATTTTTACTGGAAGTGGTGATTTTATTCATATCGGAAAGTTGTTTCAAACGGAGTTTGTGGAGAGAGGATTGATTGCTCCGGATTCAGTAGTGCTCGATGTTGGGTGTGGAATTGGAAGAAGTGCGATTCCTATGACTACGTATTTGGGTGATGGGAGATATGAAGGGTTTGATATAATGAAACCGGGTGTTGATTGGTGCAGGAAAAATATTTCTGAGAAATATCCCAACTTTAATTTCAAGCTCGTGGACCTTACGAATGATCTGTATAAAAGTACTGGAGGGCCTGCTGAGAATTTTGTTTTCCCTTACCCTGACCATGCTTTTGATTTGGTCATTGTGCTATCGGTGTTTACGCATCTGATCCGGGAAGAGGTGGAGCGCTATATGTCTGAAATCGGGAGAGTGCTCAAGCGTGGCGGGTCGTGTTATGCCACTTTTTTCATCCTCAATGAAACCTCTGTAGAGGCGATGCAGGCAGGTGACCACGCATTTAATTTTAAATACAACAAGGGAGAATACAGCCTGTTAAGCAAGGAAGTGCGATCCGCAAACGTCGCGTTTAAGGAAAGTTACTTACGCGAGAATCTATTTCCGGGCGCTGGCTTGAAACTCATTCACGCGGAGTACGGATCCTGGAGTCAGGGAGGTGGCGGCAACCCGATTGGATTTCAGGACAGGGTGATTTTGCAAAAGCCTTTGGACTTATAGGGATGTGTGAGTTACCTATCTGGAGAGCACCACGTAAACAGTTCCACACTTTGGCATCAGGAAGACCTGAGACCTAAGACCTGAGACCTGAGACCTAAGACTTGAGATGCTAGACGTAAGACTTGAGGGCAAGGGTCTCCTTCGCTGAAGCTACGGCGACTGAAAATCTCCTTCGCTGAAGCTACCACGGCTGAAAGGCAAGGAGCAAGGGTCATGGAGCGAAGGGCGTGGAACTGTATCTACCCTAAACTCTAATCCTTGTCGTCATAGGCGACAGAACTAAACCCTAAACTCTGTGAGTATAGAGATGTAAGTAGTAAGACGCAAGATGAAAGTGTGCCGTACAAAAAAGCCCACTTTCCAATTCGAAAAGTGAGCTTCATGAGTACCTTAATATCTGCTTCAGATTTTCATAACTTGAAAACTGTACGTTTTTCCACCTTTTTCCTGAATATTTATCAAATACATGCCTGAAGGTAAGTGCGGCATGTTTAGCGTGGAAGGGATTGGAATTGCTGCCTGGTTCAAAACTTCTTTGCCATGCATATTGAAGACCTGTAAACTGGCTGAACGAAAAGTCCCACTTCCTGTATTAATTTTTAGCTGATCAATAAATGGATTTGGAGAAATAAGTACATCTCCATCATTATCCTCCGCCTCTTGAAGAGAAGTGGTAAGAATTTCGACAACGTGACATTCTGTATCTGATCCGTTTTCGTTGCTGACAGTTAGGCAAACGTCATACATGCCATCTTGATCATACGTGTAGACAGGAGATACCTGATCACTTGATTGGCCATCTCCAAAGTCCCAATGCCATTCTTGTGGGTTGTAAAAAGACAAGTCTGTAAAACGAATTTTCTTGTGCCACCCTGGCTCATCTTGTTCAAACCTCCATTTGGCTACCGGAACGTTGTCAATCCCTAATGTGTCACATGGGCTTCCATCCATCGGGCCAAGACGAAAATTTGGGATGTTTGGCGCTGTTCTCGTATTAGGAACAGTTAGGTCAATATGGTGCTGCAAAAACGTACATTCATCCGCAGGTAGATTTGGTCTATTTATCACATGTACATATTCTGTAGTTCCGGGAGGGATAATATATATCCGACCATCTGGTCCCAGAAGCTGGGGTCCAAAAACAGTTCCGAAATGCACTGGAGGATCAAATCCATCGTATATGCCAACTAGTGCTTGTGTTGAGTTAATATCCTCTGCCCAAAGATCCCACTGCCAGAGTGAATCTCTGTTATTCCCATAAAGATATCGCTCAGATGGTGAAAAGCTTGGGGCTGTATATGCGCCACCTTCTGCACGCATGGTTTCGAGTATTTCCAAACTACCGGAGCAGCGATCAAAAGTATATAGTGTTAAATACTGCACATCTCCATTTCCAGGAGCATCCATGCGCGCAAAATAATTCCCATATGGGGAAAAACTGGACATGGCACCAAAACTACTAAGGACTGTTGCCGTTTCCCCAGAATTAAAAAGCCTAATCCCATCTGGGTCGAGGATATAACTGAAATACTGTCCTGTGTTTTCTTCGAAGATTAAAATCCACCAATCCCTGCCATTTCCATGTTTGACAGCCTCAATCCTGTTAGAATACCATTCTCGATATTCTCCAACTATTGAATCCTTGTAGATTAATGTATACGAAGAATCTGTTTCTACATGAATACGAGCTTCTAAAAATCTAGGTATTTTATAAAGAATCCCTGGACGTTTTTCAGCGGAGTGATAAATGACCGAATAGGTGTCTTCTCTATCCGGAACGGTTAGGATTATTGCTCCTTCTACTAAAGGAAAGCCATCAGGTTTGTTATAAAAATCGCTATAATATTGTTGCCAATACTCAGCACCCGCACCTGAATAAGCTATAGTGTCTGCGATTTTTTCTCCATTCCTTCCAAATATTTCCATTCCATTAGTCCACAAGACAAGCTCGCCTGCGGAATTACAAATGTTTGAAGCAGTTCCTCTAATCTTCATTTCATGATCATATCTCAAAGTAATTTCTAAATTACCGGATCTGAAATCCAAATTTATTATACTAAATTCTTGAGAGCCCTGCCCATAAAAACCCATTACCCACTGATCACCTTCTTTTTGAGCGTTCAGTAAGTGAGCTGCCATGACAAACAAAATGAGTAAAGCTCTCATGTCGATTTTTATGGTGGATCAAATTCATATTAAAACTACCATCTTTTTTCTGGACGAGACAGGGTAGTCGATGTTCAGTGATGATCTCCTTCGCTGAAGCTACCACGGCTGAAAGGCAAGGAGCAAGGGGCACGGAGCGAAGGGCGAAGGGCGTAGAACTGTTTTTATCCTAAGCGTTAAACGCATACGGTGGTATGGCGTAAGGAGCAAGGGGAGTTCCGGGATCAGGAATTATGCTGCCGAATAGCAACTTTGATTGTCGATCAGAATTTTCAGGGCCTGGGCTGCTTTAATCTGGAATCAATTTCTAAATCGATAAAATCAATAATTTTTACTTTGCCAAACTCTTTATACAAAGGATTTAATACGAAATTGTGTTCGAGCGCCACTATTGTTGAGGGAACTTTCAGTGCAAAAAAGTCACTGTTTTTTGCAAGACCTGTAAAAACTGAAGTGGTTTCGGATGAATATGGATATTGGTTCCACTTTTTAGGAAGGTCCTTCAATTCTTCAATCACAAATTGATCTGGTATTTCAATCCTTGCAACCCATATCTTTTTGGGGAGGGTCGCAATATTTTCAGAATGGACGTAATATTCTAAAAGGGCTAATGAGGCGTTCTCAGAACAATAAACGGCTCTTGTACCCACTTCATTCCATCTTCCCCCTACCTTTTCCGCACCTATTCCTGTCAAAGTGAAATCCTTATACTTTGCATTTGCCACTCTATACAGAATCATTAACTGTATACATTATATTGAACGCGGACAATCTCGTTTTCCACAAGTTGAAACCCAAAGCTACTATCAAGCAATTCAAATGGGTTTTTGCCCCCAAGTGATTTTGATGGGGACTTTAGCCATTGTTTGAAACTCTCCTGAGAGTCAAAAACTTTTAATCCCAGGCTATACAGCTTAGCAAGCTCATATATCCTTTCTGAGGTTTCCTTTCCGTAAACCGTTTTCTTTTGCATACTGCTTATGGAAGCAGGAAGGATAAACTCCAACTCTTTTTCTGAGTGTCCAATTTTGGAAATGAGTTGTTTCCATTCATCTTTTTTTACCCCATCTCGTATGCGATCAATAAGCTCCAAATTATCTTCTGGAGCATCTTCATCATGTATGACCACCCATGCAGGAGAGAACTTCGTCATGCCAATTTTCTTAACGCCAGGACGGGTTGCTGAAGGATCATATCTACGTCTTTTTGTGACAGCACTACCTTTCTCCTTAGCGCTTTTAGCGCTTGTCTTCCTGCTCTTTTTATCTTTTACATGATCGCCCATAATTGTAATTTTACGCACATATAACAGTAAATATACAATATTTGTTTTCTTGTAAGCAAAATTCTCTAGCTAATTAATCCAAATAGTTACAATTGGAAATGTCGCCATCCTTGGGCCAAATTGTAGCATTCTCCTTTTTGCCAAACGTTTCACGTAAACTTAAGACAATTGATCCCAGACTTCCCCTCTTGACAAAGAACCTAAACCCTAAACGCTATAGTCATAGGCGACAGACCTAAACCCTAAACGTTGTGTCATAGAGAAGTTAGTAGCAAGACACAAGACGCCAGACTTGCTTTCCCACTCACACAGATACACAATTAAATCGTTTATTGCACGGATCATAACTGCCAGAAATGTTGGAAATAAACGATCTTGCTTAGAGAATTTTACTCAATACACGCAAAGTCAATATATATGAAATTGAAGTGGACAAACATGAAGCGTGTTTTCATCGTTTTGGTCGCCACCCAGGCAGCAATTACCAGTAGCCTTTGGACGCAGCAAACCTCCCTGGGAGTAGTCTTTTCTCTTGATGACAGCTACCGCACCTTGAAAACGGATGAAGTTCGAGATCGTTATGAAAAAAGCACCTTGAATTATAGGTTCGGACTTGATTTGATGAGCGATTTCGGTGTTCGTTTCACTTTGAAAACCGGCCTCCGATATTACAAGACAGGATATACCACCAATGATGTTGATGCACATTGGCCAAGTGAATCTGAGAATGGAATGTATGTGCCGGATCCGATTTTGCCGTATTCAGGCACCATTGAGCATTCCTATCAATACCTGGAACTTCCATTGGATATACGCTACCATATCCTGGACAAGAAAATCAAACTTTTTGCAGAAGGAGGTCTCAGCATCAACTACAGTCTTGACAAAACCTGGATGGAAGTTTATAATTTTAATCGGTTCAATTTTTCTTCCAACATTGGTATAGGCGCCGCTATGGCGCTTGGGAATGCTGTATCCGTCTATTGTATGCCAGTGTACCGGTACCACCTGACGAGCACCCTGAAGAATGCCAGTATCGATGAGCACCTTTACTCTTTTGGCCTTGAGTTGGGGATTAGCACCCAACTATAGCCCTAAATTTTCTCGCGGTTACTTCTTTAACCCTATCTCCCTCAACCGCTCATTCAGATACTCACCGGCCGTGATGGGCTCATAGGCGAGTGGTCGCTCTGCGGTGACTGTATCCGGAAGGCAGGAAAGGTCCATCTCGCTCTTAGGGTGGAGGAAAAAAGGAATAGACAACCGCGGTCGATGCCATTCTTCTCTCGGAGGATTGACGACGCGATGCGTGGTGGAGATAAGGTAGTTGTTGGTCAGACGCTGGAGCATATCGCCTACATTGACGACGATTTCATCTTCGCCGGGGACGATGTCGAGCCACTGGTCTTTGGCATCCAGGATCTGAAGGCCTCCGGCAGAAGCACCGACCAGCAGCGTGATGAGGTTGATGTCTTCGTGTTGCTCCGCGCGAATGGCGGATTTGGGTTCTTGCGTGATCGGCGGATAGTGGATCGCCCGCAGGATGCTGTTGCCATATTTTATCTTATCATCAAAATAGTCGGACGGAAGATTGAGATAGATTGCGATCGCGCGTAAGAGTTCGGCACCTGAAGCTTCGAAGGCTTTAAACAACTCGATGCCTGTTTTGGTAAATGCGGGCACTTCATCGACGTGGACATTGTCCGGGTATTCATCTTTGGCGGGATAGTCTGCGGGCACTTCCTGTCCGAGTTGGTAGAACTCCTTCAGGTCCCCGACATTGCTTTGCTTGGCGTGTTCTTTTCCAAAAGAGGTATATCCGCGCTGGCCGGCCAGGCCCTGGATTTCGTATTTGCTTTTTATCTCGGTGGGGAGGGAGAAATAGGCTTTGGATTCTGCATAGTAGCGGCCCACCAGGTCTTTGTCGATACCGTGATTGATCACGCCCACAAAGCCGTAGTCATGAAATGCGCGCCCCAGTTCGCCCACAAACGCCTGTTTTTCAGCCTCCGATCCCTCGGTAAATTTCTTCAGGTCGACTAATGGAATAGCTCTTGTCATGGTACTGTAGTTTATATCAATAACTGTTTTAGGTGCCCGATCATTCCCATTCCGATGCATTTTTTCTGCTCCTCTTTGACCCGGAATCACCCTTAACCCGGAAAAAAAGGCAATAATCAAGCCAGATTAGGGGAAGTGTTTAATTCGGGAAGTGTGTATGCCAGGAGGTGTTTAGAGGGTTTTTGCTTCTGATGGCAGAAGGGCACTCTCCTACGCCAAGGCTTCGGCGAGCAAGGAAGGGGCGGAAGAGAGGAAAAGCACTGAATGGACCGATCCTATCCAACTGATAAGTGGGTTTGGTTCGGAGTTTATTTTCCGGTGGGAAAGTAAAAATGAGATTCGTTCAGCTGAAAAATTAGAACTGCGTCTTTGCGCCTCTGCGTGCGATAAAAGAGGGAGGAAGGGCGTAAAAGCAGAGAAGAGCCCTGAAAGGGCGCTCATGCAGCTAAGGGTTTACCCCTTAGTAATTTAGTGACACACGCAGAGCCGTTGTCATGATTCTCTCAAAGGACCAAAGAAATTCTCGCCAAGACGCCAAAAAATGCACGCCAAGTTGAATGCAGATTTCTCAACCCCCATGCGCCAAAAATACTCTTAGGTCTCAGGTCTTAGGTCTCAGGTCTTCCTTTGCTCCATGCCAATCACCGCGGCGGCCGATACCCCGAGTCATCGAGGATTTTCTGGGCATCTTTATTGGCAAGCAACTCTTTTAACGTAACCGTGGGATTGTTTTTCATATACGCCTTGACGATCTGCCAGCCGAGCCAGGAGGCAGTATTGCCCGGAGCTTCAGGCGGCATGCCCGGCGAACCGGGACTGGGGCCCAGGTGCTTCTGCAGTTTGCGCATCGAGGTTTCGTACAGCATATCATTGGTGGTGAAGTGATACCAGATCTGCTTTTCGTTGGAGGTGACCCAATCCATTTTAACAGCAGGGTAGTCCATGATGATCGTATCTGACGCTTGCGGCATCAGGGATTCCAGGATATACAGTTTTTTACCGTTGTGGATCATCAGGTCCAGCAGGCGGTTGCCGGAAGGAGCGCCGGCCAGGTCATCGATCCACACTTCCAACGTACGGCGCGCAATATGCTCTTTGTTGTAGGAGCGAATCAAATAATCCGAAAACGCATTGTTGAGTCCCGTGTAGGACATGTACGGAAAGTCACTGCCGAGAAACATCTCCAGGCTGATACCGATTCCGTCGCGCAGAGAGTCTTCCGCATACACGAAAGGGAAATACCCGAAGTCGGAAATCGTCGTATAGATGCGCGGAGTTTCTTTTTCGGGAAAATAGTATTTGGCATAGCGAAAGGCTTCTTCGAGTTCTGCTTCCACCTCACTCAGATCGGGATAGATCTGCTGTACCGTGTCAAACAACCACTGCGTGCGCGGATGGCGGATCGTGGCCTGGATGTTTTGAATGCGCAGCTCGGGATCTTCTTCGACAAAGTCATCGGCACCGGGAAAAACGTATTGAAAATAGATGTCGCTGAACGCCGGATGCTCCCCGGCAAGGGCTTCGATCTCTGCAGCCGTGATATTGGTGTCAGGAAAGAGCAGCTGCTCAAATCGGACGATTTCAATATCTGCATCTAGGCCGGAAATATCGGGCAGAGATGAATCGGTATCGGATTTGCAGCCCGCCAGGAAAAAAGCAAGGATGGTCATGGTGCAAAAACCTATTTTTATATTGCGTGTTGGAATTAGCATGAAATTCAGTGGATTATCAAATAAGATTGCCTGATACATCAGATCATGATACAACGAAAAGGTGCAAAGATAGCGTGTATGCTTTTGATGGTATTCTGCATTTTACCAGCTGTGTCCGGTCAGGACAGGTCGTTTAAAATCGGGTTTCAGGCCAGCCCGGTGTTTTCCACGATGCACAATAGTACCAACATCATCCTCAACAGCGGGGATAATTTTGGGTGGAAACTGGGTGTAATCAGTGATATTCCCCTCAAAGAAAAAGTATCGCTTACGGCCGGGATCAATATGGCTTTCGCGGAAGGCGGTGAGTTTCTCTACGAGGTGGGCGGCAACTATCTGCCTAACTCGGATCTCAGTGATCCGCTGCTGCAGACCGGTGATAAGCCCCTGCCGGACGGTGTTAAGATTCGGTATAAATACAAGTATCTGGATTTTCCTGTGGGGCTGAAATTTCGCACCGAACAAAAAGGAAATACGACCTGGTTTCTGGAAGTACCGGTGGTTTCGCTTTCTTTTCTGCTTAAAGGGCGTGGAGATATAGAATCTGCCGACTTTCTGTATGAGCAGGAAAATATCTACAAGGATCTTGTCGTCCCCAATGTGTTTTTGGGATTGGGGCTTGGCATGGAATATGCGATCAATCGGAGTAGTTCGCTCCTGCTGGGACTATACTACCAGCGAGGCCTGGTCGATGCCACCAAAAATGACGGATGGCTGGCCATCATGAATCCCAATATCAGCCCGACGTATTTACGTGTCACGGATGACTCTCATGCGCGAATCAGTAACTTTATTGTTTTTGTTGGGTTGTTATTTTAATTCTTTACAATTTTCTTTGCAGGTAGACTGACATAGTAAGTTGTAATGCTTTTTTTTGAAAAACCGTTTGAATGAGTGATTACGAAACAAGTCTGGAAGAATTTATTCGCCTTGGATTATCGGAAGACATTGGGGAAGGCGATCATACGTCGATGGCGTGTATTCGATCTACCCGCATCAGCAAAGCGAAACTACTGGTCAAAGAAGACGGTGTCATTTCCGGTATTGATGTGGCCCGGGCCATTTTCAAACAAGTGGCTCCCGCCTGCGATTTCGAGCAGCTGATCGAGGATGGTAGTCACGTCAGACCAGGCGATATCGCCTTTTATGTGACTTGTCCTTCGCGCGCTATCCTCATGGCCGAGCGATTGGCGCTAAATACCATGCAACACATGAGTGGCGTTTCCACCATGGCCTCATTATTTGCGGAGGAAGTCGAAGGCCTTCCGGTCAAAATCCTGGATACACGAAAGACCACACCCGGCATGCGCTTTCTCGAAAAAGAAGCCGTTCGTCTCGGTGGCTGCCACAACTACCGCCATGGTCTCTACGACTGGATCATGATCAAAGACAATCACATCGATGCCTGCGGTTCCATTCCCACCGCCATCGACCGCGTGAATGAATACCTCAAGAAAATCAACAAAGAACTTTCCATCACTATCGAAGTGCGCAATCTTGTTGAGCTACAGTCCGTGCTCGACCACGGAGGCGTGACCCGCATTATGATGGACAATTTCGAAATCCCCATTCTGAAGGAAGCCGTCGCCATGGTCGGCAAGCAGTTTGAGACCGAAGCATCAGGAGGCATCACGCTCCACAATGTCCGCGCGTATGCGGAAACAGGCGTGGATTTTATTTCCTCAGGTGCGATCACGCACAGTGCCGGTTCGCTGGATATGAGCCTTAAGATCATTATGTCTGAAGGGTAGGTTTTTCTGGAGATTGATTGATCTGTTTCAAGGATTTTTCTATGGACCCGGTGTTGAGGGTTTAGAATTGTCGTCTACGACTACAAAGTTTATCGTTTAGAGCAGGGTTTAGAAATATTTCATGCAGGATTCTGATTCTCCGTTTTCAACAAATTCCCCAAGCTAAAGCACGGAGAAATATTTTACACTACTCATCGAGACGAACCTCTTTTGGTTGGTCCGGTGCTCAAGCGCGACTAGAAATGAGACCCCATGCTCCATGCACCTTGCCCCATGCTTTCAACCGCCGAAGCTTTAGTGAAGGAGATCCGCTCACTTGATACTGTCCTTTCTGTGTCACGAAGAACCTATTAGTCGCCGTAGCTTCAGCGAAGGAGACCCTCACGCTGCGCGATATCCGCCTTAGGCGGATGCTTCCCTTGAGACAGATATGGATTTATCTCTATACGCTTTGTCACACAAATTGCCCCATGCACCATGCCCCATGCCCCATGCCCCATGCTTTCAATCGCCGGAGCTTTAGCGAAGGAGATTTTCAGTCCCCGTAGCTTTAGCGAAGGAGACCCATGCCTTCAAGTCTCAGGTCTCAGGTCTCAAGTCTCAGGTCTTAGGTCTTAGGTCTCAGGTCTTAGGTCTCAAGACTCAGCTTTTATGCGAAATCGCCATCAGGTCTTTCATGATCAGCAGCGTCTCTTCGAGGTAGATGTCCTTGCCCATTTTTTCAAGCCAGGCATCGTTGCGGCTGATCTTGGAGGAGTCGGCCTGAATATCTTCCAGATCGATTTCAAGATTTTCGGCCATCAGTTCTTCGATGGTGCCAAAAGCCTGTTTGAATGCTTTGGATTCCGTTTCACGGGCGATATCGAGGGCGCGGTATTCATCGAGCTGTAGCGGAACAATTGTCTGGTCTCTGATTTCTTTTACGCGTTGCGCATGAGCCAACACCTTTTCAAAGAGGGGAGAGTTTTCAACTCTTGCTGCACTCTTGACTTTCAGCATGTCCATGTTTTTCAGATCTACGATGTCCTGGTTGTATTGTTTAGCTTCGATTTCAGTCCAGGGCATCGGATTGTCCATTTCATTTTCTCCTGTCTCGATAAACTGATATGTATCAGGTAGAGTGATATCGGGATTGACACCTTTGAGCTGTGTTGAACCTCCATTGACGCGATAAAATTTCTGCAGGGTGATCTTGATATCTCCCAGAGGTTTAAACTCATTAGCGCCGGTGACAGATTTATCCAGGTTGAAAAATCGCTGAACAGTACCTTTTCCAAAAGTAGAATGACTGCCTACTATCACGGCTCGCCCATAGTCCTGCATGGCTGCTGCCAATATCTCAGAAGCACTCGCACTCTGTGTGTTGACCATCACAATCAGCGGACCTGAATACACAACTTTTGAATCTTTATCACGAAGTACATAAGGTTCGGCACCACGGCTTTTAACCTGTACTATCGGACCCTCTTCGATAAAGAGTCCGGACATCTGTACCACATCACTCAGCGAGCCCCCACTGTTGTTGCGCAGATCCAGGATCACCCCTTTCACATCTTCGTCCATCAGCTTTTTGAGCTCGGTTTTGACATCTTCCGCGCAACTTCTTCCTTTTGGGTTTTCGAAGTCAGCATAGAATTTAGGCAGCTTGATATAGCCTACTTTGCCCACTTCGCCTTCCAGTTCGAGCGTCGCGGACTTGGCAAATCCGGCATCGAGAATAACTTCATCACGCAGAATGGTGATTTCGCGTACGGACCCATCTGCTTTGCGCACGGTGAGTGTCACTTTGGTGCCTTTCGGACCGCGTATCAGCGTCACCACTTCGTCAACAAGCCAGCCGGTCACATCAACGGGTTCGGTTTCGGTCTCCTGTTGAACTTTAAAGATCTTATCGTCTACTTCCAGTTCTTTCTGTTTCCAGGCCGGACCTCCGACGACGATAGAAACGACCTTGGTAAAATCGCCGTCCATCTGCAGACGCGCACCAATGCCTTCCAGGCGACCGGACATATTGATATTAAAATCTTCTTTTTCTTTTGGATTGAAGTACCCGGAATGTGGATCGTAAACGCTGGTTACACTATTGACATACATTTCAAAGCGATCAGAGCGACGCACTTTGTCCATGCGTTCATACCATTCGTCAAAGACTTCGCGTACATCTTCTCTGGCTTCCGCTTCCAATTCCGTCAGGGATTTTTTGCCTCCTTCCGGTTCTTCGGTCATCGCCTCCTGGTCTTTCAGTTTATCCGCCAGACGCGTCAGCGTTTCATATTTCAGATAATCCTTCCAGTAACTTTTGAGTTGTTCGTCGTCTTTGGCATAGGTGCGCTTTTTCCCATCCGTTTCCATAGAATCCGGAGCCGTAAAATCAAAAGGCTGGCTCAGGATTTCGGGATACCATTTTCTGGGTTTTTCAATACTCTGATTGATGATTTTATAGGAGAGTTCAAAGAATTTGAGATCGTCGTTGAGCAACTGATCATCCAGGCTGTCCTGGTAATCATCCAGCAGGTCGAGATCTTCCATGATCAGGAATCGCTTCATCCCATCGAGACGATCCAGGTAGGTATCGTACAGGCGATGGGAAAATTCATCATCAATGGGTGGATTGGTATAGTGATACCGGTTCATCATGGCCAGTACCGCCTGGAGAATTACTTTCTCCTTGTCCGGATTTTCTTCGTGGTTTCGGGTAAAGGAAGCGAAGCCGGCAAATGCAAGTATCCCGGTCAGGGCGGCGATGATCCAAATCCTCATAGTCTTCTTTTTCATTAATTAGTGGGTTTGTCACCCGGATTTATCTATTCTGGCAACCAATGTACAGGCTAATTTTTGGGTGGCCATTTAATTCTCTACCATTAGCCTCATTTTAACGACTTCTGTCGGCAATTTGTTTTCAATCGTATGATTCCCCGAATCCGGTTTAGCGGTTTGTTAACGATTTCAACAAAAGCGGTTCCAGTTTAAAACAAGTGTGCCGAGGCTTACCATTCCCCACAAAAATAATTGATCCGATCTGGAAAACAGGTATTTAGGCCTGGATTGCTAACATCGGACCATGAAAAACTCAACCTGGGAGAAGGTATTGTATCGTTCTTAGGTAAAACAGACTTTTTGATGACCGGTTGAATAGGTGCTGAGTATCAATGCCCTGTGACTAAACTGACATGATTATCTTTAGCGAAAAAACAACCTGACATGAAGAAATTTCTGATTTCCTGCGTATTGATGCTGCCGTTTCTCGTTTCGGCACAAATAAATGATCTCTCGGACGAATTGCGCCAGATGATACAGCAGCGAGTGGATGATGGGGTCAATACAAGTATTGTTATTGGGGTAATTGATGCCTCAGGTCCGCGTTACTACTCCTTTGGCGAACAGAAAGTAGGTGGCGAAAAGGCAGATGAGCATACGCTCTACGAAATCGGTTCTATATCAAAGGTCTTTACCGGGATTTTGCTGGCGGATCAGATCGAACAAAAGAAAATGAAAGCCGATGATCCTATCGCCGACTATTTGCCTGCAGAAGTTAAGGTGCCGGTATACAGCGGTGGTGGCCCTATGATAACGTTGGGAAATCTTTCTGATCATACCTCCGCACTTCCTAGACTGCCTTCTAATATGGATCCGGCAGATCCGGGCAATCCGTATGCGGACTATACAGTGGAAATGCTTTATGAATTCCTTTCGGGGTATGACCTTCCGCGCGAAGTAGGTTCTGCATACGAATACTCTAATCTCGCTGTGGGATTATTGGGCCTGATACTGGCAGAGCAGTCTGGTACAACGTATGAAGGCTTGCTGAAGGAAAAAATTACGGGACCCCTGGGGATGAATGAGACAGCTATCAAACTATCAGACGAGATGAAGAAAAGGTTTGCCACCGGCTATTCTGTAGGCGAGGAAGTGCAAAGCTGGGACTTGCCCACGTTTGACGGAGCTGGTGCCATTCGCAGTACAGCTTCAGATATGTTGAAATTTCTGGCAGCCAATATGGGTTTAGAGAAAACGAAGCTTCGAAAGGCTATGGAGCGTTCTCATCAGCCGCGCCACAGCAAAGCGGCCAGAGGCAGTATCGGACTCGGATGGTTTATCATTGATGGAAGTGAAGGCAATATCATCAGCCACGGAGGAGCTACTGGTGGCTACAGAGCATTCGCCGGATTTGTGGAAGAAACCGGAAAGGGGGTTGTCGTGCTGACCAATTCAGATCAGGATGCCGGTGATATCGGCCTGCATCTGCTTGATCCGGAAGTTCCCGTCAATACCCTGAAGCCATCAATTACCTTGCGACTTAGAGAAATTATTGATACTGAAGGTCACGAGGGCTTGTTTGAAAAATATCAGGAACTGAAAAAGGACGAGCGCTATTTAATAGATGAAAGCCAGATTAACTCACTAGGGTATGATTATCTGGGAAAAGATGAGATCGATGCAGCCCTGAAAATTTTTGAAATCAACATTGATGCCTTTCCCAATGCTTTTAATGTGTATGACAGCTATGGGGAAGCCTTGATCGAAAAGGGGATAGCGAACTACAAAAAATCGCTGGAGATTAATCCCGCGAATACGAATGCTATAGAAGTGCTCGGTGAGCTTGGAGAAGAAGTAGAAATTACAAAGGTAGAAGTGGATGAAGAGATTTTGGAATCGTATGTGGGGACGTATCAAATCGCACCTGGATTTTCTATCGTGATTTCACGTGACGGTGGTACACTCATGGGGCAGGCTACAGGACAGCCTTCCTTCGAACTTCATCCTAAATCAGATACGGAATTTTATCTGACGGTTACTGATGCACAGGTAGTTTTCAGCAAAGATGATGACGACCAGATAATGCTCACATGGTATCAGGGCGGACAAGTGTTTCCGGGCAAACGGATTTGATTTTTATAAAGCAATAACCTATTCAGATCGGTATCAGATTGTGTATCTTTATTTTTCCACTTCCTTAATGTGGATACAGGAGATACATCCGGATCATGAAGCTATAGCGTGTTTTGATGAAATCTGATCCAACCTGTTGAATTGAATTAATAAAAGCAAGAAAAAAATATCATGAATAACGTTTTTAAAATGAATTGCCTGCTGACAGTCTTTGTATTGGGTCAATGGACATTGAGCGCACAGTATACGGTGGAGACCTATCAGGATCCGCTGAAAGCTTCAGTAGTGATGCACGATTTTCACGACCCGTATGCTGTTGTTGTCCAGTATGAGGAGGCACCGCATCCGTCGGGCAAGCAGGCGCTGAAAGCTTTTTTGAGACAAAGAAAACTCGAAGCACAACGCATCACTCCGGTCAATCCGAATGCTCCGGTCAAAGCGCGCAGCAGCGTCTCACCACCGGAAATTCTTGCCAGCTTTTCAGGCAACAGCATCATCACCGGCACCCCACTGGACAACCACCTGGCGGTTGGCCCCGAGGAGGAAGTGATATCCACCATCAATACCCATATGCTGGTAACCAATAATACCGGTTTCTGGTTGGGTTCGTATAAGTTGGATGAGTTCTTTGAGCCGGTTGGAGGCGCTATAAATCGCTTTTTTGATCCGCGCGTAATCTACGACACCGAACAGGATCGCTTTATCATGGTGATTATGAACGGCACGGAATGTTCGAATAGTGAGATCGCATTTGCGTTCAGTGAGACGAATGATCCGAGAGGGGCATGGAATCTGTATGCGATTGACGGCTGTCTCAACGATGATGGCACCTTCGCAGACTATCCGATGATCGCATTGACGGACACCGAATTGTTTCTCACCTACAATGCCGTGAATGCAGATAGTTCATGGCAAACCGGTTTTTTCGGTACGCAGATTCATCAGATCAATAAGATGGATGGATACAATGGGGAAGTTCTCAATCGAAAAGTATGGAATGACATCACGTTTGAAGGTCGATTGCTCCGCAATATCTGTCCCATCAGAAATGCGGATGAGACCCTTCCAGAATCCATGTATTTTATGTCAAACCGAAATTTTGACATCACCAATGACACCGTGTTTTTACTTCATCTCACGGGTCAACAGGATGATCCGGATGCAACGCTTGATATGAGTTATCGCGTGATGGACAATCCCTATGGCGTGCCGCCCTATGCTGTGCAAACCAAAGACTCGATGGATACCAATGATGCGCGAATTCTGGATGGGTTTGAGTTGAATGGCGTGATTCAGTTTGTCAGCAATTCCATGGATTTTGTTTCGGGTCGCTCTGCGTTCTATCATGGCACTGTGTTTACAGATGATCCGAGTTTTACAGGGACCGGAAATGTAGTGGCGCATCCGACAGATTACCTCGGTTATCCCGGTATTGCCTGGACAGGAAGCAATCCTTCTGAACAGGATGCACTGATTGTCGTTAGTCATTGTTCGCCGGATCGCCATCCGGGGGGGTCGGTTATATATTATAATGGTATCGGGGAATACAGCGATTTTGTGACCGCTGTAGAAGGCACTCGATCTGTAGATATGCTTACCGGTACGGTGGAGCGATGGGGCGATTATGCGGGGATTCAGCGGTTTTATAATCAGCCGGGTAATATTTGGGCGGCATACTCGTACGGTCGTCCGGGCAATGTGCACGAAACCTGGATTAATAAAATAGCTCGACCCGAGATTAATGTAGCCACAGAGGATGTTTCCGCAGATGCCATCAGGATGACGGCGTATCCTAACCCAACGGATGATTATGTGCAGATCGATATCGAAAATCCGGAAGGAAAAAACATTATGGTCCGATTGTTTGATGCAAACGGTCAGCCTGTAGAAACGCTTTACGATCGCCCGGCGCAGTATGCAGGAAAGGCTACGCTCACCTTTGCGCTGCATGCTTTGCCTGCCGGACAGTATCAGGTGCAGGTGCTGCTGGATCAGAAGCCTGTAGTCACCAGAAGTATCGTTAAGCTATAATTTGAGTTTGCCGGAATAATGTGTTGGGCTGCTGTTGGTCTTATTTAATGGTATGTCGATCTCTTAGAATAGGTCTGTCGTCTGACAGGGTAGTAGCTTGTGGCTACGGCCAAGAGCCCATCGGTACTTAATTGCTATTTTCGTCCCTCAATAAAAAATGTATCATGAAGCGTATCCTTCTCTTTTGTCTTTCCTGTTTCTTTCTTCAATCCCTTCCGGCTCAGGGTGTCATGACCCCGGATCTGCTTTGGCAATTGGGAAAAGTCAACGGGCTGGGCGTTACGCCGGACGGCAACAATGTGATTTATTCTGTCACCTCCACCGATTGGAGATCGAATTCCAGTGTCACAAAAATGTATCAATTGCCCGTCAGCGGCGGACCGGCAGTGGAGATAATGGAAAACCCGATAAAAGACAAGAATATCTCACCTACCGGAAGACATCAGTTGTCACACAGATCAGTCAAGATATTTAAGATAGCAGGGGTTGATCATTATCCTGAGTTGATGAAGTCAAATGCACTGATCTATAATGACCTTATGATTCGTCATTGGGATACATGGGAAGACGGGGCATTTGATCATGTGTTTATCACCGGTTCAAACGATGGTAAAACGCCGATGGAGATTGATCTGATGAAAGACGAGCCGTACAATTGTCCTCAAAAGCCATTCGGCGGGGATGAGGATTATATCTGGGGGCCTGATGGAACCACGGTGTTATATGTAACAAAGAAAAAATTTGGCCTCGATTATGCCGTCAGTACGAATACGGATATCTATGAGTATGACTTGATCACCAACCAGACTACTAATCTGACAGAAGGGAGAATGGGGTATGATGTCAACCCAAAGTTTAGCAAACGAGAGGTTTTGGCCTACATGAGCATGAAAAGGGACGGTTACGAATCCGACAAGTCGGATGTCATCGTCTATTCTGGAGGTGAGCATCACAATATGACTGCGCATCGGGATGATATTCACGTGGCCAGTTTTTACTGGTCAGCAGATGGCATGTATATATATTTGATTGCCGCAGTCAACGGTACCAAGCAGTTGTTTGAAATGCCGGTACCTTATCCGTTGACAGACGATCCACAGGAGATCCGGCAGATTACGTCCGGAGATTTTGATATCGATGGTGTGATCGGCCTTTCCCGACAAGGATTGGTGGTGTCTCGCCGGGATATGAATCATGCGACAGAATTGTATACGGTCAATATCAAGGATGGTATGATGCATCAGCTGACGCATGTCAATGATGACTTGTACGCCAGTATAGGGAAGGTCAAAACGGAAAGGCGATGGGTCCAGACTACAGACAAAAAAGATATGTTGGTGTGGGTCATTTATCCACCTGATTTTGATCCGGCCAAAAAATATCCAACCCTGTTGTACTGCCAGGGCGGACCGCAATCAGCGTTGACCCAGTTTTACTCCTTTCGATGGAACTTCCAGCTGATGGCCTCGCAAGGGTATATCGTTGTGGCGCCTAACCGAAGAGGAATGCCCGGTCACGGTACGGAATGGAATGAATCGATCAGTAAGGATCACGGCGGCCAGGTGATGAAGGACTATTTGTCCGCGATTGATGCCGTTGCCCAGGAGCCCTATGTGGATAAAAGCAGGATTGGAGCAGTCGGTGCAAGTTATGGCGGGTACTCTGTCTTTATGCTCGCCGGGATACACGAAGGGCGTTTCAAGACCTTTATCTCCCATGACGGGATCTATGATATGCGCAGTATGTACGGAACAACCGAGGAGTTGTTTTTCGTCGACTGGGACTGGGGAGGACCGTATTGGGATATGAAAAACAAAGCAGCCCAGAAGACCTACAAGGAATTTAACCCAATCAATTTCATAGATCGCTGGGACACCCCGATTATGATCGTGCAGGGTGGCCTCGATTACCGGGTGCCGGTGGAGCAGGGCCTGCAGGCTTTCCAGGCGGCCAAACTGAAAGGACTTAAAGCCAGGTTACTCTATTTGCCGGATGAAAATCACTGGGTACTTTCTGCGCAGAATGGGCTGGTCTGGCAGCGAGAGTTTTATCGATGGCTGGAAGAGACCCTGTAGGTAAACGGTTTCAGGGTTTTTCAATCGATATTTAGACTAATCTAAATTTTATTTTCATTTTATCTAAAAATGTAGTTTCTTTGCTGCATGGGACTATCCTATGTAGAAGAGAATTATCTGAAAGCCATACTCAAGCTATCGGGGGCGCCTGAAGGTCTGGTGAGCACCAATGCCATCGCCGCGAGATTGTCCACCACTGCCGCTTCCGTCACGGATATGTTGAAAAAACTGTCCGAAAAAGATCTGATTCACTACACACGATATAAAGGAGCTGCCCTCACCCCCGAAGGCCAGCGCATCGCTACCGGTCTGGTGCGCAAACATCGCCTTTGGGAGGTCTTCCTGGTGGAATCACTCGGCATGACCTGGGATGAAGTACATGATATTGCGGAGCAACTGGAGCACATCCAGTCTGACAGACTCATCGAAAGTCTGGATGCCTTTCTCGGCCATCCAAAATTTGATCCGCACGGGGATCCCATCCCCAATGCGGAAGGCAAATATTCCGTTCGTGCCCAGGTCCCGTTGAGTTCGCTCACTGAAGGACAGGAAGGAACGGTGATTGGCGTGCGCGAAGATGAAACCGCTTTTCTCCGGCACCTGAATGAAAAAGGCCTCACACCGGGCAGAACAGTAAGAGTGTTGACCAAAGACACCTATGACAATACCCTTCGCCTCCTAACCGATGGCCGGGAGCTCAATCTTTCCGGCAAAGCGGCAAAGAATATTATGATCAAAATATCCTGAACATGCACCTTTCATTTTTGAAATACATAATCCTCCTTCCGATTGTCATCCTACTCATAAATGCAACGGCATTTGGCCAAAGAGAAAAACCCCTCGTCGTAGCCACAGCTTCCATATTTGCCGATATGGTCTCAGCCATAGGAGACACCCTGGTGGAATCAGCAAGTGTAGTTCCCATTGGAGGTGATCCACATATCTACGAACCTACCCCTCGCGATATTCGTCTTCTCGCCAAGGCAGACCTTATTGTGAAAAACGGCCTGACATTCGAAGGCTGGATTTCAGACCTGATCAATAACAGTGGTTCGGCCGCTCCGGTCAAAACACTCACCGAAGGTATCACGCCCATCACCAGTGAAGCCCATCAGAATGCCACCGATCCCCATGCATGGATGGATCCGGTCAACGGAAAAATGTACGCGACCAATATTAAAGAGGCGTTGATCGAACTTTTACCTGCGCATCAGGATGTCATCCAAAACCAATACGAAAAGTATATCCGGCAACTCGATAGTCTCGATCAGTATATCCGTGAACAGATCAGTACAATCGAGCCCGCTAAACGAATCCTTATCACCAGTCACGATGCATTCCATTACTATGGGAAGCGATATGGGCTCCGGCTCGAATCCCTGCTCGGCACTTCCACTGATGCGGACGTGCGCACCTCCGATATGATGCGTATCAATCAGGTGATTCGCGAACAGCAGATTCCAGTGCTCTTTGCAGAAAGTACGATCAATCCAAAAATGTTTGAGCAGGTAGCAAAAGATAATAAGATCACGATTGGCGGAAAACTCTACAGCGACTCCCTGGGCGATAAGGATAGTCCGGCCGATACCTATCTCAATATGGTCCGCAGCAACACGGATGTGATTGTCAGTGGACTGACCTCTTCGGTAAACCCTGCGACAGATACTGCTGAAGATTCGTCGACACGCATTGTCATGATCATTGGTATTCTGTTTTGCCTGACCGCACTCATTTTTTATCTATGGCGTAAAAGATTGTTCACCGTATGATTTCTCCCATCAACATAAAAGGACTCTCAGTCTCATATGATAAAAAACGCGTACTCAGCAATGTGTATCTCAGTATTGAAGAGGGAAAACTCATAGGAGTGCTGGGACCAAATGGTGCCGGAAAATCCACGCTCTTTAAAGCGATTCTGGGCCTGATCGACAATATCAGTGGTTCAGTGGAGATTTTTGGAAAAGACATCAAAGAAAGCAGACAGCGCATAGCGTATGTACCTCAGCGGGATGAGGTGGACTGGACATTTCCTGCGACGGTGCGGGACATCGTTCTCATGGGCAGATTTCCCGGAAAATCACTCTGGCAGCGCATGGATAAAAATGATCGCGCCAAAACGTACGAAGCAATGGAAGAATTATCGATTCTCCCATTGGCCGACCGTCAGATAGGAGAGTTATCCGGTGGACAGCAACAACGTGTTTTCCTGGCTCGCGCTTTATGTCAGGAGGCTGATATTCTCCTGCTTGACGAACCCTTCGTGGGTGTTGACATCACTACGGAAGAGCATATCATCCGTGTCCTGCGGAATCTTTCGAGGGAAGGAAAAACTCTTCTGGTGGTGCATCACGACCTGACCTCTGTGACCAGCTATTTTGACCAGGTGATTCTGCTCAACCAGCGGATTGTCGCCTATGGCGATACCGAGACGACCTTTGTTGATGAGCAGATATCCAGGGCTTACGGTTCGCAGCACAATATTATCATTGAGGCAGGTATCTCTCGATAAGGGTTATCCTTTTTATTCGAAGTATCTTAGCCCTCTATGCGTGCACTCATCTATAATGTCACTGTCAAGATATCCAAAGAAGACAAGGACGGCTGGGTCGATTGGATGAAAAACATCCATATCCCGGAAGTTATGGCCACAGCCTGTTTTCGTTCCTTTCGATTCCTACACCTGGAGGGTTATGACGATGATGAGGGTGTTACCTACGCGATACAATACACATGCCCGAGCCGGGAATTGCTGGACATCTATCAGCGCGATCATGCACCTGAAATGCAGCGCAGGCACAAAGCGCTCTATGAAGGCAAATTCGTGGCTTTTCGCACGATCCTGGAAGTGATCGATGAAAGTTAAGGGCGCGAAATCCCTGAAAAATCCGCCACCCTTTACGCCGGGATCAGTCTGATCCTGAGAAGTTCGGTATTTGTTGCTTCTGAATCCTCTCTTTCTCCGTATTTTCCGGCATCATTACGGCTTATTCAATACCTTTACAGCATGGATTTTACACTTACAGAAGATCAGCAGGCGGTCAAAGAAGCTGCCAGAGATTTTGCGCAGAACGAACTCCTTCCGGGCGTCATTGACAGAGACCGAGACATGATTTATCCCACGGATCAGGTAAAGATGATGGGAGAAATGGGATTCCTGGGTATGATGGTGGATCCCAAATACGGAGGGGGAGGAATGGATACGGTCAGCTACGTGTTGGCGATGGAGGAGATTTCGAAAGTGGATGCCAGTTGCTCCGTCATTATGTCCGTTAACAATTCACTGGTGTGCTGGGGGCTCGAAAAATTCGGGTCAGAAGCCCAAAAACAGAAATACCTTGTACCATTGGCCAAAGGCGAGATTATAGGAGCTTTTTGCCTCTCTGAACCAGAAGCCGGAAGCGATGCCACAAGCCAGCGTACAACCGCAGAAGATAAAGGCGATCACTATCTCGTCAATGGGACGAAAAACTGGATCACCAATGGAAATAAAGCCTCCGTTCAACTCGTCATGGCGCACAGCAATCGAGAGTTGAAACACAAGGGAATCAATTGCCTTATTATTGAAAAAGGGTTTGAAGGCGTATCCATTGGTGCCAAGGAAGACAAGTTAGGTATTCGCGCCTCCGATACGCATTCCATTATGTATAATGATGTCAAAGTATCTAAAGAAAACCGAATCGGAGATGAAGGCTTTGGGTTTACATTTGCGATGACAACCCTCAATGGTGGAAGAATCGGAATCGCTGCGCAGGCATTGGGAATCGCTGCCGGTGCGTACGAACTGGCTTTGAAGTATGCGCAGGAAAGAACCACATTTGGAAAACCGATCATCAAACACCAGGCGATAGGATTTAAACTCGCGGACATGGCTACCGAAATTGAAGCTGCCCGCCTGCTGGTCTATCGCGCTGCCAGAATGAAAGATCTCGGCATGGATTTCAGCACCGCAGCGGCCATGGCTAAACTATACGCTTCGGAAACGGCAATGCGGGCGACAATCGAAGCGGTTCAGATACATGGCGGATACGGATATGTCAAAGAGTATCACGTGGAACGCCTGATGCGCGATGCCAAGATCACACAGATCTATGAGGGGACAAGTGAAATACAACGCCTTGTCATTTCGCGCGCATTACTCAAGGGCGAACTGTATCAACCCATGGTGGCCAGCACAAATAACGCCTGACAGGTTTGCTTCATTCCTTTGGAAGCATAACTGACTTAATTATTCTATGAAGGGTTCTCTTCACCTCACCACCGTTTCCGGCATTCCGGTCAAAATTCACTGGACGTTCGGTCTCCTGTTGTTATGGGTGGCTTATGAGACAGGGAAGGGGCAGTTTGATCCGTGGTTTGTCTTTATTTCGATAGGCATCGTCCTCAGTGTATTCTTTTGTGTGATTCTTCATGAATTTGGTCACGCGTTTGCTGCCCGTAATTATGGCGTACAGACACATGACATCCTGATGACCCCGATCGGAGGTATTGCTCGCCTGGAAAGAATGCCGGAAGGGCGTGGTCAGGAATTCTGGGTCGCCATTGCAGGTCCGATTGTCAACTTCGTGATCGTGGGTTTGATCTGGCTGGGATTCTTGGTCTTCGAAGGCATACGCTTACCCATTTTTACGATTGAATTTTGGGAAATGAATAACGGTGCCACGTCCTACTTCAGGATCATCATGATGGCCAATGGATATCTCGGCGTTTTTAATCTGCTGCCTGCATTTCCTATGGATGGCGGGCGTATGTTGCGCAGCTTGTTATCCCTGCGCATGGACCGTCAAAGAGCTACGCGAATTGCTTCCTATGTGGGCCAGGCAATTGCCTTTGGCATGTTTGCTTACGGTATCCTGCAGGGCCATCCCACGATGACGCTGATAGGGATCTTTATTTTCTTTGCCGCCCGGCAGGAATTTAATGCACTGGTCAGACAAAATCGCCTGACGACTCTCCGCGCTACCGAGATAATGAGCCCCATTCGTCATGATCTATTCGTGGGCATGACCTTGGAAAAAGCCAGAGAAATCATTCAGGACAGAAGCGAATTGAGTTACGTTGTTTGGGCCGGTCCCGGTTTGCCCGGTGGTTATATTACGCGAGAGCGAATTTTAATAGAAGCGGATTCGGGTCAGCCAGGTAGTATCGATGCCTGGGTGATTCCTTCTCCTGTGGCGATTCCTCCTGATTTCTCGGCCGGTCAGGTGCACGCCGTGATGCAAAAGCACAAACTTCCTCTTGTACTCGTCTTTGACCAGGTCAACTATCTGGGAGTCGTGCAGTGGGAAAATGTAATTGAGTTGATGAAGTAAATAAAAGCAACCTATTGGGGGTATTCACTTTTTTAATTGACTGTTTTCGTTCAGACAATACTTTTTTTATATTTTTTAGACACCAAACTGTGTTTTCGTACTGATACGCTTAAGAACTTTGCACATTCTACATGCATATCAGCTAATTCAAAAATTGCGCAATGAAAAATCTAATTCCTCTTATTCTTTTCTTTTTGTCTTGTCTCTTCAGTTGCTCCCAGCCCGTACCAAAGGATACGGAGACGACGCATTCATCTGCTGAATCCCAGGTTCCACATTTTGAGGCCCTTCCAGCCACGGTGACAGGGATAGATTTTAATAACGAGCTTGATATCAATGTGCTAAAAAGTCCGATTGAATATATCAATGTGTATAACGGAGGAGGGGTTGCTATTGGGGATATCAACAATGACGGCCTGGCAGATATTTGTTTCACCAGCAACCTGGGAGAAAATAAACTCTACCTGAATAAAGGGGATTTCAAATTCGAAGATATCTCACAATCTTCCGGAATCAGCAGCATCAGAGAATGGAGCACCGGTGTCACGATGGTCGACATCAACCGCGACGGTTTGCTGGATATTTACATCTGCCGCGCATACTATGAAGATCCGGCAAAACGACGAAACCTGTTGTTTGTCAACAATGGAGACCTGACCTTTACTGAGCAGGCTGATAGGTATGGGATTGGTGACAGAGGATACAGTATATCTCCTGTTTTTTTCGATTATGACAAGGACGGACATGTCGATTTATTTGTAGGGAACCATCCCCTTGATCGATTTGCTTCTTATGCGGAGATACTTAACCACTGGAACAATCCGACCATGGAGTGGACCAGTAACCTCTACCACAACAATGGCGATGGGACGTTTACAAATGTCACGCGCGAAGCGGGTATCCTCAGTTACTGCTGGACACTTGGCGCAATTGCCTCGGATCTGAATCACGATGGATGGACAGATCTTTTTGTTGCCGTCGATCATACAGAACCTGACCGCTATTATCTGAATAATGGCGACGGCACCTTTTCAGAAGTGTCCGATACGAAGATGAAACACATGTCACACTCCAGTATGGGTGTCGATGCCGCGGACATCAATAATGACGGACTTTTAGATCTCGCTGTCGTCGAGATGTTGGCAACCAACAATTTTGACGAAAAGACAAAGATGGCCAGTATGAATATCGAGCGATTCTGGCGATTTGTGGATGCCGGATATCACTATCAGTATATGCGGAATATGTTGCACCTCAATACCGGTGATGGCCACTTCAGTGAGATCGGACAAATGGCGAATGTCCATCGGACGAATTGGAGTTGGGCTTCCCTACTCGCCGATTTTGATAATGATGGCTATAAGGACTTTTTTGTCACTAATGGCTACCTGCGCGAATATCTCGACAAAGACAATATGAACAGGTATTTAAAATCGCTGGAAAACCTGGATAAGACTGGTCAGTCTAAACAAAGTATCCTTTCTGAGTTTGTGGAAAAAGCACCCAGCAATAAGGTGGAGAACAACTTTTTTATGAACAACCGGGATTTGACATTTTCGGAAAAAGGACCTGAATCCGGTTTGAATTTTCTCGGGTTTTCAAGCGGCGCAGCGTATGCGGATCTGGACAATGACGGTGATCTCGATCTTGTCGTGAGTAATTCTAATGACCCCGCTTCAGTCTACCGAAATCTGGATAGAGAAGAAGGCGGCAATCACTATCTCCGCATTAAGTTTGTACACCCCAACACCATCTGTCCATTAGGGACAAAGGTGACGTTAACGACAACGGAGGGTATGCAGTATCAGGAGCTGACCTATGCAAGAGGCTATCAGTCCTCTGTTGAAACCCTCATGCATTTTGGCGTCGGACGCGTATCATCGGTTGATGAAGTCCGCATCGAATGGTTGGATGGTCGGCAGCAGACCTTATCTGGCGTAAAAGCCAATCAGATTCTGTCCGTTGATTATGCCGACGCAGGAAATCCTGTAGCGCGCCAGGAAATAAAAGAGGCGTTGTTTGAAGACATCACCGAACAATTGGGAGTTGAAATCACACATCAGGAAGACATTTTTGATGATTACCTGATCCAGGTATTGCTACCCCATAAAATGTCGCAGTTCGGTCCGTTTATCAGTACAGGGGATGTCAACAATGATGGACTCGAAGACTTTTTTGTAGGTGGTGCAAAAGGACAGCCCGGAGCCATTTATCTCCAAAATAAAGAGGGTGGGTTTGCCTTAATGGACAATCCTTCTTTTATGCAGGATATACATTGCGAGGATATGGGTTCAGCATTCTTTGATGCCAACAACGACGGAAGACTTGACCTGTTTGTCGTGAGTGGAAGCAATGAAGTTAAACCGGGCAGCAGTCTCTATGGCAATCGATTGTATATCAATACAGGCAATGGACAGTTACAAAAAGTGAAAAACGCGATTCCGGAAGATGTGATCTCAGGAAGTTGCGTTAAACCCTTTGATTTTGACCAGGATGGCGACATGGATCTTTTTGTTGGAGGCAGGATGGAACCGGGTCAGTATCCTTCGCCGGTGAGCAGTATGCTGCTGGAAAATACACGAGGTTTCTTCAGAGATGTCACTGCTTCTAAAGCGCCAGAGCTAAAGGATCTGGGGATGGTCACGGATGCGGTATGGACGGATTTTAACGGAGATGGGACACCTGATTTATTGATCACAGGCGAGTGGATGCCCCTGACTGTTTTTTCACAGACCGGCGGTGTCTTTCACAATGCAACCGAGGAATATGGATTAACGAATACCACAGGGTGGTGGAACCGAATCGCACAGGCCGATATCGATCAGGATGGGGATATGGATTATATCGCCGGAAATCTGGGTACGAATTATAAATACAAGGCCAGCAAGGAAAAACCATTTCACGTCTATGCGGCCGATTTTGATGGCAATAACTCTTTCGACATTGCTCTTGGGTATTACCTGGAAGGGGATGTGCTCTACCCGGTACGCGGCAAACAATGCTCCTCCGAACAATGTCCCGGGATTTCCGATAAATTTCACACGTATGAAGACTATGGAAAAGCTTCAATTGCCGAGGTGTATGGCAGTAAACTAAAAGACGCACTCCATTATGAAGCGGTCAATCTGCATTCTTCTGTCGTCATAAACCTGGGCGGCGGCAGAACAGAAATTATGCCGTTACCCAATGAAGCACAGATATCGCCGGTCAATGCCATTATCGCTGAAGACTTTGATGGCGATTCAAAAGTTGATCTGCTGATCGGCGGAAATTTGTATGTCTCTGAAGTAGAAACAGGTCGTGCGGATGCCGGAAAAGGATTATTTCTGAAAGGGATGGGAGACGGACGCTTTGTTCCCGCGCATTTTACAGAAAGCGGTCTGAATCTAAATGGCGACGTTAAGGATATTGTCGGGATAAAGCCTGCCACAGGGAGCAGAAAACAATTTCTCGTGACCAATAATAATGGCCCGGTGCAACTCATCGCCTGGAAGGGCTCCGGAGATGGCGAATTGCAATAAATCAAAATCGGCAATTCGGAAAGATAATATCCTTTAGGATTTGCTTTGGATCTTCTCTTTGATTGTAGCTGTCAGGTCATCGCCTTCTACCGCGTAGAGTAATGTTCCAGACACACTGGCGTCAAAGATCATGTGGTAGTTTCCTTCTTTTCCGGTCACCTGGATCACACTATCAATTTCAGCCAGAATAGGTCTGAGCAGTAAATCGCGTTTCAACGCAATTGCCCCCTGGATCTTTTGATCTTCTTCCTGGAGCGCCTGCTGTTCTTCCTGGAGCGCCAGAGCACGACTGTCCTGACTTACTCTTGACAAGGTACCGGCATTGACTTCCTCTCTAAAAAATTCATATTTCTTTTGAAAAGCCATCGCCTTTTCTTCAAAAGGAAGGACCAGGCTGTCACTGTACATCTCCAGGGTTTTGTTAGCCACGGCCACCTGAGGGTGCGTTTCAATCAACTCTGTGGTATTGATGTATCCGAATTTTTGTGCTTCAGCAGTACTGAGGACGCCTGTGAGGAAAATGAAAACGAGAATTAAATGGCTGGACTTCATAGAAATGCAAAAAGAATAAGTGAAGTAAAAAACCGGTTGGGTTATTAAATGCAATTAAAAAGCAGACGCGTCTGCATGGCACCCGAGGCGGGCAATGAAAGAGATACGATGCTTGCACGCCAATCGCTGGACGTGTTGTCCCGGCATGCAGGGCAAAGACGAAGGCAGGGATTATTGTGCTTCCTTTTTCTCCTCAATCGCCTTTCGCTCAGACTCGCGCATACCTTCTTTGATCTCTGATTCGATACTGGATTTGGCATTGTTAAACTCACGAATACCTTTTCCCAGCCCTCGCATCAGTTCAGGTATCTTTTTCCCGCCAAACAGCAACAGCACGACGAACAGGATAATCACCCATTCCATACCCCCCGGAAGACTAAGAAATAAAAATGTTGTCATTGTATAGATGCTTTATAAAATTAAATCAGGTCGGTCCATGATCCAGCACGTGTTAAGCGCTCGATCGGATCATTCCTTTACCTGTTGCTCTTTAATGTATTTCGAATACGACCACAACTGTTCGTTGCAGTTTTCTTCAAATTTAACTCTTAACTCAGAGAGATGTTTTTTCCAATCCCCATTGGCATGCACGAGTTTTATATCCGGGTCAGTGATGGTCATAAAGGCTACGCCCTTATCCAGATCGATACTCATTTGGTGATGATAAGTAGCGCTGTTGCCTTTGATGGTATATGTCGCAGGGTAGGTCGCGATTATTCTGGTTTTGGTGTTTTGTTTCAGTTCGCTATTTCCCGGATACATCTCTTCAAGCCATGTTAAGGTAAGCGCATGGAGATCACCAACTTCTTTCCCGGGTGCTTTGGCTTCTCCTTCAAAATGTTCCTTGCCATTGACGATTTCCAGATTGATATAAATCTGACCATCTGCGGTAAGATACAAAGCGGTAAGAGCTAAAATGAATAGATATTTCATGTTTGCGTTTGATTTATTAGGTAATGATTGGTTTAATTCAAGGTTTATTAAACTTCCATGCCGGGAGGGAGGGAGTGTACCCATCCGAAACCGGATAGCATAATAACTCCTTCACATGGGACTGTATAAAGAACATCCTTCACACGCTTTAAAGTTCAAATCCGTGCGAGGGATACAAAGATAGAGTAAAAAACGGCAGGCCAAAGTGATTTTTGTGAATGGATTCCAAATGTGAATACTATCAAATGACCCCGTTTTAAATCGATTTGATTCGTAGAAAAAAGGTGCAGTGATACCCTACAGTTTTGCCATCATGCACTGAATATTAAACATATATACGTTGCCGAAAAAGTATATATCAACTACAGCCAACTTTCCGGGCGACACTCCGACAAAGCGTGAAGCGGTAGCGTAAATCTTCATTAGCGTTCTTTTTGGGGATCCTCCGGTTGATTTGTATTACCGACAGGACGCTTGTGTTTCCACCGGCGATGTGTCCAGAGCCAGTACTGAGGTTTATCCAGAATTTGTTGTTCGAGGAGTGAAGTTGCTGTCTCAATGATCCTCCCGTACGGTTCTTCCTTTGGTTTGTCCGTGATCAACTGAAAATGAAGTGTATAATACCCTCTTTTTACTTTTGATATGGAGCCGAACAAGACAGGGCTGTTGAGTTCCACAGCGAATTTTTCAAGCCCGAACTGTACACCTGTATCCTGATTCAGAAAAGTGGTCCAATAGCTTCGAGCCGGATTGCGAGGCGACTGATCAATGCCAAATATCGTGGAAGTCAGTTGGTCCGGATGATCCAAATAGAATTGCCTGATGCGTTTGACACTGATCATCTTCAATCCGAACTTGCCTCGGGTGGAATGCATTTTCTGATCAAAAAACGCATTGGAGAGTGGTGTATAGATGGCTACGGCTCGATGTTTTATTTGTTGCTGCAACCCGGTGGCTGTCCATTCCCAGTTATTGTAGTGCCCTCCGGCCAGCAACACACTTCGTCCTTCGTCGAAATACGTATTCATCAGCTCAGGATTGATCACTTTCATCCGCTTCACGATCTGTTTGCTGGAGATCGTAAACGATTTAAGCGCCTCAACAATGACATCACACAGATGGCGATAAAACTGCTTCTCTATCGATGTAATCTCAGCATTCGTTTTTTTTGGAAAAACCATCTGCAGATTCTGACGCACTACCTTCGTGCGGTAGCCTGAGCAGCGGTACAAGATCAGGTATAAAAGATCGGACAATATATAGAGGGCAGGAAATGGTAGCAGAGAGATGGGGATGATCACCAGGTAATACAGAATAGCATTCAAAATTATCATCAGCGCTTGTCCATTTGCGGCAAATATAAACGCAATTGCCTGAATGGAGAGCACGAAGACCTTATGCCCGGGCTTGAGCAGTTACCTTTCTACGCGTGACAAACAGAAAGACTAGTCCAATCAGGAAAAATATTCCCAGGGTGAACACGGAGTTGCGCATGCTACCCGTGACATCCTCTATCAGTCCGAAGAAAAACAACCCCAGGGCCATAGCCAGTTTTTCAGCAACATTATAAAAACTAAAAAAGGAAGCTGTATCCTTGGTGACAGGCATCATTTTGGAATACGTTGACCGACTCATCGATTGGATTCCTCCCATCACCAGTCCGACGCACGCGGCCAGAACATAAAACTGATTGGCCGTGTATGTATAATAGCCAAACACACAGATGCCAATCCAGATACCCACTGTGATCATCAGGACAGAAATGTTTCCAATTTTATCGGAGAGGCGCGCCATCAATATAGCTCCCGCAATGGCGACCAGTTGAATGAGCAGAATGCTCGTGATCAATTGCGTTTCACCCAGGTTGACCCATTGCCCGTCAACTTCCATTTTGATTTCTTTCACAGCAAACTCGGCCGCTACCAGCATCACGGTCATCACGCCCATACTATAGAAGAAGAAAGCCAGCAAATAGATACGCAAAGCTGACAGTGATTTTAATTCTCCGTATACCTTCTTCAGTTCGAAAAATCCATTGTACAGGATACTGTGCTTAGGATCTTTCCCGATGGGCGTCCCTTTGGGTAAAACACGAAATGGAATTTGGGCAAAGCCGATCCACCATACCCCCACTAATAAAAAGGAAAGCCTTGCACCAAATGTGGGATCATCAAATGAAATGCTGACAATAGCCAGGCAGATAAGCTGTAGAATTACGCTGCCCACATATCCGAATGCAAAGCCTTTGGCACTTAGTCGATCATGTTCTTTTTCTTCCGCTATCTCCGGCAGGTAGGCATTATAAAACACCTGACTTCCGCTGTAGCCCAACGCTGCGATCATGGCAAACAGTAATCCGAGAGTGATATGCGCACCATCAAAGAAAAACATACCACAACAAGCCCCGCCACCGAGGTAGGTAAAGACCTTCATGAATCGCTTTTTCGTGCCTCGATAATCTGCAATGGAAGATAAAATCGGTGACAGAAAAGCTACCAGCAGATACGCTAGGGCCAGGGCATAATTTAAGGCGGAGGTGTTGACAAATTTGAAGCCAAACAAAGAAATATAATCTATGGTCCCATCATTTTGATCACTGGTGACAGCGATATAATACATCGGAAAAATAGTAGAAGTGATCACCAGATTGTAAACCGAATTGGCCCAGTCATACATACTCCAGGCGCGGTGCATCTTTCGTTTCCCGAATGATTTAATCATTGTGTTGGTTTGGTTCTGCTTGTCAAATCTAAGCGAACTCCGCTGTTGGTTTTTTCCGTGGCTGCATCACGTTCATCCCTGTAGTTGTTTTTCGGTCATCGTTCTTTAGTTTTATTTTAAAATAATACTTAATGTATAATCAAAACAAAAACAGCTTTTTGAACGGGCAAAGTGAATATTTTTTATATGATACGTATTTGAAATGAATCGCGGGCAGCATTCTCGTTCGATATTGAGTCTTAGGGATAAAATAGTGCTGATAACCAGCTTTTTACTGAACTGAACAGCTTAACAATTGAATGACAGAATAAAATCAAATGTAAATTTTGTGTTTTGACCCAACCATTTATCATTCTGGTTTCGTCAAAATGAAGTGGATAGTCATCGCTGTTTTAGACCGTTTCGGAAAAATAGGGTGGATGATCAACTTGACAGGACAGAAATTTTTATTACATTCAGGCTAACCCCGAATTCAAATCACATCCAGAATAAATGAGAAGATTTTTACCCACGTACATAGCATATTTTTTTGTTGCCATACTGTCCGTTCCCGGTACCAGTCAGACTACCTTGTATCCGGGTGATATTATAGTGTTGTCCATGATTTCGAATATGGGACCTTGCGGATTAACACCTGATGCCGACCAGTTCAGTTTTATGTGTTTTCAGGATATTGAAAACGGGACTCAGATTGACATAACGGATAATGGTTGGGAACATTCGAATGCTGATTTTTTCGGAGACTCTGAAGGCACCCTTGCCATGGTGCGCACCGGAGGCACTATTCCTGCCGGAACCGTTATCACCGTGCAGAGTCAGTTAATTGCCGGTGCATGGACCTATCGCACCATCAGCCCGGACAACGGCTGGTCGTTTACCAACATCAATATTCCTGGGGGAGATTTCAATCTCGATGGAGGAGGTGACCAGATTATTTTCATGCAGGGAGGTACCTGGGACAATCAGGGTGGCGGAGCGAATCGTGCCACATATGATGGACGCCTGATTTGGGGTTCAAGTACGCGGGATGCCTGGGTGGCCGATGGTACAAATTTTAACTCCAATGTGCCACCAGGTCTTCAGCCTTGTTATTATCAGGAGCAAAGTGGCCCGGGCGGAGCTACCCAAGCGGCGGTTTTTAACGGTCCCACCAGTGAGGCTACCCATTTTGAATGGCTGGAACGAATTAAATGGTGGCCCGACTGGGCTACTGAGACCAGTTGCACCGGAATTTTTCAACCCTGGTACACAAACCATGTAGGCGCAACGTATCAAATTGATGGTGGCATGAGTATCGGATGCTGGATATGTAATGATTGTGCAACCTTTGAAGACGCGCTTGTATTCAACTTGCCCTGGGATGGTTCGTACAATGTCGTGTATACTAATGGAACGGATACATTTGAGTTGTATGATGTCAATGGGATTTTTGGTGAGGAGGTTTTTGTCTCTCAGGAAATTACGTTTTGGATAATTTCTGTCGAAGAAGTTGGCGGTTGTACCGTATACTCTAATTTAGGTGGCCCGGTCACCTTGACAGCACCTTATAACAACCCGGGTGAGCATGGCGAGTTATGGGTTTGTCCCAACGTCGGTGTGTATGCTTTGTTTTATTTTTTAAATGGTGATCCCGAACCCGGTGGCGAATGGTTTCCCCCTTTACAAGAGGATCCCGTCTCCGGCGAATTGATGTACGTTGCCAGCTGGGGTCCTGGTATTTACCGATATGTTTTTCAGCATCCCGGACCACCGGAATGTCCTCCGGATACAGCTTCAGTCAGTGTATTTTGGATAGAATTTGATGATTCCATTCTAGAAGTAGGCTGCCACCAGAACGGCACGCCCTACAATATTTTTGATGATGCGATAGAGCTGGATCTCACGGTTTTAAGTGAAGGAGTGCCTAATGGAGCTACTTATGAGATTCAAGCGTATTCAGGTGGAATTTCCCCGACGACAGGTGTTGTTGGAGAGACAGAGACTTTCCTTTTAGATCCCGGTACGGCTACTGCCGATTTTATGAATATCAGAATCACCCTTCTCAACTGGCCATGGTGTTCGTATACTATAGAGGTACCTATCCCCGGCTATTGCTCGGACCCATGTGATCCATTCATGGAAGCCACGATCTCCGGCGATGAAAATATATGTATCAAAAATTGCGAGGTCGAACCTAATGCGATGCAAATCGAAATAGACGGTGGGGAATTTCCCTATGCCATGGATTTCACTTTGTCCGCACCCGGCTACCCGGATTGGGTGTTTAATCA
>JAUHXV010000089.1 GCA_030426765.1 Bacteroidia bacterium | reverse complement strand
AAATTCGAAATCAAGTGGATTATGTACTGATTCTTGGTTATACCGGAGGGTGGCCTAAATCCTGGTTAGCACAAAGCAAAGGGTTTGTACCCAGGTTTGATCCTTCCATTGAATCATTTGCAGTTGAAACATCCTGGCTCAACTGTATATGGTTTTCAGCACAAGGAATCAAGGATTTCAACAAGCGATTCAACGAGTTAACCAAACGAAGGATCGAAATATATCCGGATTTCTCAGAATTAGAGTTTAGCTTTTCGACATATCAAAAAAAGCAAAAGAAAATGACAAAACGTATGACCAAAGCACCATTACTACAGGTTCACATGCGTAGTTTTATGCTCGACCTGGATTATCCTATAGCACCAGAGTGGCAATTAACTAACTGACTTAAATATGCTCCCCCGACTTATCCTCTTCCTACTCCTCAACTTCGGCGCACTGGCAATTGGCGCCATGTTTACCGGCAAAGGTGTTCCTTCTGAATGGTATATTTCACTTCAAAAAGCACCCTGGACTCCTCCCGGATGGATGTTCGGTTTCGCCTGGACGACCATTATGATCTGCTTTTCGGTTTTCATGGCTCTGCTCTGGCCGAAAGTCAACCAAACTTCCTTCCTGATCGGATGGTTTGCCCTTCAATGGATGCTCAATGTCGCCTGGAACCCGGCCTTCTTTCATTTCCACTTTGTGGGCCTGGCGCTGATGATCATCATGCTGCTCACGATTATCATCGGCTATATGATGGTGTATGCAAAGCCATTGCTCAAGTCCTATACACTCCTGCTCCTGCCCTACTTCGTTTGGCTGCTGATCGCAACGTCTCTGAATGCGTATATACTGATTAAAAACTAAGCTAACCATTGCTTTCAAGGATTCGTATCAGACCACATCATCTTCCTGTCATTGGACTCCTGATTATCCTCCTGGGTACTGCCCTTCGGTTGAATGTATATGTGCAAAACCGTTCGCTGATTATAGACGAGGCTAATCTGGCCAGAAATATCGTCGAGAGAGATTACAATAGGCTTTTCACCACATTGGATTACGAACAATATGCTCCCCCACTCTACTCATCTCTGGTAAAATTCCTGACTCAAAGATTCGGAGTAAATGAATTTGTATTCCGACTGCCATCATTGATCGCCGGGATACTTTCACTTATACTCTTACTGGCCATCAGTAAAATGGTGATCAAAAAGTATACAGGCACTTGGTATGCTTTACTTCTGTTTGCATTTTCTATACTGGCGATCCGGTATGCCACTGAATTTAAACCGTATGCTATCGACGCGGCTTTCACTTTGGGATTTATTTGGTGGGTGCTCAAAACGAAGCAGAACGGCATCCGCAAATCAATTATTCTCTGGTGGGCCATATTAGGGGCGCTTGCTATCTGGTTCAGTATGCCTGTGGTATTTATTTTAGCCTCCGCAGGTTCTGCTTTATTAGTCGAAGCCAGGAAAAATGACAGGAGGATGATCCCATATATAGCACTGATGGGCGTCTCCTGGATAATAAGTTTCGGCGTCTACTACATGTCAATCCTGCATCATGATGCCCACTCTGATTATTTGTCGAATTACCACAAATCATACTTCTTTAATTTTATTCCAACGAGTTTCGCCGAAGCCAATCAAAGCATAAAATTGCTCATTAGTTTGCTTCGCTCCGCTACAGATCAAACCATCATATCTCTGGCATGGGCAGGCATCACCTTTCTCACTGGACTTGTGTTGTTGATTAGAGATAACAGGTTTACATCCATCCTGTTGGCAGGGCCTATCCTTTTATGCCTGGTCACTTCGCATCTAAAATTGTACTCGCTGATCCCTAGATTGACTTTGTTTATGATTCCCCTGATATTACTTATAATGGGAATGGGCGTGTCCTTTCTATGGGATAAGGCGAATCGGGTTGGCAAAATTGCATTAGCAGCAGTCATGATCCTTACTATCGCAAACAAAGACGGCTATACATACGTATGGAAAAGCATGGAGTTCGAAAACGCTAAAAGTGTCATGCAATACATAAATAAAAACACATCAGATGACACATTTATATTTGTGCAGCACGACGGTGTTCCGGCATTTATCTTTTATAATGAGATGTACGATAAAGCATGGGGTTTTCAAAATTATCACCTTGCCCACTGGCGTGAATCTGCTGAAACTGTGATCAGAAAATCTTTGGATAATACCGGCAAGGATACATTCTGGATTTTTCTTTCCCACACCTTCCCACAGGAACATATTGATCAGTACATAGAAATGGGCGAACGGATCGGTGTTGAAACGGATCGGTTTGTCAGCACCCATGCGTCTTGTTATTTATTCAATGTCCGATAATCAATCCAACACAGAAATATATTGCTGTGGAAGGATATCCCACCATTATATTGAACCATTAAAACGGATCATTGTATCGTACCAATGGGTTGGGCCGTTGTATCATACCAATGGGTTGGGCCGTTGTATCATACCAATGGGTTGGGCCGTTGTATCATACCAATGGGTTGGGCCGTTGTATCGTAGAGCCGCAATGCATTGCGGCTCTACGATACAACGCATGGTGTTTCAGCAAAATATTTCTTACACGACATAGAAAAAAAATCATCGATAGGTCACCATGCATCGTGTATAAAAAATGTAATTTTACCCGAATACCAATTATGATTTAAATCAACATTTCCAAAAACCTAAATATGCCTCGTCGGAAATTAGCCATCCTTGCCGGTGGCAGTTATATCATCATATTTTTTGCCGCCATCTTTGCCAATTTTTTTGTTCTCGAAGCTATCCTGCAGGATCCGGTCGGAACTATTCAAAATCACCATCTCACCGTTCGGTTTGGCATCATTGCATTTCTGGTCACCGTTGTGTTTGATGTGGTTGTCGCCTGGGCCTTATACGAATTATACAAAAGCCATTTCCTGTCTGGACTGAGCACCTACTTCCGGATGATGCATGCCGCCATTATGGGTGCCGCTGTATTTGCTTTGCCAATCGCACTTTCAGCCCGGACAGCGGAGGCTATCTTGCATCAGGTGGATGTATTCAATACTATCTGGCTGATTGGATTGTTCTTCTTTGGAATACACCTCATTCTGCTAGGCCAAATTCTCGGCAAGCCAAGGATCATTGCAGTGTTGCTCGCCATAGCCGGGGTCATGTATATGGTGGACACTGCTGCTCACTTTCTCATGCAGGACTATGCGTCCCATGCTTCTCTGTTTTTAGCATTGGTCGCCATACCCAGTATTTTTGGTGAAATGTCTCTGGCCATCTGGTTGATCGTAAGAGGAGGCAAAGAAGCAAATGCTTAATTTCCCCTAATATGGATTACAAAAATCATTTTGCAGTGCTATACTCGTTTAGGATCAAACCCGGAAAGGATGAATCGTTTACTGCAGCGTGGCGCGAACTCACCCAACTCATCGCTGAACATGAGGGTGGCCTCGGGTCAAGGTTACACCACGAAAATGAACATCATTACATCGCGTATGCCATGTGGCCTGACCGGAACACCTGGGCGAAATCCGGAGGCAATCTTCCAGCGTCCGCAGAAAGTTTTCGCATGCAGATGAGAGAAGCTTGTGAGGAGATAAAAACACTGTACGAACTTCCTGTCATTGAAGACAAATTGAAGACTGTTTAAGATTACGTCTAAAATCCTTTTTCCCTGCGTGGCCGATGCCGAACTTGATTTAGAAAACCGGTACCTTGTGCCTTTCTTATTTTATTTTATCACCTATGGGTACACATCCAATCAACCTCGGCTTTCGCTTCCTTCTCGAACTCTCCGCGCTGGTTTCTTTTGGTATGTGGGGATGGAAACAATCCGATAGCTGGTGGCGCTTTGTACTGGCCATCGGAATTCCACTAGCCCTCGCCGCTGTTTGGGGCACCTTCGCAGTTCCGGATGATCCAAGCCGTTCAGGAGCTGCTCCTGTGATCACGCCGGGCATCGTTCGGCTGATCATCGAACTTGCATTCTTTGCCTTTGCCACCTGGTGCCTCAGGGATGTTGGATATCATCGGGTCAGTTTGATCTTCGGCATCCTTGTGATCATCCATTATATGTTTTCTTATGATCGTATCAGCTGGTTGCTGGCTCACTAATCAGGTTACTATGTATTCATTTCCTTACTACAAAGAAAAAGACCATCGAAAGGTCATCGATTTCATTCATAATAACCCGTTTGCCTTTATTAGTGGATGCACATCTGAAGGGCAACAAGTCGCCACACAAATTCCGGTGCTATTGGACGATAGGGATGGCGAATTGTTTCTTCAGGGACATATTATGCGTAATACGGACCATCACAAAGCTTTCACGGAAAATCCAAATACCCTGATTGTCTTTTCCGGACCACATGCCTACGTGAGTGCTTCCTGGTACTCAGATCCGCACATTGGTTCGACGTGGAATTATATGAGTGTCCATGTCCGGGGTCAAATGCAGTTTATGACCGATGATCAGCTGGTGCAGTTTATGCGAAAATTTACGCTGAAATTTGAAGGCGGCAATACTCACTCCCCTACCTATTATGACAATCTTCCGGACGATTTTATTCGAAAGATGATGCCGGGCATTATGGGCTTTGAAATGAGAGCAGAGCATATCGATCATGTCTTTAAACTAAGTCAGAATCGCGATGAAGAAAGTTACCGAAATATCATGGCTCGTCTGGAAACGCAAGGTGGGAATGGAGCCGGAGTCGCTAAAGAAATGAAAAACAGATTGCTTGAGTTGTTTCCGCCCGTAGGCAGTTAATTTTGAGATACACCTTTTCCAAATAGTCAATTGACTAACAAATCGTACATTTCAGATTCGATCGTACGATTTTGATGCAGGATTTTGACATATGGAAGTTATTAGCCGGACTGGGTATCTTCATATTCGGCATGTTCCTCCTTGAGGAATCCATCCAAAAGATTTCAGGTCGCGCTTTTAAGAAACTGATCCGACGATACACCACCGGAAGATTCAAGTCCATACTCTCCGGTTTTTTTGTCACCTCTATTCTCCAGAGTAGTTCGGCTGTCTCCCTCATGATCCTTGCTTTCGTGGGCGCGGGGATTATGTCAATGCAAAACGCGATTGGGGTCATCGTGGGATCTAATCTTGGTACCACGGCAACCGCCTGGATTGTCGCCACCATAGGGTTCAAGGTAAATATCGAAAGTTTCGCCCTTCCGTTAATTGGAGCCGGCGGCCTGGGTATTATCTTCCTGGGGCAATCCGAACGGTATTCCAATATCAGCAAATTGCTCGTCGGTTTTGGATTCCTGTTTATGGGCCTTGATTATATGAAGACCAGTGTCGAAGTTTTTGCGCAGCAATTTGACATGCGTGCGCTTCCCGACTATGGAATACTGGTGTATCTGGGGATAGGAATCGTTCTGACCGCGCTGATGCAATCGAGTTCCGCGACCATGGCCATCGTGCTGACCACTCTCAATGCAGGCATTATCTCTTTCGATCATGCAGCCGGAATGGTCATTGGAGCTAATGTGGGCACCACGGTTACCATCCTGCTGGGAGCGATAGGTGGCGCCCAGGTCAAGAAGAGAGTAGCCTATAGTCATTTTGTGTTCAATATCATTACGGGTATTCTGGCACTACTCCTATTGCCAGTACTTACCTTTCTCGTATTCCAAATTATTGATGTCGAAGTAAACGCGGTGATTGGACTTGCTCTGTTTCATACACTGTTTAACCTTCTTGGCGTGATCGTATTCTTCCCGTTCATTCAAACGACTGCAAAGCTGCTGACCCGGATCTTCCCCGACCGCAAGACCGAGCTCACGCTGTATATTAATAATACGATGTCCGAAGTGACAGAAGCAGGGGTTACCGCATTACGCCAGGAAGCACTGCACCTCGTTGAAAATGTGTTGCGTCACAACCTGAGCATTCTCAACATTGATACGAAACTTGTGTTTTCTGATTTTTCTTTGCACGAAAAAGACAAGTCCGTTCCACTTCCGTCGCAAATGTCGGACTATGATAATCTAAAACGCCTGCAGGCAGAGATCTCTACTTTTGCGGCGGGCATACAACGACATGAACTTGTCGAAGCAGAATCGGTAGCCTTAAATCGTTACCTGCATGCCGCCCGACTGGCGATTCACTCAGCAAAATCCCTCAAGGATGTAAAACACAATTTCGATGACTTTGAAAGTTCGGACAACGAATTCTTAACTGATCAGTACACCCATTTCAGGAAACGCATGATCGAAACATGCCTGAAGGTGGATAAAATCATGCGTGATAAAGGAGAAAAGGATATCACGAAATCTATTCTTAAATCACTCAAACAGCTCAAAGAGGATGACAGGAAGTTTGTGGACATGGTGACACAAGCCATCAATCAGGATCAAATTAAAGACCTCGAAGTGTCGACTGTCTTTGTTGTCAACCGAGCCTATGTGCAATCGTCTAAACAAGCTATACTCGCCCTTCGGGATCTGCTGCTGACCACGGCTGAAATCAATCAGTTTGAAAGGCGTCAGGACATTGGTGACAGCCTGGTGGAGTATGAGTGATCGTGAGTTGTTACATGCGACCCTTAAAAACATCAGCGATGAAAAAGATCAGAAAAATCAAATTGCTGCCCTTTGCACTTTTCCAGGCCTTCCTCTTCGGTTTGTTGGGCCTGTTGGCCGGAGTCATGTATTCCTTTGGCGGTTTGCTTGTTGATGCCCTTGTGAGTTTTGACATCCTCACCTCTCAGGAAACGCCGGGGTTGAGCGAAGGCACCATGCTGGCGTTCGGCGCGTTAGTGGGGATGCCCATTCTGTTTGCCGGAGCAGGACTTCTCACAGGATTTTTAGAAGCTGTTTTATACAACCTGGCGGCTATGTGGTGGGGAGGCTTCCATCTTGATATTTTTTCGGAAGAATAGCGTTTCTACAAGCTCACACTTGCATCCAAAATAACATTGAAGAAGAAGGCAAAAAAAGCAGGCGATGGGCAATTTATACTATAGTGCTGTATTCACATGCGTTCGAAAAAGCATACTGTAAGTTACCAGGGCTAGTTAAGAATCAACTTATACCCTACTCCCCTGATGTTTTCAATCTTCAGGGCAGGATCAAGCTCAAGTTTCTTCCTGAGCTTTGAGATAAACACATCCAATGTGCGGCCCACATAATCCCCTTCGTCACCCCAGACCCGGTTGAGAATGATATCGCGTTCTACAGTCACATTGGCTTCCTCGTACAGTACCTGAAGTAAGTCAGCTTCCTTTCCGGTGAGTTTTATCTTCTTGTCTTCAAAACGCAATTCGCCATTACGTCTGTCAAAATACATACCACCGATTTGGATCAGGTCAGAGTGGACGCCTGAGTTTCTTTTTCGAAACCAAACATACGCTCCGCCGAACATCAGTAAAAGCAATGTGAGCAGAACACCAACATTCAAAGAACTCATCCCGGCCTGTTGATTCATATCCTGCGTTACTTCAGCCATGTTGGATCCGGAATCCGGAAGCGTGATGACGAGCGTATAGCAAGCTTTTGGGAGATCTCTGCCTCGACATGGCATTATATCCGATTCCATTTCATTTCCCTTTTCAAACGCATACACTACCTCACCCGAATCACACGACTGCACTTCTGCAAAATAGCGTTTCGGCAAGCCGGTTTCCTCCGCTACTTTAGACACAACAGATGCGAGGTCGTCCGGATTGATCCCAATTTGAGTATCAAACCCAATTGTGTATACCCCATCTACCCCACTAATCGGCAGTACTAGTGATGTACTGTCGCCGGCCATCTGAAGGATTTTATGGCCGATCATGCGCATGGCTACCTCGATATGCTTTTGATCGGAAAGGGGATTTCCACGCATGACAGATGGCGTGAAGAGGCCGGAAATAAGTAACAGGAAAGAAAACCAAACCGTGATTCTGTGCATGGTACAAAACTATTGGAATCAGGTCACATTATCGCTGATTTACACTACTTTAACATCAATTTACACTTCATAAACGGTTGGGGGACAGGGCTGCCTATACTTTTGGAGGCATCTAACCAAAACATCTACGTGTATGAAAAAGAGTATCTTATTTATCGGTGGCCTACTGGCAACCTTCAGCCTGGCAGCCTATAGTGCGCTGCAGAAAAACACTACAAATCCGAACCCAAGAGAAGTTTCCTGTATGCCGGCTTCATCGGGACCGGTCCTGTTTTTTAAGTGATTTACCCCGGCTCTTCAATTTATGTACGATGTTGATTCCCGGTTCAATACCACCATTACAAAAGAAAAGCTTCATCGGGCCACTTCCATCCTGGAGATTCTTCCGGAAAAGGCCACACAGTTTTTGGTCGGGTACAATCAGGTCAAAGTGGGTTTGCTCACCAAAAATGGCGAAACCATAGCCATCGGTAAGAACGAAGTACTGAATGGTGAGCAAATCGAATTAATGCGAGATGCGGACTACAGTACAAACTTTTTTATCCGGTCTGACTGTTTCAAGAAATATTCATATTCAGGTTTTACGGAACCATACGAGCTGGTGTATTATATATCCGTGACGCCTGAAAAGGAAGCAAGATATATCCCCGGCCATTCAGCGCTCATTGAATTCCTGAAGGACGGCAGTAAAGCAGAAATTTCCATAGCACAGGAGGGCGGATTGCGATCCGGAAAAATCTCCTTTACAGTGACAAAGACAGGCGCTGTGACAGATGTTTCCCTTGATTCCACATCAGGGTATGCATCCATCGACCAGAAGATGAAACAACTCATCGAAACACTTCCCGGAAAATGGGCTCCGGCTGAAGATGAAAAAGGACAAAAGGTGGATCAGCAATTGGTCTTTTCCTTTGGCATGATCGGCTGTTAGTCCTAATCTGAAATCTTCTTTACTAAAAGCTTCTTTGCGAGAGTGAAGAGGCTTTTTTTATTGAATAAAATAATGAATTACAATTCCCCGCCCTTGTTTTTTCCAGAAAAACAATCGGTCGAATGATGACCTTTTTGAATTGCTGCGATAAAGAAGCAAACAATCATTCAAAACACTTCAAAAAAAATAAACGCCATGAGTTTTATCAACCCAATGACCATTAAAGAAGCCCTGACAGCCCTTTCAGAAAACGCGCGATTCAATCAGGCCGTTGACAATATCAAAGCCGGAAAATTTAAGCGCGACAAAAACAGTGTCAACTATGAAGATCGACTGATCTATACGCGTGAACTGCGCAATTATGTTTACGATCAGGCCGTACTCAATTGCGTTTTTTCCAACGCCGAACTTAAACTGCTGTTCTTTCGCACTTTCGGTTACCAAGGATCTGTTGAATTTACCATCTATCCCAAATGCTGGTTGCGTGATCTGCCTTTACTGAATATCGGAAAAGGCACCTACCTCGCGGATGACATTCTACTTGGAACCAATCAGGTCACACCGGATCAGAAATGGATAGTCACCGGCACGATAGAGATCGGCGAAAACTGCATCTTCGATCAACGTTGTTCCATTGGGTATAACACACGAATCGGATCAGACAGCACGATTGGATTTAATGTGGCCATAGGCTTAAAAAACCGGGTTGGTAAAAATGTCAGAATTGGTGGTGGTTCGAACATCGCCCACGGGTGTACCATTGCGGATGGTGTAATCATTCAGGAGTATTGCCGCATTGGCAGCTTTTGCATCATCGAAGAAGGTGTTGTCCTGGATGAGCATACGGATGTACCGGCTTTCAGTCTGGTCACGAAAGAAGGGATCTTCTCCCGACGCACGAGCATGGCCGCGTGATCTAATTGAGAAAAACGCACACGCGCGCATCCTCCGGACCTTAAAGTACTTCCCTTGTAAAGCATAGAGCATAAAAATAGACGAGTCATGCTTGTGACAGTCATGACTCGAACTTCCAACTAACTTATGCTACTTTGCTTGAAAACTTATTTTCATATAACATACAGATTATGTATGCTCTAACATCTGGTGGGGGTTTGGTTTACGAAGTGTCAAAGGTAGGTGCCATAGTTTAGCAGATCGTAACCTCAATATCAATTTTATATAAAGCTTTTATTAGAAGGGCACTGACCTCTTTTGAGCAAACTATTGAAACAAGCTTTTCAATGTTGTATATTTATGAACAGCATGACGAGTTAGCCATACCAATCTCCTCCAGGTTTTCTCACGCTTCTTAAACCAGCCTGTGTGATACTTTAAGGCAGCAGTATACATTGGCATTCTCGTCACACCAATATAAACATGAAATATACAATTGTACTCTTCCTCACAATTGCCACCCTTATGGGAATATTCTCCTTTCTCCGATGCAAAAAAAGTTTTTCACCCCATACAGAGACACTCTCATACCCACCATTTCGAATTGAGAAAAACACGATTACAGATCGAAGGTGGAAACCTAACGAAGGCCATGTCTCCAAACACAGGCAGACCAAATACAAGGTATTTTATCACGACGAACGCATTACTTTTCCGGAAGAATTGGATGCGAATACAGGTGTTCCCGGGATTTGGAAAGTATACTTCCTGGAAGATGCTCCGACACCTACCCTTCTTGTGGGCAGCAAACAAGTTTATCTGGTCAATGAAAAAGACGAAGCTGTCAATCTTATTCCAATTCCCGCCAATTATTCCAATTACGCGAGTGTTCAATGGCTGGACACGCAGGATAGTCAACCCGGACCAAAAACTGAAATCCTCGTCGGAGAAGACACGACGAATTGTATTCTGACAGATGGGCAACATCTATTGATCAATGAAACGTCAGTATTACGGATAAAAGACCTGAAGCTGTTTCACTTCACCCCCAATCGCGATCATACGGATGATTACAGCACCTATCAGGTATTGGGATTCTCACCGGACAAACGAGAGATTGCTTTCATGGGCAGCAAGAGTCATGAAATCCATCGAACTGAATTTGTTCAGGGTATCGTTGTGTACAATATCGAAGGCAAAAGGGCTTACACACTGCCTGTCGATAAAACCAATACTCGCTTGCACGATCCATATAGTGCCGGTGCGGAATGGTTTAATACGTATCTTGAATGGAAGCAGGACACGAATGGAAGATTTATTGTCAATCTGAAGACCCTGCCTGAACTGCCGGCATGGACCGGACATTTTACGAAGTCCGCCAATTATCAGCTTAGCCCGGTCAGGGAAGAAATGCATGCCGTATTCTTAGCCTTTGTAAAAACCCATCTTTCGCTCAGTGAAGATGAAATCCAAACAGATGAATACAATGGCCTAATTGATTTTCGGATAACCTTCTCAGGTTTTGTACTGAATATTGGTTACCAAAAAGACTTCAGATCAGTTTCATTTTCCGTCTCA
>JAUHXV010000146.1 GCA_030426765.1 Bacteroidia bacterium | reverse complement strand
AAAATACGCCAGCGCGTTTTATGGTCCTTTTCGGGATGCGCTGGATTCTGCCCCCAAGGCAGGTGATAAAAAGACGTATCAAATGAATCCCGCTAATCAGCGTGAAGCACTTCGCGAGGCGCAGTTGGATGCGGAGGAAGGAGCTGATTTTCTGATGGTGAAGCCTGCAATCCATTACCTGGATGTGATAAAGACATTGAGAGATTATAGTCACCTACCTATTGTGGCCTATCATGTAAGTGGTGAATGTGCGATGCTGATTGCTGCGTCTCAAAACGGATGGCTGGATTATGATCTGGCGATGCCGGAGGCTTTGCTTTCTATTAAGCGCGCCGGTGCGGATGTGATCATTACCTATTTCGCGATGGATTTTGCCCGCAGGTTTTCAAAGTAGGACACAAAAAAAGCCCGGCTTACCGAAAAGCCGGGCATATACTTTCAATCGTATGATATTTTCGTGCTACTGAAGAATAATCTCTTTCTCTTCCACCATTTTTCGAATGTTGATTAATGCATATCGCATTCGACCCAGGGCGGTATTTATACTTACTCTCGTAAGTTGAGATATTTCTTTAAAGCTCATGTCCGCATAGTGACGCAAGATGACGACTTCACGTTGCTCGGGTGGAAGATTGTCCACCAGCTGACGCACTTTATCATGCGTCTGGCTTTTGATCATCCGTGATTCCATATTGTCATCAGATACCTGCAATACATCAAAGATGTCGAAGGTTTCTGTAGGCGCCACTTGAGGCCTTCTTTTCTTTCTTCTGAATTGATCCACGCACATGTTGTACGCGATTCGCATGGCCCATTGCACGAATTTTCCTTCGTGATTATACTTGCCACTGCGTAATGTCTTGATGATTTTGATGAAAACTTCCTGGAAGATATCTTCAGCGAGACTTTGATCTTTTACAAAGAGATAAATGGAAGTGTAGATCTTGTTCCGATGACGAGATAAGAGCTCCTCAAAGGCTCTTTCATTTCCACTAAGATACTGCTGAATGAGTTCCTGGTCGCTAAATGGAGTAACTTGCATACGACTACAAAGTTTAGTTTGATTAACAATGATGTAATGTCGTGTATAAGTTTTACTCTATAAGCAATCAGATTTTTTAGAAAAGTTATTGATCTTCTTGATCTAATATAGCACCTCTTTTTCGAGCATACTTTAAAGTTCCTGTCGATTAACTAAAGTTTAACGAGAACTTTATTTTTGCTTCCTCGTTTAAAAGAGGCAATTCAAAAATAGAGATTCATTTTACATTTTTGCAAGAATCAGACCAACTTTTTAAGAATTTGACTTTTTTAACATTTATCATCTACTCACTATTGGAGCAGTACATATGACGAATTCGCTTAAGGAGACAATATCTATCAAAGGAGCGAGAGCTAACAACCTTAAGAATGTTGACTTACAGATTCCCAAAAATCAATTGATTGTCGTCACGGGTGTATCAGGTTCTGGCAAATCAACCATCACGATCGATACCCTGTACGCAGAGGGGCAGAGACGGTATGTGGAGAGTCTTTCTTCCTATGCCCGACAGTTTCTCAATCGAATGAAGAAACCCGAAGTCGACTTCATAAAAGGAATTTGTCCAGCTATTGCCATTGAGCAGCGAGTGAGTACGGCTAATGCCCGAAGTACCGTAGGATCTTTAACAGAGATTTATGATTATCTGCGTCTGCTTTATGCCCGAATTGGTATCACATACTCGCCGGTATCGGGCAATGTTGTGACTCGACATACCGTCACCAATGTTGTCGATCATATCAAAAGTCTCGAAAAAGGTCAAAAAATTCTGCTCCTGATACCCCTTCATCAGCAGTATAAGGATCGGACGATCGGACAGGAATGTTCAGTTTTACTCCAAAAGGGGTACTCCAGATTGTATGTCGGTGAAGAACAGCTATATATTGAAGACTATCTCGCGAGTGAAAATGAAATACTGGAGAAAAAGATTTCTGAGGTGGACCCCTATGAAATACTGATCCTGATTGATCGATTTGTCGCTAATAATGAGGAGGAAAACATCAAGCGGATAGCAGATTCTGTCAGCACTGCTTTTGCAGAAAGTGGGGGAGAGTGTCTCTTGAGAGTCCTGGAAGAAGACGAAGATCTCATCTTCAACAACCGGTTTGAGTTGGACGGTCTGACATTCATTGAGCCCACACCACATCTATTTAATTATAACAACCCCTTCGGAGCCTGTCCCCGTTGTGAGGGTTTTGGTCGGGTGATGGGCATTGATGAAGATAAGGTGATACCCAATCCTA
>JAUHXV010000145.1 GCA_030426765.1 Bacteroidia bacterium | reverse complement strand
TCCCGGGGGGCTTACCCGCGATGGAGGAGCATGGATCTCCTTCGCTAAAGCTACGGCGATTAAAAGGCGGAACGGCAGAAAGGAATAATAATTTGTGACATTCTTCGCCTTCTGTTATTGTTGAAAAGTAAAAAGCCCTGAAGGGGCGTTCTGTTAGCGACGGGGTTAAGCCCAAAGCTATTGGTGAGTATCTCCTTCGCTGAAGCTATGGTGATTAACGTTTAGGCTAGGCTCTTTGCCCTTCGCCCTTTGCACTTCGCACTTCGCCCTTCGCCCTTCGCCCTATGCCCTATGCCTTACATTTCCAAGAGTCCATCCGGCACTTCCATATACAACACCTTCTGTTCGCGGTCGATGGAAGAGATCAGGTCTTCATGTAACGGAATGAGGATTTCACGATCATTAGATTCTATCACCGCCATGAGTTGCTGAGGATACTCTTCTGTGCGGAGGATAGGAAAAACTAAATCGGTTTCGGTGTCGTGGATTGCGTATTCATCCCATTTGCCTTTCGTGTTTCGAGGAGAAAGTCGATGGCGCGCTTTAATACGTGTTGCGTCAATCCAAATCTCTTTTCCGGCGAGCGCGTCTGAAGCATCCTTGTCCACCACCTTAGCAAGTCCAATGACAAAATGCGGACCGTCATCCGCATAGGAAACTTCGAAGGGTACTTTCGAGCCATCCAGATCCAGAAAAACAAATGTTCCTTTTTGAAAATACTGCTTAAACTTATCCTCCACCATCAGGCGCAACTGACCGCCGGTGCCATGCGATTTCAATGTTTTACCAAGGAGAAATAAATCGGTAACCTGTGGATACGGATTGCTCAATTGTGCGCGGTCATCACTTGTGAAAGAATATATCCTTTACTCGCGTGATCGACCCAGGGCTTTCCGATACAGGGACCAAAGTCACCCAATTCGATACAACGACTATCCAGTATCGTATCCGTACGCGACACAAGGCCAATATTCCGCACATACTTTTCATGCACGAAACGCTTCATGAGTTCGTCATCCGTATCCACCTGCCTGATCTGCATCACCTGTCCATTCTGAAAGGTAAAAGCACCGGCCGATCCGGATTCATCAATAGACTGTACACGGGAATCCCAGTACTCATACGGTTCGATAATCTCCGTACCTACCTGCACTTTCGTTTGCGGACTGATATAGGCGGTAGCAATCCACCGAAGACCTTCATACACCGGCATTGTCATTTTTCTAAAAATCAAATTCTCCTCAAGACGGTTAGCGCTATTTTCATCATACCCGGTAGCCCACACATCTGTCAATGTCCAGGGTTCGGCATCACTGTTCCTTCGAAATCGATGCAGGTAATAACTTGTATCACCTGGTTGAGATACATTTAGGGAGACAACTTCTTCGCGCAATTGAAACCGGATTGTGTCCTTTTTATTTCCACCGGGTGCATCATCAAAGACAATCGAATCTACCTGATATTCAATATACCGACCAACTTCAAGAGGAAAATACGCCTCGCTGTCAGGCACACCCGGTTGGACTGTACCTTCATTGCCACATGAAGCAAAAAGCAGGGCGCAAGAAAACACAAACCAATACTCTACTCGCATACTTAGTTTTTTGAACTGCCCTGAATGATTCCGCCACCGATGACATCATCACCTTCGTAAAATACGGCTGACTGACCAGGCGCAACGCCTCGTACATTGGCGAGGAAAGAAACTTCCACATCGCCGTTGGGTAGTTGCTTTAATTCACTCATCGTGCCATTGTCGCGATACCGAATTTTCGTCACAGCTTCAATGCCCTCAGGAAGCGAATCATATTTCAGCAGGTTCACACCACTGACTTTCATCCGGTTTCGGATCAGATCATCCGCACGACCCAGTACGACCGTATTGGTTTCCGGAATGATCTCAGATACATACATCGGTTCGAGGAAAGCTTTTCCCAATCCTCTTCGTTGACCTACAGTAAAAAACGGATAGCCGGGATGCTCACCAATGATCTCACCCTCTTTATTGACAAACGTACCGCCGGCCACGGTTTCTTCCAAATCCGGAATGCGGCGTTTCAGAAAGCCACGATAGTCATTGTCCGGAACAAAACAGATTTCAAAGCTCTCAGCTTTTTTCGACAACTCGATATACCCGAAATCCGCAGCCAGTTGCCTGACCTCTGGTTTTGTCAGTCCGCCAAGCGGGAACATGCTTCTTTCCAAACACTCCTGACTCAGTCCCCATAGCACATATGACTGATCTTTATTTTGATCCACAGCACGCTGGATGAATTTCCTTCCATTGTGTTCGCCGATCTGTGCATAATGACCGGTGGCGATGTAGTCACAACCTAAAGCATCTGCTC
>JAUHXV010000088.1 GCA_030426765.1 Bacteroidia bacterium | reverse complement strand
AAAACTTTGATTGATATCGAATAGCAGCCTCACTCAGCGCATGCGGCGTGTATTGTTCCGCATGTGATCCTTCAACTTAAACCTGCTATCCAAACGTCAACCGTGTGAAAACTCCTGTTTTACAGAAATATCTTATTTTGACTCCGTGAAGCCCGTAATACTTCTGGCTTTTGCCAATGACAAACGAGATTCCGGATCTGGTTACCTCAGAGGATTAACGGCTGAGCGTAATGCCATACGCGACGCTCTGATGAAAGCCGAAGAAAACGGATTGTGTCAGGTATTAGTCGAGCCGGATGCCACGATCGAACGCCTGTTTGATATTTTTCAAAATGCATCCTATCGAGATCGGATTTCCATTTTTCATTATGGAGGGCATGCTGAAAGTTATTCTCTCCTACTTGAAACCTCTACAGGCGAACAATCTACTGCGCATAGTGAAGGATTGGTATCCTTTCTCTCCAAACAAAAAAGCCTCAAACTGGTCTTTCTGAATGGATGTTCGTCGCAGGCCCAATCCGAAGACCTGATCGATGCAGGACTGCCTGCTGTCATCGGAACATCTCAGGTCATCAATGATGAGATCGCGACCAGTCTCGCCTCCCGGTTTTACAAAGGACTCTCGCAGGGCCTGGCCATCGAACCTTCCTGGACGGATGCGGTAGATCAGATCAAAACGGAAACAGGGACAGAAAACACAGCGAAACTTTTCAGTGGTTCATTGCTCAAAAAACCGGGCAAAAATGAATTTCCCTGGAATATGTACTTCGGCGAAGGGGCTGCTGTGTCGAAAGCATGGAACCTTCCGGAGGCGGCGAACCAACCTTTATTTGGGCTCGAACTTCCTAAGTCCTATTTTAGAAAATTACCCGCGAATCCGTATGTCGGTCTTCGAAGTTATCACACTGACGAAGCCGCCATCTTCCATGGCCGGGGAAAGGATATTCGAAGAATATACACACAGCTTCAGCACGAACAACCTGCTGTCTTACTGGTGGGTAAAAAGGGCGTGGGAAAATCTTCGTTACTCTCGGCCGGTCTTGGTCCGCGACTTGAATCGGATCATGTCGTGGCTTACTCGACAGTGGAGCAACAATCGTTTGTGGAATCTCTTTCTGCCTCCCTGGAAAAAGCAGGGGAAGAAAATGGTCTTGAAAAACTGGTACCGAAAGACAAAAGCGTCCTCAAAGAAAAAATCAATGCGATAGAGGCACAATTGCCTTCTGTTTCCGGGTTTGCAAGAGACATTCTCGAAAACGAACTCAACAGGCTGACTCAATTGTCCTCGAAAGAATGGTTAAACCTTTACGAGCAATGGGTGGCGATCGAGTCGCACATGGACAAACCGCTGATGGTGATTGCGGATGAACTTCCATCCGAAACGGAACAGTGGAGTGATATTCTGCGGGCGTTGGAAAGTATATTTGAAGTAGCTGATCCACCGCAGGGTAAATTAATTCTTGCCGTGGATCATGAGACGCATTCAGCTTTTTCCGAATTTCTTCAGACTACAGATTTTCCGGTGGCCGAAGTGTTTCTCGAGCCTATGGGAAAAGGAGAAATTCAGGAGGCTATCCTCAGGGTATCCACCTCTCCTCAAACGAAAGATTTCTATCGCCTTGAAATCGAGGACAACAGTATTCACAGCCTGCCCAATTCATTTTCAGGCGACTTACTTGTTGGCGACACCACATTAGTTGCGCCTTATTTGCAAATCATCCTGACAGCACTCTGGAAAGATGCCAAACTTAAGGATGCTCAACAGCCGTTTTTCTCTTTAAGTGATTACCAGAAAGGAATTCTTTCAGGTCATTTTATGGATGAATTTTTATCGGACCAACTGGATCAGCTGGAAAAAGAAAATAAGGAGGTTGTACAATCAGGTCTTGCGCTGGATCTGCTTAGTCACCACACATCAGCGATGGGCAAGGCTAAAATTCTCGAGGCAGCACATCGGGAGGAAGTCTACGGAGACAGAGCGAAAATCGCTGCAGAACTGGCACAACGTTGTTGTGATCTGTTTCTCCTGACTAAAGCACATGCGGGTGCGACCAACCTGGGGCATCATCTGCTGGCCCCTTCGTTGATCCGCCTTTACAGCAACTCGCTCTACCCGGGCCAGCAGGCTTCCAGGATCCTCAACGGAAAAATGAGTGAGGCATTGGAAACAGGTGCGCAGGTTTGGTTAAATGAAGCTGAACTCGAAGTGGTAGAAGCTGGTGTCGAAGGTATGCGTCAGCTGAAAGAGGAGGAAGAGGAAATGCTGGCTTTCAGCCGGGAAAAGAAAATCCAGGCTGAAAAAGAACGGCGACGTAACAAGATTATCCGAACCGTGCTGGGAACGATTGTTGTGCTGGTTGCATGCATCGCAGCCTATGGTTTTTATACGTCTCACCAAAACTATCTGACTTCGAGGGCCGGGGAATTAGCCTCTATGGCTAAGGGCAGATTGCCTGACGATAATACGGAAGCCCTGCGGCTTGCCGTCACAGCTTATAAAATTCTGGGCGACAAATCGCCTCCGCTGGTAAAGGAGACCTTGACACAAATATTTTATTCACAGGAAGAACGGCCGTTTTATGCTGCAAATTTCCAGCACAAAGAGCGTGTCAACACTGCTGTATTCTCACCAATCGATGATAAGATTCTGACGGCTTCCGAAGATGGATTTGTCGTACTATGGACCAGCGAGGGCAAAGAAATCCACCGTTTCGATCACGTGCTGGAAGTAAAAGAGGCAGCCTTCTCTCCTAACGGGAAGCAAATTTTATCCAGGACATTCTCGCACATTTACCTTTGGGATCTTGACGGCACCGAACCGGTAGACAAGGACAGCATAACTGATTTTACAGATGTACTCTCAAATTATTCTACCGATGGAATGAAAATCACGCCCCGGTATGAAGAACCGCTGGATAGTCTGACGATGTCCTTTATTGACACCCTGAAACTTAACAACTTTATGGTCAGGATGTCTCCCGACAAAAACCTCATTTTGGGTTTTCAACCCTATGGCACATGCACCTTGTGTGACAATGCCGGGACTGCGATAAAAGATTCATTTCTGACCAATGTACAGGCAGCTTCCTTTTCGAAAGATGGCAAGACCTTTATCACTGTTATTCCCGATCCTGACAATCCGGTTTTTTACGATCCGGATGTAGTGAAAAAATCCATCATAACTATTTGGTCAATTACCGGCGACTCGTTGATGAGTTTTAAATGCAACGGTGAGTATGTCAATGCCGTACTCTCTGATGATGGAAAGAAAGTACTAACCGCTTCAAGTGACTTTACAGGAAAACTATGGGATTTTTCCAATCCATACCTGCATCGATTCCCCAAACAACGCGCCGCAGTAAACACGATTGATTATGACAAGATCGGCAACCGATATGTGACAGCCAGTTCCGATTCTACAGCTAAGATCTGGAATGAATTCGGAAAACAAATCGATATGCTGCATCACAACGGACAGGTCAATACAGCTTACTTCTCTCCAAAAGGTACACATATCGTAACGGCTTCTGAAGATAGCACAGCAAGAATATGGACGCCTAAAGAAGATAATCCATGGAAGATCTTACAACATCGCGGAGAGGTAAAAAGTGCAGTGTTCGCGCACGATGGTTTGCATATCCTGACGGCTTCGGAAGACTCCACTGTCGTGATCTGGGATCTGGAAGGAAATACGATTCATACGTACCGTTTACCTGACGAGGTGGAAGAAGCCTTATTCTCCCCAAATGATCAATACGTACTTGCGCGATGTAAAGACTATTCTGCAACCCTTCTCGCGTTTAAAGGTGATTCGTTGCAGGTGTATAAACATCCTGAGCGGATCTATTCTATAGCCTTCTCTGCAGATAATCAGCACATCCTCACAACCTGCAGCGATAGCCTCGTTCGCTGGTGGTCGGCTGACGGATTGTTGTTGGATACGTTTGTCCACTTCGAGAGACCGTATCATGCAACGTTTTCTAAAAATGGAAAATATCTGCTGACAGGACGTGAAACGATATATATTCGAAAGCAGACAGGAGAAATTATCGACAGTCTGCAGCATGAGCAGGGCGTCACATCGATCGCCATTTCTCCGGACCAAAAGCTGATCCTGACCACCTCCTATGACCAGAATGCTTACATCTGGAACTTTGATGGCAAAAAAATATCGACCTACCACGGGCATACCGAAACCATCAATATGGGATACTTCACACCAGATGGAAAGCATATTCTAACCACTTCCAATGATGGCGACATCATGCGGTGGAGTACCCCTAAGGCTATCTATGAAGAATTGCAAACGAGAAAGTTTTATGAATTTACTCGGGAGCAACTTGAAGAATATGAGATCGTAGAGTAAGTGACTTAGTAGATCACAAAATCAGCGAAGATCACGCAGCTTTGCAGCAGGTAATAAAACTTTCGCGCTTCTTTGTCCTTCCACATTTTCTTCCAGTCTGATACATCAAGCCATACCCCCAGAAAATCAGATTCATTGATCGTCATCGAGGTGGAAAACTCAGAAGTCAATAAATGCGTTTGCTGATTCAGCTGAGAGTTTTCGATGTATTCGCGGTAATAAGGATCACCAGGTTCACAATTATAGTCTTTGACATTGTCAGCGGTGGGATCCACTTGCTGGCCAAGAGACTGCAGCATGCCTTTAAACCGGAGCATCTCAGCGGTGGCTTCATCCGGTGTGGTATTTTTTGACAGGTACACTGATAAGATACTTATGTTTTCGTCATTTGTGACATGGATGACCATCCCTAATGTATCCAGCGTTATTTGTTTGTTCGCAACGAATGGAAGTATAAGAAAAGCACCCGTACGATTTCCCTGATGCAGGTCCATCACTTCTTCCATCAGGTCCTCGGAGGTCAGGCGATCATCTTCATCAAAGGAAAATTCGTCCGCAAATAAATCGTCAATACGTTGTTTGTTGTCACTCTGCAGGGTCTCGTAAATCTCTCTGAAAGACATTCGCTGATCGTTATAGATGTGCAGTGTGTCTCCTGAACGATCGACAATCTCCATGGGTTGTGCGGCAGCTTCTTCGAACAATCTGACTGCTTCTCTCTCTTCAGGCGTAAGGTTGGGATTATCGGAGCGTGTACCGCTATACATATTTTTACCACTGGCCCCGGATGATGAGCAGGTACTCATAGAGGCTGGTGGCGGTGTGCGATGAGCTTGGCAAAATCATCTTTGCTGATGGCCCAAATACAGCTCTTGCCATCCAGCAGGTTGGCACCGCCGTCGATCATACCGATAATTTTTCCATTAAACGTGATGGGTGACCCGGAATGTGCCTTTTTGATATTGGGTTCTTTAAAGTTGATGATTTCTGTCGTCATACCCGGGTACGGCTTACCGCCATCTTTACATAGTGAATTTTCCAGACCCGGCGGCGGATTTACGCGGGCATTGATTTTACTCAGACTCGTTGCCCCTTCAAGCTCAGTAGTCTTTCTCGTTACCCGGCCTGTGGAAGGTGGCACCTCCCAATAATCGACGGTCTCACCCCATGGGGGTTCGCCGGAATAGAGTGCCATGGGTTGTGTACCCACCGGTGCACTTAGTTTCAATAAAGCCAGATCCGCAGTTTTATAGACCTTTTCAATCTGCGCGTCAACCGTTCGGCCGTTAAATTCCACTTTGATGGGTGATCGACCGGCGACAACGTGGAGCGCGGTGACGATCCTGTCCGGCGCCTGATAAGCCACACCATATCCGGATACAGGACCGCCGTGGACTTTGACAATGGAATTGGCCTGTCCGAAGCTCCCTGACGACGTCAAACTAATACAGCCTATAACGTATGCCAGATGGAACAAAAAAGATCCGCGTGGAAACAACATTTTCTTTTCTATAGAGGTGTATGAATTATCAATATTACTAAAATTTCACGATGAATACTTTGTACGCTGAAAGCGAGGTAGTTGAATAATCTTAACTTTAGGGTAAATTGAAATCTATACACATGAAATCACTCCTTTTTTTTCTGGCTTGTTTAGTCAGCATGTCCATTTCTGCTCAGGAACGAATAGACGCTAGTTTTCCCTTCCAATCCGATCCTGCTAAAAAGTTCTCCATATACCTTCCATCCGGGTATGATGCTTTTACGCCTAATGCCATGATGGTGGGGTTTCACCCGTTTAATACGAATCGGTGGGATGCCGAAGCATGGTGTGATACATTGGTGGATTTTGCGGAATTCAATCAATTGATTCTCGTATGTCCGGATGGTGGCGTGGATGGTGCAGTGGATGATCCGATTGATACGGCGTTCACTTCTGCCTTGCTCGATTCCATGTATCTCTGGTATAATATTGATCCGAATAAAGTGTATGCAATGGGCTTTTCAGTAGGGGGCAAGGTCACCTATTCCTATGGTTTGTCGAATACAGATCGTCTGAGGGGATTTATCCCAATTGGCGCGGCGATCAATGGTACAGATGGGGTGAATGATGTATTGCAGTTTTCGCAGGGACGGCCCTTTTACCTGGTGCATGGCGAACTGGATAGTCCGGCTTCCCGGTTTTTCCCGATGCATGCTTCATTGACAGGTTATAGTGCTTTTGTAGAAGATACATTGATGCCAGGGATTGGGCATACCATCGATTTCCCGAACCGCAATGCTATCCTTTCACGGGCCTATCAATGGGTGGATTCTGTGAATACAGCTAATCCGCCTTCCGGTATTTTTCAACCAGTGACCTCGGAATCAATCATTGTGTATCCGAATCCTGCGACCAGTGAAATTATGTTTGACTTGCCAAACGAATCTGATTTCACTACATCGGTATACAATGTTTCGGGTGAGTTGGTCTTCTTGCTTGAAAATCAGAACCAGATTGACATTAGTGCTTTACCGGTTGGACATTATTTGATCAGTATCCGGCAGGACAAACGGCACTTTGTCCAGCAATTCACACGGCAAGAGTAGCACCTTTGCCCGCAAAAGGCTAAGCCTTAAGCAGAACCCACGTATACAGAAGTAACAGAGGAAAATTAGATTCCTCCTTTCAGTCGGAATGACGCTGCCCTGGTGGGTTCTGGGAGAGCATGGCGGTGGCTCTGCCACTGCCATGCTCTCCCCTCTATGAAAAACCGATAGTCATTCCGAGCGGAGCGAGGAATCTACTGTAGACAAAAAGGAGTCCTTACAGCGTGTGACGAAAAACAAATGTCATGTTAAGCGGAGCGAGGAATCTTCTGTAGACAAAAAGGAGTCCTTACAGCGTGTGACGAAAAACAAATGTCATTCCGAGCGGAGCGAGGAATCTTCTGTAGACAAAAAGGAGTGCTTACAGCGTGTGACGAAAAACAAATGTCATGTTAAGCGGAGCGAGGAATCTACTGTAGACGAAAAGGAATGCTTACAACGTGTGATAAAAATCAATAGTCCTGTTGTGCGGAGTGCCCGTCCGCCGGATTGTCCAGAACCCGAAGTGCCTCGGAAGGCGGATGCGCCAACAACTCATCCTCACGCAAGGGCTAAGTACTCACTACATATTACCTATGTTTGCATCCATGGCGGGCATCTACTTGCATATCCCCTTTTGTCGGAAGGCATGTCACTACTGCAACTTCCACTTTTCTACTTCTTTTCAGACGCGCGAGGAAGTGATTCAGGCTATGCAAAAAGAGATCAGCCTGCAGAAAGAGTACCTCGGAAAACAAACTATAGAATCCATTTACTTCGGAGGAGGCACACCTTCTGCTTTACCCCCCGCAGATCTTACTACTCTTCTGGAAACCATAAGAACGAATTTTGAAGTAGACTCAAAGGCTGAAGTCACTCTTGAAGCCAACCCGGACGATATCACACCAGAGAACCTGGAGGCCTGGAAAACTTCCGGCATCAATCGTTTGAGTATCGGTATTCAGGCTTTTCAGGTCAAACTGCTTGTTGATTGGAATCGAAGTCACAATGCTAAGCAGGCATCTACTGCAATCGCATTGGCACAGGAGAGTGGATTTGAGAATATCACCGCTGATTTAATTTACGGTGCCCCGAATTTATCAGATGAGGATTGGAAAATTAATATCCGGCAACTGGTCGAAACCGGTATACCTCATATCTCATGTTATGCGCTGACGGTCGAACCGGCCACTGCTCTCGCCTATCAGATTAAAAAAGGTGTAACACGTGAACCCGATGATGAGCAGGCCAATCGACAGTATTCCATTCTGCAGTCCGCTTTGAAAGGAGCCGGCTTTCTGCAATACGAGGTCAGCAATTTTGCAAAACCGGGATTTGAGTCGAGACACAACAAAAACTATTGGACAGGCGCGCATTACCTGGGGATCGGGCCGGCGGCGCATAGTTTTAATGGCGTCTCCCGCCAGTGGAACATCGCCAATAATGTCAAGTACGTACGCGCGCTGTATCAAAATGAAATTCCGTTTGAGCAAGAGGAATTGACGCCCGCCCAGCAGTACAACGAACTGGTGATGACAGGTCTTCGGTCATCAATGGGAATTGATCCTGGACAGGTTGCTGCACTAGGAGAAGATTTTGAAAAATATTTACAGAAAGAGATTCAATCGTGCGTTGAGCAGGGAAAAATCGGTCAGGATGAAAAAGGAAACTGGGTTTTACATCCTGAGTTTTACTTTTTCGCGGATGGGATTGCGGCGGAATTGTTTAAGGTTGATTGAACATCCTAGAGTCATCATGTCAGATGGTGGCAACAGCTTCTGTTGCACTCCCTAACATCCTTTCAATCAATGTGACGTTCTTAAAGTTCTGGCCTGAATCGAATCGAATTGTTTTCATTCTGGGTTGACTGATGACACTATATTCATTCAAGCCCTCTTCGAGCGAACGGATTTTTATCGAAATTTTATCACCCCATAAGTCCCAGGAGAATTTTGAAACTAATTGAATCTCATCTTCACCTATGCGCATGTTCATTTTTGAAAAACTCCTGGACTCTTGAATTCTTTCAACAACATCCTCCTTACTCAAAGAAGAAACAATAATTCGTTTTTGGATAACACTTAAATGTTCAGGCGCTATTTTTGACACCCCAAGACTCTTTAAAGTTTTTATATTCCCAGGAGCATAAAGTAAAGTCATGAAACCTCCGAAGAAAATAAAATGAAACAGGAATTCAAACAGACTAACGGGATCTCCTGTCATTTGGTTGATAAAAAGCATTCCCCCAGCAAAACCACCTCCCGTGATAAGGAAAATCCTGATATAATATCTTAACGTGACAGACATGTTGCGCTAAATATGTAATTCTAGTTTCTTTAATAGTTCCATCGCCGCGTCCGCAATCACCGTACCCGGACCAAAAATAGCCATAATGCCGACATCCATCAATTCTTCATGATCGTGTTCCGGAATGATACCTCCGACCACCACCCCGATGTCAGGCCGTCCAATTTCTTTGAGCGCATTGATGGTATCCGGTACCAGGATTTTATGACCGGCAGCCAGTGAGGAAATACCAAGTATATGCACATCGTTTTCTGCTGCCTGAAGTGCGGCTTCTTTGGGTGTTTGGAACAGTGGACCAACATCCACATCCCAACCCAGGTCAGCGAAGCTGGTTGCGATCACCTTAGCGCCCCGATCGTGTCCGTCCTGTCCGAGTTTGGCCACCATAATTCTTGGACGACGACCAGCTTTTACTGCAAAGGCATCCGCCATCTTTCTGGCCTTCTGAAATGAATCATTCATACGTATTTCTTTCGCGTACACGCCGGAAATCATCACCGGGGTGGCTTTGTATCTGCCAAATACCGCTTCCATCGCATCACTGATCTCTCCGAGCGTGGCTCTCAATCTGGCAGCTTCAATGGCGGCAGCAAGCAGATTGCCTTCACCGGACTCTGCCACGTTGGTTAACTGATCCAGTGCTGCTTTCACTTTTTGAGCATCCCGGTTTTTTCGAACTGTTGTGAGGCGATTCAATTGGGATTGGGTCACTACTGAATTATCGACCTCAAGTAGATTGAGCGCCGCTTCCTGCTCAGGTGGAAAAATATTCACACCGACAATTTTTTCATTTCCTGAATCAATATTCGCTTGCCGACGTGCAGCAGCTTCTTCTATTCGCATTTTAGGAAGACTCGATTCCATCGCGGCAGCCATACCCCCGAGTTCTTCCACTTCACGAATATGCGCCCATGCTTTATGAATGAGTGCTTCCGTCAACGCCTCCACATATTCAGAACCACCATACGGATCGATCAGATCACAAAGTCCTGCCTCGTTTTGCAGCAACAACTGCGTTTCTCGTGCGATGGCCGCGCTGTAATCTGTGGGTAATGCCATTGCCTCATCAAGCGCATTAGTATGGAGAGATTGTGTTCCACCAAGTACAGCCGAAATCGCCTCAATGGTTGTACGGCCCACATTGTTATACGGATCCTGTGCCGCCAGACTCCACCCACTGGTTTGACAGTGTGTGCGCAGCGCCATCGACTTTGGATTCTTTGCTCCAAAACTTTTTACAATTTCCGCCCATATCACGCGGGCGGCGCGCATCTTGGCCACCTCTGTGAGGTGATTCATCCCGATGCCCCAAAAGAAAGAGAGCCGAGGAGCAAACTCATCGATATCCAATCCGGCAGCAACTCCGGTCCGCAGATATTCCCATCCATCCGCTAGTGTGTATGCCAACTCAAGGTCCGCGGTGGCTCCGGCTTCATGCATGTGGTAACCGGAGATACTGATCGAATTAAAACGCGGCATATGTTCTTTCAGAAAAGAAAAAATATCGCCGATAATGCGCATACTCGGTTTGGGCGGATAGATATAGGTGTTGCGCACCATAAACTCCTTAAGAATGTCATTCTGAATAGTTCCGGTCAGGTCTTCGCACTTGACACCCTGCTCTTCGGCAGCTACGATATAAAAGGCCATGATGGGAATCACGGCGCCATTCATCGTCATCGATACGGACATCTTATCGAGTGGAATCTGATCAAACAGGATCAGCATATCTTCCACTGAGTCGATCGCCACACCGGCTTTTCCCACATCCCCTTTGACTCGAGGGTGATCTGAATCATATCCGCGATGTGTCGGCAGATCAAAAGCTACGGAAAGCCCTTTCTGCCCGGCTGCGAGGTTGCGTCGATAAAACGCATTACTCTCTTCTGCCGTTGAAAATCCTGCGTACTGCCGGATCGTCCACGGCCGCACCAGGTACATTGTCGAATACGGTCCGCGCAAAAACGGAGGCAAACCGGACACATAGCCTGACAATGGACTTTCGTTTCGGCCACCTTGGGTATTATCCGACCAATTCCATTTAAGTTCTGTTTGTTTTGCGTCTTTCACTGTGGGTAAAATTAATGAAATTAGTGACTGTGGGAGATCTTAGACACAAGACCTGAGACGCTAGACCTGAGACGTGGGGCGTAGGGCGAAGGGCTTAGGGCGAGGCGTGTAGTGAAGTTTTAGGGTAATTCTTCCTTGCGCTTTTTTGCTTTGCGGCTTAGCGACTTTGCGAGAACCAAAGCTGAGGGCAAAGAGCGTAGGGCGCAGAGCTGGGAGCAATTCTTAATTTTCCAGGGTTGATTTTGCTTTTTTACAGAATCCCCCCGAGCTAAAGCACGGGGCTCCCGACACATCGGGATTAAAAAAGGACTAAATAAGATTGTCCTGCCCTAAAGTGCGGACAGGAATTACCTTTATCTCCTTTTCCCTAAAGCACGGGGCTCCCGACACATCGCATTCGCATCAAGCTTAATTTATCGTATATAATAAATCAAAATGTGTTTTCCTCCATTTATGCTTTTGATAGCTGCCGTAATACT
>JAUHXV010000087.1 GCA_030426765.1 Bacteroidia bacterium | reverse complement strand
GACTACATAAGAAGCAGCATAACCATATTGGCCGTTGTTGAGCAGTGCTATTGTTTCATACGAGAATGCAGAGAACGTAGTAAAGCCTCCCAGAAATCCGGTGGTAAAAAAGAGTTTCCATTCCCGGGAAAGATGCCATCGATCCGCATAGCCAAAGACAATCCCAATGAGCAGGCAACCGAGTATGTTTACCATCAGCGTCCACCACGGGAATTGCTGATGCGCTTCTTTGCCATACATCGGAAGAGAACAAAGGTATCGGCATACTCCACCGATAAAACTGCCTGTACCGATGATCAGAAGGATTTTAATACTCATAAGGGTATGTGATTTTCAATCGCGTTTTTAGCGGATTGATGATTACAGCATTCGTAATGCTTCTTTTTTTCCTTGAACAGACTGTGTTTTATTCGGCGCCATTTCGAGTGATCGTTCAAACTGCGCAAGTGCTTCTTCAGCACGGTCGTTTTCCAACAGCCATTCTCCGTACATTTCAAACGAAGGTTTGACAATGTTTGGCGGACCATAAGAATACCCCGCTTCGGTGTGTAATTCTGTTGACCTGACCAGGAAAGCTTCTGTTTTTTCGGCATCCTTATCGAGCCACGCGCGCATAGCTCTTAATTGGAGTTCCATCGTTTCTGCTTCCAGCAGATCGGTTTGTGTGGTAATGGAGCGATTGATATTACCGCACATGCGGACTCCGGTTCCGGATATTTTCAGTTCTTCAATGACGCGTTCATTGGCCAGATGCAATATGACAGAATCGAGTAGGTCGGCTTGATTTTCATAGTAGGCGGACATACCCTTTACATAGTAGTTTTTGGCGCGAGTGACGATGTTCAGATCTGACATGTCCACTTCAATATCCGGAACACCGGAGTCGTAATCATCTGTACCCACCAGATAGGTTGTTTTTAAAAGCACCATATGTGCTCGTGCCCTTGGACTTGGAAGTTCTTCGCAATATTGTTGCATACTGTCCACCATTAGTCTGGCGGTTTCCTTATCGCCCAATTGCAGCCGGCCGTATTGCAGCCAGTGGTAGGCATGATAACCGAGGGCGTTATTGTCGAGTCCTTTTCTTTCCTTTCTTGCTTTTTCAGCTTCCCAGGATTCGATGTTACTGGTGACGACTTTATCCCATTTTCCAAGCGCCAAATAGGTGTGTGTCGGCATGTGTAACGCATGGCCCGCATCAGGGGCTACCCCTGCGTATTTATCCGCTACCTCAAGGGCCTGTTCGGCAAATTCAGGATCATCATAAGCGTGGATCGTATAGTGGAGTGCTCCGGGGTGCTGTGGGTTTCGTTCGAGCACTTCGAGTGCAATTTCTGCGGCTTTCTCAAAATGCTTTTTGTTTTTATCGGTGGTGCCCCATCCGATCAGGGAGAGACTGTAAAACGTAGCGACTTCATTATTGCCCGGATACTTGTTATACAAGCTTTCCATAAACATACAGTAGCTGCTATCGCGGCTGGCTTTATTTCCCGACCCGTATAGGATATTCACAGCGCGCATGAAATCTTTTTCCAATGCTGTGGCGGACTTATCCACGCGTCCTTCAGCAGAGGTGTCCAGTCCGGCCAGAACTTCAATGCCTTTTTCAAAATCCTGTTCCTGCCACAATGCATGGTTGAGGGACATGGCTTCTCCCCAGTAGGCCATCGCGAAAGTTGAATCCAGCGCAATCGTTTGTTGGAATGCCTCTGCGGCATCTGTGTATTCAAAACTGTGGAGCAGGAGCATGGCTTCATTAAAGCGGACTTTGGCTTCTTCACTTCCGGTGACGTCAAATTCAAGTGTACCGAGGTGAGCTGATTCAGTTTCGTTTTTTCCTCCTGGCTGACAAGCTGTGAAGAAGAATAATAGAAGGATTGCTGAAAAATCAGGGAGTTTGCGCAGGTTCATGATCTATTGTTTAGGTAACTCCAAAAATAAGAATATTCTGGTGCAATAGATTTCGTAAAATCAAAAACAAGATCAGATTTCGAATTGCCTCACGCCTGCAAATGATGACAGAAGTATTTCTTCTATTACGCAATTGGACGGAGCATAGGTTGGGTAGAATGGAATATTATTTTCCAGAAAATGTTCTTGTGTAAGTTGTATGCCTGTTCGAATGTTTTTCATTTCGCGGAGTGTGAGATGAAGTAGTTTTGAAGGCAATAGTGTATTTCCTAAACGAAAAATAAATACGTATGAAAACACTTTTTGCAACAGCGTTTTCCCTCTGTTATGTATCACTTTTTGCTCAGGGTGTCTGGGAGAAAAAGGCGGATTATCCAGGTTGTTTTACCCATTCTCAAATTGCTTTTTCTGTAGAAGGGAAAGGGATTGTCGGGCTGGGTGCCGATTGGTGCATTGAGATATGGGAATACGATCCGATGGAAGATGTCTGGACGCAAAAGAATGACTTTAACGGGGATAATGTTTCAGATCGACCGGTAAGTTTTGCGATTGGGGACAGAGGATATGTGACACTTGGGGCAGACCTGGATCAGGAACTTTCAACAAATCTCTGGGAGTATGATAGAACAAATGATACATGGATTCAAAGGGCATCTTTCCCGGGGTTAGGCCGTGGTGTGGCCGTTGGATTTGTGATTGGAGGTAAAGCATATGTTGGCCTGGGTAGTGGTAAAGTTAATGATGAATGGGTGGTAATGAGAGATTTCTGGGCATACACGGCAGCAACGGATACCTGGGAGCAGGTAGCTGACTTTCCGATAGATTTAAGAGCGGCTTCTGCATTTAGTGCCGGAGGAAAAGGGTATGTAGGTAGCGGGTCGTATGACGGAGAGTTTGTCAACACGTTTTATGCGTATGATCCTGCCACAGATACCTGGACGCAGATACAGGATCTTCCGCGCGAAGAGCCAACTGTCCTGGCAACTGCATTTTCAATTCATAATCAGGGTTTCTTTGGAATGGGTCTGACAGATGCCCAGAAATTTTATGCCTACGATCCCTATCTGGATCAATGGACACAAAAAGCTACCTACCCTGACTTCCGCGCGTATGATGAAGGTATTGGTTTTAGTATTGGCGACAAAGGGTATATGGGGTTAGGTGATGATATTACGGGTGAGTTTATTATGAACTTTTCGTTTTATGAATATACCCCTGATACATTGTTGCTCAGCAGTCATACGAAATTAAAAAAAGAACCTATTGACTTTGATATATTTCCTAATCCTCTGACTTCGTCTGATCAGAACCTGTACGTTGATGCGCCTTCGAGTTTTTCTACGATCACAGTCAGTCTGGTTGATATCAGCGGAATGGTGATCAGCTCATCTCATTTTGAAGCTTTGGAGTCTGTTATTGTTCCGATGGATGATCTCCCGGCCGGGATATATTTTGTCCGTTTGACCACTGATGATTACTATGGAATCGAAAAAGTAGTCAGATTGTAACGATAGAAGCTGTATGTATTGGCATTCTCCTTTCGGCGGTACTATGCATTTTCATCGATCTGGCAATTTCTAATTCTGACTTTCTCCTTTAATGTTAAAAGTGATAGTGGGAAAAGCTATCTTTACTCAGGGTCATCCTGCCTGGGGTGGCCATCTGTTTTAAAAGTTATAGCGATATGAAATTACACTGGAAGATACTGATTGGCATGGTGCTGGGGGTGGCGTTTGGATTTCTGATGAATCAAATGGGGCAGAAAGAATTCGTCAGTGACTGGGTTAAACCCTTTGGGACGATTTTTATTAATGTGCTGAAGATGATTGCCATGCCGTTGATCCTGGCGTCCATTATCACCGGGCTGGCGGATCTTAAGGATTTTTCCAAAATATCAAAGATGGGAGGCAAGACGATTGCCTATTACTTATGCTCCACGGCGATTGCAGTTTCGTTTGGACTGCTATTGGCAAATATCGTTAATCCGGGCTCTTTTGTTAATGACGGTGCCAGAACTACTTTGCTGGAGACTTTTTCAGGTGATGCCACAGTGAAAATCGAAGCCGCACAAGCCGCGCGGGAGACAAGTCCGTTGCAACCATTAGTGGACATGGTGCCGGACAACTTGTTTTTTGCCATGACGAATAATGGGAGTATGCTCCAGGTCATCTTCTTTGCTATTTTATTTGGTATTGCATTAATTCTCATTCCGGAAGAAAAGTCGAAGGGCGTTACGGCATTTTTCTCAGGTCTGAATGACGTAGTGTTGAAGATTATCGACATCATTATGTTTACCGCTCCGCTGGGAGTGTTTTCGTTGCTCGCAGCGCTGATCGTTGAAATTCCGGATGCTTCATTACTGAGTGGGCTTGTGGTCTATGCGATTACGGTAGCGGTTGGTTTGCTTTTGATGCTATTTCTTTTTTATCCGACACTGTTGTATCTCTTTGCCCGCATTGGACCGGTTCGGTTTTTCAAAGCGATGATGCCGGCACAGTTGCTTGCATTCAGTACCAGTTCTTCAGCAGCCACACTTCCTGTGACGATGGAACGCGCTACGGAGCACCTGGGCGTGGATGATGACGCCGCAAGTTTTGTGTTGCCGCTGGGTGCCACAATCAATATGGATGGTACGGCATTGTATCAGGCCGTCGCGGCGATATTTATTGCACAGGTGATGAATATCGATCTGACCATTTCGGAGCAACTGATGATCATCGTTACGGCGACGCTTGCCAGTATTGGTTCCGCAGCTGTTCCCGGTGCCGGCATGGTTATGCTTGTGATTGTACTGGCACAGGCAGGAATTCCAGAGGCTGGTTTAGCCCTGATTTTTGCCATAGACCGCCCACTCGATATGTTGCGCACGGTCATAAATATCAGTTCGGATACGACTGCTGCGGTGATCATTGCTTCCGGAGAAGGGCTGATGAAAGATCCGAGTACGTTGGATCCGTATGCGGAAGATATATTGTCGTAAGCGGTGAACGGTTAACGGTTAACGGGAAAGGGATTTGCTGATTACATAGGTTCTGCAGTCAACTGGAATCAAACTGCGTCACTGCGTCTCTGCGTGAGATGTCAAGTCTCTGTAAGGTAGAATTGAGAATATTAGCTGGTAGTATCAGGATGTTTTTACGAAATACTCCATTTGCCTGGGCTTTAGGGCTAAACCCCAAGCCTAAATGACCGCCCCTTCAGGGCTTTTCGATGCGATTTTGCAAAGAAAAATGAACAATGAAATGATAGTATTTCTATTTAGAGAATGACACAAGTTTGGATAAGACTTATCTTGGCGATCTTTGACATCACCTCCTATTTAAGCAATACACTTTCAAACGATTATTTTATGAATATCAATCCTCGATACATTTTAGTAGTACTTCTTCTCTTAACAGCTTGGGTTTTTCCCATTCATGCTCAGCAAATCAACTGGACGGAAGATGGTAATGGCTATTACAGGTTGGAGAATAATGAAGTCGTACGTTACGATTTGCCTTCAAATGAAAAAACGATAATCGTCTCTCAGGCGGACGTGACCCCAGATGGAGGCAGCCCTCTCTCTATTCGCGAGTTCTACTTATCTGATGATAAATCCAAAGTTCTCATTTATACCAACACGCATAAGGTCTGGCGCCTCGATACAGAAGGAGATTACTGGGTGCTCGATCTTGCGTCGAAGAAGCTACAACAGATTGGTGCGGAAATGCCTGAATCTTCATTGCGCTTTGCAAAACTTTCTCCCGATGCGACTATGGCCGCGTATGTAAGTGAGTATAATATCTATATAGAAGATTTAGCCACTGGCAAAGTCACTCCTGTGACGAGAGACGGTCACAGAAGAATGATCTACGGCACCTTTGACTGGGCGTATGAAGAGGAATTTGCTTGTCGTGATGGTTTTCAGTGGAGTCCGGATAGCAAGCGAATAGCCTTTTGGAAAATCGATGCCAGTACGATTCGGGATTTTTATATGATCAACAATACCGATTCGATTTATTCGCAGATCATTCCGGTTGAATATCCCAAGGTTGGGCAAAGTCCTTCAGGTGCTTACATCGGTGTGTACGAACTTACAGATCAAAAGACCACCTGGCTGGATATTCCCGGCGAGCCAACCGAGCATTATATCCCGCGAATTGGTTGGAATACGGACAAAGATTTGTTTGTACAGCAACTCAACAGAAAACAGAATCACAGTATCCTCTTCAAATGTGATGTTTCGAAAAACAAAGTGGAGTCTTTCTATGAAGAAAAAGATGATGCCTGGATTGATGTCATGAGTGTTTGGGACAATGTGTATGGCCTCACTTTTCATCATGCGTTTCAGTGGATCAACAAAAACAAAGAATTTGTCTGGACCAGTGAGCAGGATGGTTGGAAGCACCTGTACCGAATCTCTGATTCCGGAAAGTCCACCTTAATTACTCGCGGAGATTACGATGTCATGAATCTCTTATGTGTGGATGAAAAAAATAACCTTGTGTACTTTCATGCGTCACCATCGAATGCCACGCGGAAGTATCTCTACAAGACCAGGCTTGATGGAAAAGGCGAGGCAGAGCAAGTGACACCAATGGGACTTGACGGCACGCATAGTTATACGATCTCCCCTTCGGGAAAATATGCTTATCACCGTTTTCAGAATAGTTATACAAAGCCTGTATCTGAATTTGTCACGCTACCGGATCACAAACCACTTGATGATTCGACATCCATTGCGGCAAAGATTGACGATGCGCGGGTTGAAAAAACGGTTGAGTTTTTCAAAGTGACGACAGCAGATGGTGTGGAGATGGATGGGTTTATGGTTAAGCCAGAAAATTTTGACTCGACAAAGAAGTATCCGGTTTTGTTTTATGTATACACAGAACCCTGGGGAGCTGAGGTGAAAGACGCATATGGTATCGCCGGCAATGGCATGTATCAGGGCAGTTTGGCGAAAGATGGATACATTTACATGGCACTTGACAATCGTGGAACACCGGCTCCGAAAGGTCGAGAATGGCGAAAATCCATCTACCGCAAAATAGGTCGCATCAATATTTCCGACCAGGCTGCTGCCGCACGAGAGATCCTTAAATGGCCGTTTGTTGACCCTGATCGTATCGCCGTATGGGGGTGGAGTGGTGGAGGAAGTGCCACGCTCAATCTTCTGTTTCAGTATCCTGAAATTTATAAAACGGGGATTGCCGTTGCAGCCGTAGCCAATCAGCTCACTTACGACAATATCTACCAGGAGCGATACATGGGGCTTCCGCAGGAAAACATGGAGGACTTTATTCAGGGTTCGCCGATCACCCATGCTAAAAACCTGGAAGGGAATCTTCTTTACATCCATGGCACCGGTGACGACAATGTCCACTTTGCCAACGCAGAGATGCTCGTCAATGAACTCGTGAAGCACAACAAGCAATTTCAGTACATGGCCTATCCGAATCGGTCACACGGGATGGGGGAAGGCGAAGGTACGTTCATGCACGTATCGACGATGTTTACTAATTTTCTGAAGGAGCATTGTCCCGGAGGTGGGAGGTGATGGCGAAGCGCGTATGGCATGGGGCAAGGTGCATGGTGCAAGGAGTCTGGAATATAGGGCGAACGGCTCAAAAAACAGACAGTGTGGCACACCTAGGTGTGCCACACTGTCTAAAAAGGCTCATTTTGCCTCAAAATCATCAATTCTGCCCTCCAAAATGCAATTCTACGCTCGTTTTTAGGCCAAAATGCTAAATATTGAATTTTGAAGGTAATTCTCATAATCCCCCATATCCCCCTTTTTTAAAGGAAAATAGCCAACAGCCTGGCTATTCAAATGCACAGTGTGCCACACCTAGGTGTGGCACACTGTACCAATTGGAGGGAACACCTGGCGCAGTCCTTATAACAAAATTCTAGCTAGAGATAAGCACTTCAAAGTGGCACTTTTGAAAATGAATTGTGTCCGGATTTTCACCGCTGCTGATATCAGGAGAAATGAGAAATCGGCACTCAAACCACCCATGAATAGTATTAGATATTGTATCAATTGATGAAACCAGAATGCGGTTGTGCGCATAATGTAGATCTGGATCATAAGAGTCTTGAATTTCTCCCTCGTCGCTCATAATCCTAAAAGTTTGATAAGCGAATGATTGAGAAGAATCAACCTGTAGTTTGTTTGTTTGAAGAGAAAGCAATTCTTTTTGAACAGATGTATCCAGGGGCGCTTTAAAAGTAGATATTTCAATAGTGAAAAGCGAATCTTGTTTATCTGGCATTGTACATTTGATACTTGCTTGAAAGGGCAAGCAATTTTTGAGTCCAGCAACTCTTCCAAAAGACATATTTCCCGGGTGATAGAAGCTTGCCTTTTCTGCAACACAATCCCTAAATACAACCGTTTGATTTATTAATACCTCAGGTTCGCATCCCCAGATTATCACTATAAAAAGTAGGACGAAAAAGGAATAAACAACTCTAACACATGAGCGATATCTATTTTTCCCAAACATCAAAGTAGCAATTGGTAAAAGTAACGGTGTCAGGATTCCTCCCGCTTGGAATTGCAGAATAAATTAAAAATCTGCAATTGAAAAAGCCTTGAGCGCGTTTAGCAGATTTATCTACCAGAGTTAAGGTTATTTCATTACTATCATAGTCTTCATCAATCCTAAAAATGTCCTCAAATACATGTCCATCCTGAACCGTAGAATAGTGTGCGCTGTATTCATCAACAAAAGGAAAATACATTGAATACGTGCCTTCACTTTGACCAGGTACTCCAACTGTTAAATTTTCCTTGTTATAATAATCGTTTAAAGAACCGATCTGAAAGGTAGAAATGTATAAATTGGTAGCAGCTTTATTATTTATTGTAAAAAACAGCAGTCTGCCGCTGGCCATAAAGGGAAGGCAGTTTTTAAGTCCACTAACTTGCCCATACAACATCTCCCCAGGGTGATATATTGGTGCAGGTGTAGATATGCAAGGCATTGGTGGATCGTCAAGATCTTTTATAATTATTTCTTCTCTGATAACGGTATTCTTTTCACAACCAAATATCAGGAACAAGCTTATGACTAAAATATATTTCAATAGGTTCATCAGCTGATCACATTGTTCGGCTTTTAGTAAGGATTGATTAGGAGTTTAGTACGAAAGCGCCAGAAACTCATTCGATATTTTTTCGGTAACCAAACCCTGAGCAATCTTAATTTGTCTTGTTCTAGTACTGCCACCAATCAAATTAAGAAATATATCGCATACTGCGGATCCCTATAGTTTTTTGTAAAACATTAGACATTGTTTCGGTCTAGCGTACTGTCATGGATTTATTTAGACATTTTTAAAACATGGCATAAAAAGATTGGCTACGCCGATCCCTAAGAAAGTGAGCTGCCAAACCGTATCGATCTCTTCGAGCTCGCTTTTTAATCCCAGTCACGCCGAAACAAGTCTGAAAAAAGAAAAGTAAGTATTCACAGAAGGATTGGTTACGCTGATCCCTGATATAACAGACAGTGTGGCACACCTAGGTGTGCCACACTGTCTAAAAAGGCTCATTTTGCCTCAAAATCATCAATTCTGCCCTCTAAAATGCAATTCTACGCTAGTTTTTAGGCCAAAATGCTAAATATTGAATTTTGAAGGTCATTCTCATAATCCCCCATAACCCCTTTTTTTAAAGGAAAATAGCCAACGGCCTGGCTATTCAAATGCACAGTGTGCCACACCTAGGTGTGGCACACTGTGCATTTTATTAAGCGCTACAGTAGGATTGGCTGCGCCGATCCCTAAGATGGTGAGTTGCTAAACCGCATCGATCTCTTCGAGCTCGCTTTTTATTGATGTCCAGTGCCTTGCAAGCAAGCCTGAGAATAAAAAAGTAAGAATTCGCAAAAGGATTGGCTGCGCCGATCCCTGAGATGGTAAGCTGCTAAACCGCATCGATCTCTTCGAGCTCACTTTTTATTGATGTCCAGTCCTTTTCAAGCATGCTTGACAGTCCTGACCACCAATAAAAAAAGCCACCTTCCAGGTGGCTCGATGCGGTTTGCGGAGGAGGAGGGATTCGAACCCCCGAAGGCTTTCACCTTGCCGGTTTTCAAGACCGGTGCATTCAACCGCTCTGCCACTCCTCCGAGTGATATGATTTCGAACGGGAGCGCAAATATAGAATGTTTTCGTTTGTTAATACCCGGTTGACGACTCATAAACGCCTGACCTGCCAATATTCTGTTTTATTTGGCTGAGTTTGATCCCAAAATCTAAGCTCATTTCGGGTCAACCTTAGCCTCAATTTGCCTTTGTGCGCGTGAAACCCTTACATTTATTCCCTCAATCACAGGTACTTATATATAGGTGTATCAAAACCATTCCCAAATTAACACCGCCTTTGAGCAGATCAAAGTGAGCAAACGACCATGAAAACACTGAGACTCCATATCACCGGAAAAGTACAAGGCGTATGGTACCGAGCCTCCGCCAAAGACAAAGCCCTCAGCATGAACCTCAAGGGAAAAGTCTGGAACAATCCCGACGGCTCCGTCGGCGCAATCGTCCAGGGCCCGGAAGAGTTACTGCTCCAATACATTGCATGGTGCAAAGAAGGTCCCATGTTAGCCAGCGTGAATAATGTTCACACGACAACTGAAGCTACGGAAGAAGTCTTTTCTTCTTTTGAGATTGTCCGGGTAAGTTGAAGACTTAAGACCTAAGACCTGAGACATTTTGCATGGAGTGATGGGGTGATTTGGTGATGGAGTGATTTTATAATCTTAGAACATTAGTACGTTACACCTCCTTTGACTCAAAACTTTGCTTTGCGAGGAGACTTTTGCGTTTTTTTCTTTGCGGCTTGGCGACTTCGTGAGAACCAGGACTTGTGGACATAGAGCAGTCCCGATGAGTAGGAAGTATGGAGCAATTCTTAAATCTTTGAGGTTGATTTTGCTTTCTTGCACAACCCCGAGCTAAAGCACGGGGCAAAGTTTATTCTTTTTTACATTCCCTTTGGTCGAGTCCAGCGCTGAAGCACGGACTGTTTTTTTGTAGTTGACATGAGAAGGGAATATTCCCATAACCCAATAACCCCATCACCTATTAGTCGCCGTAGCTTCAGCGAAGGAGACTTTTTTTCGCCGGAGCTTCAGCGAAGGAGATCATCACCAAATCACTCCCTCACTCCATAATTTTTCATTGAAAATAAAACGTATAACTCCGCAAACATGAACTCTCACCTGATCCACAGACCCAATCCGGCCCTGAACGGATAAGCCGCAAAGCTTCTTCGATGTGCTTTTTCTCACCATGCTCAGATGTAACTCTGAGATCCTGTGGACGGCCATCCTTAGAAACAGTAAAATCTACGGTTACTGTAAACCCTTTTTGTGAGACGCCTGTCCCTAACATCAGTTGTGAGGCCGAAGAGATATACTCCCTAAACGCAAAATATGCTTCGATTTCCCGGTAGTCTGATCCAGCATCGGAGAGAGAAAGTGAAGCGTCAGCTGAATCGAGTGCAATGCGGATTATCCCCGTCTGATTGTCAGTTGATACGAGTAAGGTGCGCTCAGTATAGCCGTTGTGTTTCAGATTCATGACGAATGTTGCAGATGGAGCTTCAAACGTGAAACGACCATTCGCATCCGTAAAAGAGAGCTTATTAGAAAAGCCAACCAAATACGGAGAGAAGGATAGCGGTTGCTTCGTGCTTGCATCAATGATTTCCCCTGCTACCTGATAGCTTTTCATAATCGCATCAGCCTTTTCTTCTCGTTGAACATCATCAGGCATTACACCTTCCACTGCCAAATTTTCTGCGCGAGATGCAGACCTGTTGTCAGCATTACGCTTGCTCTGTACAGGCACGTCAGCACTCTTCTTACTTTCTTTTTTTGCAACCGGTGGACTGAGATCTTCAGCTTTCGTCACATCCGGCGGATTATCAGGTGCTGATGACGCTGGATCGGAAGACGAAACAACGGATTCCATAGCAATGGCATCGGTAAACGTATC
>JAUHXV010000086.1 GCA_030426765.1 Bacteroidia bacterium | reverse complement strand
GATACTTGCTCCCGCTGTACATCGGGATTGGAGTTTGCTCCATCAACCCTTCCTCCATGATGGATTTAAACATTCTATAGTCTTTGTGTATTGACCGGCAACTTCCACAATCTACCCGTCAAAACACTACTCATGCCGATTGAAAATCACCCTGGCCATAAAAGGCGGCTCTTCAACAGCTTGTATGTAAAATTTATAAAGAAAGCGCATATATAATAACACCATTCAAAGGCGACCTTAGGCCCCGAAATAAACACTTAAGTGCTTAATAATCACGATTTTATTTATGAATATTACGATTTGTCGTTTAACCCCTATTATGAACTGTAGGCAAGCTAGCCAGTAGCATTTTTCTCCTGACAGCATTGTATTTGGATCCTTTGATAATCATTCACAGGAATTTTTTGTCGCAAATGTTACATTTGCTCATTCTTTTATATAAGTATCATTTATATATCAATTTAAAACAAACACGATGAAACGACTAAGTCGCCTTCCATACTACCTTATGGGGCTGTGCGCTTTTCTGTTTATTTCCAACGCGTCCGCACAAACACCGTCGGATGCGATCATGATGGAACAAAAGCAGTTTTGCATAGCCGGCCTATATGAATACAGCTGGTTTGACCACTATTGGGAAGGAGAAAATCTCCGAACCAATGAAACCATTGCTACGGTCAAAAGAAATATGTACACCCCAATGGTTGCCATTGGGATTTTTGATCGCTTAAATCTTCTGGTGTCTGCTCCATATGTATCCACGCACTCCACTGAACCAAACGGAGGAAAATTTGCAGGAGCTGAAGGATTTCAGGATTTAAATCTGGCATTGAAAGCACATCTCTGGAATAAGGAAATCACGAACGGTGATATTGATTTACTGGCTACTGTAGGGTATGCATTTCCGATGACCAACTACCTCTCTGATTACCGTCCATACAGCATTGGAAATGGTACGGATGAGCTCAGTCTGCGAGCGATTCTACAATATTACAAGGATAGTGGCCTTTATATCAGAGGCTCTTTAGCCTACCTTTTCAGAGGAACGACCGAAGCTGAGCGCGATTACTATTACAATGAAGGAAGTTATTATACCGCAACAATGGATGTGCCAAGCGCCTGGGGGTACAATTTTGTCGTAGGTAAATATATACTGGATGGTTCGTTGAAATTGGAGGTAAACTATATGGGCGAAACATCTGTCAGTGGGGATGATATCCGAGCATACAATGCCGCACAGCCTACCAACAAAACCAATTTCGGACGGGTTGGTTTTTTCACACAGTATTACTTTAACAAGCCTGATGGGCTGGGTATTATCGCCTATTTCGCTCAAACTATTCACGGACGGAATGTTGGAAAAGCCAGCGTTCTGGGAGGTGGATTTAACTATATTTTTTAAAAAGAACCTTTCATGAAATATACTTTAATCAATTACTTATACGCATTTTTCGTAGCGGGTTGTCTGGTAATCACCAGTTCCTGTGATGAGGACTTGCCTATTCAGGCAGATTACACAGATTATGTGTTTTCCGGTACGGATGAGAATGGCGGTGATTGGGTTCCAGTTCTTTTGACATCTGGTGACGAGATCACAATCCCGGTTCCTGAAGACGTGAGTTCACCTGCGTATCAGGCAGAACTTGCTGATTTGAAGGCCGCCTCTTCTTCTTTGAATGGCAGCCAAATGGCCGCTGTAGATTACTGGACGAATAATCCACAACTCAGATGGAATGAAATCGCTCTGGAATTGATTGCTAAATACAACCTCATTCCGGGGCCAAACCCAGACGGAACGTACACACTTCCCGACCCAAACAATCCAACGGCGATTCCTAACTTTCCTTTTGCACACCCGCCTTATGCAGTACGAGCTTTGGCTTACCTCGGTGTTGCTCAGTTTGACGGACTGATTTCCGCATGGCATTATAAGTATACATACAACAGGCCTGCACCTTCGGTGACGGACAACTCTATCATTTCTGCATACGTCGACAATGGCATCCCATCTTATCCATCGGATGGGGCTGTGATTGCCGTCACCGCCAGAGAGATACTGACGGCTATGTTTCCTGTGGAAGCAGACTACCTGGCTGAAAAAGCTGATGAGCATCTGGCAAGTCTGAAGTGGGCGGGTGTGAATGTCGATAGCGATATTGATGCCGGCGTCACCATTGGAGAGGCAATCGCTGCCATTGCTTTAGACAGAGCGAAGACAGACGGAATGAGTAAAGCGCAGTGTTCAAAAGCTGTATCTGATTCTATTGCGGATGCAGCTCAGGCGCGTTTTGGCTGGCACTGGGAAAACCTTGAGATTCCTCAGCGTCCGGTTGGATTGTGCCCATTGTACGGTCAAGTGAGAATGTGGGCTGTGCCCACCGTAGAAGAAGTTCGTCCGATTGAACCACCTGCTCCCAACTCTGATGAGTTTAACGAAGATGTTGAGTTGCTTGAGTATTATGCGGACAATATGACGGAAGAATGGAGAGCCATTGCGAATTTCTGGCAGGATGGTTTAGGTACGTATACACCTCCGGGGCACTGGAATCGATTTGCGAAAGAATACTCCATCAAGTATAGTTTTAATCCGCTTCGCACAGCCCGTACATTTGCGTACCTGAATATGGCGATGATGGATGGGGGTATCAGTTGCTGGGATGCGAAATACTATTATCACTATCCACGACCGATCAATCTCATTCCTGATTTTAAGACTATCGCAGGCACACCAAATTTCCCAAGCTATACCTCCGGACACAGTGTGTTTTCCGCTTCCGGGGCTGAGGTGATGACGTATATTTTCCCACAGGAAGGATCGCTGTTCAGAGATTGGGCTGTGGAAGCTGCGATCTCAAGGGTCTATGGAGGCATCCACTGGACGTTTGACGCATTTGTGGGCACTGATCAGGGAATTCAGGTGGCAAACTATACGATCAATATTGCTAAAGCAGATGGTGCTGATTAAAAAAAACCAGGTATTCGGTTTTAGTTAACCGATGCATCCGCCAAGACCTTACTACTGAAAAGGATAAAACAAAAAAGGGAGCGATTTGCTCCCTTTTTTATTTGTCATGAGGGTTGTTTTTTCTTCCCAAATATCCGGTTGAAAAATCGCTTTTCAAATGCCCAGAAAAACTGAAACTGACCAAAAATAAATCCGTACATCAGCAGGATAACATTGTAAATTGGAAAGATCAACACCCAGTATAAAACGGAAAACCATCCCGGATGATTTTCCTGAAATAAAAACGAAGTGATATACGGCTTGATGAACATCACCGTAAAACCGGTGCAGGTAAATACGATCAGTACAATGATCACCTGACCGACAGATTTTAATTGCCAGCGATCTTTTAGCTTGTTGATCCAGGAGGGTGTGGACATATGAGGGTTAGTTGGACGCTTTAGTCAATCCAATCCGCAACAAACAAGTTAGTGTTTCTCGTTCCACCGTTATTGCGATTAGATGAAAAGGCAATCTTTTTTCCATCCGGGCTAAACATTGGAAAAGAATCAAATGCACTGTCGTAGGTGATTTGCGTCAAGCCGGATCCGTCAAGATTGATCATAAACAGATTGAAGGGAAATCCGCGTTCACTTTTATGGTTAGAGCAAAAAATGATCTTTTCTCCTGAGGGATGAAAGAAGGGTGCCCAGTTAGCCTGTCCCAGATCGGTGACTTTGGTCAACTCAGAACCATCCACATTGCAGACGTACAATTCCATGTCTGTGGGTTGTACCAGTCCTTGTTTGAGTAAAGATTTGTATGTGGCAATTTCTTCTTCTGTTTCCGGTCTGGAAGCTCTGAACACGAGCTTTGTGCCATCCGGCGAAAAGAATGCACCGCCATCATAGCCGAGGCCTGTTGTGACTTGTTTGACATCAGACCCGTCGATATTCATCGTATACAATTCCAGGTCGCCGGAACGCAAGCTGGTAAAGACAATTTTATCTCCTTTGGGGGAGAGTGTCGCTTCAGCATCGTATCCGGGTTCGTCCGTAAGTTGCGCTACAATATTTCCTTCGAGATCGGCAACAAAAATGTCAAAGCTCTCGTAGATAGGCCAAACGTATTTGCCATCTACAGAGCGCTCGGGAACCGGTGGACACGCAGGATCGGCAAGATGTGTTGAAGCGTAGATGATGGTGGTATCTCCCGGCATAAAGTAAGAGCAGGTTGTTCTGCCTGTGCCTGTGGATATCAGCGCAGGAACTTTGTTTGGATCAACTGCTTCACGCGTATCGAGGTAATAAATCTGGTCACAAGTGGCGCCCCATTCTTCGCGTGTAGCCTGGAAAACCAGACTTTGGCCATCGGAGCTCCAGTATGCTTCAGCATTATCCCCTCCGAAGGTAAGTTGCTTCAGATTGGCGAGATGCGTTTCCTCCGGATATCGCAGTGTGTCGGTGGTCGCTTCGGTGGTTTCACTTGCTGTGGTGTCTTCTGTGTTTTTAGGTCCGCACGCCATGAATATCAGTATGCAAAAAGCGGCGACCGTGGTGGTATGATTCATCTGTTGTATGTTTGAGCCGCAAATATAGGTCAATGTTGACTGATAACTAATAACGATTGACATGGAATTAATACCGTTATCCCGTAATTCTCGAGGATTTTTGATGCTCACCGCGATGATGTTTATCCTGTCATGCACCTCTGTAAAGTGGAGTGCCACTGACGCAGATGCAGATCAGATGCTGGATGATATCACCTATCTCGCTTCTAACAAACTGGAAGGAAGGACTTTTGGTACGCGAGGTGAAACACAGGCCGGAAATTATATTTCAAAGCGCATGCAAAGGCTGGGCCTGAAGCCAATGGGCGATAATCAAACCTGGTTTCAGACATTTTCGGTCAACAAACCTGATCCACATTCCGTTGAGTTTGCTGAGAAAGGAGCAAAGGATGCGAAAAGCGGTCGGAATGTGATCGGCTTTCTGGATCACGGTGCTCCATATACGGTAGTGTTGGGCGCTCACTACGATCACCTCGGCTACGGACATTTTGGTTCGCTCCACGATGGAGGGCCAGCCTTTCACAATGGTGCAGACGACAACGCAAGTGGTGTAGCACTGATCCTGGAGATGGCGCAGCGCCTGCAGACGGAAAAGAAATTTAATTATCTGTTTATCGGATTTACAGGGGAAGAAAATGGTCTTTGGGGCTCCAATTATTTTTGCAAAAATCCAACCTATGATCTTAAAAAGGTGACGGCGATGATCAATTTTGATATGGTGGGCCGACTGCGCGATCAGAAGATTGCGATTCATGGCACAGGTACATCACCTGTGTGGGCAGACCTGATCGAACAATCCAATACGTTTGATCTGGAGATCACCTCTGAAGAATCAGGCATAGGACCTTCAGATTATACTTCTTTTTACCTCGTGGATATTCCTGCTATTCATTTCTTTACGGGAGCACATTCAGACTATCACAAGCCCTCTGACGATGTGGAGCTGATTAATGCTCCCGGCATGGTGGTGATCGCGGATATGGTGTCGGAGTTGATCGATAATATGGAAGCAGAGAAACTTGAATTTACCAAAACGAAAGATCCGGATCCCGTATCTACCCCTACAATGAAGGTGACTTTGGGTGTATTGCCGGATTATCTGTACGATGGTGTGGGGATGCGTATTGATGGTGTGCGTGAAGGAAGACCTGCTGCAGTGGCCGGGATGGAAAAAGGAGATGTCATCATCCGCTTCAATGGTAAGGAGATAAAAGATATTTATGTGTACATGGAAGTGTTGGGTGAGTTGAATGAGGGCGATAAGACCACACTCGTGGCCCTTCGAGATGGTGAAGAGAAAGAATTTGAAATCCAGTTTTAACCAAACACCATTTGATTATGGAAACAGAAAAGAAAGTAGGAGCGGTCACCTGGATTGATCTGACGGTCGATGATGCTGACGGATTAAAGTCCTTTTATAAGGAAGTCGTAGGTTGGAAGACATCCGATGTATCGATGGGGGAGTACAACGACTATTGCATGGCCTCGCCTGAAGATGATGTGGTACGCACCGGCGTTTGTCATGCGCGTGGAGCAAATGCTTCCATGCCACCGGCCTGGATTATGTATGTCAATGTGGCCAATCTCGATGACAGTATAGCTGCTGTAATCAAAGGGGGCGGAGAAGTGATCAACGGCCCAAGAAAAATGGGTGACAAAGCCAGGTATTGTATTATTAAAGATCCCGCAGGCGCTTTTTGCGGATTGTTTGATCACGGAGATAGTGCAGAAGAGTAGTGTTTTCTACCGTTCCGGAATTTCCGAAATGATGAAGTACGGTTTGCTATAAATCTCCAGATACTTTTCTTGAGATGCATTCTAAATGGTATTGAATCAAATGTATTCAAATGCTCTATGGTATAGCATGAAAAAAATCACGGATTATTACCTGTCAAGGTAAAAAATCAGTTATTTTAGTTTCACTATGTACGTATATGTAATAACCGGAATCATTGTCTTGGGCGCTATTTATTTCATGACTCGAGGTAAGGGATCAGCAAGCCGCGCTGATGCCGATGCCCCGTGGGAGGATCCCGATGTTGGGGGCGACGACGGAGGCGATGATTAGTTTTCTTCGTTGCACAGAATAAAAAATGAGATGCATCTTTTCAGATGCACCTCATGATTTCAACCAACGATCACTGCACTTATTTTTCAGATGGCATAATTTGCCCTACTCATTTCGCGATGGAGTTTAGGTTTTAATCCCTGAAACGCATTCCATAACAAACTCGCATCAGAAGGAAAGCCTACAGGTAACACGCGTATGCGGTCGTCAGGATCCAGCGCTCTTTCATCTCCGAATATATTCCTTGCCAGATGTGAAAAGTTATCTTCGATTTCCAGACGTTTGGAATAGGTGCGAGCTCCGTTTTGAACATTGATGATTTCCAGTCGGGTGCTTACGAGCGCACGCTTGGTTTGCAGCATCTCCACCACTGTAGCGTGCACATGTACGATGCGGTCCCGCTTGATATCGTTGCCGAGAGAATCTTTTGCAACATTTCCGTTTTCATCCAGGACATATTCCCATCCATCAGCTATCTCTCTGCTTACAGGGATATGTTTCTCTGCCCATTCTTCGCGTCCCACGCGTACATCGAGAATTTTCAGGATTACATGGTAGTCGATGTTCTGTCCTTCTTCTGCAGAGGTATAGAATCTATCCCAGCTGTTTCCGATTCTTCCGTAGTCCATTGCCAGCAGTTCTTCTTCATAGCCTAATGGCATAAAGGCGCGGCTTTCATTCTCGACGCTGACCAGGATACGGTTGATCCCCAGGTTCCACATTTCATCGCGCAATTCCTGACGATAACTGTATTCGTTGTTGATCGAGCGGATATGATCCATGAGTTGGTACGCATTTCTGGCTGACATTTTATTTCCGCGACGCGCTGCGCTCACCATATCGACGAGGCGCTTTTCATACAGACTTACAGCAGTGGATTTGGCTTCAGAGATGATCTGTCCGGTACGCACAAAAGTAAATTCTGCTTTATAGCCATTTTCGCTCACGAGGGGCAGCAAAGGTGCGATCTTATCCTGCCGCTTTTGGATACGATTGGCGAGATAGGCGATGTCTTCCCAGGCTTCGGCACTATTGGTCAGTCGCAGTGCTTCAATCTGTGCCATGTCACGCTGAGTGACTTTGGCGAGTCCTTCTTCGAGCGCGACGACGTAGGCTTCTTTTTTCTTTTTTCCGGACAACTTACGGACGGCGAGATTGATCAGTCCGTCGTAATCTCCTTTATCGAGCATTTTGTCCACAGAGGCGCATGAACTTAATAAAGCCATGGCGAGTACAGTTACGATTAGATTTTTCATTGCAGTATCGTGTTTGATTACTATATAGACGCCAACACGACTGCCCGGAGGTTGTAAAGAAACGTTAAGAAAACGTGTTTACTGCGTTAAAGCATGGAGCATGGAGCAAAGGGCATGGGGCAAGGGGCATGGGACGAGACAGAGCATGGTGCATGGTGCACGGAGCATGGGGTGATCAGTGCTACAAGGGAGATTATATAACATGAATGGTAGCCTTTCAATGCTCTGAAAGGGAATTTAGGGAGATCAAAAAACTGTGGTTGCGATTCATCGCATGACCATCCAGATTGAGAGCATTCCTTTTTTAGTAATCCCGATACCTCTTCCGATGGATCGGGAACTCACAACATTCTACTTTTTAATCACCGATCGATTGATATATCAAGGAATTAAGCGACAACATTTTCCCCATGCCCCTTGCTCCATGCCCCATGCTTATGTAAGGGTAAAAAAAAAGCCTCACAGTCGTGAGGCTTTAGAATTAAACTATGCTTTATTATGCTCTTTGGACATTTACGGCATTTAGTCCTTTTCTTCCTTCGATAAGTTCAAATGTAACTTCATCGTTTTCTTTGACTTTTTCAGTCAGACCACTGACATGGACGAAATACTCCTTGCCTGTGGACTCGTCTTTAATAAATCCGAAACCTTTGGACTCGTTAAAGAATTTGACAATTCCTTTGTTCATTGTGTTGTAATAAAAGTGATTAAATAATATGCCAAAGATACATTTTTCTGATTATCAGTGCCTTTATTAACTTTTTATTAATGTGGTAGATAAGCGGCCGAAATCATCCCAGGGGTCAGCGCAATGTCTCCAATGAGGGTCGAAATTGAAGTTTTGGCTAACCACCTTTCAGCATACATATCCTAAATGCATAATATGTAATTAATTGATTAATAGACCTAACGATTGATTTTACAAATGTTAAATCTGCGGTGCGGAAAATTTTAAAATTTCGGCTTTGAAGATCAATTCGCTTTTCTGAACGGATCGTTTACCGTTTCAATACAATTTTCTTAACCACATTTAACTTGTCCGAACGGATCGAAAGCATGTAAATCCCCTCCGGAAGATGCCCGATATGCCAGGTTTGATACCCCCGAACACGTGCTGCAGACATGACAGAACGCCCCGAAAGATCATTTAACTCGAGGTTGAGGTAATCGCCCGGAGCCAGTTCCGGCAGATCGATATTGAGCAATCCGCGTGTCGGATTAGGCGAAATAGTCAAAGCTTCAAGTGACTCAACGATTTCTGTACTGACGAGCTCACCCGGCTCCATTTTAGTGACTGTATTTTCCAGTCGGTTGGTATACCAGATGGCACCATCCGGACCGATCTTGATCCCAGTAAGACCACTTTTACCTGTAGACAGACGACCCAACTCGACAAAGTCATTGTCGATGTCATAAATGATGATTTCGCCGGTAGCATAATCGCCAACCAATAATCGGTTGTCTATCACATCAATGCCACATGGTCTATTCAAATTTGTACTGATGATTTCTTCCCAGGTGACATTAGCCATCTGCGCATGCTCAGCTAATGGCTCATTGATCAGCGGAAGTGAGTTTGACACCTCGCCGGAATGAATATCCAGCCGGATCACGCGATCATTGCCATTGTCCACCGCATACAACCAGCCTGTCGCATCATCAATGACCATGTGGCTGGGCACCTCTCCGTCACGGGCAATTTCAATTTCGCGGTAGCGGCGAACCTCTCCATCGGAGTGATCATCATTACCCGGTCCGTGATCCATTTTAAAATCATAACGTACAATCTCCTCGTTCCATGAATCAAAAATCCAGAATACATTTTCTTTTTCAGCAGCAATCCCCATACTGTAAGGACTGCCATGCAACATATCAATATGACTGCCATTGCCTCCGGAGGGTTGCGCATACACTTCCGGATCGCTATCCCACAATGTCGGCCCTGTAAATGTGCCTCCTCCATGATTAGCATCCTGCACACCCGGTGAAGTGCCGAAGTTGAGGTTTTCGCTAAACTCAATGCCTGTCGGCAAAGACATAAAATGCCATGCATTGCCATCGACGCGATGCCAGAAGGATTGTTTGTCCGTACCGGCATCATAAATGGTCAGTGTGCTGCCACCTGAACTTTCCACACGCTCATTGACGATCCACAATTCATTCTTCGCCAGGATTGGAAAGAAATCAAGATCATTTGGTTTGTCAAGTTGATCAGACGCTGTTGCCACCACTGTGAAAACAGGATCCGTCAGCAGAAATTCATCCACGCGATTGGGGCGTTCGATCGCTTCGAAAACTTCTACTTCAAGAGATAAGGCGTTGTTCTCTGCGACATCATCCACCATTCCGTTGACGGATGTGACCTCCACGGTAATGTCATACACGTCCTGTACAGTGGGCACCCATGGAGTAGGGTGCACAAAGTCATACGACTCAAAAGACTGGATGTCCAGCCCTTCGATCGAACCTTTTATAGTATCCGTTCCGTTGATAATGTAATCTATCTGAAGAGATTCAATCGTTGCCTGACCATTGTTATACACTGTTCCTCCAATTTCCACTCCGTTGTTTTCCAAAGCAAATGGAATAGAATTCAGCGCGAGCAACTGCGCATCGAGTTGATTCGGTACTTCAATCACCACATTGTCGAGTGCAAAACCGTACAACCACTGTCCGTCGTCATTATAGCTAAACGAAATCAGAACTTCACTCTCTCCGGCATATGCTGTGAGATCAAGTTTAAGTGTATACCAATCCATTTGACCTTCTAAATTTTTGATAACCGTCCATGATGAACCGCCGTCGATGGACACAGATACTCTGCCTTCTTCCACTGCACCCTGAAAGTCCCTTTTTCCAAAAAAGATATCCACCGCTAAAGACGCAACACCGACACCTGAAAGATCAATAGCCGGCATAAAGAGGACATCCTGACTTTTATTGCAATTGCACTGATCATCATTAGTGGCGATCACATACTGACTTCCGTTATCCGGTATATCCCAGTATTGGCTGGATAAATCTGCCGGTGTACCTGTGATCCATCCGCCATCGGTGGCAAAGGTCTCTATACCCCAGCCATCCGGGAGATCTCCGGATTCAAAATCTTCCTGAAACAGGATTTGAGCGTTAGCTGAGCAAAGGATGGCAAAACAAAATACAAGAGATAGCTGGAACTGCTTCATAACAATCGTGGAGTTAGTGTGGTCTAAATGGTTAAGTAACAATGAAAAATGATATGTTCGGGAGAGGTCATGAAGGTAATGCAAATAAGTGCACACAGAAAGTCAAATGTCAGTATTCAGTCATTTTGGGCCTGTTTTGCCTTCCAAACGGCATTTTTAACCTACCAATACGCCTCTTTCTTTCCTGAAACAGGGGTAAACAAGGTGATGGAAACTAAAAAGGGCAATTGTTTCCAATCACCCTCTTCAACTATAAAGCAATATTGGTTATTGCTGGATGGTAAACTCCACCTGCTCCGACGCTTCTTCCAACCCGGCCTCGTGACCCCAAACTTTTGCTTCAAAAATCCACACACCCGGAGAAAAGCCGTTGGCGCCTGAAAGTGCATACTGATCGGAATAGGTATACATTCCGGACGTTTCATGCAGGTGTGCCACATCCGGTTTGCTGTACACCTGCGTGCTATCTGCTTTATTGAAAATGCGGACATTGATATGGTGGATGGTTTCACCGGTATGGCTTTCGAAAACCACATGAATGGGTAAAGTGTCGCCCATCATTTTGTCACCGGCCTGTGGCTGGTGGACATGGGCATGATATTCATAGGTTGACTCTGGTTCGGCCGGATCATCATCTTTGTCACACGCGAAAAATGTCACTGCACTTAAAGCAAAAAGCATTAAAAGATATTTTTTCATTGTAAAGGTTTTTATTTTTTAATTAGAATAAATAGGTGAGTTGAACCGTCACTCGATTGTCGGCTTCCACTTCACCATTAGAATACGTTGCGGATACAGGGAGGGAATACTGCATCGTGCAAAGCAGGTTGTTCAATTTGAATTGCCCTCCGAAAGACATAAAAAAGCCATCGCCTCCGGTACCGGGAACAATATTTCCGTTGGTATACTTGTCGGGATCTACGTTTTCAAATTGTCCGCCGACCAGAGGGATAACCGAAAAACTAGAATCAATTTCCTGTTCC
>JAUHXV010000085.1 GCA_030426765.1 Bacteroidia bacterium | reverse complement strand
AATATTCGGTAATACCTATTATTCATTCGGCCTTGAAGAATGGATTTATACAGAAGAATATACGACCGAGAAAATCCTTCGCCATTTTGATGTCGCGACATTAAAAGGTTTCGGAATAGAACATCTCACCACTGCGCAGGTAGCCGCCGGAGCCATATTGCAATATCTGAATGTCACTAAGCAGGATGGACTCAAACACATTCGCACGATCAGCCGTATTCAGTCAGAACATTATGTCTGGATGGATCGCTTTACACTGCGCAACCTGGAACTCCTCTACCCTTCCAATGACACCGGTACGAGCTTACTGGAGGTGCTTGATAAGACGACCTCTCCGATGGGCGCTCGAATGCTGAAGAAATGGATTGCACTGCCCTTGATCAGCCTCAGCGAAATCCGGTTGCGGCACGATATGGTCGGATACGCATTAAAAGAGACGGATTGGGCAGATGATATCAAACAGCACATCCAACAAATCGGGGATCTGGAACGGATTATCACCAAAGTTTCACAGCTTAAGATCTCCCCAAGAGAGATGGTACAGCTCAAGCGCGCCCTTGCCGCTCTCAATCCCGTTAAAGCAGCTTTGCAGGAAAGTGGTCAGGAAGGGTTTATTCGGTTGGCCGACCAACTCAATACATGCGAATACCTCTTTACTACGATTGATACGGCCATTCAGGAAGATGCACCTGCGTTGATTGCCAAAGGAAATGTGATCAAAGAAGGTTATAACGAAGAGCTGGATGAGTACAGAGATATCATCCGAAATTCAAAAGAGATCCTGGTTAATCTGCAGCAGGAAGAAGCGAAGAAAACAGGTATTACCAACCTGAAAATCGGGTACAATAATGTCTTTGGGTATTATCTCGAGGTCACCAATAAATACAAAAATCAGGGATTGATTCCGGACAATTGGGTGCGCAAACAGACGCTTTCTAACTGTGAGCGCTACGTCACTGACGACCTTAAAAAACTGGAAACCAAAATCCTTAGTGCAGAAGAAAAAATCGGAGCGTTGGAAAGTCAGTTATTCGATGACCTGGTCATATCCGCCCAGGAATATATCGGACCTATTCAGGTAAATGCTACTGTCACCGCTCAGCTCGACTGTCTGATCTCTCTGGCTGATGTGGCCCGTGCATATAATTACTGCCGACCTGAGATGAATGACGGCCATGTCATTGAAATTAAGGACGGTCGCCATCCTGTGATTGAACGTCATCTCCCACCCGGCGAAACGTATGTCGCCAATGACCTGTATATGGACAGTGAGGACCAGCAGATCTTCATTATCACAGGCCCGAATATGTCGGGTAAGTCTGCCTTACTCAGACAAACAGCACTCATCAGCCTGATGGCTCAGATGGGAAGTTTTGTGCCAGCCAAATCCGCGAACCTGGGGATCATTGACAAACTATTTACGCGTGTAGGTGCTTCTGACAATATCTCCTCAGGAGAATCCACCTTCATGGTAGAAATGAATGAAACGGCGAGCATCCTGAACAACCTGTCTGCACGCAGTCTAATTCTTATGGATGAAATCGGACGCGGTACCAGCACCTTCGATGGGATCAGTCTCGCATGGAGTATTGCAGAGTTTTTACATCATCATATTCCGTACAAACCCAAGACCCTCTTTGCCACACATTATCATGAACTCAATGAACTGGCAGAAAAATATGACCGGATTCACAACTATCATATTGCTACCGAAGAGAGCGGTAACAAAGTGATCTTCCTACGCAAGCTGACGAAAGGAGGGAGTGAACACAGCTTCGGTATCCACGTTGCCCGTATGGCCGGTATGCCCAAATCCCTTTTAGGGCGCGCCACCGAAATACTCCATGAGCTCGAGTCCAAAAACCTGAGCCTCGATGACGGAACAGGCAAAACCACCGTGAAAAAGGTGAAAGACCTGACCTCCTTTCAACTCAATATTTTTGATCAGTCCGATGCCACGCTACGGAAAGTGAAAGACGAAATCCTTTCCATGGATGTCAACCAATTGACACCTATAGAGTGCATGATGGCCTTGCTCGAGATCAAAAAGAAGCTTGAATCCGAACAGTGAGAAATTGATTTGGGTTTTTGATACTTGTTGTGCTGACTTGTTGTACTATTTAGTCAGACCGGTGGTTGGGTAAAAATTGATCTATGTGTAAACCCGCTGACAATACTAATTCACATTCCGGGATAATTCCAGCTTAGTTTCAGTATCTTTTGCTATTGCTTTGGCGCGCCAGGTCCATGAGTCCCGGGTACCCTCATTTTGTCATGTAAACGCTCACGTTATGCGATCTCTATTCCTAACCCTTACCCTGTGTTGTTCTGTCCATCTGTTAAGTGCCCAGTGGGTGCAGTCAAACGGTCCGCAGGGCGCCATCAGCTATGATATGGAAAGCGTTGGTGGAGAAATATGGGTAGGAACAGAAAGCGGACTTTTTATTTCCGGAGATGAAGGTGCGAGTTGGATGATGGCTGATTTTTTACCTCCTGAAAGTTCTGTCAGGGAAATATTTGTTGAGGGATTTGAAATTCTGATGGCGGTTGATGTAGTCCAAAATGATTACCCTGATAAAGTACCTTACTTCTACCGAAGTATCGATCTTGGGGAGACATGGGAAATCACTGACCTGCCTGGAGAGCTGAGCAATTATCAATTAGCCATTTTTCGGATTGAAGATTCAATTTTCTTTAGCAATATCACTTTGTTTCGCTCAGACAATAACGGGGCCACATGGCAGTCTGTACAGACGCCAAAACCTTACTCTTTTATTAGCTGTAATGGCGAGCAAATCATTATTGCAGATTTTACGACCATGTATATTTCACATGATCTGGGTGACACCTGGGAATTGCTGGCCAATATCGGAAGTGACTCAGAAGTATTTTTTGAAGGTTCTACTATAATTACGGAAAACTGGATGGATTCCATTTATGTGTCGCATGATCTTGGTGAGACCTGGAGTTCATTACCGACACCCGGCACTACTGACTTTTGGATTGATAATTCGTTTGTCCGAGGTGCTTCAGGCAAACTGTATTTTCTGTCTCACCACGTGTTTGTCTCTGAAGACAATGGCTATACTTGGACTGCCCTAAATACTGAGAGCCCAAATGATGCACGTGCATTAAGTGTATTGGAAATTCAGAATGGCGAAAATCTCTATTGTACAGACAAAGGTGTGTTTCGGACAATTGATCAGGGCACGATCTGGCAGATTGCTGCTACAGACCTGATAGGAAGCCATGTGTTGGAATTCAAGGTATTGCCAAATGGAGACCTGATTACGAATACTACGATTGGGTTTTTCCGGAGCACAAATGAAGGTGAAGATTGGGAGCCCATGTATACCTCTTTTTATATTCCGGATTTAAAATCAGTCCTGGTAAAAGGCGATTCGGTTTTCATTGCACTTGAAGGTGACAAGCTACTATTATCTACAGATAATCTGTATACGGCTGACTCTATCGGCACCTTGCCTGATGTCAACCGGCCCAAATTCAGATACCTCGGCGATACCTACTATCTCGTTGGATACCCAAGCTACTTTTCATCCGATCTTGTCAATTGGACAGAACTGATTTTAAATGATCCGATCGATATATCGACTGATCAGATCTATGATATTATTATGCCCCAAGATCAGGTATTACTTGCACTAACAGGACAATCAAAAATATATCGATCAACAGATAATGGTGAGAACTGGAGCAGACGGTTTCAGTTTAATTCGCTAAGTTTTTCACGTGATGCATTTTGTGTTGTCGGCAGTCATATTATCTGCACGGATAATCAGAACTGGTTTTATTCGACAGACAATGGACATTTTTGGCGCGAACTCGCCATGGAAGGCCTTCCTAAAAGTGAACCTCCTACTGTTGGATGGGCGTATAATGTTACATCCGTTGAAAATATCCTATTTGCTGCAACACATTTCGATGGGATATACCAGAGTTTTGATTTTGGGGAGTCATGGCATCCGTTTAATGAAGGCCTGGAAAGCTTGCGCACGTTTTCCCTCTTGCATTCAAACGATCAACTGTTTTTGGGTGGTTTCTCAAGTGGTGTCTGGCACAGAACGGCTGCCTATGAAAATGTAAGCGGATTCGTTTTCCATGATGAAAACAACAACGGTATCCAGGATTTGGAAGATCTGCCTTTTAAGCATGTGCTTATTCAATCGACTTCCTTACACGCATTGACGAAAACAGATGAGAACGGGTTGTATACCATTACCGCTGATATCCTGCACGATACGATTCGCTGTATTCCTCCCTCACCATATACCAATATTCAGCCGCCATACTATGAAATTGACCAAAGCACTACCGATCTCGATTTTGGTATTTATACCACACCGGGTATACATGATCTTTGTGTGACTGTGACTAATACGGGGATCATCCATCCCGGTCGAGACAATAATTTTGTCGTTACCGTAAAAAATGTAGGCACAACCCCTCTGTCTCCGATCGTCAAGCTGGTGCTCAGCAATGGATTGAATTATATCAGTTCGCACCCCAATCCCGCTCAACAATTTGGCGATACGACCTATTGGGAACTGCCGGAATTGCCGGCGTATGCCAGTCAGGACATTGTCATCATTGTCTTTATTAACACAAACACACCGATTGGATCATTCGTATCCGCCCCGTGTGTAGTGTACCCCATCATAGGCGATCAAAATGAAAGCAACAATACCTATACTTTAGTTTCAGAAGTATTTAGTTCGTACGATCCAAATGACAAGCAGGCCGAACCAGCTGATGTATTTTCTCCGGAAGACTTTGATGCCGGAGAGCGTATCACGTATACCGTTCGATTCCAGAACCTGGGAAATTTTATGGCTCAGCACGTACGAATTATTGACACCATCAGTGAAAATCTGGATTTGACCACGTTTGAATTTATTGCAGCCAGCCACCCCGTAGTCTGGGATGTACGTGGACAAAATATACTTGAATTTTACTTTGAAGATATAATGTTGCCGGATGCTATGAGTGACGATGCAGATAGCCATGGGTTTGCCAAGTTCAGCATTAAACCCAAGGCGGGTCTGCCGTTGGGAGAAGTCATTGAGAATAATGCAGACATCTATTTCGATATAAATGAGCCGGTCAAAACGAATACGGTTTCGATTCTCTATGACGAAAAATCAGGTCTTTCCGCAGAGATCGCTATAGCAAAGTCACTTACGTTTATACCCAACCCTGCTAACGGGGAATGTCAAATCCTTTTCGATGGTAATATAACCGGCAGGACGCAATTAAAAATGTATGATCTAAAGGGAAACCTCGTGGAAGACCAGCAGATCACCATCACGCAATCTGGGAGTGTAATTGATTTACAGGATATCGTACCGGGTTTGTACACCGTTTCCATTATCATTGATGGGGAACTTCATACGGGAAAAATAGTGGTGCAGTAAAACTCAATTTCAATTCAATACGCAGTCTGAGGTTTGATTGAAGTCATGTGGGTTGATATCGTCTGACATGAAGCACTTATTAAGAATGCGCTATACACCTGACTATTAATAGCTGTTGACAGGTTCTCGCCTTACTTCAAATAAGCGTGGACAATCGAGTCGCGGATCATCGCCAAATCTAGGTTTAACTTTTTTGGAAAACACGGCTTCATTATTCATGAAGTAATACGAATTATTAGATTTCGTCTTTTTAAACTTCATGACATGTTCATCCTGAAAAACCTGGAAATCCCCGTACACCGTATCCAGCGGAAGAATCATATTTGTAATATTATAGGTATCCAGCGGAACCTCCGTATTGGCGAAAATTACGCGGTAGGTCTTCATTTCATCCAGGCGATAAGAGATTTCACCATCCCTTGCTTTCTCCGCATCCATTCGCAGTGTATTGAAGCGCATTCGATAGGTGCCATGGGTCTCCGTGACAAATGAACTTGCATTACTGGTTTCAACCGTAGTGGTTTCACTCCTGAGTACAAACGTGTTGTCCTTATTTAATTCAAGTGACGCGTACGAAGTGTATCGCTCATTAAAATTCAAATTACCCACATATCGGCCTGCAATACCGCGGGAACAGGAAGACAGGAAGTGCACACAAAGCACAGACAATAGCAACAAAGCACTATGTCTTAGGGGTATCTTCATTTGTCTCCGGTGTTATCCATTTTTTGTTTTGATCCGATAGCGCCTATGGTTTACCTGACTGCGGGTGCATGACCACACTGATCAGGTTGGCATCATTAAAATACTTGTTGGCTGCTTTGACCAGGGTTGCCGCATCCAGCGAAGCAATACGTCTTTCAAGCACATCAAGCTGCGTATTGTCATATAGGTCAGAGCCATCAAGCCAGCTGTTGACAAAACTATTCATCCAGAACCTGTTTTGTTCAAGATCCTTAATTCGACCCTGTCGCTGCGTCTCTGTGATTTTGACAATATCCGCTTCATCCACACCTTCTCTAATGCGTTGCAGGACATCCTGTAAGGCCACAATCAATTCATCTGTTCGTGGTGGATCTGCATTAAAACTTATCCGGATACTGTACTCTTCAATCGGGAAATCACTCTGACCGCCATACACCCCAACGCCATATACACCTCCCTGATCTTCTCTTAGTTCTTCGCGCAACTTAATACGCGCCAGAGCGATAAGTGATTCAAGGATATAACTATTCTCAGGAGAGTACTGATCACTACCGTGGTAGACAAGCTGCACCTGAGTTTTAGGTGCTTCACCTCGGAAAAACACAGAATCAATTCTGCCTTCCGGAAATCGAACGCCCACGTCCTTGTATATCTCCTCTCTTCCCCCTCCGGGCAATGCACCCAGATATCGGCTTGTCATTTCTTTCAACGCCTCCGGCTCGAAATTACCGACAAAAAAGAAATGCATATCACTGACATCTGCAAACCGATCGGAATAGATATCAATGATCTCGTTCATTTTTACTTCATCATACGACTCAAGAGAAGGATACCCTCTTCGCGGATGATTCTGCGATGTGATTTCCGATACTTTATTGGCATACCAGTTTTGCGGATTCGACATCAGGTTGCCAAACATACTTTTTTGTTTGCTGAGATATGAATTGAGCGCGGTGGTATCCTCCCGATAGGCCGTCACCCATGAATATGCGAGTTGCATCATTGTCTCCAGATCTTCTACCGAAGTCGAGCCACTCATGCCCTCAAACCGTTCATAGATAAAAGGCCTTACGTATACGCGTTTTCCTGTCAGTTTTTTCTCCAGTCCAGTGGCGTCATATGCACCAAGGCCACTACTACTGACCACACTCGAGGTGGATCTGGCGGATGGATACATGGCGTCATCATATAAGGAGGTGCCACCGACACTGTAGGCATTCATGAGTATTTCGTCATTTTTAAAATCCGTGGATTTGGCACTCACCTGCACACCATTCTGAAATGACCAGTGATGTATATCCAGTTTTTCATCATAAGTGTAGTCTGCTATATCCTGTGGAGGAAATTCACCTTCGAGCAAAGGTGCAGACAAATCAACATCCGCATAAGGCTCCATGCTTTTGCCTGCACTTTTATGCATGATATGCATGATCTCCACAGAATCCGGCAGTACCTCCAGATCCTTTTCCGGACCGGTGACGACGACCACCCTGTTTTTCGTGGTAATCCATTTGCGAGCCAACTGACTGATTTCGTCAAGTTGGATAGTAGGCAACATCGACTGGTACATGTCATATCGTTGCTGCGCACTCGGCATCGGATTGTCATCAAGAAAATGGTAGATCAGCCCTTGTACCACCCTCGACGAAGGAAGTTTGTCTTCTTCCAGAACAGCTTGTTCGGCGCTGCGCAACATATCCTCTTTTTCTCTTGCCAGCTCATCAGCTGTAAAACCGTGTTGTAGCACGCGCTGGTTCTCATCCAATAGCGTCTCCAGAGCACGACTGACATCTTCTGGAGAACAGGAAGCATAGCTTCGATATGTGGCGAGGTCACCCACGCTTTGCCCGAATCCGGTATACCCAAAAACATACGGAGGATCTGCTTCTTTAGAGATGTCTGAGAGACGTGTGCCTAACATTCGATTATACAGTCTTTCCACGATTTCCTGCCGATAATCCAAAAGCGTTTTGGGGTCATGGTGCCGGTGATTGTAGGCGATCTGCACACTCGAATTGGTGGCTTCATGGTCCGTTACGACTTTGACAAAGGTCGATTCGTGAGGAGGCACGGCATCTGATTCTTTTTCGCGTGCCGGCGTATCAGAAGTAATGCTGCTAAACTCCTTCTTTATTTGCGCTTCTACCTGATCCAGCTCGATATCACCTACGATCAGAATGGCCAGAAGTTCAGGGCGGTACCAATCCGCATAGAATCGCTTGATGACATCATAGGATGCATTCTGTACGATATTGGGATCCCCGATAGGTAGCCGTTTGGCATAACGGGAATTGTAGTACAGCCAGGGCAGGTATTCCTGTTGCATACGCTGGCCGGAACTAAGCCGACTTCGCCATTCTGAGATCACCACTCCGCGTTCCTTATCTACTTCTTCTTCGTCAAAGGTGATGCCGTCCGCCCAGTCGCGCAGGATGAGCATGCCTTTGTTAAACTGCTCCTGATCGTCTGTCCGCACCTGCAGCATATAGACGGTCTCATCAAAGCTCGTGTAGGCATTCAGGTCTGGACCAAAACGTGAGCCCACAGACTCGAGGTAATCCACAAGTTCGTTTTTGGAAAAATTGCTCGTTCCGTTAAAGGCCATGTGCTCAATGAAATGTGCAAGTCCTTGCTGATCATCGTCTTCCTGCATGGAACCCGCTTTCAGCGCCATACGCAACTCAGCTCGGTTCTCCGGTAGCTTATTTCGCTTGATATAATACGTCAGCCCATTTTCCAGGACGCCGATTCGTACGCTGGTATCCATTGGGATATCGGAAACAGCATCAGGCAATGGTGGTGGCGGCGGTGGAGGTGGTGGAGGAGCATCAGGAGGTGTCTGCGCGACCGGTGGTGGAATATCCTGAGGGATAGCGCCTTTCGAGGTCTTTTTCGTGCATCCTGCAGCCACGAGAAACAGGCAAAAGGTGTAAAAAACAAGGTTTTTCATATTGCGATCTTTATTCCTGATCAATATCGTTAAATTTCAGGAGAGGACAAGCATTGTGGAGCTTTGGAGTATAGGAAATAGGTTTTTCTGAGGATTCAGGTCTCCCTGGTTCTAAGAGTTGAGTGCTGTCGCCTATGGCGACATCGTTTAGAGGGTTTAGAGAGTTTAGGGCTTTGATGTGGAAATGGGAAAAGTAAGTTACGGAGAAGGTTTTTGATTCACGCTTATCCGCGAATGCCGAATGAGAAGATATATGGCAGAAAAGAGAAAAAGTCGAAGCAAAGCGGAGACCCTGCCATCCGACAAAGGAGGATGCTCTGAAGGGGCGGAAAAGAGGAAGAGGAGACTTTTAGTTGCCGAAGCTATAGCGAAGAAGATCCACACCCCATGCCCCATGCTCCATGCTCCTTGCCTTTTTGTCGCCGAAGCTATAGCGAAGAAGATCCACACCCCATGCCCCATGCTCTTTGCCCCTTAGCTCTCAGCTCTCAGCCCTTCGCCCTCATCGCCCCTCTTCCCGATCCGCTATCGCAATGATGCCCCGGATCGTATAAGCAATGGCAAAAAACACCATATAGACGAGGGTCAGCACGAACCACAACCACCTGAATGAACCGGCCTCATCAAAGTGCACGCCTGAAAGGAGGTAGCACCAGCCATAGGAAAATAACAACAGGAGAATATAAGAAACGACTGATCTGGAGAAGTAGGCCACCACCTCATTAATTCGAAAGAGAAAAATAGTATTGAGAATCACAAAACAGAGAAGCAAGGCAGTAGCCATAATCCAGGAACCGGCACGAGGATGGATAAGTTCTGTGCGATGTGGCAAAAGATGGTCGATACCCGTGAGCACAAGGATGAGTGCGAGTACAATGCCCGCCTGGTAAAACGGAGATTCCAAAAAAGACAACATGTTGTGTTTCTTTTTCATCTTAATCATTAACGGGTTCCCCGGTCAGGTCGTAGTCGGCAGCATCGGTGATCTTAACGGTAATAAACTGGCCGGGCATAAAGTCTCCTGCACGTGCATCGACATAGATTTCATTGTCCACCTCAGGGGAGTCAAATTCAGAACGACCGATATAATGCCCCCCTTCTTTTCGATCAATGAGAATTTTTAGCTTCTGCCCGATCAGAGATTCATTATGTTCCAAAGAGATGGCATTCTGAATGGCCATGAGCTCTTCGGCACGCTGCTTCTTCACTTCAGCCGGGACATCATCCTCTAATGCATACCCGCGGGTATCTTCTTCGTGTGAATATTCAAATACTCCCACGCGGTCAAATCTGGTTTCTTCGACAAACCGACAGAGTGCCTGGTGATCTTCTTCAGTTTCTCCGGGAAAGCCAACCAAAAATGTAGTGCGCAGTCTGATGTCCGGATGGATAGCTCTGATCTGACGGATGAGCTCACCTGTTTCCTCAGCAGTGATCTGCCGACGCATCGCTTTTAGTACCGGATCACTATGGTGTTGAAGCGGCATATCGAGGTAGTTGCAGATCTTAGGTTGCGCCTTCATGACTTCTATGACCTCCAGTGGAAACTTATGGGGATATGCATAGTGCAAACGTATCCATTCAATGCCTTCCACCTGGCAGAGCTTTTGTAAAAGTTCAGGAAGCATTCTTTTCTGATACAAATCCAATCCGTAATAGGTTAACTCCTGCGCGATGAGGATCAGTTCCTTTACACCGCGCTCGGCGAGATGTTCAGCTTCTTTGATGAGGCTCTCCATGGGACGGGAGACGTGCTTTCCACGCATGAGGGGGATCGCACAAAACGAACATGTGCGGTTGCATCCTTCGGAGATTTTCAGATACGCATAATGGGAGGCCGTCACAATACTTCGTTCGCCGAGCAACTCATCTCTGTAGGTTGCGCCCATGGTATTTAGGAGAGAAGGCAATTCCATAGTACCGAAATATGCGTCCACTTCCGGAATTTCAACTTCAAGGTCATCTTTATAACGCTGAGAAAGGCAACCTGTCACATAGAGTTTTTCGAGGTTGCCCAATTTCTTCTCTTCCGCATACTGTAAGATGGTATTGACGGACTCTTCTTTTGCGAGGTCAATAAAGCCACAGGTATTGATCACAACGACAGGCGCAGGTCCGGGTGTTTCATGCTCGACTTCAAAATGGCTGGCCTCAAGCTGCGCTTTAAGGACTTCAGAGTCGACCGTATTTTTACTGCAGCCGAGTGTGATGATCTTAATTTTCTTAGGATGTAAAGCTTTAGTACGCAAGGTCGTGTATGCTGGTAAACGCCTCAAATATACCGTGTTTCCGAATGGAATTAGGTAGTTTGCACGCTTTCAAAAACAAATGAATCACTCAAAACGTTATTTCGGTTATGATAAAATGGATGATCATTGTGCTGGTGGCCTTATTTCCGTTGACCGGTTACGGACAGTTAGGCGGCAATATTAAATATCTAAATGGTCAATCCGATATCCTCGAACAAGTCAATATAAGTCAGGACGGATTGCAGCTCTCGGTAGAATATGGTTTTCGCCTAAAGCAAAAGCGGCTTGAGTTTCACCCGGGCATAGGCTATCGTTTTGCTTTTAAAGGCGCGGGTGATGAAGGCAGTATATCGGCGTTCGATATGGATCTGAATACAGCTATCTACCCTTTTGATTTCGGTGGTGACTGCGATTGTCCGACTTTTTCTAAAGAAGGCAATTTGATTAAGAAAGGTTTGTTTGTCGAAGTCAGCCCCGGAATGAGTTTTCAGACATTAAATCGCGATGAGGTGCCGCTTCAGAATCCCGATGAACCCACCTCTTACTCGGTGAGCAATTCTATATTTAAATACACGTTTGCTATGGGGTTGGATATAGGGATTTCTGAATCGTTTACGCTAACGCCTATGGTCAGTTATTCCGGCTTCTCAAGCGTGGAATGGCTTGGCCTTAATCCCGACGGGTCTGAAGGTATTCTCGATGATCAATCATTTCTTGGGCTGGGCTTCCGCATGGTGTATAAGCCTAATCCAAAGCGCCTCCGCCGCCGCTAATCCCGGCGATAGCATTCCCACAACACAATCCCTGCACTGGTCGCCACATTC
>JAUHXV010000084.1 GCA_030426765.1 Bacteroidia bacterium | reverse complement strand
GGCTGATCAACTGGAGTCGTTCTATAAAAAAGAACTCGAAAGTGTCACCAAGGTAAAAAATGACATGTTGTCCAGTCTGGAAAAAGGGCAGGCATGGCTTGATGAAAATCCAAAATAATTTTCCTGATGACTCTTCCTCGTTTCAGCGTATTTATATTTCTCTTTGCTTTACTGACTGCCTGTCAGCAGGAGGCTGAACGATTGCCATATCTGGGTAATGTGGAAGTCCGTGGTACAGATACCATTTATCATACGATACCGGATATCACCCTGATTGACCAGGACAGTCAGGTATTGAAAATCGCTACCCTGGAGGATAAAATTATCCTGGCGGATTTCTTTTTTACCTCTTGTCCAAGTATATGTCCGAAAGTTAAAAAGCAAATGTTACGGCTCTACGATCGGTATAAAAACGATGACCGTATTGTCATGATCTCGCATACGATCGATCAACGGCATGATTCGGTGTCAGTGCTGAATAGGTATGCGCATAACCTGGGTGTGGATACGGACAAATGGAAGTTTGTCACCGGAGAAAAAGATTCCATTTTTCACCTGGCGGATCAGTATTTTGTGAGTGTGCTGGAAGATCCGCTGGCTCCGGCAGGGTTTGATCACAGTGGACGTATCATTCTGGTGGATCCCAATCGAAAAGTCCGAGGTTTCTGTGAAGGGACCGAACCTGAAAGCGTCACTGCTTTTTTTGACACGGTGGATCAGTTGCTCCGGGAAACGTATGAATAGTTGCCAAATGGAAGTCGCTGATTGTAGAAAATCCATCGCATGTATCCTTTGAAGTTCCTTTTGAGGGTGACTTGCTGCACCTTACTGCTCATTTTTACGATATCAGGTTGTCAGCATCAGCATTACCGGCAGGGAGAACGGATTTATTTGGCGTATTGTGCCAATTGTCACATGGAAGACGGGAGCGGACTGGTGGATCTGATTCCCCCACTCGATTCCGCGCGGCTGACGCTGGCGACCCCTGAAAAACTGGTTTGTCTGATTCGTAACGGACTGCCTGTCAATGCGCTAACCGGACAGGAAATGCCCGGCAATACCACGATGACAGATGTCGAACTCACCAATCTGATCAACTTTCTGGGAACCGAATACGGTCGTAACCGGCAGACGATCAAGGTGACAGAAGTGAAAAAGATGTTGGCTGATTGTCAATCCGGGTAATCTCGCTTCCTACCTGCCTAAAAAAGAGTATTTTTACGATCCTTAGAAATGGTTTTAACTGATGAACAACGCAATGGCAAAATACCTGATTAGAAGTCTTTTCCTTTCACTTATTCTCGCCGGATGGGTTCCCTCAATGCAGGGACAGACGTACCTGACTGCTTCCCTCAGCATCCCGGCTAATGCCGGCGTCCTGGCCGAAACCTGCGGCGGACCGTATGAACTCATCATCGTGCGCGGGGAAGACAACCCCGATACCACGCTGATCTTCATCAGTGACCTTGGCGTGGCACAAGCCGGCGCAGATTACAATTTTCCTCCGGGAGCTTTTCCGCTTGAAATGCTGCCCGAAGACACCATCGCCGTCATTCCTGTAAATGTCGTCAATGATGCCACCCCGGAAGGACTCGAGACCCTCATTTGGGAAATTGCTTTCCTCGCAGGATTTGAGTCGGGTGTAGTCAATGTGGAGTCTGGAATCGTCGATGATTATGAAGTGGAAATCATTTCCCCCACCGATACGATCGAATGGTGTCGCTGGGCACCCTTGACCTTAATGGCCTCATCCACTGCTGAAATTTCCTGGTCTCCCACCTTTTATTTCGATGATCCTTTTGGCGCTGAAGTTATAGCCCGGCCATTTCAATCCGGTTGGGTATACGCATCTGTCGGTGCTGAAGATTGCGAAGCAAAAGATAGCGTCTATCTGGATCTGGCGATTGTCGAGATCGGTGAAGAAGATACCCTCTACATCTGTCTGGATGAAATGGGTATTACTCTCGAAGGCAGCCTTGAAGGACTGGCAGAAGATTTTGAATGGATTCCTTCTGACGACAACACCTTGAGTGATCCAAACAGCCTGACGCCGGTGGCTAACCCGCTCACCACGACAACTTATATTCTTCAGTCAGATATCGGGGTGTGTATTGCGTCCGATACAGTGACAGTACAGGTGGATTCACTACCGGACGATCTGCATATCGACATTGCACCATTGAAAGCATATTATTGTGCAGGTGAGATTGTAGCGCTTTTCTCCCCAACCTATGATTCACTCCTCTACCCTGATCTTACCTTCCTTTGGAAGCCAAACAACAACACATATTTGTCCAGTCAGGAATTATTGAATACAGCGCTTGAATTGCAGGATACCACATGGTACATCCGTGAAAATATCAATAACGGTTGTTTTTCTGAAGATTCTATCCTGATCAATGTCGTGCCTTCCGGTGTACAATTGTCTGTAACGGACACGATGCTTTGCCCTGGCGAACAATTTGACGTCGAAGTACTGAATGATCAGGTAGTTGATCCTGAGTGGACCCCGGAAGATGGTTTGAGCTGCACCCAATGTCTCGATCCTACAGTAACGGTCATTGGTCAACCGGGCTCATCAGTTGTCTATCAGTTTTCAGGTATGATCCTTGATTGTCCCGTAGGCGCTGTTTTACCTATTCAGATTCCGCCTTTCCAGGCTATCAACATCAGTGGTGATCTGGCTGTCTGTAACGGGGATATGACTGCGTTGACAGTAACCAATCCGGAAGATCTTTCGGGATATAGCTGGGTGATTCAATCGGGCAATGCCTCCTTAAGCTGTACCAATTGCCCCGATCCGGTGGTCACCGTAAATGGGCTTGCGCCTGTACTTTTGACGGTTACAGCTAACACGACTAATCCGGCCTTTTGCGGTGCGCAAGGTGTCGTCGAGATTACCGTCGGCAGCAATGTGAATGTGGGTTCACAAGTCGTGGAAGCATGCCAGGGAGACACTGTAACGGTGTCCACCGGTAATCCTGATTATTTTGGTGCAAGTTGGTCTGTCATCAGTGGATCGCTGGAGCTAAGTTGCACCAGCTGTGACTTTCCGGTGGTAACTGTAAACTCCCCGGGAAGACTACGATTTATTGCGGATATAAACTCTGCTGACACCTGTGGTGTCGTAGGTGAGGTCATCATCGATACTTATGACCGAGACGGTTCCGGCATTCTCATCACTCCTGATCCTAACGCCACTGAAATCGGTCAGGGAAGTGAGGTGTCTGCTTTTCTGAGTGTGTCTCCACCACCTGCCTCGATCGTATGGACTGTCAATGGCACATCCGAAACCTCTACTGAAAATATGATCACCTTTAACGCAGAGGAAGTGGTCAATTTTATATCTGCCGAGTTTATCAATCAGTATGGTTGTCTGCAGATCGATACGATCTCCTTCATGACGGTTCCACCGACCTACTCTATTCCAAATGCGTTTACACCTAATAATGATGATTTGAATGACGTGTTCAGGATTATCCTCAACGGGAATATCACCGTGGAAAAATTTATGGTGTTCAATCGCTGGGGACAGAAGGTATATGATGCCGAAGATGGCGCAGCAGATGGTTGGGATGGAAGATTTAAATCAGAGCCTGCTGCCTCCGATACCTATGTCTATACTGCGACGCTGAGATATCCTGACGGACGTTCCGAAATCGCAAAGGGGGATGTGATTCTGCTGCGATAAAAAGCCACAAATTCTTCTTCAGCAACTTTATTTATCCGGAATATCTATGTCTGGCCGCATAACCCTGCCATTGAACCGGCTAATGACAAAAACATATTAATACCAAAACCCCTTAATTTTGAAATATCCCCACAGCGCCGAGAAAATTAAACATGTACGACCCCAAAATCCACCATCGCCAGTCTTACCGATTACGAGGATATAATTATGCACGGGACGGTTCATATTTTATCACGATATGTTGCCACAATAAAATATGTCGCTTTGGAAAAGTCGTGAATGGGGAAATGATTTTAAATGAATTTGGACAAATTGCCCATGATGAATGGTTGAATTTATCAAATCGTTTTACAAATTTCGTATTGGATACATTTCAAATCATGCCCGATCATATGCATGGTATCATTACGTTGCGAAAAAACCGCGAAGGGGCAAGGCTTGCCCTTGCCCCAAATACCAAAAATCCGTCGCCACCAAATCACATAAATCCCCATCGGGACGGATTTTCCGATGGCACGGACGGATTTTCCGATTTCCGTGACGGATCTTCCGATTTCCATGACGGATCTTCCGATTTCCATGACGGGCAACCGCAAGGGTTTGCCCCAACACGTGCCGATGGCACGAACGGATTTCCCGATTTCCATGACGGGCAACCGCAAGGGTTTGCCCCTGTGAATACCCCGGCGGTGTCGGATATTGTGGGGGCATATAAATCTCTCGTGGCAAATGGATGTTTGAAAATTTATAAATCCCGCAACGAAACGATGGGAAAATTATGGCAACGGAATTATTATGAACGCATTATTTGGGATGAAAGGTTTTACCAAAATGCGAAGGCATACATCATCAACAATCCGATACAGTGGACTGGTGATAAACTTCATACCATTTGATTTTTTACTCCCCTATCTGCATCCAATACGAGCCACCGTGCTGCTCCACATTGGCCATTAAAGGCTCATCCCAGATCGGCTGGAGTAACTTTTTTAACTCCGCATCTTCAGACACGTAGAAGTTCGGCATAATGGTCCTGTATTTTTCCGGATTGGCGAGGAGAAAAGCAGCCAGCATATACTGTTCGGAATAATACCGATCACACATATCCTGCGGGTAGTCGTAAGGAAGAAATACATCATGCACATGCACGATAACACCTTTCGGCAGATACGGCAAGACATCCATAAAGAATGCCATGGCATCTGAATTTGGCAGGACGCGATGTGAATTGTCTACAAAAACGATATCGCCGGGTTTTAACGCAGAGAATACACCAAGGTCAGTCCTCTCGAAGGGTTCTCGGATCACCTGGTCAGACAATTGATCTATCTCTGTGCGCGGAGCCGGATCAATCGAGATCACCTTTGTACGCAATTTGTGATCTTCTTTGGCTCTGGCCACGACCATCGTTGAATTACCTGATCCGATCTCAATATAGGTCTCCGGATTGCCTGAGGCAAGCATCGAATACAACATGATGATGTCGAGTCCCGGCAGGAAACCATTAATCCAGTACGGGGCGAAATTGTCTTCACCCGCAGGGCGGTATTTCGGAATTCTGAGATAATCGTTCTTATAGGTAAGTGCCTGTTCCAGGTGTTGTTTGTAGGTTTCGCGGTGGACACCGATGATCTCATCGAGTCGGACATGCGGTTGTCCCGCTCTATAACGCGGTTTCAAATCCACAGGATATTCCAGGTGGAAGGTTTGATAACCGGGCAAGAGGGTCTTGAAAAGGGATTTTATCCTGGACAAAAGGCAATGGATTATTTCGGTGAAGAGACTTCCTCCAATTCTTTAAAGAGGGCTTTCAATCCGGTGGCCTGTTCCGGTTTCAGTCTGCCGGCCAATACCAGCCTGACTTCGCGTCGCCGCTCTGCCCCGGCATAGAGAAATTGCTCCTCTTCCGTCTCCGGAACTACGCGCGGTACTTTTTTCGGTCTGGATGTTCTGGAGTCAAGCGCCACAAAGGTCATATACGCGTGATTTGATCTTTCGAGGTCAGCACCAAAGGAAGAAGTGGCCAACACTTCGAGATACACTTCAACCGATGTATTGAAAGCGCGTGTGACAGAAGCATTGATCGTGATGACGTCGCCCAGATGAATGGGTTTGGCGAAAGAGACATTGTCCACAGAGGCGGTTACGGCATGTGCACCGCAATGGCGCGCCGCACAGATTCCTCCGGCGATGTCCATCCATCGCATCAGATTGCCTCCCATCAGATTGCCCAAAGGATTGGTGTCATTGGGCATCACCAATTCAGTCATCGTCGTACGGCTGTAACTCACCGGACGCTCGTCCTGTATACTCATACTCTAGTTTGTGGCTGATTCTTTACTTACTCAACATTGACTAATGCCTCTAAAACACTGGCGGGGAACAAATGTTCCATTAAGGCTGTCTGATCGGTGTTGATCTCTACCATTTTCCAGACATCATCGCCTGTATTGATCGCCATCATGGACTTGCGGGCGCGCACGTTGAATTCTTTTCCGGACTCATCCCATTTGACATTAGAAGCGCCATAGAGGGTTTGAAACTGCTGCTCCATGCCCATGGTCGCTTTTGGATGGTCATATATTCCACCGGCTGCGATCTCAACCTCCATATCAAAAGCGTATTCCACGCGTACGAAGGTCTCGCCGTTTTCTTCCATCGGAACAGAGGTAGACGTAATTTTAACATTGTCCATGCTGATAGACATTCCATCTTCTTCTGTGCTTTGCATGAGGTCGACCAGATCCTGCTTGGACACCTGCTCAAACATCTTCGGGTACATGTAGTCAAAGGCTTTGTCCCAGTCACCATTGTTAGAAGCTTCCACAAAGCCGTCGAGTGTAGCCTGGATCGCTGGATTGATAGTAGCCTGGCTGACCAATACGGTCGTCAGAGACATGGCGATCAGGACGAAAAAGGATTTTAAGGTGTTCATACCTATACGTTTTTAAGTGTGAATGGATTAATCGATGCAAAGGGAGTGAACCTGACATCAAGGTCAAATACCGCACCAAATTCGGTCGATACCTGCCTTTTTACCTCTTGCAAATTTACATCTTTCCCCAATAGGCTACTCAATGAACAGATACTTTTATTGGGGTCAACGATGCCGCAGGGAATAATATGATCAAAAAAAGTCAGATCCGTATTGATATTAAAGGCAAACCCATGCATGGTCACCCAACGACTCAGATGTACGCCAATGGCACATATCTTCTTCGATTCATCTTTTACTTGATCATCATCAATCCAAACACCTGTATATCTGTCACTTCTGCTTCCAGTTATCTTGTATTCCTGCAATACCCTGATGATCACTTCTTCGAGCGATCGGACGTATTTGTGGACATCAGTGAAGATCAAATCCAGGTCCAGAATCGGGTACCCGACGAGTTGCCCCGGGCCGTGAAATGTAATATCACCGCCGCGGTTGATCTTATAATATTCGATCTGATGGCTGGCGCGCTCCTCTTCGTCGATCCGCAGGTGATCTTCCGAACCACTCTTACCCAGTGTAAATACCGGTGGATGCTCACACAACAGGAAGTAATGCCGCTGTGGCTCGGGATAGCCGGCGCGCTTGTTTTCCACGAGCTCCTTGTGCAGTCGGGTCTGCAGGTCCCATGCTTCTTTGTAGGCAATAGTGCCCGCGTCGATGATGTCCACGGTCTGTCTGGTGGTGGTACTCATATTGCAAAGGTAGTTTTTGGCGTAAAAACGCCTGAATTGGCAAAAAACTGTAATAGATAAACAATTGTCCCTAAATATGTTTTAACTTTATGTGACCAGCCTGTCCCCTTTGGGAAAACACCCTCTGTTATTTTTTGACCCATCAAAACATCGACAACGATGAGACTGATACTAATCCTGTGGATTTTCTTATTCCCTGTAGCAGCATCCACCCAGACAGCGCCGGATTTCGAAGTGACCGATATCCACAGCCTCGACCACAAACTCTATGAAGACTATCTGGATCAGGGCAAAACGGTGCTGATTAAGATCTTTTTTGTGGATTGTCCGCCGTGTCATGCGTTTGCGCCACACATGGAACCCTTCTATCAGGAATGGGGAGCGGGTGAATATGACGTGGAGTTTTTCGAAATGACTGACAAACCCCATGACGACGATGACGATGTCATGGGCTATACCGATCAATATGTTTCTACCTTTCCTGCGATTAGTGCAGATGGAAATAGTATCGCAACGGTGCAACCTTACAAAGACGGCGATTTCGGACCTTGGTTCGGCACGCCGACATTTGTGGTCATCGCTCCTGATGGAACTGTCCAGTATGGTGTTTCAGGGCCCGGTGTACAGGCTACGCTTGATTCCCTGGACAATGCTTTGATGGCCACCGGCGCGGTGAAACCGAATCAAATCCCGCTAGCGCCGGATTTCACGGTGGTGGATATCCAAAACCAGACGCATAAGCTCTATGCTGACTATCTCAACCAGGACAAAACAGTCGTCCTGCAGGTTTTCAATACGGACTGTGGCCCTTGTGCATCCATTGCGCCGATGGTGCAGACCTTAAATGAAGCATGGGGAGGTGGTGATGGTGATGTGGTATTTATCGAAATGTCTGATGCGGTGAGCGATGATGATCAGGACTTATTTGACTTTCAGGAATCCCATAATCACTCCTTTATCGGGGTGAGCAGTGAAGGAGGCAGTGTGGATGCCGTCACGGCGTATAAAGACGGAACATTCGGGCCATGGGAAGGCACACCGACATTTGCGGTAATTGCACCTGACAAAACAGTAGCTTATAATATAAAAGGAGCGTCCGATGAAGAGACGATTGATCTGATCGATGATGCCATCGCTGCGACCGGTGCAACGCAACCCAATCCTCCGACAATGGCACCTGACTTTTCTGTTGTCGACATTCAGGCGGGTGCACATAATCTGTATGCGGACTATCTGAATGAAGGCAAAACGGTACTGCTTGATATATTCTATACGACATGTCCGCCGTGCAATTCGATTGCTCCCCTGCTTGAGCCTTTATACCAGGAATGGGGTGCCGGTGATTACGATGTTGAGTTCTTTTCACTCACGGATAAAAATTCAGATACCGATCCCTTGGTCGCTACCTACCATACGAATCATGGAAGTACGTTTAACGCGATCAGTCGCGACGGCGGAAGCCTCGATGCTGTGCAACCATACAAAAACGGTTCGTTTGGCCCTTGGATGGGCACACCTACATTTGTTGTGATTGCTCCTGACGGAAGTGTGCAGTACGGTGTAGCAGGCGGAAATGATGAAGCCACTATTGAGGCGATCGATGCAGCACTCGCTGCCACAGGGGCGATGAAGCCAAATGAGGAAAATCCTGTTTCTGTTCAGGGCCAGGTAAATTTCTTTGATGGAAATACCGGCGTTGGAAATGCTGTAGTTCAGATTGTAGATGGTGATGAAAATGTGATTTATGAATTAACCAGCAATGCGGAGGGTGCATTTACACTTGAAGTTCTTCCGAGTGAGGTACAACCCGATTGGGAAATGAAGGTTACGAAAAATGGGCCGGCTATAAATGGAGTTTCTGTGTTAGACCTCGTCAAAATTCAAAAACACTTATTGTTTGTTGAACCCATGACAAGCCCACTTGCCAAGATCGCTTCTGATGCTAATAACTCTGCCAGTATATCTGCATTAGACCTTATAACGATCACTAAACTGCTCTTAGGCATCACAACAGAATTCCCAGGTGGCAGATCGTGGATCGTCTTACCTGCGGATACAGATTTTGGACCGCCTGATTTTCATCCTCCGGTGATCCCTACACCGAGTTACTCAATTCCATTGCAGGATATCATTGATGGCACACGCCAGCCAATATTTATTGCGGTTAAAATTGGAGATCCGCAGGGGAATGCGAATCCTGGTTAGAAATTAAATATATACGAAATAAAAAAGGAGACTGGCGTAACCACGCAGTCTCCTTTTTTCATTCACTCCTATCAGGTTAGTTCATCTTAGCAGCCCAGCTTTGGATATAGGCGTTAACACGATCTGCATTTTCTTTGTAGAAGGTATCGGAATCATTCATCAATCCAATTTCGGCACATTTTGTTCCTGAGTTGACGGCTGCGGCCATGTCACCTTTTTCGGCTTCAATCTTTGCGCGGATATACCAGGGCCAGCTATGCTGCGTCTGCTCTGTCGCGAGCATCGCCCAGTTTAAGGCCTGGTCGAGATTGCCATCTGATTCCAACAGATAGTTGGCACCCTGCGTGTAGACCTTCCACTTCTGATCTTCGGGAGAGGCAACCAGTGCCGCGGCAATATTCGCCATCGCCTGATCCATCACATCGACTTTGAAGCGAAGGTAGAGGCGCATGCGCTCCCACGACAATTTGATATACCCCATGTCGGATTTCATATCGTGTATCGAATACATCAGTCGCTCCTGAAGGCCTTCGTTCATCTTAGGTTCAACGGTAAAGCGCACCTCGTCTTTTTCTTCATCATACCCATACGCTCCCCACAGATCAGTCGCTTTATTCAGGATCACCGTCCACTCTATTTCCCCGGGGATTAAAAAAAACGAATACTTGCCAGCTCTCACAGTCTGTCCTTCAAGGTTGACATCCGTGGAAAAGGAAACAGTGGTGGCTTCGTTTGCTCCTGCCCGCCAGATCTTATCATACGGAACTAGGCCGCCCCAGATTTTTCGTTCGCCAACAGCGGGTGCGCCATAGTGGATGGCCACTTCTGTCATGCCAACGGTATAGGATACAGATGCTTTCGGGCTGATCCTGGGCAGTTCGACATCCTGCGCGGACACACTGCTGATCATGCCGAACATCAACAATAATAGGGTTAAGAATGGATTTTTCATTGGTGAATGATTTTATACTTTATGGTTGAGAATTTCAATTGTTTTGCCGGTCAATGCCTGAATAACGATCCGAAATTTTGATTTCGTATGTCGATTTTTGTCAATATCCTCCTAACGAACACCTTGCAGAGGGCTGTGGGTTACCGCTTTGGGGTGCTGAAATGTAGCGCGAGAAAGATCATCGCAATCTTCATCGCTTCGCTGGTTTCGCTCGACAATTCATCGACCACCACCCACTCTCTTGGATCACCTCGCCACTGTGTAAACATATAAAAGGCCGGATCGCGTATGTCGATTTCCCATTCATCGCGCTGGTTGCTGTACTTAGCGCGCCAGTTGATCTGTGTTTCGCCGTCATTCAGTTTCCAACGCGTAAAATCTCCTCGCCATGTGGTCTTCGCATTGACCGTCTTCCCCTGGCACTGCACCTCCCAAAAATCAGGATCATCTGCCCACTTCTGTCGAATGGTCGCCGAAACATCACCGTAATGCATGTCCCAGACGGTCCAGTCGTCCTGCATATACCAACGCATACGGAGTTCGCCGCGAATATCCGGATCATCGGTATGTACCTCCCATTCGCGAAAGGAATCAATGTACCGGGTCACCATGTTGGTGATGGTCTGGGCATGGAGCGCACTACTGCTCAGCAGCAAGGTCAAAACGCCCGGCAGGAGCCTCGTGCAATATATTCTATACCTGTGCGATAACAATGTCTGTGTCTCGTGCGATGGTGATACTCAATAGATCAACAGAACTGACAGCAAACAGTTCCGGTGTTCTGCACATTTTAAAACGGCAGATCGTCGAAAGAGGTTCCATCGTCACCGGAAGCCGGAGGAGCCGTCGGGAAATCAGCAGGAGCAGATGAGGATTCAGAACCGGTCGCCTGGCCGATCGCCTCGACACGCCACGCCTGCAGGTTGGTGAAAAACTTCTCCTGCCATTCTCTTCCACGCAGGTCGAAATATACTTTCAGATCCGCTCCTTCGTCATAGCCGTCGATGACATCGCATCGATCCTGCACCAACTGGAATTTGATATACTGCGGATATTGTCCGTCTTCGACAAGCAGTACAAATTCGCGGGCCTGGAATTTATCGGATTTCTTTTCGGTCTCGTATTTTTTGTGAAGTTTTCCTTCTATTTCAAATGACATGGTATTGTGTTTTTAGTTTAAATGTTTAAGCGTTTAACTGGTTAACTGTTTAAGCTAGTTACTCTTTACTTAGGTTGTAAATTTTGGGCAGAAAAGGAAAAAAGGCGGAAAAGGCAGAAAAGCGACCTTCTAGCATTTTTATAATACCTACTCTTGTGTCTTGTGTCTAGCATCTTAAGTCTTTCCTCTACAGTTTAAGGGTTTAAGACAAAACGTAATTCATATTTCTATTTTAATGCGCACGCAGAGACGCAAAGGCGCAGTTTTAATTTTTCAACTTCTTAAGACTTAATCTCAGATCTTGTGTCTTGTGTCTCAAGTCTCAGGTCTCAGGTCTTCTTTTTAATTAAACATAATTCGCATTTCTAATTTAGTTCGCACGCAGAGACGAAAAGGCGCGGTTTTAACTTTTCAACTTCTTAAGACTTAATCTCAGATCTTGTGTCTTGTGTCTTGTGTCTCAAGTCTCAGGTCTCAGGTCTTCTT
>JAUHXV010000144.1 GCA_030426765.1 Bacteroidia bacterium | reverse complement strand
ACTGCAGACATGATTATAAATGCAACTGGAAAAATGCGTATCGCTACTTCAGAGAAGTAATCACCGAGTTTTTATGGTGGGAAAAAGCCAACCAAATTCTCGAGGAGCTGCTGAATAAAATAAAGCGCTCAATCATTGCGATCCGACCAGACCGAAGCTTCCATCGGGATATGAGGCATCGACAACGATACACACTGAATCCGATTTATAAGTAAAATAGCAACGCTTTGCTAAAAGTGTCAGGGAAGCGTATGCCTTCTTCCCAATAAATCAGCCTTTGGGCAGTTAGTGCCATACGTTATAATGAATTTTTCAGGCTACTCGACTGTATCCTCACACTCAAACCCAAACTCGCTCTGTCATTAAGCGCAGATAAATTACAAAATATAATCTCCTATCTCCTTAGCTTAATGACATTGGAGGGGACTACAGGGGTGTACACCCGCCTACGCCCACAGTGACTCGTATAATGTCCCCTTGAGGGGACTACAGGGGTGTACACCCCCCTACGCCCCCCTCAAGGGGGGAACTTATCTAACCACCAATCCTGTGGTTCCTATCGGGAGTCCGGCATCAACATCGGTAGCGGTAAGCGAACCATTGGCTCCGATGCGATAGGTGTGAATGGCATCATTAGCGCCTGTCAGTGTAAACAGGTATTTGGAGCCGCGGTCAACTATCGCGTCGATTGGTCCGTCGAATGAAGGGGTCGTCATCCCGCCATTGTCGAAGCCGATCATTCCGCGTCCCTGCACTTTTAGTGAGGATATATCATCACTGCCTGTATTGGTCACAAAAAGCTGTCTTCCATTTGTTGTGGCGGCAACCCAGCAGGCAGCTGTGCCGTTCGTGGCGAAGGGGCCGTCGACCAGTGCTACCGTACCGTCGTTGGAAACTGTGTAGGAAGAAACCGTACTGGCTTCAGCAGCTCCGCCGGCAGCCTCCGAAACAAAGAATACATTGCTGTTCCCGAATGTAAACCCGAATGGTGTTATCCCTGCAGAAGGATACGACTGCCCTGCGCGGGCAATTCCCCACCTGCCTATCGGATACGAGGTGATCATGTTTGTGGCTTTTTCGGTGACGATCAAGGAGCGGCCATTCGGTGCAAATGAAATTTGTGCACCACCAGCTGCATCACTGCTCAGCCCGTGATTGGATCCGGGCAGGTTGACCAGTTCGCCGTGCCAGTTGAATGCGAATCCTGCAATGTTTCCGGTTCCACCTGCATTCAGCACGTAAATAAGCCCGCGGTGAGAAGTAATACTGATAGGCATTTCCCCGGCTGAGGGAGCGGTATCGATCAGGTACAGGCTGCCATCCCGGCGTACAAAGAATGCACTGATCTCATTGCTGGCGGCATTGACAGCAAATAACAGGCGTCCGGAGTTACTCAATGCCAGTGCACCCTGGTTGCCCAGTCCGCCGTCCGTTCCATATCCGCCGGTTGGATAGCTGTCCATTTCTTCCAGCATGCCTTCGCCGGTCATCTGGAAAGCAATCACGCGGTTTCCGGAAGATTCGTTGCTCAGCGTGTATACGACGGAAGAGGAAACACCCCGGCGGGCATCCGCCTGGTTATTCTCCAGCTCCAGGACATCCAGGATCTCCTGTTCTTCTAACAGATAATTTTGTTCGCCTGCCTGAAGATCATCATTCTCCGGCACAAGCTGGTTTTCATCCTGATCACAGGCCGTCATCAGCAAGGCAGGAACAAATAACATAAGTAGTTTGAAGTAGTTTTTCATCGTCTTAAGATTTGGTTAGGAATTGATTCCATGTAAATCTTGCCATACCAGGTCACGAAAAGATCACGGGAGAATCACAGTTGAGTAAAATCCCTGTTCACCTGCGGAATGGCAGTTTTTAAGATGATTTATCTCCTCATATAGATTTCGCAAACGATCTATTTTGTAAATTGTATGCTTCGGAATCAAAAGATAACAGCCTATGGGCGAATTTATATTACATGACAAGGCGGTTCAGAACCGGCTCAAAGAGCGAAAATTACTCACGCAGGAAGATTTTGATCAAATCAAAACCAATGAGGACCTGATCAATTGCCTGGAAAGGAGAGGGCGCAATATTGAGAAGATCCTCTTTAATATCGAATACGAAGAACAGCTCAGGAAACTGACGTCCAAGTTGCGGAACGAGGTTGGACGAAAATCGCCGTCGCCAAGGCATCGCAAAGACATCGCAGCCGCTACGTCGGACAAACTCATGAAACATCAATGTGTGCTGACTCTCTTCGATGACCTCGTGGTACGCATGACCGCGCTGCCGCGCCTGCAATTCCGCGTCGTGCGCCTGCGCACCCCCGATCCACTCCAGACCATCGACAGAGCGCAGCAACTCTTCGACGAGCTTAGCGCGGGCCTCGAACGCGATCAGGTCGGCACGGTGACTCACTCCTTCGACGAGCAG
>JAUHXV010000083.1 GCA_030426765.1 Bacteroidia bacterium | reverse complement strand
TGCCACACCTAGGTGTGGCACACTGTTCTTTTCAGTATATTGACTTATAGAGATCACAGCGCCTCCCTCCTGAGAGCACTTACAGGATTTGTTTACATTTAAAAGACTCATGATTCAATCATTGAAAGCTCCTTTCCAAGTCTATAAAACTCTAAATCCTTTCCAGATGAGAAGAACTATTCTAGCCCTACTTATTTCATGCAATATAATGACCATCTATGCTCAGAGTGAAGCGCATAGCATCATCCGCGAAAGAATGGAAGCTGAAAACATTCCTGGCGTAGCGTTTCTCATCGCAAAAGATGGGATAATTCTTGACGAAGGATACCTGGGAAAGGCAAGTCTGGAACTGGATGTGCAAGTGACTGAAAAATCGGTATTCGCCATTGCTTCTATGACCAAAACCTATACGGCAGCCGCTATCCTGATGATGGCAAGGCAAGGGCTGCTAGATCTAGATGACTCTGTAAAAAAATATATCCCCGAAGCCCCTGAAACATGGGAAGCGATTACTATCCGACACCTCCTCACGCACACCTCAGGACTGATAGAAGATTGGGAACTTCACGACTGGAACGGATCCAATGCGATGTTTTTGAGCACCCAGACGAATGAGGGGTTTTTGAAGATTCATTTTGATATGGATCTGAAATTTAAACCCGGAACTGATTCACGGTATGCCAGCGGCCCCTTTATCCTGGGAGTTGTTATTGAAAGAATAACCGGTAAGGATTATGAAACGTTTCTACAGGAAAATGTTTTCACCCCTCTTTCACTACAAGCCACATGGGTTGACCATCCTTACAAGATAATACCCAACAGAGTTGCCGGTTATTTCAATTACGATCCTGATATAGTCGCCAGCCCAGTGTCCGGAATAGGAAACGGCATCCTGATCGCTCCTGTAGCCTACGGCAGAGGTGATGCAGGCATCCGAACGACTACACACGATTTGCTAAGTTTTTACAACGCCTTATTTTCTGATGGGCTTCTGGATAGCCTGTCCAGGACTATCATGTTCGGCCCTGCAACTCTGAACGATGGAAATTTTGTTTCAACAGGCGCCGGATGGATGAATTGGCCGTTAGGCGGAATGGCTATCTCCGAACACAGCGGAGGCTTTCGAACCGGATTCAGCAGCCAGGCTTTAGTGATTCCCGAAGAAAAGTTTGTCGTGATTATGTTGACCAACTTGCGCGGTGGCGCCAGCTTTTCCACAACCCAGGAACTCGCATCACTTTACTATCCCGCACTAACCCCGCTGTCAAAAAAATCTCCCGTCACCGACCAAAGGAAAGAGATGACAGATAAGCATCTCAAATGCTTTCAAAGCATCTCATCAAGCACTGGAACGGATTATTTTCACTCTGCTTTTCCATTCACCTACTATTCTACCCGTCTAAAAGAGGTGTTTTCACAGACTGACTCAATTACCTTTTTAGGGCACAAGGATGTAAAAAATGACGACACAAATTTCTTTGATGTCGATATCCATACATTGCGCTATTACCGACTCAATGGTCCTGAGACATATTACACCACTGTTTATCTCGATAAAAATGAACAGTTGGTTTTTATCGATTTTCCAGAGACAAAATGACGCAAGGCAGCTTACTGATAATATATGTAGGCAAGAGCAATTGGCAGACGACTTTGATGAGTTGGTCAGCAGATTAAAGCTGTCTCCTGCACCCTCTCTTCCGGGCGTCAATTCGGCCGAGGCCCATTCAAATCCAAAGGCATTGGGTAAAAAGCTGGAGGATTCGGCATACAAGAATCTACAGCACTGGTATGCACGGGATTATGCTTTTCTGGATTTTATTGATCGGACATTCGACTGAAAAAGAAAGAAAATCCGCGATTTGGCAGTTAAATCGTCATTTATTGGGTGAAAAGGGGGAAAAAACGACAAAAACCGGGTTGAAATCGAACCTGGCATCGACAGTGTGCCACACCTAGGTGTGGCACACTGTCGATACTACACTAAAAAAGGAATACCGTATCTTATAGACCGAACCAACACCGCACACCATGAAATCCACCTGGCCTTTCATCTTTACCGCAATGGTAAGCATTGTGCTTACCCTTATTCTTTTTCATTTTTTCTTCCAAAAAGAACCCACCATACTGGCACCTCCGGATACCGCGAAGGAGATGGAATTGGTGGCCAAACTCAGCAAATCCGCCGTAGTCTTTGTTTCCAGCGCCAACCTTGACCAGAGTACCGATGCGAGAAGTTTATCGAATTACAAAACCGGCTCAGGCGTTGTCATCTCCCAGGACGGAATTGTAGTGACCAACTATCATGTAATCTCCGGGAATCCCAACATAGAAGTACTGGTAGATGAAAAATTTCCATACAAAGCCTCCGTAATCGGAACCGACTCCGCTCATGATATTGCACTTCTTAGAATCCAGGCTGCCGGATTGGCTTTTTTACCTTTTGGCGACAGCGACTCACTCCGTGTAGGCCAACCCATACTTGCTATTGGCAATCCAAACCAGCTATTATCTTCCGTAACCAGCGGAATAGTCAGTGGTCTGAATCGGGAGTACGATTTTCCCATAAATGCAACACGGCGATATCTGCAAATCGATGCCCCCACCAGTGAAGGAAGCAGCGGAGGAGCAGTAGTTAATGTAAATGGCCAACTCGTAGGGCTGACCGTCGGCATTATTTCTTCACAGAAGGACAACACCGGATTTGCTTTTGCTATGCCCTCTAATCTTGTGCAAAGGATTGTCACAGACATTGTGGAACACGGTGCTCTGGTCAAAGGATCTCTGGGCATGTCCATTCGACATGTCAGTGACGAAATTGCCGTCCAATCTAAACTCACGGAAAGATATGGCATCATCGTCGATGCAGTCGAAGTGGATGGCGCAGCCGACCTTGCAGGCATTCAACCGCTTGATGTGTTATTGTATGTCAATGGGAAGAAAATCAGCTCTATTGCCGACTTTCAGGAAAAATGGAGAAGTTATTATCCCGGTGACAATCTGGAGATCATTCGCAATCGCCTTGGAGTTGTGGACACTGTGCACATGGTGATACAACGCTCTAAAAAAGAATAAGATTGGAGAACATGAAACTGAGTCTGCTCACTATTATTATGCATTAAACTCACAGCCGATCAACCTTTCTTTAACATAAGGATGTATAGAAAAAATAAAAATCATAATCATGACCACATACATCGACGGCTTCGTCCTCCCCATACCGAAACAATATTTAGATGAATACAAAAAGGTCGCTGCGCAGGTGGCTGATATATGGAAGGAGTATGGAGCCTTGGCGTACAACGAATACGTCGGTGACGATCTGAAGCTGGAAGGTACGCGCTCCTTCACTGAAGCAACGGAAGCAAAAGCAGATGAAGTCATTGTGTTCGGTTGGGTAGTCTTCCCCTCCAAAGAAATTCGCGATGCGGCCAACCAACAAGTACCCGATGACTCCAGGATGACCGCCATAGTTGCACCGCTTACCCAATCGGATCGATTAATCTTCGATGCCAGCCGCATGGTATACGGGGGCTTCAATCCACTCGTTACATCAGGATAATCCGATTCGTCGACATCCCATCATTATCTCCGCACTGCTATCTTGCAATGAATTACTCTGTCACCTGGAGTGTCCTTCCACTGAGGTTGACCATATCGATACCTAAAAACACGCATTCACGATAATGCAGGAAAACGGAAGATTAAAAGAAGTCGCGCGTGTATTTTTCAAATTGGGTTGTATCGCCTTTGGGGGTCCTGCCGCGCACATCGCCATGATGGAAGAAGAGGTCGTGCATAAGCGAAAGTGGATGGAGCGTCAGCATTTTCTTGATCTGATGGGCGCGACCAACCTGATTCCCGGTCCTAACTCTACCGAGATGACCATGCATTGTGGCCACGAACGAGCCGGTATGCCGGGGTTGTTTGTAGCCGGAGTTTGTTTCATTTTCCCCGCTGTGGTGATAACAGGTGTTTTTGCCTGGTTGTATGCCACCTATGGCCAACTCCCTCAGGTCGGTCCTTTCGTATTTGGTATTAAACCTGCCGTACTGGCCATTATCTCATCGGCTATTTTGAAGCTTGGAAAGAAAGCTTTGAAAAGCTGGGAACTAGGGTTGCTTGGCCTACTGGTATTGATCGCAAGTCTCGTGGGTGTCAATGAAATTCTGGCACTGCTGGGTGCAGGTGTTTTCGGGGCAGTGTTTTTCTATGTCAAACACAAGATGAGTGATAATCTTACATCTCTTTTCCCTATTGTCCTGTTGCAAGCCACTGCTCCGGCGATTGTCAGCATGTCAACGCTCAAAGTATTCTGGACGTTTCTGAAAGTAGGCGCTGTTTTATACGGCAGCGGATATGTGTTGTTTGCCTACCTCGATGCCGAACTCGTGGCGCACGGCTGGCTGACAAGGCAGCAACTCATCGATGCCGTGGCGGTTGGACAATTTACACCAGGCCCTGTCCTTTCCACAGCTACATTTATTGGGTATCAGATGACCGGTATATCGGGAGCAGTAGCAGCAACGCTTGGGATATTTCTGCCTTCCTTTTTGTTTGTGTTGCTCCTCAATCCACTTGTGCCCAAAATGCGCCAATCCAAGCTCCTCAGTTACTTTCTGGACTGCGTAAACATCGCAGCCGTTGCCGTGATGGTGGCAGTTCTCTTTGAAATGGGCAGAGATACACTGACCGACTGGCGCGGAATAGTGATTGCAGCCATCAGCTTGGCGTTGACGTTCGGTCGCTGGAAAATCAATGCGATGTGGACGGTATTGGGCGGGGCTGTTTTAGGGTATGCATTGAGTTTGTTGTAGGAATTAAAAGCAATTTCGGTGCAGGAATACCGTCTTATATTTATGTATAAAATAAATTGTCGCCGGACAACATGCACAAACTCCTGTCAGAAATAAAGAAATGCACACTGTGTCTGTCCCATTTACCGCATGGTGTAAATCCGGTCATGTCCGCTTCTGCAAACAGCAAGGTAGCGATCATCGGCCAGGCTCCCGGCAGTATTGTACACCGGACTGGCATCCCCTGGGACGATAAAAGCGGCGAAAGATTACGGGACTGGTTGGGAGTCACGAAAGATGAATTTTACAACACCGATTTGTTTGCCATCATTCCCATGGGATTTTGCTACCCGGGAAAAGGCAAAAGCGGCGATCTCCCACCCAGACCGGAGTGCGCTCCCAAGTGGCATGTCCCGATACTCAGCTATTTGAAGGACTTGCAACTCACGCTTCTCATAGGCACCTATGCACAACAATATTACCTGCAGGATCGCGCTGAAAAGACATTGACCGATACGGTAAAAAATTTCAAAGCGTACGCACCTGAGTTTTTACCCTTGCCACATCCCTCACCAAGAAATAATATCTGGCTGAGAAAAAATCCCTGGTTTGAAGAAACACTCATCCCCGCACTGCAAAAGAAGATCGATGCATTTAAGACCCGTTGATCGTCATGATTTAACCGATAACGTACATATAATAGCTCCAAAAACAATCCTCCTCGAAAAGTTAAAAGATGTAAAATAACCTGCATCGCAGCAGACACTTTATACATGCTCGCTCGTGAATCACTACATTTACAGTGAACACCACAGCCAATGCATACGCGACAAGTATTTTCCTTTTTAAGTGCACTTCTTTTGTTCCAGCCAATGGGCGGGACGCAAACAATGTCTGAGCTCGGACCCACTTTCCACATTGTGCAGCATGACTCAATTACGAATGAGGAATCAGACGCACTATTACAGAAAGTGACAGAGACCGCAAAAAGGTTACAAGTCGATTTCAACCTCCAGAATGACCAAGCGTATTCCATCCATATCTGGAAAGACTATGAAGCCTATCTAAGTGCCCAGGAAGAGAATATTGGCGCACGATATGATGGCTCTGCCGGTTATATTTTCGGACAGAATGAAATGGCACTGTACTACAATGATAAGATGCTGGAAAATGCGGAGCATGAATTTGCGCACATTGCTTCCCTTCATCTCAATCCCGAATTTGGCAACAACCCAAGATGGATGTGGGAGGCCGTTGCCATATATGAATCAGGTGAATTTACCCATCCCCGGGATATCGACTATCTAAGCCAACGAAATTTTCCCACCCTTTCAGAACTAAATGGAATGTTATCTTCGGAAGGCATAAACAAGATTTATCAAACCGGCTACCTGCTTTCCGAATTCATTATCGAAACCTGGGGAAGAAACACCTACCTCGAACTGATACAACATTCCGAGCATTGGACACAGCACCTGGGAGTCACGGTAGAAGACTTTGAAAAACAATGGTACGAGTTTATCACTAAAAGATACCTCGATTGACTTTTAAAACCCTGCAGCACGAACCCTGAACATGAGATTATTTCTCTTCATGATAATCCTCCTAATGACCACCAGGATCTTCTCTCAGGAAGTGTGTGATCTTCATTGGAGTCCTGACGTCTGTAACAGTTCGAAAAGTATTGACTTAGTGGACTTCAAATATTTTATCACTGAACACGTGGTATTTCCCATTAAAATGGCGTTTAGTGGCACACAACCCGCAGATAGCATGGAGATCGTTTTCTGGAATTTTACACAAGGGGAAATACCCTTTCGGCTGTATGATGATGGCCAACTGCATGATACTATTGCCCAGGATCTCATATTTACCAGCCGTGAAATGCTGAACACTGAATTTACGCATGATGAACTGTCCTTTAGTCGCAGTATCGTGGATGTAACGATATGGTTTTCCTCAGGTCAAATATCAAATAGCGAGCACTATCTCTATTGCCACAAACTCGATCCTGAAGATCTGGACTTCTCTGAATCAGTAAGTAAAATTGACAGTCAAACGTTTCGATATAAATACGTCATTAATTACACGGACAAAATTTGTTCCCCAAACCCAATGGACCATATCACATCGCTGGGCAAAAGACTTTTCCCTGACTTTGACAGTCTGGCCTTTTATGGCGATTATCTTCCCATAAAATTTCATCCATTCACAGATGTCAGATTCTCCAGCCGATCCAATCAGGCTCAAATCATCAACGGCAAAAAGTATTATCCAAACGGCATTTTAAACATGGCAGGCCTGACGCAAAGTCTGGCACATGAACTCAACCACCTCGTCGTGCAAAACCTTTTATTGTTTCCCGAAACAAACTCGCCATGCGCGGGGCATTGGTGTGGCCTTGAAATGGAAACGTCTGGATTTGGCCAGAGTTGCTACGATGGCTGTTTTGATTCTGTCACAGTTGACTCTTCCGGAACGTTGCATTTTACAGTGTCCGCTGCCGGTGACATGTACAATGCTATAGAAAAGGTCTTATTTGGGATCTATCCGATCGACAGTATAGAGTTTCCCATCAAACTGGTTCAACAATATCATGATTGTGGAGGCAATGACATTCTCTATATCACCAAAGATACCTTCACATCCCGGTTGGATAAATTCAAGGAACAGTATCTGGTCTTTGGCGAGCAAAAACGTATCCAGCCCATATACATTCTGAACAGTTCGTCCAGACTCGGTGATACGGATATCAGAGGTTTTGAAAAGTGGATAACTCGCTCACTCAACAAGGTAAATGAGAATAATTTTGTCGACTTCGAATATCTTGATCTATCCTTTCATCCCGGGGCAAACGAATACTATGACAGAGATCACGACTGTTATTTTGACGATATCGACTGTGATGACTTCAATGCGGATATCTATCCGGGAGCTATCGAGATTCCAAACAATGGAATCGATGAAGACTGTTCAGGGGAGGACACGACACCTGTGATTGACCTGCAAGCAGATGGCATCGATGTATACCCGAATCCGACTAGCCATACGATTATGATCAAAGGTGATAAGGCCTTCCCATCGGTTATAGAACTTTATAATGTAAACGGAAAACTGGTTCTGTCCGCCGCTGACACCTACAGCGTAGATGTTTCGGCATTACATAATGGTATTTACTTTTTAAAACTGAGGAGCATCAATACCAAACAGCCCACTGTGACGAAGCGTATTATCATTATAAAGTAATAGCTTTATGGGTGCAAACTACCGACAATGGAACGGTCCACTCTTCAGGGCATTATTTTACGTAAAACCGCGATTGATGAAATATTTAATTTTCCTGCTTCTACTATCTCTGACCGCATGTCAACCTAAAAAAGGTTCGACTTCTGTAGAAGAAGAAAACATTAACCTTGCCTCCCGCTACTTTAACGAAGTGTACAATCAGGACAGGATCGATTTAATCGACTCTTTGTTTACAGAGGAATACGAACATACCAATACCGAAGGAAAGGTCTTTCAGGGACGTGATGAATTAAAAAAGGCCGTACGCCGAATTGAATCCCTCTTGCCTAACCTCCAAATGGAAATTGAGGAGGTAACTGCTGATACAGAAAAGGTCATCTTTATTATTAAAATGCAATCCGATTTACCAACCATGGCCAGTGCAAAGACACAAGCAGAGGGCACAGACTTCAATGAAACCTTTGTGTTCTGGATCAAGGAAAATAAAATTCACAAAGGGCGTTCGCTGGGTGCGCACCTTCCCTTTATTAAACAGGTATCCGGGTTTGAAGGTGGCTTGATGGATTTAATTCAGGTTGCTTCAGAAGCTATCGATACGTCCGGTAATCAGTAGCCAGTCCCATACGGTTACTCCAGCGGTCTGCGTATGAACACTCGCTCTGAAGTGCTACCCTGAAATGCCCCATTCCAAAAGTCTGCTATTCCGGAAACCCAACTGATTCCTTGTCTTACTTTCGCTCAACCAAATACAGACACAAACATCAATTCGTATGAACGGACCAAACAAAGACGCCAAATTCCCATTATCGCACTACGACAGACTTTGCTTTTTAAAAAATGTCGTGAAGAATCCTAATATCATCGTCGGAGATTACACCTATTACGACGACTTTGAAAATGTGGAGAATTTTGAAAAAAATGTCAAATACCATTTTGATTTTATCGGCGACAAACTCATCATTGGGAAGTTCTGCATGATTGCTTCCGATGTCAAATTTATCATGAATGGCGCCAATCACCTCACCAATGCCCTGACCACCTACCCGTTTGCCATCTTCGGCAATGGCTGGGAAAATGCCATGGAAGGCAAGGCCTATCCTCAGAAAGGTGACACCACTATTGGCAATGATGTGTGGATCGGATACAATGCCACGATTATGGCAGGTGTGAAGATTGGGGATGGTGCCATCATCGCTGCGAACGCAACCGTCATCAAAGATGTGGCCCCGTACTCGATCGTCGGTGGCAATCCCGCTTTGGAAATCAAAAAGCGATTTTCCGAAGAGACGATTGACAAACTACTGGCTATTCAGTGGTGGGACTGGGACATTGAAAGAATCACCCAAAACCTTCAGGCGCTGACGGACAATGACATTGACAAACTGGTTGTATCGTAATCGAAGTACTGCGCAACACTGCATTAAAAAACACCTGGAATTCATGCAGAAGCTGGTCTTTCTGAAGGTGGACATTCGATAAACTTGTAAGAATGCATATCAGATCTGCAAGATATTATCGATCAGACCAAATATTGAATATGAGCAAACTTTTAACCTTCCTTTGTTTTTTGGTTTTGTTGTTTGCATGCAAAGACAAAGGCGTCGTGTACAATGATCCGGTTCCGGAGCATGACAGTCTGACCCTCTACTCTACCCTTCTGAAGGAAGATCGTGTCATCAATATCTGGCTGCCTCCGGCATACCACACATCGTCGGATAGCTTTCCGGTCCTCTACATGCCGGACGGAGGTGTCAGGGAGGATTTTCCGCATATTGCGAATACGCTGGCGAAGCTAATCGATGAAGGCAAAATACCCGATTTCATTTTGGTAGGCATTGAAAATACCGAACGGGGTCGTGATCTGACCGGATTTTCAGAAGCAGAATACGACAAGCAGTTTTGTCCCGTCACCGATGGTGCAAAAGATTTTCGTGCCTTTATTACGGGAAGCCTGATGCCTGAAATCAATCACCGCTACAGAACAACCAACCTGAAAGGAATTATTGGGGAGTCGCTCGCCGGATTGTTTGTCATGGAGACATTCTTTCTCCAACCGGAGGCGTTTGACATCTATATTGCGATGGATCCGTCTTTGTGGTGGAACGATCATTATCTGGCCCGCCATGCAGATTCTTTGTTGCACCAACTGCCTGTCAGGGAAACCAAACTTTGGTTTGCCGGATCTAACACAGAAGATATTGCTCAGTTCACCCGAAGCGTATCCGCTTCCTTGGAGCGCGGTGCGCCGTCTCAGTTGACATGGCTCTATTCTGATGAGCCCGATGAAAAACATAGCACGATTTTCAGGGCGACAAAGGAGAAAGCCCTGATCTGGGCATTAAATGATTAACTATAATTCATGCTGGGTTGGGCAAACAGTAAGCTAATACTTCATGTTTAAGGTGTAACGACTATACATTCAAACCATGTACTGGCATGCCACACCTGAAGCTCCGCGCTGCCTGCCCTCTTCTCATCTTTCATTTTGCCAGAATTTGACTATTTCTTAAAGCGGTAATTCAGCTTTTCCACCTTATCTTAGGACACCGGAATCGATTGGGACATTTCCGGGAGCATGTAACCCGCTACTTTGTTTCGCATTACATGCCAAATCGGAGGTAACCCGATATGATGTGGCGGGTATAAACAAGTTATGAGATATTAAGATGAAGCATATTGTAAGCAAAACAGAAATAGCACTTGTGCACCTTAGAACCGCAGTTCAACTCTATAACAAAAATAATTTTATCTCTTGCATTACTCTTGCTGGAGCTGCCGAAGATATTCTCAAAAATATTGCAGAGAACAAATCCGGAACTAGTTCTGCACTTGATGAAAAGGTTTTCATTGATCAAATAGCCGATTTCATGAAGAGGCCTAAGCCTAAGACTAATAGAATAATCAAATCAAGAAATAGATTAAAGAATGAACTTAAGCATCATGATAGTGGTGAGGACTCCTTTATCAGTGAGGACTTTCGATTTGAAGCGGAAACATATATTCTTGGAGCAATAAGAAATTATGAATTGGCAACCGGAGAAGAACCAAAAGATAGAATAATACGGAAATGGAATCGAACAGTACCAATATAAAATCATCTCATAACAAAAGCTACCACACCAGCAGGAATTCAAACATAGAAATTGAAAAACTTAATTTTAATGAAAAACTCCCTGGCAAAGCCTTTCGGCAGTCATCCTGCCGTCGGGTAGCCCGGAACGTTAGCCACAAGCTAAAAAGCCGACCGCACAAACAGCACATTTGGTTTTTGCCGACACACAAACCAACGCAGAAAAAACCAAAAGAGCTGTTTTTCACCAACGCTCGAAAAAAAGAATGGAATTTTGTAAATTTGCACCTATCTGATGAAATTTTTGACTTACATATTAGCCATTACGGTAATTATTCTCTCGGTAAAGCCAGCGATTGACGCTATTCCGTTTTTATCAGAAAACCAAGAGACTTGTTGTAGCAGTAGTCAATGTAGCCCGATTTCTGACAACGAAAGTTCAGAAAACCAAAGCGACCAAGAAGAAAATGGAATGTGTAACCCATTTCAGGCTTGCGGTTCTTGTCTTTTGCTTTGTGTAAGTACCCCATTTTTTCCAACACTACAGGGGAACTTCTCAATGAAAGAATTTTTCGGATATCAATCATTCATACCTTCCCAATTCATTTCTGACTTTTGGCAACCGCCAAAATTTGTTTAACGATACACTCGTCTTTTCAAAAGAACCGAGCCTTCGGTTCAATTTTTAGTTAAACAATTTAAAATCAGAAAAATGAAATTTTCAAATATTTTCGTTTTGACTATCGCATTTATCTTAGTCTCAACAACAGCGACTTTCGCACAATCAGCAACAGAAAAAGTACAAACCGCAGATTCCACAAAAACCATTGAAACAAAGGTTAAGGGTATTACTTGCTCAACAGACCTAAAAATGATTTCGGCAAATGTCGAGCAGTTAAAAGGTGTGAGCACTTGCAAAGCGGGTAAAACAGGGCCAACGACCACTTTTGAAATTGAATATAATCCTTCATTGATTACTGAAAAGGAAATTTATATAGCAATTCAGAATACAGGCAGTTGCGAAAATCCTGACGAGAGACCATATAAAGTAAAGCAGTAAACAGATTTAAGGTAAGGCGTAATACAATTACGCTTTGCCTTTTAAGTCATTTCAATCAGTAACAATGAAAAAATACATATTCATTGTTGGTTTACTGTTTCCGTACGCCTTGTTTTCACAAAGTATTTTAGGAAAGGTAACCAACGAAAAAAACGAACCTCTTGTTGGAGCGAGTGTCTTTTGGGCTAACACAACCATTGGCACAACAACAGGCATTAAAGGCGAGTTTGAACTTACTACAAAAGATATTTCGCCTAAACTTCTGATAGCTCGTTATGTCGGACACATTGCCGACACCATAGTAATAACGAACCAAACATTTGTAGAGTTTAAGTTACAACAGTCTCAAGAGCTTGATGAAGTGGTTGTAAAAGGACAAAGAGACGGAATAATTATTTCAAATCTCAATCCAATAAAGACTGAACAGATTACTCAAACCGAATTAGGAAAAGCTGCTTGTTGTGATTTGGCAGGATGCTTTGAAACACAAACAACTGTTCAACCACAAACCACCAACGTCATAACAAATTCAAAAGAGCTTCGTATTCTTGGACTTTCAGGCGTGTACAATCAA
>JAUHXV010000010.1 GCA_030426765.1 Bacteroidia bacterium | reverse complement strand
ATAGCTCTTTAAACGGACTTTCTCCGGTGAGCTATCTGAAGAAATTAAATGTTAATTTGTACAATTAAACTATGTCCGAATTTGGGGAAGGTTTCAATAGAAGAATAAAAGGAGACGTAAAAAAATAAATGTTTATCGTCTTTTATAAACATAGAAGTGTCTTAATTCTTCTTTTCTCAATTGTGCATTTATTGTAGATCCATTTTCTTCCCAGTTAACGAATTCATTTCCTTAAACGAGGGTCCTTATATTTCTCCTAATTGTATTAAGGGTTTTCCCTTGATGGTATTTGTGTAATTGAAGACAAATCTACTAATTCAACATAAATTTTGTTTTTATTTTACATAGCTTAGGGGTTGCCACTCCTATTTCCTAGTCAATTAAAAATTAATTGGTATGAAAACATCATTTAACTTTTGTCAATTACGTTCTCTCAACTTTAGATATGCTCTAATAACAGTAATGTTTGTTGGAGTACTTTTCAACGACGCTAATTCTCAGAATTGTGGATCAGAGCCTTTACCTCAATCTATTTTGGATCAAATGGATTTGCCAAATTGTTCTCCGGAAAACGAACCGTTAAAATGCGTAAGATTGAAGTTTCATCACTTGAATAAAACGAACAATCCTAATGACGCTCCTTCTGATGCATACTATTATAATCTTCTTCAGAAAGTAAATGAAGCACTTAGGCCTGGTAACTTAAAAGTAACGTTTGATTACAACTGTATTCATAGGGAAGATTTAGATCAGAATGCTATAGACAAATTAAACAACACATCAGATATTAGTACTTTACTAGCAGACATTACAATTTCACCTCAAATGGCTTTTGATGAAGATGCATTCAACATTTATAGTATTCAAGGTCCCATTAGTGGATTTTACCAAGCATCTCCAGGAGGGCATTGGGCTGTAGTTGATATACTAAGGGCGGATGTTGTCATCCATGAGATAGGCCATCTCTTTGGAGTAGGCCATACTTTTAAAGGTGATGGTAATAATAATGTAATAATAGATATGACGAATAACTGCAAGGACCCTACAGAAACATTTCTTTCTGATCCGACCTTGTTACTATGTGAAGTTGTTAATGATGCATGCTGCGATACAGGAACTGATCCATTTACTTTTGACGTGGATGGTAATAATGAAAAGGATAAGGGTGTCTGGGTTGATTTAGAATACTGCTTTCAAAAGGAAACACTTCTTAGCTCATACGCTGATGGATGTGGGAACACAACCCTTGACTGGAATATTCCTATATCAAATTATATGTCATATTACGGTGATTGTAGAACAGGGTTTTCACCTTGTCAATTGGGCCGTATGCATGAGAGGTTGAATATGCCAGAATTCGAGGATTTCCTTCTTGACCCAGCAAATGATCCATACTTACTTTGCTCAGCGCCGGACATTACCATTAATTCTGAAACTACATGGACAAATCTTGATGTTGAGTTATGTCCATCTCAAAAAATAATAATTACGAAAAATGGTTTTTTGACTCTCTCTAATACTACGATTAAAAGTTCAAATTTAATTGGACCAAACACAGCTTGTCCAGATTTATTTGGAAGTATGTGGGATGGTATATATTTGGAGGGCAAAGGGGCGACTGTTCTTTCGGGAGGACAGTACATTACACTAGGAGGACTGGAGGTTATTAATGGTTCAAAAATATCTCAATCGGAAAATGGAATTCAAGGTCTAAAAGGTTTTGGTACAATATTGATTGACAATTCAACATTTGAAGAAAATCTAGAAGTTTTGTCAGTGCGTGATTATTGGCCTTTGACTTTTGGTTTAGCTATGCAAGAGGGTGCATCTAGTTCTTCAACAATGGAGAATTACACTGACCCTTCATTATGTGGTTTTTCTATTACTAATCCATACCCAAAAGTTGTTATCAATAATAGCACACTAACCTTACAAAATTTGCCTGTAAATCCATTTGCCCCAACTCAAATTAAGGTTGATGGGGGTAGCTTGTACTTTACAAATAGTGAGATTATTAACCCTAATACCCTTATCGGCAGTGATGATTTGACAGCAATCAAATCGAATAGAGGAGTGTTACAAGTCTCGAATGGAAGTGAGGTAAGAAACTTTGATCAAGCAATTTATAAAGGAGGTGATATTTATAATAATTGTTTGCCGAGAGGTTTATATGTGTACCATAGCTCAGCTATTGGTTGTGGTACTTCTATTATGAATACTTCTCAATTTTGCAAAGTGAAGCACAGCTTTCTTGAAGGCGACGCCAATCTAAATGGCTTTGGGTATTCAGATTGGGAGTGCAATAGCTTTTGGCAAGTTTCGGGATCTTCTGGCGAAGCTTTATTAAATCTTCAGTCGCCTGAAATGTCATGCCTATTTGATAATAACTGTCTAACACAGACTACGGCAGTTCTTTATGACGATAACGAAGGAACAAGGTTTAACTGTACTACATGGGAAGATATTAATCAGGGAGCTGCTGTTTTTGCTGAACTTGGCTCTTCATTAGCTGAAAGTTGGGGAGGGGGTAATCCAAGCATATCCTCAGGAAATCGACACTTAGATTCAAATGGAGATCCACTAATGTTATCTGATGGTGATGGACTAATTAATTATTATGAATCCGGAAACGCTCAGGAGTCGTTTTCGTATTTTGGAATCAGTGGCCAGTCTACAACCAATTCTGTTACATGTGATTTTGATTGTTGTCCCGAAGATCCTCCTACGTTCAATTTGGGAAACATAATCGAGAGTTATAATATTAATTCTCTAAATGATTTATGGTTGCAATTAGACTCTCTAAAAACAGCCAATACAAATTTGTTAGACTCGGTTCCAATTAGTCAAAGGCAGGGTGTTTTGGAAGAAATCGATATTCTCAAGAATAAATTAGATGCAATTGTGGGCGACGTGCTTCTTGTAATAGATACAACTGAAGAGCACTTGGAAGACATGTGGTTATCAAGGGCAAGTGATAAGTTAGAAGAATTATCTCAAATTAGAGGATGTTTTTATGGGAGAGAATTCCATCATATTGACACCTTGCTTTCAACATCAGTCGATAATGATGCCTTAGCATTTTTAGAGGCAGTTGATTACCTACAGGCATTAGAACAGAGCGGAACTACATTGTATGAATTGGACCAAATTCGTCTAGATTCGTTATCGGTCATTGCTAAATCATCGTATGGTAACTATACAAATATTCTTCGGGACTTCTTAAATATAACTTATGATTTGTCAATTTTCTGGCCCACAAGTACAATATCGCCTCGGTCAACAATTGATAATGAGAATAGCATAACTGATAATTCAATGGATGAGGGTTCTGTTAAATTTGTTATTTACCCCAATCCGACAAATGGTTGTTTTAGCCTCCACAAAAAAGAAAAACATGACGAAAATATAAGTATCATTATATTTAATGCAATCGGAAATGTAGTGTTCGAAACTGAACATTATGATTGGAGGAATATTTGTCTAAAAAATGCTGCACCTGGAATTTATTTCATAGCTATTTCATGCGAACAAACAAATTACATAGAAACATTAAAAATTCTTGTTAGAGAGTAATTATGACTAATAGATGGTTAATTGGTTTGCTGTTTTGTTTTTGGTTCTTTGCCCTGCCATGTACTATCCATTCTCAAACCTTCTTTAATGTATTGCCTGATGTAGGTGGAGTTGATATGAACGGCGTATGTAGGATCTCGACGTTTTTGGAAGATTCTTTCCACGTTATAGGACATCGATATGATACTATTGGAGAAGGAAGTAATGTGAAACCTTGGGGTGGAATGTTTAATTATTCAGGGGAACTTAGTAATGTTTATCCAATTATAGATAACGAATATAGCGAGCCTTTTGATGCAGATATTCTATTTAAGGCTGAAAAAAATGATTCTATTTCTTTCATTCTTGCAAGACGAAATATTCAAGGTCCATATTTTACCCCCTATCTCTTTGAGTTAAATGTACATACAGGAGTTGTCCTAAACTCGGTCCTCCTTCCAATTCCGGAATTTTCAGATAAAAAATCTGGAATTGCAGGTATTGAAATAGGTAAGAATATAATATCAATTCTAACATTTGTTGATGTAAATGACAGTAAATTATTGTATGTTTCTCAGTTAGACTTTGACTTAAATCTGATCGAAACATTCCAAATTAAACAGAGTAATGTAAATCTATACCCACTTTATTTTAATGTTGTTGATAACATATTCTTTGAATGTATTGGAAATGTACTAGTTACTGATTCAAGCTCAGGTAAACAATTTAATGATACTTATATTGTTAAGTTCAACAAACAAACTAATGAGGTATTAGCAAAAAGGATTCCTTCTGAGTATTATTACTCATTTTCTACAGCTGCCAGTTTTACCACGTATAAAACAACAAACAATGATTGGATTATCGGGTTAGATCGAGTGGTTGACAAATCAGACTCTTGTCAGAATTGTTTTGTCTCCATTCCATATATAGTGGCGTTATCAGAAAACTTTGACAGCATTCTCTGGGAGACGAGATTCTATGACATTCCTTTTCACTATTCAAAGGTCCATTTTCTACATTCTATTACAGCTGTTGAAGATGGGTATATTGTTTCCGGGAATTTTGAGTCTTCAGGTAATTCTGAAACTCCTGCTAGTGGTATTTTATTAAAAGCCTCCTTAAATGGTGATAGCCTATGGATGAAGCACTTTATACCAATAGATTGGGATGACGAACGTGTTGCTTGGGCTAGGTTAAGAGATATTAGTACTACACCGTTTGGTTCAGTTATCGCACTGGGTGAGGTATGGGACAAAGATTTAGATGCATTAAGACCATGGATATTGCATTTAGATGCTGATGGATGTTTGTTAGTAGATTGTAATTTGGTTGCAAATAAATCTGTCTCCTCTAATTCTGCAAGTATCTTTCGATTCAAAGTATTCCCAAATCCTGCGTTTGAGAAGTTATATTTTAGTTGTAGTTTAGAATCGGACAAAAATTTGTCTATCAATCTTTATACGATTGACGGGAAGAAAATAAAATCTAAATCATTAAGTTGTAGGTCAGACATTCTCTATATGATTTCTTTGAATAATATTCCATCCGGACAATATGTGATTTCCTTTAAAGACGAAGATGATGTCCTATTAGAAAGCCGGTTGCTTCTGATCCAATAAGTTGGTTGATAAAGCCTACTTTTTTCTTTGACGAGGTCATGAGATTAGTTAGAACATTGTCTATTTGTAGGTAAATTATTTAAAAATAATTCATGTGTTTTACTAAGAGTGAAGGTTCCAATAGACAGCTTTATTAATTGTGGTGACAATTTGTAAATAATTGTAAGCCTCTTCCTTCCAATCCCTTCCCTACTACATTTTACCAGATGTTATTAGCACCTGATGGTAAAATCTACATGTTCTCTACTAATGGCGTAAAATCAATTCACGTTATAAATAAACCAAATAGGGTTGGCAAATTATGTGAATTCAAACAACATGAGATAGAATTGCCTTCACATTTATTTGTTGGATCAGTTAATATGCCCTACTTTAGATTAGGGTCTTTAGCAAATAGCTCATGCGATACGCTCACCATTAACCTAAAACCTGTAGCTGATTTTAGATATGAGATTGATTCCTCAAATTCATTGAAGTTGAATTTTAATAATCTGTCCTATTTTAACCCACATCAATACAAGTGGTCATTTGGAAATTCAAAATTTTCTGAAGAAAAGTCCCCAGATGCTGTGACTTATGATTCCCCAGGCATATATGACGTTTGTCTAGAAGTTGAAAATGAATATGGCAAAGACACGTTTTGCAGATTAGTAGAATTGACAGATTCAACCACCATACTTAATTCTGTTCAACTATCTTCAAGAGCTAAAATATACCCCAATCCTTTTAGTACTTATTTGCGAATTAATATGGATTTTGACATCAAGTGCCAATTAATGCTATATTCAGCAATGGGGAATCTTGTTTATAATAATCACATCTTTAAAGGAGAAAATATTATTACATTTTCAATGCTTTCAGCTGGGGACTATTTTTATGTTATTAGATATGAAGATGGCGTTGTTAATACTGGAAAGCTAATTAGGATATAATAATTGATACATTTAGTTGAGTGACGTAAGGCTTATTTTTTTTGTAATCTTCCCTAAAAACCAACCAACAAAATCGTAAAGATTGTCAATGCAATAACTCCATCGGCGTTTAGCAATCAAGGCCTTTGTGCAGTCTCATTGTTGAAATCACCTGTCCGTTCTTCCACCTTCTGTCGAATCGCTGTAAGAGCTTGACGAGATACAGTTTCCTACTTTTCTTCTTCTTTTTCTGTATCCGCTTCGGGCTTAGGCTTGGCTTTTTGCTGATCCTCGTTTCCCGGGATCGGCGGCACAACTACCGTCACATGGTCAACGGGATTGGTTTCCATTTCTTCGTCTTTGGCAGTAGTGCCTTTGATCTGAAATGGTCGCGGCCCGATCATGCGCTCGATGTCACTCTTAAGCAGTACTTCTTTCTCCAGCAACTGTTTAGCCAGCATATCCAGTTCAGCTCTGTGCTCTCTGAGCAACTGCTTCGCTCTTTCATACTGACTGTCGATGATCTCGCGCACGCGATTGTCAATCAGCGTCGCTGTATCATCGGAATACGGTTTCTGAAACTGATCCTGAGACAATCCGTAAAACGAAACATTGCCCACTTTGTCATCCAGTCCGTATACGGAGACCATGCTATAGGCCATCTTGGTGACATGATCGAGATCGCTCTGCGCTCCGGTAGATATCTTATCAAAAATCACACTCTCTGCCGCCCGGCCGCCAAGTGCCATACACATGCGGTCGAGCATCTGCTCGGTCCGTGTGATGTATTCTTCTTTCGGCAGGTATTGCGCATAACCCAGCGTCCCGATTCCCCGTGGCACAATCGTTACCTTCACCAGTGGTGAAGCATGTTCGAGATACCAGCCACAGATCGCATGTCCCGCTTCGTGATGCGCGATGATCTCTTTCTCTTCCGGAGAGATCAGCTTATTGCGCTTTTCAAGCCCACCGATCACTCGGTCCAACGCATAATGAAAGTCATCGAGATCGATCTCGGTTTTATTTCTTCGCGCTGCAATCAGTGCGGCTTCGTTACACACATTGGCGATATCGGCACCCACAAATCCGGGTGTCATCTCACTGAGAATTTTTGGCTCAACCGACGGACCTATTTTGATATGCTTGATATGCACTTTGAAGATCGCCTCTCTGCCCGCAAGGTCAGGACGCTCGAGTCCGATCTGGCGATCGAAACGGCCCGGACGCATCAACGCACCATCCAGAATATCCGGACGGTTGGTCGCGGCCATGATGATCACCCCTTTGTCCGTGCTGAAACCATCCATCTCTACGAGCAACTGGTTGAGCGTATTCTCTCGCTCATCATTTCCGCCCTGGATCGCATTTCGGCCCCGCGCTCGTCCGATGGCATCAATCTCATCGATAAAGACAATACACGGTGCTTTTTCTCTGGCTTGCTTAAACAGGTCTCTCACCCGCGATGCACCGACGCCGACAAACATCTCCACGAAATCAGAACCGGAGATAGAAAAGAAAGGCACGGCTGCTTCACCGGCAACGGCTTTCGCCAGCAATGTTTTACCGGTGCCCGGAGGGCCGACCAGCAAAACACCTTTTGGAATCTTACCTCCAAGGGAGGTGTATTTTCTTGGATTTTTCAGGAAATCGACAATCTCCATCACCTCTTCTTTCGCCTCTTCAAGACCAGCTACATCCGCAAACGTCACGGTGACTTTCTGGTCTTTTTCGAAAAGGGTGGCTTTGCTTTTTCCGATATTAAATATCTGCGCTCCCGGACCACCGGCACCCCCTGAAACGCGGCGCATCATAAAGATCCAGAGTCCGAGAAACAGGAAAATCGGAATCAGCCAGCCCATCAGCGGACCCATCCAGTTTTCTTTCTCCACATAGCTCGGGTACACCCTTTTTTCCGGGGTCACGCGGGCATTGAGTTCCTTGATCTGCTCCGCAAATGACTCGGGAGGACCAATGTTGAACGTGAAGTGCGGACGTGATTTATTGAAAGTCGATTCGTTGAGTTTCGAAAATTCAGGCTTAGACAGGCTCTCCTGATGCAGGAAAATGCGAGCGTCTTTTTTATTCAGCACTTCAATTTTCGCCACATCCCCGGATTCCACCAGGGAGGTAAACTGCTGGAAGTTGATCACTTCCGTCGAAGACTCATTCAGGAACATCAGGTTGAATACGATCAAACCAAGGATAATACTTCCATAGATCCAATAGGAATTGAAAGTAAATTTTCCCGGTTTCCGGTCCTGATTATTGTTTTCTTTACTCATTGATGGTTATCTAAAATCTTGTATCTAACTGGCTTTCTTGTAACGAAACTAAGGCCGATAAGGTTCTGGTAGGGGCCCGAGCACTTCTGTCAGGTATTATCGATATCTATTCGAACGGCATCGCTCCACAGCTGCTCGAGTTCATAAAACTTCCTCGTCTCAGGGTGAAATATGTGCACGGCGATGTCAAAATAATCCATACAGATCCATTTGGCGTGATCCAGCCCTTCGACATGACCGGAATACAACTTGCGCTCTTCCTTCATTCGGCGGTCGATATTGTGTGCAATCCCTTTGACCTGGGTGGTGGACTCACCTTCACAGATGATAAAATAATCCAGTGTTGCGTCATTCAGGGCCCGAAGGTCCAGCAATACTATATTTTTACCCTTAATATCTGTGATGCAATCAATAATAAAATCCTGAAGGTCTTCGGATTTCTCGTTGGCCTGGATGGCGTTGTTTGAATTTACCAAATGTTCACTTTTTTTATGAATGCGTATCGGAAGGCAACCGGTACCGACCGATATTCACCTCAAATATACGATAAATGTGCCCTCAATGCAGGTCAAAAGCGGTAAAGGGTACGGTCATTAACAGGTTATATGGACGCTTTCCACCTATACGAGACACTCGATTCAACAAACAATGAAGCCCGGCGATTGTTGAATCGGGGCCCTGTGGCTCATGGTATGACCCTCCTGGCCCGGCATCAGGAGGCAGGCCGAGGCCAGTATGGACGTCTCTGGCATGCAGCTCCCGGCGAGCATTTGGCGATGTCCATCATACTCCATCCTGACCCACAAAACCCCATAGCACTCGAACATATCGGCATGATCACCAGCCTGGGGATCGTGCAAGCTCTTCAGGCTGAGGTGAAAGGCCTAGATCCCCGTGTCAAGTGGCCAAATGATATTTACCTCGACGACCGGAAGCTCGCAGGAATCCTCATCGAAAATGCCCTGTCCGGCAGTACGGTACAACACTCTATCATCGGGATCGGCATGAATGTCAACGAAACAGCATTTCCGCCTTCATTACCCAATCCGGTTTCCCTTCGGCAGGTCACAGGCAGCGCATTTGAAATTCTCCCCCTCGCCCACTCTATCAGATCATCCATTCTAAACCTGATCACCACGCCTACCATTCAATGGAAATCCAAATACGACCAGGTGATCTATGGCATGGGGAAAAAACACTCTTTTCTGCTAAACGGCGATCCGATTGAAGCCACCATCACAGGTGTTTCGGCAGAAGGGAAGCTCACCATCGCAATGCAAAATGGCTCGACAGCTTCGTTTGCCACGCATGAAATTCAGTGGCACAAGTAGCTGATCCGGCATCCTTATTCCCTTCCGGAATAGTTATTCGAAAAGCATGAGCGAAAAAGGATTTAACCTTAAGTTTGCGGCCATGGAAAGTATCCGAAAAGCCGCTATTCTGACGATTGGAGACGAGTTGATGATCGGTCAGATCGTCGATACCAACAGTGCCTGGATCTCTGCCTACCTCGATAGTCAGGGCTGGCTGGTTGCGCGTAAAATGGGGGTGCCTGACCAGGTAGACGAAATCATCGAGGGCATGCAGTTGTGTCTGGCTTCAGCCGATCTGCTCATCATGACCGGCGGTCTAGGACCGACCAATGATGATCTGACGGTCGATGCGCTTTGTCAGTTTTTCAACTGCGAGAAAGTATGGCACGAAGAAACGTGGCAGCGGTTTGTAGAAATTTTACAACGATTTAACAGAGAACCGACCGACGCGTACAAATCACAATGCTACCAGCCGGAAGCCGCAGAAATTTTGCCCAACAAACACGGTTCAGCTCCGGGGACATTGTTTCGGCGCGACAATAAAATCGTGGTGTCTCTGCCCGGCGTCCCTAATGAGATGAAATACATCCTCGAGCATCAGGTCATGCCTCGCGTCCCAAAAGGCGATGCCGGACAGCATCGGGTGATCAGGACAGCAGGCGAAGGGGAAACCATCCTGGCAGAGAAAATCAAAGATATCGAGGACGCGTTGCCACCGGAAATCAAACTCGCCTATCTGCCGAATTTCAGCAAAGTCACCTTGCGCTTATCCGCAAGAGGCACACAACACCGCGACGCTCTTGATCACTATGAGGCACAGATCAAAGCGCGATTGGGACACCTGGTCTATGGCACCGGCGACGTATCCTTGTCGCAATCGATCGGAACCATACTCCGCGAGCGAGGTGAAACACTTGGTACTGCGGAGAGTTGTACCGGTGGATATATTGCCCACAGGATCACCTCTGTACCGGGCTCTTCAGAATATTACCTGGGATCGGTGATTCCTTATGCGTACGAACTCAAAACAGCACTGCTCGATATCTCGTCCGAAACCTTGTATGCGCATGGTGCCGTGAGTGAGCATGTTATCCTTCAAATGGCGACGCATGCACGTGAAAAACTCGGTGCATCCTGGGTGGTGGCCACCAGTGGCATTGCAGGACCTGGAGGAGCGACACCACACAAACCAGTAGGAACCATCTGGATCGCATGTGCCGGACCCAAAAAAACGAAAACAAGGTTACTCAAGCTGACGCGCGACCGGCATAGTAATATCGAGTATGCCTCTGTGGCTGCACTTGTTTTGCTGCGGCAAATGTTGCTCGAAGAAGCGTAAAGACAGAACTCAGGGACGACTCATCACATGCGCAAGGTGATGGCGACAATGCCAGGCATACATCGCCAGCGCCTGAAACAAACGCACAGGCTTTTCAAATTCAGGATGTAAAAATTCTCGTTGCCATGCTTCACCTGGCAGCGTCTCTAGTACAGCCACCCATCGCTGGTGGATACCTTCCAGAATTGACAACGACACCTCGGGATTGAGCTGGATATCCGGCATATTCGCCCAGGCAGCCTGTGCATAGGCGGTGATCCTGGGTTTATCCTCCGTGAGGGCAAGCTTAAAACGGATGATCGCATTCATGTGGCTATCCGCGCAGTGATGAATGACTTGTCTTTTCGTCCACCCTTCCGGGCGATACGGCGTCTCAAGCAGTTCGGGCGTTAGCTTTGTATACGCCTCACGCAATTGAGCCGGAAACGAGGCAATTATTGAAATAGCCTCATCGATTTCGGATTGAGAAAGTTGATCCGGAAACGAGAAACGACCCACCGGATATTGGAGATGTTCGATTGACTGATCCATATGCGAAAGATAAAAACACCCGGGTAAATACGTCAGCATGACAACGATTTGACGGTCATTTGTGCTGTGTATAAGTCAAACCATGGCATTTCAAAACGGGATAACGAGAATATGATTATATTTCTACTTGATTATGAGTATCAGTATCAACCTGCAGCACGAAGAAAAGGACTTCATCTCGGCATGTATCGCCAAAGAGAGGTGGGCCCAGAAGCAACTGTACGAAGAGAACTATACTGTCCTGCTGGGTGTCTGTCATCGGTATTCCAACAACCAGGATGACGCCATGGACATTCTGCATGAGGCTTTTATTAAGATTTTAAAAAACATCCATAAATATCAACCCGGCACGTCTCTGATTGCCTGGATGCGACGCATTGTCATCAATACGGCTATCGATTATTATCGCATGCAGACGCGCCGCAGAACCGAAGATCTGGACAACGCGTATGACATGCAGGGGGCCGAACCGGATGCCATCAGCCGCCTGACGGTACAGGAAATTGTCGGTTGCATACAGCAATTATCCCCTGCGTATCGTTCTGTATTTAACCTGTATGTGGTGGAAGGCTATTCACACCGGGAAATCGCCGAGATGCTTGATATTACGGAAAGCACGAGTCGATCAAATCTCGTCAAAGCCAGATCCAAACTAAAAGGGCTACTGACCACAAGTCATGCACTTTATGGAAAATAAAGCGTGGGATAGGTATTTACAGCAGATTTTAGGCGATTTCACGCCTGAAGGTGACCCGTTGTGGGAAGACCTCGATGCGCGTATGGAAGGTGATTTCCCTGTGGATTCTAACGATCCTGATTTTCCGGATGATGAAAGCCTGAGAGCATCCCTCAATGCCTACAAGCCGGAAGGCGAAGTGCATGGATGGGAAAATATAGCCTCCGCCCTGGATGAAGCAGACCGGCAGTTTGATCACGAGGTGGCAGAAAAAATCAATCAGTACAAAGCCCCCTACGACCCCAATGCATGCCCCCTGTTCATCAAACATTTCAACAGTTATAAAGCCCTCCGCCTGAAGTTGATCGCACTAAAGGTATTCGAAGCCAGCGCTGTGCTTTTATTGCTCTTTACCGCCTACCAACTCAACCAGCAGGGTGCATGGCCTGTTTTCAACAGCTCAGATTTTGAACAGGCAACAACATACGATAGGTCAAATTCCGAAGATCAGATTTCAGATCTGGTTGTTTCAACGCAGTTAGAAAAAAACAATCAGCCCTTTACTGAACGAGCCTCTGCCGTTGTAGAAGGAGATGTTGAAGAGCTTGTTGACTTATCGAATCTGTCGAAGCGTGATCACACGAATACAGAAGTAACATCCATTCGTCAACATGCATCTGTTCCACCCATCGCTACACGACCGGTTGCACTCAGTGGACAATCTTATTTTGATCCCTTAGCGAATGCTGGCGGTATACTTGCAGTGACTTCTGATTATTCACCTGCTTCAAACCAGGGAACCCAACTGATGACAGAACCTCTGTCTCAGGTTGATGTGGAATTAGATTATGCTTCAACCTTGCTTATTCCTGATCCGGTTTATGTCAAACCGGTGGACCAAGGCCATCTCGAATTTGGTATGCTTGCGCTCGTTGATCACAGTACGCTGAAGATGCCGGAGGATATTCTGTATACACATCAAAAGCAATTTGTCTTTCCACTACAGGGATTACCTAGTGTTGGATATGGTGCCGGTATGACACTCGGTGTCGCACATGATCGGTGGGCATTCGAATCAGGTGTAATCTATAGTTCGAAAACTTTTAAACCGGGACGCACAGTCACTGTTGGCGAAGGTTCGGACAATAGTCAGGTAGAATTTGATGCCATGCAATTACAGCTGATCTCTGTTCCGCTACAGTTCAGGTACAAGATTACACCACAACGTCGATTCAGAATGTATGCTATCGCGGGTCTCGGTATGCACCTGATCGCACAATCTGACATTGATGTTGATGTCAATTACAATTTCAACTCTTTACCTGAAGGTGAAAATCCTAACAATCACCCGGCGCTGGCGCAGACCATTCGCGAGTCACAACGTCTGAGCGAAAAATTCCGCAAAAAAGCACCCTTCAGCACGAAGAGTTATGTTTCAGCCAACCTCGGACTGGGTGTCGAATTTGCCCTTGCCGATCGCAAACACCTATTCCTGCAGACGACTTATCAATATCAGATACCCAACCTCCAGTTTAGCAACCACAATGGCAAACATCTCGTGACCACCTCCCTGCAGGCAGGTGTTCGCACTCCGCTCAGCTTTTGATCACAACATCCTTCAGAAAGAAATCATCGACTTTACTAAACCATCCTTTTATTTTCCCGGTTAAATCAGTTCTACGGCCGCTCTATGGAATAGCCGTCTCATTTTCCGAACTTTGCATCGTTTCGCAAACCAATTAATTTCAGCCTTATGCGCTACTTTTTGCTGTTTCTTCTGTCATTGGCTTTTAGTCTTTCCCCTAAAGACAAACCGCTTCATGCTCAGGAACCCATCACGATAGACAATATCTGGAGTCATGGCACCTACCTGACGAAAAGCGTCCCCGGATTCCGATTTATGAATGACGGTATCCACTACACCACGCTTTCGAACAATCTCGTGCTGAAATACAATTTCGCTACCGGTGCACTCACCGATACGATTGCCGACTTAAACAAAATCGCCACGGAACCCGCCTTCCGCAAAGCAGATGGATATGCCTTCAGCACAGACGAAGCACAACTGCTATTTTCGTTCGATGAAGAATCTATCTATCGGCGCTCCACAAAAGCCTGGTACTCCACTTACGACCTGACCAGGCATGCGCTGACTCCTCTACACACCGAAGGCAAGCAAATGCATGCAACATTCTCACCGGATGGAAAAAAAGTAGCATTTGTCTTTGACAACAATCTGTATATCAAAACACTGGCCAACGGAAAAACAGAGCAGATCACGACCGATGGAAAGCAAAACGCAATTATTAATGGATCGTGTGACTGGGTCTATGAAGAGGAGTTTTCCTTTACCAAAGCTTTTGAATGGTCTCCCGACAGCCGCCACCTTGCTTTTTATCGATTTGACGAAAGCAAAGTCAGAGAGTTTACCATGACCAACTATACGGGCGACCTTTACCCCGAGTATGAAACTTTTAAGTACCCGAAAGTGGGTATGGAAAATTCCATCGTGAGTATTCATATCTACGACACGAAAAAGAAAAAACAAATCGACGTCGATCGCACAAGTGAACCTAATGGATATATCCCACGTATCAAATGGACTACTGATCCCACTAAACTGTGCGTTTTCAAAATGAACAGACACCAGAACCAACTTGACCTTTTGCTTGCTGATGCAAATACCGGAGTAACCTCTTTGCTGCTGCGCGAAGAAAATCAATACTATATCGATATCCACGATCACCTGACGTTCCTGCAGGACAACAAAGGATTTATCTGGACCAGCGAAGCTGACGGATACAACCATATCTATCACTATGGCATGGACGGAAAGTTGATCCGCCAGGTAACCTCCGGTGAATGGGAAGTCACTTCGTTTTATGGAATCGATGAAGCACACAACCGACTTTATTATCAGTGCGCTTCTGTTTCCCCCATGGAACGCGAACTCATCAGTGTCAATATCGATGGCACTGACCGGAGGCAATTATCAATCGAACGAGGCTTTAATGACGCACAGTTTTCCACCACGTTCGACTATTTTATGTTGCACCACTCCACCATCAATACAGCGCCCGTTTATTCCGTTTGTGATCGTACCGGCAAGCAGGTGCGCCTGCTGGAGGACAACCAACACACCGGGGCTTTGCAGGCAGCAGCGATGACCCAGCCGGCAGAATTCTTTTCTTTTACCACTTCGGAAGGCGTTGATCTCAATGGGTATATGATTAGGCCGCTCAATTTTGATTCCACTAAAACTTATCCCGTATTCATGACACAGTACGGTGGTCCGGGATCTCAAAAGGTGATTGATCGATGGATTGGACAAGACTACTGGTGGTATCAGTCATTGGCACAACAGGGATATATCATTGCGTGTGTCGACAATCGCGGTACCGGCGGACGAGGTGAAGCATTTAAAAAAATGACTTACCTGCAGCTCGGACATTACGAAACGCTTGATCAGATCGAAGCGGCAAAATACCTGGGGCAATTGCCCTATGCGGACGCATCTCGAATCGGGATTTTCGGTTGGAGTTATGGCGGGTATATGTCTTCGCTGTGTCTGCTCAAAGGCAATGACGTATTTAACTCCGCGATCGCTGTAGCACCTGTGACGCACTGGAAGTGGTATGACTCGATCTATACGGAGCGGTATATGCGCGATGAAAAAGAAAACCAGGAAGGATATGATGAAAATGCTCCGGTCAATTTTGTGGATCGCTTACAGGGAAATTACCTCCTCGCACATGGTAGCTCAGATGACAATGTACACTTTCAGCACGCCGCAGAGATGGCTGCCGCGCTGATCAAAGCCAACAAACAATTTGAGACGTATGTGTATCCCAATCGGAATCATCGTATCCAGGGAGATAATGCGAAACGGCATCTGTACACCAAAATGACGGAATTTCTTAATCGACATTTACAGCCGGAAAGTCCAGTCGTGTTTTCTCAAAATGCAGGAGGAAAGTCATAGCGCTGGTATTTCCGTAGCTTTGCGCCTTTAATAATTCCACCATTGGAGATCGTCAACAGAAAAGCACGTCATGAATACAACCTCATGCAGAAGTATGAGGCAGGGCTTGTCCTGAAAGGGACTGAGGTCAAGTCGCTACGTCTGGGCCAGGCCAATATGAGTGATGCGTATTGTGTGTTTAGCCATGGCGAACTTTTTATCCGCAACCTCCATATTCACGAATACGAACATGCCGGGCAGTTTCAACACGAAGCCAAAGGCACCCGGAAATTGCTGCTGAAAAAAGCTGAGTTGAAAAAACTAAAGCGGCGTATTGATGAGAAAGGACTGACGATTGTCCCCTATCGAATTTATTTTTCAGAACGCGGTCATGCCAAATGCGAAATCTGGCTCGCGCAGGGTAAAAAATCCTTTGACAAGCGACAATCGATCAAAGAGCGCGACATACAACGCGACGTCGACCGACGGTTAGCATAAACCTGAGGCAATAACAATTTCTATCCTCAAATAGACTGACAAGACCATCTTTTCAATGCATTTGCATCGGATTGTCATTATATTCGCTTTTATGACAAGGGTTTGCCCTGTTGTTACGCAACTATGAAACCACACTTCGAAAAGCTCTTTATCAATCCTCATGCGGAAGAAAAATCGTATACCTACGGGACTATCCCGATGCGAATTAAAAACATCAAGGCGATTTGGAACAATGAATTTGATGATGACAACGGGATTGAAAAAATGCTTCGGTTATTTTTGGCTGTATCCCAGTTTTTCTTTCCGGGACTCTATGTTAAACATTTTTTCAGTAGGCGATTAAATCCATTTCAGGATCTGGCGATCGATGTTTATGTGCTTCTCAAGGTTGTTTTTCCATTTATCCTGATTTCCACCGGACTGGCTAAAAATGATTTTTGTCTCGCCATCCTGATTTGGCTCATGGCAGAGACGATGTTGTACGTACCCCGATTGATCTTTGCCTCCGATATCATTGAAAAACCGCGATCCTACAGGCGATCGATGCTGCTTCTCTTTGTCAACTATATAGAGATCATTTTAGATTTTGCAGTGCTCTATGCGCATGGTAATTATCTAAACAAGGCTTTCATGCATTGGTTTGACCCCATTTACTTTAGCTTCATCACTGCCTCTACCATTGGTTTTGGAGACTTCCATCCGGTTACGCCGATAGGAAAATTCCTGGTGAGTTTTCAGTCTACCCTGATCATAGTGTTTGTCGCACTGTTTCTAAACTTCTTTACCGGAAAAATTGAAAGCAAAGGGTATTTTGGAGAAGATAAAACACCATAAGCGATCCACGTGAAGATTGAATTTGAAATCACCGAGGAAGAATTACTCAGACATCACCTGTTTGCTACCGCACATGCCGAATCGATCCGAAAAAGAAGATTGAGAGGCCGTATCCTGCTCATCATCATTTACCTGATCGCCGGTTTTTTTATCTGGAAACTCAGCAGCCCATGGCTCGCAGGTTTGTTTTTTGTTTCCTGCGTCCCGCTGTTCTTTCTCTACACCAGAATGGAAAGCAAACAATATCTCAAACAGCTGAAAGCTCTGGTGAAAGAGCAGATCCGGGAGAGAAAAAACAAGATCACTAAACTACATTTTGAAAAAGATCATGTGACCATGGCGGATGGCGAATTAAAAAGTCGAATTCCTTTGGCCGACATCAATGCGGTATATGAAATCCGGGAGCTGTATTCACTAAGACTTCGAAACGGACAATCGATCGTCCTACCTAAAAACCATTCCAATTCGAAAGGGGATACGAATGAAGGGCTGCAACAACTCGCAGAGCGCCTTGAAATCCCCTTTATTCAACAAATAGATTGGGAGTGGAAATAATCATTTAAAACTCCGCGTTGCCCGGCGTCCGTGGAAAAGGAATCACATCACGGATATTTGACATACCGGTCACGAAAAGGACTAAACGCTCAAAGCCAAGTCCAAAACCCGCATGGGGGCAAGTACCAAATTTTCTTGTATCCAGATACCACTGCATTTCCTCCATTGGAATATGCATCTCCTCCATTCGTTTCGTCAAGACGTCCAGTCTTTCTTCACGCTGCGATCCACCGACGATTTCACCGATGGCGGGAAACAGTATGTCCATAGCGGACACCGTCTTGTCTCCATCGTCGACACGCATATAAAATGACTTGATCTCTTTTGGATAATTCGTCAGGATCACCGGCTTCTGAAAATGCTGTTCGACCAGGTACCGTTCGTGCTCGGACTGGAGGTCAGCACCCCAACCTTCGATCAGGTATTGGAATTTTTTCTTCTTGTTGGGTTTGGAATTTCTTAGAATCTCAATGGCCTCACCATAGGTCAGACGCTCGAAGGCATTGTCGATGACAAACTTCAGCTTAGTCGTCAGATCCATCGGGCTGCGTTCAGCCATTGGTTTGGATTTTTCTTCCTGCAGTTGACGATCCTGTAAAAATTGAATATCATCCTCACAATGCTCAAGGGCATAGCCAATGACGTAGCGCAGCATGTCCTCCGCGAGATCCATATTGTCTTTCAGATCAAAAAACGCCACTTCGGGTTCGATCATCCAGAATTCCGCAAGGTGTCGGGTCGTATTGCTGTTTTCCGCCCGAAAGGTTGGACCAAACGTGTAGACGCGGCTGAGTGCCAGCGCGGCGAGTTCCGCTTCAAGCTGTCCGGAAACCGTCAGGTTGGTCATTTTCTCAAAAAAATCTTTTTTGACATCCACACTTCCCTCAGGTGTTTTCGGGACATTGTCCAATGGAAGTGTCGTCACGCGGAACATCTCTCCTGCGCCTTCTGCATCCGAACCTGTAATAATCGGGCTGTGGATGTAATAAAACCCTCTGTCGTGAAAAAATTTGTGGATGGCATAGGCCAGGTTGTGCCGTACACGCATCACTGCACCAAACGTATTGGTGCGCATACGTAAATGGGCAATCTCGCGGAGAAACTCCATGCCATGACGCTTCGGTTGCAGCGGGTACTTGTCCGGATCTGCATCACCGACCACTTCGATGGTGTTGGCGCGTACTTCCACGGCTTGACCTTTCCCCTGGGATTCTTCCAATACACCGGTGGCCATCACCGCTGCTCCTGTGGTGATGCGTTTTAGCAGGGCGGGATCCATCGTTTCATGGTTGACAACCACCTGCATCGTCTGAATACAAGAGCCGTCACTGACAGCGACAAACTGATTGTTGCGAAAAGTCCTGACCCAGCCACAAATGACGACTTCCTGCCCAACAGGCTTTTCGGATAAGATTTCTTTGATTGATTGTTTCATACGTTTACCTGGCGCAATTGAAGGGGCAAAGATAAATAGATTACCCTCAAAAGAATGGTTGTTGCCAATACGTATGTGCCTCAGTGTCTTAGCGCGAAAAGAAACGCTCTGTTGGAAAGTTGTTTCCTACTGATAGGCCTGGCATTTTTCGAACAGAAAAGGCTCTGCCTCCTGCGTACCCAGCTCAAGCGCTTTCTTCCAGTCGGCACAGGCAGAAGGAAGGCTGCCTAACGCTTCAAAAGTCCTGCCGCGAAAGAAATACGATGGCCCGTGATTGGGTTGATACGCAATGGATTGCGTCATATCTTCTTTAGCCTGTGGAAACAAACCCATTTTCCCATAGCAGAATCCGCGTTCGTAATACGCATTCGGAAAATCCGGCTTAGCTAAAATGAGCTGAGAAAACATCTCGATGGCATTATTTAACTGGTTGGCATCCTTATAGGCCACGCCGAGATTAAACATCCCGTGGACATTTTCGGGATCGAGATCGAGGATCTTTTTAAAGTCCACAGCGGCCGCAGCGGACTGGCCACTGGCCCCTAAGGCACTGCCGCGAAACTGCAATGCGGACACATTCTGGGGTTCCTTTTCCAAAATGCGGTTGGTGATCTCAATCGCTTCGCCATATCGGTTGGTCTTAAAATAGGCTTCAGCCAGGCGAACTTTCGCATCGGTATAGTCGGGGCTGAGTTCGACACCTTTCTGCATATAGCCGATAGCTTCTTCCCAGCTTCCCTCATCGCGCAGCAACGAACCATAGTTGAGATTGGCTAACCCGGATTGAGGGTTGGTGTAATAGGGTTTCCATCCTTCGTAGGTGCCGACGCGCCAGAAATTGATCGCGGACCACACGACCAACAGGCCGATGAAAACATATTTAGTGTATTCGTGTGACGTCCATTTCGCTTTTTCGGCAATGCCTAACACAATCATCCATAAACCGACAAATGGAAACCAGGCGCGATGATCCAGATAATCATAAGCGACTCCGGCAAATGAAGGTTCATACGCCATGGAAGGCAGCAGCGAAGCCAGCCAGATAGCGCCTCCTGTGGCAAGCAGCTTGAAAGAGGGTGGGTACTTTTTAAGCAAATACACTATCAGGCCCAGCAATAATACTCCTCCTATGGTCCAGATCAACGTGTATCCGGGCATAACACTAAACCCAACGGGAATAATCATCTTAATAAACTCTTCTGCCAGCGAACGAAGGTTGCTGAAAAAAGCAACGACCGACATATTACCCGCATCCGCAATTGCGGAACCGCGCATGATATAGTATCCACCAAACAAAGCAGCCATTATGCTGAGCCACATCCATTCAATACTGCCGGGGAGTGACTTTCTTTCGGCATAGAGCATGACGAAAGCGATGGGCAGCAATGCCACGGCAGATTCTTTGGAAAGCAGGGCAAGAAAAAACACCGGGATGCAGAGCAGAAGGCTCAGTCTCGATCGCTTTTGTATATAATGCTGCAGCAATACCAGAAAGCCCATACCAAACATCATCAGGTACAAATCCCCTCTGGCGGCAATCCAACCGGTAGCATGCGGCATCAATAGATTCAGACTATAGAGCAGCGTCCCAGCCCATGCAAGGGTGGGCTTAAAATAATTCCGCAGGAAGAAAAACAACAGTACTACACCGAGGATATAGACCACCAGGTTGTGTATGTGGTATACCATTGGATCTGCTTTTCCGATGGTGTAGTCCAGCATATAACTGATGCTCTGCACCGGGCGGTACAGTTCAATACGCGCATCCATAAACCAAGCATCCGTCCGGAAGGCCAGGGCGGGATCAAATCCATCTGCCAGCACCGGATTGTCGCGGATCATTTTATCATCGTCGTGCATGACGAATCCAAAACCGGCTGCCCGACCAAAGACGATGAGCGGTAGCAATACAAGAATAAGGTATTGCCAAACCTTCAGGGGCTGAACTTGCTTTTTCTTCGAACTTGTTTTTTTCTTTTTCGTGGCCATGGTAGCAGATATCCGGATTCCAGATGATCAGAAGGGTGGGAAGCAATGCTTCAGCAATGATATGAAGAAAAATTTAACTATGATAACACGACTCAGGCACCCAATGCGTTGATCAGCGCCCGACATGCTGCGATCATCTCCCCTTTCTGAAAACCGCCGGGCACACCTCCGTACCGAACCGTCAGGCATTGACTAAAAAAGGTTTTAGCTTTTGCAGCTAATTCGCTTTCAACACCTGCCCCGGATAAATACCTGTCCAGATGATCCTCGTCCAGTTCACCCGCCGGAATCCCAAATCGGTCGATGAGAAAACTGTAATAGATCTCTGTAGCCCGCTCGAAAAAGGGTTTGTCCGCAATAGTGTCCATGGTTTGTTCCAAAGCAGAAAGTTTTTCTTCCGCCTGCGTTGCAGCATCTCTGCTTTTTCGACGAGAAGCAGGAATTTTCTGTTCCTTTTCATAGCGCCAGACACGCGCAATACCAAAACAGGTTCCGGACAGAAAGAGTCCAAACAACAACAAATGGGGGTATGAAGACCAAAAGCGATCTTTAAAAATAGGTCGCCGGACCGTCATCGGTTCCGGTGTGCTGTCCTGCTGTTCATCCACATGCGCGATAGTATTTTTTTCACCAACAGCAACTTTTCTGGTTACGGTATCTGAGCGTAGTGTGATAAATTCACCTTGCTGTGGATCATAGTAGGTAAACGGCAGATGGATGGAAAACTCTCCCGGTGATTTAGGAAGCATCTGGTACATGACCGTTTTCTTTTGTTTCATCTCGCCGTCGATTTCAAACTGCTCATCGTTCATCACGCGAGGTGTGTACAGTTCAAAGTCACCATCCGCCACAGGAGTGGGTAGTTCCCATCGGCGTGCATCGCCATTGCCGGTAAATTCCACTGTGAAAGCAAACGCATTGCTGGTGGTCAGTGGGCGCGTACCAAAGGATACTTTCATATCGTACTGCCCCACTGCCCCGGAAAACGATTCCGGAATGTCCGCCGGTAACGGAGCTACATGAATCGTCACGGGTGCGGAAGCCACCTGAACGTTGCGCAGCCGGCGCATACTGAAGAAACCTCGATTGGCTTCGGCAGGGCCACTGATACCGGCACTCAGGATCAGCGGATCGATTTCATACGTCCCCGATTGATGTGCATACAAAGCCAGTGACTTGACTACACGAGAGGTGTATTGTTCGTCGTTGATCATCTCGTAGGAAGCCAGAGGATTGATATTAGCAAATCGCTGTACAAAAAAGTCAGCATAATCATCTTCTGAAATCGGATTGACGGATTGAACATTTTCTTTAAACAATATCCGATATGTCAGTATGATTTGTTGTCCGGGATAGTATATCGAATCATTGAGTTCCGCAATCAGAAAAACAGGTTCATTCGAATCCCCGGACATTCCTGGTTGTGATAAGGCTGTTGCCTCGGTGACTTCAATGGGAATTGGTTTAGTGGAAAGTGATCTTCCGTTCACTTTCGCTCTAGCCGGATCAATGGTCTGCCTTCCCTGTTCCGATGCCAACAGGGAATACGTCCACGTTTGGCTTTTACTCACCACGCCATTGACGATCATCGTGCTCGAACTGGTCGAAGGGCCTCCCACTACCCGAAAGCCTTTGAAGGAAGGGGGTTCAAATTGAGAAGTGGAAGCATTTTTTAATTCAAACTGCACGCTGAAAACAGTGTTTTGTGCCACGGTCGTACCGGAGACACGCACTGTAAAAACCGGATCCTGTGCATGCAGGCATGTGCCTGCAAAGCAGAGCAAAAAACCTGCAACTATTTGAGACCATTGTTTAATATACTCGCTTCTCACGCTTTGATTTTGAGAGGGCTTTAGAGGAAGTGGGCTGTGGGGCCGACAAGTCATTTACAACGACGACCTGCATAGCATCTATGGTTTGTTCTTCCTTTCCGGAAATATATTTAGCCTGCGGAATACTGAGAAGGCCTTCCTCCAAACCAAACATCACAAAAGAGAACGACTGACTGTATTGTCTTTTTCCGTTTTGATACATGAAGCTCGATGAAGAATTCGGTCCGCTGATCACAGGCAGACTATCCAGTGAAGGCCAGACAAATCGACCGTCTCCGTTTTGTATGGTATATTTTACTTCCACGGTCTTTCCGACCTCGATGGTATCCGCACTGACTTCTACCTGAATGTTCAGCTGACCAAACATCGTCGTCGCAAAAAAGAGTGAAAGGGTTAAAACAAAAAAAATCTTACTGTTCATAATATAGTTGTCTGTCACCATTCATTCATCACATGAAACGCACTACCAGTCTTTCTCCGGTGGTGTTGTTTTTGAGGAAGCTTTTTTGATTTTCTCCTGTACGCGCTGATCTTCTCGCTCAATGGCTTTCAATATCTCTTTCGCTTCTTCCTGACTCAGTTCTTCTGCCGTCATTTCTTCCTGTTCCCGTTCTTTTTCGTCCTCACCTTCTGCCGCGGCGGATTGTTGTTGTTGGTCATCCTGCTGCTGTTCTTCATTCTCTGAGGAAGGTTGTGGTTCCTGCTGGTCCTGATTTTCACCGTCCTGCTGATCCTGCTGTTGTTGCTGCTGCTGTTGTTGCTGGTACTGCTGCATGGCCAGCATCAGATTTTGTTTGGCGTCCTGGTCATCCGGAGTCAGTTTTAAGGACTCTTTGTATGCGGCGATGCTTTCTTTAAACGCCTGGTTTTGAAAATGAGCGTTTCCGAGATTATACCAGGCATCGGCTTTTAGTCGGGGATCATTGGCTGATTCTACAGCCTGTTGATAGTATTGGATGGATTCCGGAATGCGATCCTGCTGATAGATGGAATTGCCGAGATTATAGGCGGTGCCGGGCGCTTCCCGAACTTCTCCGGCTTTGCGGTATGAAGTTTCTGCATCGGTATACTGGTGCTTTAGATAGAGTTCGTCCCCGGATCTCAGCCAGGGATAATCTGCCTGGGCTTGTCCAGGTGTGCAGGCACCGAGACAAATCATTGTGATCAATTGTATCCGGATCAGCATGTGCATCAGATTACGTCAAATTTGTAATTGAGGTGAACAAATAAAAATATCAATAGCAAAGCCGGTAGTAAAAACCACTGGAAGTAGCTTTTGTGTTCAGAAAAAGAACGTTTTTCAAGTTGGCTTCGTTCAAGTCCGGCGAGTTCCTGTTGCAGATCTGTGATGATGGCACCAGTTTCATCTGCGTCATAATATTTGCCCCCTCCTGCCTGGGCGAGGGAACTCATCAGGCTTCTGTTGAGGGCTGTCTGCACCGGCTGCCCGTTTCGGTCGCGTTTGACATCTCGTCTTCCGGCGATGGTCATGGGGATCATGCCTCCCTGTTCGGTACCGAACCCAATGATATAACTGGCCCATCCCTTTTCCAGCGCTTCTGCCATAGCTTCCTCCGCATCTTCGTCGTGATCTTCTCCATCCGTCAGGATGACAAGAGCGCCTTGCCCGGTATTCCGGTCGCTTTTTGTTTTTGTGGCGAGCCGGACGGCTTCTCCGATAGCGGTGCCTTGCGTGCCGGCCTGATCAGGATGAGCGGCGTTTAGAAACAATTGGATTGCGTGCCAGTCTGTCGTTAGTGGGCTTTGCATGTATGCGTTGCCGGCAAAGAGAATGAGTCCGACTCGATCGGTTTTAAAGGCAGACGAGAGATCCAATGCCATGCGACGGGCACGTTCGAGGCGATTTGGGGCTATGTCTTCCGCCAGCATGCTGTTGGAGATATCGAGCACCAGATATATGTCGGCGGATTTGCTTTCTACGGAAATGGCGCGGTATCCCCACTGTGGATTTGCCGCAGCAATGACCAGGGCAACTGAAGCCACGAGACCAAGCCACAGCCCTTTCGGTGTTTTCGGGGTATTGGATTGCGCTTTCCGATTCGATTCCGCACTACCCCAGCGTTTCCAGGCAGATTGCAGGAGGTATCCACGCAGGAAGTACAGCCCAGCAAAGAGGACAGGAATGAGTCCAAGCCAAAAAAAATCGGGATGCTCAAATCGAAACATACGTGCGTATAAGTTCTATAATCAACGTGTTGATAATTCCTGAAATGCAAAAATATACATTGATCAATTAACGCGTCAAGGGCTGAAAACTTATCCTTCGAAATACACTTGTCTGCGGTTGACATGGTGATTATTTGAAAATTTAATGCAACTCCAGTGTGTAATGTGCTACCCGATAGCATCATGTAATGTGTGATGAACCGGAAAAAGGCAAAAAACTAATCCGGATGGGCGGATGTCTGAATAAAAGACATTGGACTCATCTATTAGGCACAACCCGAATCAAAGGCTTTCGGAAGGGTCTCGTAAATTATTTGTCAAAACATGAAAAGACACAGGCAATAGCTGATTTTGAGCCTGTTCGGACAACATCTGTCTATCACTTTGGTAATCAAAGACAAATATGTGGCATATATATACCATATCTTTTTGAATCACTCAATTCATTCATTCTGAATGAATTCTGTTGGCCAAAATTTAATTATTTGAGGAGTCGTAATCAAAAAATAAAAATATTTTTGTCTCGCTGCTTTCGTCAGGAACCGGAAGCGGCATGCTATTTTTCGGCAAATCTTATAAACTAATAACATTAAATCAGCCTACTTTATGAGCAATCCAAAAGTTAAATCTGAGAAGTCTTCATCAAGCGGAACTTTCAGCAGATTATTTGCTTCCATACTTATTCCGGTAGCACTGGGGATCGGTATTTTAATTTACATTTTCATTCTGGGTAATCCGGTCAACTTTGAAGACGGGGATATTAATGGTCACCCGCTTCCGGGCAACTATCTCGGGATGATGTACAAAGGGGGTTTAATGGTACCGGTGCTGATGGCGAGTTTCATCATTGTGATCTCTGTATCGATCGAGCGTGCGATTTCGCTAAATGTGGCGAGTGGTAAGGGAGCTATTCCGGTGTTTGTCAGAAAAATTAAAGAATATCTGGATCGCGATGATGTCAATGGCGCTATTCAGGAATGTGACAAGCAGAAAGGATCTGTTGGAAATGTGATCCATGAAGGCTTGAAAAAATATCAGGAAATGTCCAAAACCGAAGGGATGGATAAAGAGCAAAAGATCCTGGCCATTCAAAAAGAAATCGAAGAATCCACTTCGCTCGAGCTCCCTATGCTGGAGAAAAATCTGGTGATTCTGGCCACATTTGCTTCTGTTGCTACGCTTTTGGGTCTTTTTGGAACTGTACTCGGTATGATCAAGGCCTTCTCGGCTCTGGCGACTGCGGGTGCACCCGATGCGATTGCATTGTCCAATGGTATCTCCGAGGCCCTCATCAATACAGCGTTAGGTATTGGTAGTTCTGCCCTGGCGATTATCTTCTATAATGTTTATACCACTAAGATCGATGGCATGACCTACGGCATTGATGAGGCTGGATTTAGTATTGCACAGAGTTTTGCTGCAAAACATTAATTCTTCACTCACCGTTATTTAATTACAATTTATGCCTAAGGTTAAAATACCACGGAAGAGCACAGCAGTAGACATGACCGCCATGTGTGACGTGGCCTTTCTATTGCTTACATTCTTCATCCTGACCACGAAATTCAGACCTCAGGAGGCGGTACAGATTGATATACCGTCCTCTACGGCACAGATTCCGATTCCGGAATCCAATATCATGATGTTTCAGATTGCGCCGGACGGCCGGATTTTCTTCGGGCTGGATGATCAGAATACGCGTATGAAATTACTAGACAGATTGTCCGCAACCTATGAACTGGCTTTATCAGAAGAACAGCGCGAAACGTTCAAGTTGCTGGAAACCTGGGGTGTGGATATTCGAAATCTGCCGGAATTTCTATCGATGAGTGTTGACGAACGAGCCAAGTTTAAAGAACCCGGACTGAATATAGACACGACAGGTGGCGCCCACCAGGTTGAGGATCTTATTCTGTTTTCCCGGCAGGAAAACAATGATCTGCGCATCGCAATCAAAGGGGATAAGAATACAGAGTACAGGCATTTTGATGCGTTAATCAATGCGCTGCAAAACAGAAGGGTCAATAAATTTAACCTGATCACCTCGGCTAAAAACGCCCAGGAATAGATAAAGTCCATCACAGGAAAATAAAGTATCATGGCAGAAATGAATGTCGCCGGCGGAGGCGGTCATAAGAAAGGGTCAAAAAAAGTTAGGAGTAAAAAGATGTCCACACGGGTTGATTTGACAGCCATGGTGGATTTGGGTTTCCTCCTGATTACCTTTTTTATGCTTGCCACGACGATGAATAAGCCTAAGACCATGGAGGTGAATAAGCCTGCCAAGGATGAAGAAAAAGAGGAAAAGAAAGAAGATCCGATCAAAATGTCAAAAACGGCGACCCTCATGTTAGGCGCCAAAGACAAGTTGTATGCCTATGTATCGCCGGATGAAATCGATCTTGAAGTTCCTCTTGAGATTGATAGTATCGATTACAGCCCTCGGGGTTTGAGAAAATTCGTGCAACGGCGGCAAAATGAGGTAGAGGAGCAGTGGGGTGACCGAGAAATGCTCTTTGTGATGATCAAACCTCTCCCCTCCTCCAGCGTTAAAAACATTGTGGACGTGCTGGATGAGATGACGATTTCTGAAGTCAAACGATATGCTATCATGGAACCCAATGATCCCATTGATTCCCTGGTATGTGTGATCACCGGCCAAAGCCGGAAATAAATTGATTTATGCATTTGTGGTGTTCTGTGCATCATTATATAGAATTGTAAATTTAGACAGCTATGGCAAATGAAAACTGGAACAAAAATTCGATGGATGACATCGTTTTTATTGGTCGCAACAAGGAATATGGGGCTTTCCAGTTAAGAAGACTGTATGACAAACATATGACGCGCTCTATGTTGGTCGGTATGGCTTTCTTTTTACTGGCCGTCAGCACACCACATATTATTCGCCTGGTGGAAGGTATTTTACCGGAAAAGGAGAATAAATTTGAAATGAAGGAGGTGACACTTGCAGAGCCACCCCCTATCGATCCGGCGAAGCCACCTCCACCCCCACCACCGGAAGTAAAACCTCCGCCCATCAAGGATCAGATCAAATTTGTTGAGCCGGTCGTAAAGAAAGATGAAGAAGTAGCTGAAGAGATCCCTCCTCCGACTGTCGATGAGATCAAAGAAAAGGTCATCGCGACGGAAACCAAGAAAGGAGAAGAGGATGGTGTGGACGCATCGCTGGCCGAGCCCGAAGCTCCGGCAGGTCCTCCTGTACTGGAAGAGCCGGTCGAAGAGAAGCCTTTTGCGTATGTAGAGCAGATGCCTACCTTCCCCGATGGCCAGGAGGCGATGTACAAGTACATCTACGACAAGATTAAATACCCGGCGATCGCCAGGGAAAATGGTATCGAAGGGCAGATCATCGTTCAGTTTGTCGTCTCTAAAGAAGGTGTTATCCAAAACGCAAAAGTCGTGCGGGGCATCGGTGGAGGCTGTAATGAAGAGGCACTTCGGGTAGTCAATGGTATGCCACGTTGGAAACCAGGCAAACACAATGGGCGCGCCGTACCCGTGACCTTTACTCTGCCGATCAAGTTTGTCCTCCAATAAGAGATGAATCCTGACAAAATCAGAATGTTATTTCTGGTAGCCTTAGGAGTCACATACATGGGATTAGGGATTTTCATGTTCGTCAAAAACGTAATTCCCTATAGTCCCTGGGGTGAAATCCTGTATGCGGCGTTTGTCATCTACGGCGCCTGGCGCATATACCGGGCATTGAAGAAAAGTTAACCATGACGGTAGCATATACAAGAAGGTCTGATATCCTGCGATGGGCATCAGACCTTCCTTTTCCGGGCAAAGGCCTTAATCAATTTTTAACGAGGCTTAACAAGCGATTAACGCGTAAAACGATCCGGCTATCGTCATCCTTATACACATCATCCTGATCATAACGCCATGAAATACCTGACAGGACATATACTTTTACTTCTTCTGCTCACAATCTCAAGCTGCGTGAGTAAGGTCGAAGATATGGAGGGCCCCACGATCGGGAAACTCCAGATATGGGCCGATACCACCATGTGTGATATCGTACAGCAGGAGGAAGAAGCCTTTGAACGTATCTATCAGTATGCTCATCTCGACATCACATATGCCAATGAGCACGATATGTTTAAAGCCTTTATGGAGGACAGCGTGGATGCGATCATGACCAATCGCCTCCTGACCGACGAAGAGACCGCATACCTGAATTCGTTAACACAAATACCAAGATCCTATGCTTTTGCCACAGGCGCCATTGCCTTTGTAGTCAATAAACACACGCCTGATACCAATTATACCTATGAGCAGATGCTCAATTTGATGGCAAATAAAGATGCAGGAAAGGTTTTTGTGATCGAAAATGTCAAATCAGGTATTACCCATGAGGTATTGCGATTGATCGGACAAGAGTCGCTTCCGGAGCATTTTTATGCGTTTAATGCCAAGCAGCAGGTGCTCACCTACGTCGCAGAAAACGAAGAGGCCATTGGATTGATCGATTATAGTGAGATCAGTGACAGCGATGTCCCCTATACCAAAGAAGTACTGAGCCGGTTTAATCTGCTGGGTATTTCAAGGCCGGTGGATTCCTTGCAGGCCGGTTTTGTCAAACCCTATCAATACAATCTGCAGGACAGAAAATATCCGTTTACGCGGGATCTGTATTTTATCAGTAAAACGGGTCGAACCGATGTGGGTCTTGGATTTGCGACCTTTTTATGTGCGGAGATCGGGCAAAAGATTGTCCTGAAAGCAGGACTTCTGCCGAAGTATCAGACACTCAGAAGTATCGAATTAAACTATACCAGTGATATAAAAGTTATTAAATAGACTTGATGAGTCAGTTTCAAGTTGCATTTTTGCATTCGTTAATGAACAAACCATATTAAAATGAAAAAGCTAGTTTTCGCTCTTGTCCTTCTCTCTAGTGCTGCTCTTGTGCAGGCCCAGGTGCCTTCTATGGAGACAGGCTTGCAGTATCTCGAAAACGAGAATTACGGGGATGCCCTGGAAGCCTTTTCCGCAATTGCCAAAGCCGATCCGAAAAACAGTTCGATATACTACTACATCGGCGAGGTGTATTACCGTGAAGGAAATTCAGAAGAAGCTGAGAAATCCTATCTCAAAGGGCTGGACATCAATTCCAACTGTGCAGAATGCAAAGTAGGTATGGGTAAGATTCGTCTTGACCAGAAGAATATTGAAGATTCGGAAGAATATCTGGAGTCTGCATCACGTCTCGGCAGAAAAGATGACAAGATCATCGCGCTGATTGGAGAAGCCTATTTGCGCAGCAGCAATCCGAATGGCGAAAAAGCAGTTGATTTTCTGTCCAGAGCTAAAGGCATGAATCCTAAGGACGCGAATACCTGGGCACTTTTGGGTGAGGCCTATCTCCTTGTGGGTAACAATGGTGAAGCTATGACTGCTTTCGAAACAGCCGTCGACAAAGATCCGACTGCTACCTCTGCGTATATCAGCATGGGCCGAATTTGGTCAGCTGCAAAACAGGATGATCTGGCGATAGAGCAACTGGAAAAAGCCATTGAACTGGCCCCCAATGATGCCCTGCCCTATAAAGACCTCATCGAGATCTACATTCGAAAAAATCAGTACGACAAAGTGACACCACTTCTGGAGAAATACAGTTCACTCGCAGGAGATGACATTGGTGCCAAAGTGCGCTTGATCAAATTCCTCACCTTCCAGGCGAAGGATTATGACAGCGCTATTTCGAAAGGAGAAGCCCTTATCCAAACCAATCCTGAGCAGTATACGGTCTACCGTTGGCTGGCCTGGGCATATGCGGAAAAAGAAATGTGGCAGCAGTCTTATAATAACAGTAAAAAGTTATTTGATGAGATCGCAAAGAAAAAAGGCCGAACTGTCTTTCCTTCTGATTATGAGTACTGGGCAAAAGCAGCTTTCCAGTTAGGTCGCTTAGATGAAGCCTGGGAGATCTATCAAAACTATCTGGAGCTTGTTCCTGAACGCACACTAGATATTATTGACCTCTTTGCTACAACCTACTATAAAGACAAAGAGTACGATAAGGCCATTAAGTTTTATCACTTGAAAGGCGAACAGGATTCGCTGAATATCACGGACAATTACTGGTTAGGCCTAAGCTACTATTACACGGACCAGGATCTCAAAGCAGATTCTGTTTTTACTCGTATCATTGAAGACCGTCCGGACTATGCGCAGGGCTGGTTGATGCGCGCCAAAATCGGAAACCAATTGGACAGAAAGGATACAAGTGAAGTAAAGCAGTTTCGCTCAAAAGAACCGTACGAAAAGTATATAGAACTGTCTGCCGAAAATCCGGATAGTAGCGAATATGTTCGCAAAAGCCTGGTGGAAGCGTATGATTATCTTGGCGCATACTGGGTGCAGCAGGAAGACTATGAAAAGTCACTTGAATACTACCAGGAGCTGATCGCTATCGATCCTGAGAATGAACGAGCATTAGAATATATCAAGCTGCTCAAACAGCAATAAAACAATAAAAGGGGCTTAACGGCCTCTTTTTTATTGGTTTGCAAGCCCAACCTTTGTCACCCAACAAAGGTGTTTTCCCGTACACATATTTTATGTGCCGCATGACTTGAAGAGTACAGGAGGTAGTCTCTCGCACCAACTATGCTTATTACCCATATGCATTCATTGCTGTTTGCGCATCATAATAGTAACCAATAAACGCAATAGCCATGAAACCTTACCACAACTCAGACTACGCATTAGATGATATCATTTTCCTCGATCGCAACCAGGCATACGGAGCTTTTCAGCTGAGAAGACTTTACGACAAGCATATGTTGCAGGGCATGATCTTTGGCGTTCTCTTTGCGCTGTTAATGGTAAACGGTCCTGCCATAGTTCGATTCTTTCAGGGGTACACACCCATTGTAGAAACAGATCCTGTTATCGATGTTGTGAACGTTTTAAAGACGCCTCCAAACGTTTTTACCCCACCTCCACCGGCTCAGCCAAAAGTGAATCCTCCATCCCCGCAAGAGCAGATAAAAACAATGCATCCTACTATTGTTCGCGATGAAGAAATCATTGAAGAAGTACCGCCACCGCTTCAGGAAGAAGTGTTCAACCCAGTATCAAATGGTTCAGGTACAGGCGAAGAGATAATCGGTGATCCGGATGGCACATTAAGTAGTGAAGGCTCTGAAAATGGCAATCAAATAATTGTGAATGAAGTTGTGCAGGAAGAGACCTATACGTATGTACAACAAATGCCGGTATTCCCTGGTGGTCAGGAAGCGATGTACAAGTACATTTATGATCGGTATAAATATCCGGCCATAGCAAGGCAAAATGGAATCTCAGGCAGGATTCTGGTCCAATTTATTGTTACCAAAGAGGGTACGATTGAAGACGTCAGGATCGTAAGCGGAATTGGTGGAGGTTGCGACGAGCAAGCGCTTGCTGTGATCAGGGATATGCCAAAGTGGAATCCGGGAAAGCATAATGGGAAAGCCGTAAATGTCTCATTTATGCTTCCTATAAAAATAGTGTTGCAGTAAAACAACTGAGGATATATATCAAGGCGTATTGCGATGATTAATACGGCAACGCTTTGAGTACTGTAGATCTCAGAAGAACCAGCAACAAGAGTAAGCCCATTCCTGCGAGCAGCGGCCAGTAATACAACTCTTTGTAGCGCTTATATACGGTGATCTCGAGTTCTGTTTTTTCCAATTGGTCGATCTCATCATACACTTGCTGCAGCGCTTCTGCCGATGCAGCGCGATAGTACTTTCCACCAGTCTCCCGGGCGATGTCTTTAAGCAGCTCTTCATCAATCTCCACATTGGTAATGCCGAACATATACTCGCCAGTCACTCTTCGGCGAACCGGAGAAAGCGCCTGCCCATAGCTCCCCACACCAATCGTGTAGACCTTGATGCCAAATTCTTTGGCGATGCCGGCAGCAGTCGCCGGACGGATATAGCCAGCATTGTTAACGCCATCTGTCAATAGTACGACCACCTTACTTTTCGCATCGCTATTTTGCAATCTATTGACCGCAGCAGCCAGGCCCATACCGATGGCCGTTCCATCTTCCACGGCTCCACACTCCAGTCCCATCAGGTATTCCTTCAACACCTCATGATCATTGGTCAACGGACACTGCGTATAGCTCTCCCCGGCAAAAACAGCTAAACCAATCCGGTCATACGTTCGGTGGGAAACAAAATCCACTGCCACTTGCTTGCTGACCGACAAACGATCCGGTTCGAAATCACGAGCCAACATTGAGGACGACAGGTCCATCACCAGAAAAATATCAATGCCTTCCCCCTTTACAGATTCCTCTGCATGTTCGGATTGAGGCCTCGCCATGGAGATGATCAGTAAACTTAGCGCTATCCAGAAGAGTGGTTCGAGCCAGCCATACACCATGACCCGCCAGGTAGGTGGTACGTTTACCTGATCAAAAGGCATCTCAATCACGGCCAAACCGGATCGCTTTCTGCGCCTATGCCTCACAAACATGAGGAGCGGAATCACCAGGAGCAACAAGAGCCACCAGGGCGATTGCAGTATGATATTATTCCATAGCTGCATCGGTATCATTTTGATTCATTTCATCATCCGACGAAGGCTCCGGCGTAGTTTGTTCGACAAATACATGGACACGTCGTATCGTATCAGCGTGAATGTCCACACCCGGATCCGCTTTTGCAAATTTTATCAAATCCGCAACGGATAACAGCTGTTCGGTATCCTGCAGGAGTGCACGCTCCAGTTGTTGTTTCTCCAGTTGGAGGACAATCTCTTCTGACGTTTGCTCCATCGCATGGATACCATAGCGCCGTTCGAGGTATTCCCGCAGAATACCTGTTAGCTCCGTATAGTGCGCTTTCACCTCACCATCCTGCCACAGTTTCTTTTGTTCTAATTGATTCAGTGCTTCAAATGCCCACACTTCCGGTAGCGGTGGAGGGGGCGCTTCTTCAACGGCCGTCTCAGCTGATTTACGGTGTTTATTCCAGTACCAAAGCGCCGCGAGCAGCAACAGCACACCAAGTACGTGAGGAATATATTTTTTATAGTACCCCGGATTGAAGGGTTCTCTATAGATCCCTTTGATGTCTCTCAGCCCGAGGGAGTCCGGAAGCACCGGGTGCACTTTGAGAGGAATGTCGTTGGTATAAACTGTATCAAGGCGATCACCGCTCTTAACGACCAGCAATAAAGAAGGAATTCGGATCCAGCCTGTATCAAACACCGACACTTTCCAACTCGCCACTGCAGCTGCCGGATTTGTGCGATTCCACTCAGGACCTGAGACAACCTCAATCGATTCGAGAGAGTCCGGCCAAACTTCATCTGCATTGATAAGCTCCCTGCCATTCGAAAGGTTGGCTGTGATCATCGCCGTAAACTGATCGCCAATGACCATCTCAGACCGATCAACAGAAAGTGTAGCCTGTCCGAAACCGATAAAAGGAAGTACCGATGTCAAAACCATCAGGATTTTTCTCATGCTGATGCCCTCCTTTTGAAAAATTTATGCAGTTCCTGGATATACGACTGGTCAACGGCGAAAGACATGGTATCGCTCTTGGCCCGTTTAAACAACTCTCTGAATTCGGTTAAGCGCTGTGTATAATGGTCTTCAAATGATCGACGCACTAGCTGATCAGAAGCATCTGCCAGAATGGTTTTTCCGGTTTCCGGATCTTTAAGACGCACCAGGCCGACTGATGGAAAATCGGATTCAACCGGATCATACACATGCATGCCGATGATATCGTGACGCTTCGCTGCGAGTTTTAAAGTCAGTTCATAGGAAGGCGACATAAAATCGCTGAACACAAACGCAATACATTTTTTCTTGATGACATTCAGCAGGTATTCCAACGGCACATTTACATCCGTTTTTTTACCTGTCGGTGTAAAGAATAATAATTCACGAATAATCCGCAGCAGGTGCTGGCGACCTTTTTTCGGTGGGATATACATTTCGATCTGATCGGAAAATAAAATCAAACCCACCTTATCATTATTTTGCAAAGCAGAAAATCCGAGTACAGCAGAGACCTCTGCCATCCACTCATGCTTCCAGACTTCGCGCGTCCCAAAATACACGGAAGGACTGATGTCCACGAGCAACATAATCGTCAGTTCCCTTTCCTCTTCAAATACTTTGATATGCGGCTCACCGGTGCGAGCCGTCACATTCCAGTCAATGTCTCTGACCTCATCGCCGTACTGATATGACCTGACTTCGCTAAAGGACATACCTCTGCCCTTAAACGCTGAATGATATTCACCTGAAAAAATATGGCTGCTCAGACTGCGGGTCTTGATCTCTACTTTCCGTACGCGCTTGATAAGTGCAGTTGTATCCATAACCTAAATCAAAATCAAATGGTGCGGTTACCATCCGAAATACTTCCAATATTTTTTTCTCACAATTTTCTTGCTTTCGGCAATCGAAAGGCAGCGCAAATCATCGCCATAAACGGCATTGAATTCTGTCGTCACCAGCAATCCATTAACGGTAGGCACCATACAGGTGTACCCTACACGTGAGCACCAGTCGTAAAAAATATCATCTCCCTCGGGGATTGAGGTCGCCAGCGCCAGATCGGAAACTGTATTAAAATCCACGTGCTCATTAAAGAGCAGTTCGGGCATAAGCAGCTCGCCCTCTTTTTTCATCAGGACAAACGACTCCCTGGAGCCGCCGTCCGGATTGATAAACGTAACCAGCCCACTGATATAATCGTCTGTCTCATCCACGATCTCCACCCATCCGGAAGATCGGTAGGACAATCGGGGTGACACCTCCTCGTCATGCGTGGCCATGAGTTTTGTCCGGTCAGCCACCTGAAACGAATCAATCCATTGGCTGTATGTGTCTCCCTTTATCTCCGGATACGTAAAATCAATAAACCCATTTGAGTTGTCTTCATGCTGAATGACGAGCGGCGAACTGTATCGCACGGTAGCCGTCCCGGAGATATTATTAATCGTTGCTTTGTAACTGGAGGGTGATTTCTGTGTCATCTGCAGATTGACCAACTCTCCGTCAGGATCGATAAATGAAGCTTTCCAGATCGAACAAGTGCCATCGAGGCAGGAGCCTTCAAATCGCACAAAGCGATTGCCATCGATCGCAAGGCCGAACACTTTTCCAAGCTCTGTTTTCTGAACAGAAAAAACAAAAGCAGGATCTGAGGTCGTTGTGATCCACTCTGCGATTGGAGCGGTTCGCCTGATGGAAACAATTTTTTCGGTAGACGCTTTTATATCAAACACGCGATCCTGTGATACCGACATCCACTTCAATGCCAGGTGATCGTCTTTAATGATCCCGGTGAGATATCCGGTCAGTCTGTCGTATTCGTCTCGTTCCTGCAACTGAAACAATCCATTGTCACTCCAATCACCGGAGATGCGATGTTTCTTTTGATCACCGGTGTGTATCAGGTATCCGGCGATGTCCTGGCCGTCGGATGCCAGTTCAAATTTTACCGGATGATATTCGGCCAACATACCTGTATAAGACTTTTGCCATGTTACGGCGGTCAGTCGGTCAGTCAGCCATGCATCGTGAGTATCCTGTGCACGACACAAAAGCGACAGGCAGGAAAACAGGTATATGAATACGATTCTTTTGTTCATCGGCTTGTTGTGACTAGGGCACTTCAATGCTGTTCAGGATTGTCGTTATGATATCTTCCTGAGTGATATTTTCTGCTTCTGCTTCATAACTCAGTCCGATGCGATGACGGAGAATATCCGGGCACACTTGTCGCACATCTTCCGGAATCACATACGCTCTTCGCTTCATAAAGGCCATAGCTTTTGATGCGATCAAAAGATTGATACTGGCTCGTGGTGATGCGCCGTAGGAAATCAAAGGCTGTAAATCAGGGAGACCGGATTCTTTTGGATCACGGGTAGCGAAGACAATATCCAGAATGTAATTTTCTATCTTTTCATCGACATAGACGCGACGCACGATCTTTCTTGCTTTGAGGATATCATTTGGGTGCACGACCGGTTTCAGATTGAGTTTCGTTTCTCCGGATAGATTGCGCTGCATGATCAATCGCTCTTCATTTCGATCCGGGTAGCCGATTTTTACTTTAAACATAAAGCGATCCACCTGGGCTTCGGGGAGGTTGTACGTCCCTTCCTGCTCGATCGGATTCTGGGTGGCCAGCACGAGAAATGGCTCCTGAAGTTTGTAGGTTTCACCGCCGATGGTGACCTGTCTTTCTTGCATGGCTTCGAGGAGGGCACTCTGGACTTTTGCCGGGGCGCGATTGATCTCGTCTGCGAGGATAAACTGCGCGAAGATCGGACCCTGCTTGACACTAAACTGGCTGCTCGCCGGATTATAGATCATCGTCCCGATGATATCGGCGGGGAGAAGGTCCGGGGTAAACTGTATACGGCTGAAACTACCATCCACGCAGGAGGATAAGGTCTTGATCGCAAGGGTCTTAGCCAGCCCCGGAAGCCCTTCCAGCAGCACATGTCCATCTGCCAGAAGCCCGAGCAGCAGGCGGCTGACCATATAGTTTTGTCCAACGATCACACGGCTGCTGGCGTCAATAATCTGGTCTACAAAGGCGCTTTCATTGTATATCTCCTGACTTAGTGCCTCAATATCTACCCTTTCTTGCATCATGTCTTTGTATTTTTATCGCGTTGCGAAAATAAAATTCTATGCTCGAATTCACGTATTGTCCCTCCTTTTTTAGATATGCGCAAGTAAAATGCGGACTACTGGCTGTGATGCCCCTGGTCTGCCTGCTGATGCTGGCTTCTGCCCCACTCCACAGCCAGGCAGATGATCCCGATGCTTGTATCAAAGCCCTTCGTGAAGGAACCCTCCTGCTGCGCATACCCACCAATAAGCCAAAAATCGACACACTGCAAGCTATGGCAAGACGGTCGACCAACCCAAATACGAAGAAAAAGCTCGAAAAACAGTTGCAGCAGGCCATAGAAGAACGTGATACGCTCTTTTCAGATTATGTTGAAGCTTTTCAAAATGACTTCGATTTCTGCGCTGTAGGCTACTACTTTGACTATGATGGCAAAGACCTCAATACTGCCTCGTACTATAATTTGGAGGGAGAACGAATCTCTGTAGCTGACCTGAGTGAGAAACCGATCTTCTATCTTTTTTTTGAACACACCACAGACAGTAAAATTGATGCCCTGGTGGTCTATGACCGATCTCTCCGAAAAATACATCCGCCTTTTCCAAATGACTTTTCACGAGGTGGACTCAACACATTGTTTCTCGGTCTTTCCGGAAGAAAATTTGCCTCCTGGCGCGTCGAGAAAATCAACAAGCAATTTCATAAATACATTCAGCGCGTGCTTACGTATGAATATTATGAAAATGAAAATAAGGATGAAAAAAAAGACAAATAAAAAGTGGCACGAGATCGTAGAATGACAATTTTCTGAAAGGTATCGGACTAAACCTATTCTTCCTCCTTATATAATTTGTCCACGACCACACTATCCGCTTTTACTTTAAACACCGGCATCTCCGGTCTCACCGGTTTAACTGGTTTCGGGATCGTATCCAGCTTTCGCTCGAGAGAGATAGCAACCAAAAGAGAATCTACATAATCTTCTGCATCGCGCAGCGCATTTTCTCTGCATTGCTTGATTTGATTGGAACGGTATTGACCCAGTTTGATATCCACGGCATCCCGGATCAGATCTTCCTGCGCCACTTCCGGAGCACAGGCGATCATCGAGATCCCGAGCAGGCCTAATACAATATGGGTGATCAGATTTTTCATTTCAGCAGGACATTCATTTCTTCCTGGCGTTCGTCGAGGATAGAGTCAACAGCCACAGCATACACTGAATCGTATACATGGCTACAGAGAGAATCTATCCTGGGCTGAACCAACATGACCTGTTCTTTGTAGATGGTGTCAATCGCCCTGCGACTGTCCCGATTGGGTGTCACACGCCGCGAGGTACAGGCACCCAGAAAAAGAGCGAGACATAGAAAAACAACAAGGCGGGTCATCAGAATACTTTCTTTTTTAACTCAAACTGCTGCCCGAGGTAAACTTTGCGCACCAACGGATCACCGGCCAGGTCTTCGGCAGTTCCGGCTTTTAGGATCTTGCCTTCAAACATGAGATAGGCTCTGTCAGTAATGGACAATGTTTCGCGCACGTTATGGTCCGTGATCAGAATGCCGATGTTTCTGTTTTTCAGTTCCGCCACAATGGATTGTATGTCTTCCACCGCGATCGGGTCAATACCGGCAAATGGTTCGTCGAGCAGGATGAATTTCGGATCCGTAGCCAGCGCACGTGCAATCTCGGTCCTTCGTCGCTCTCCACCGGAGAGGCTGTCCCCCACGTTGTTTCTAACCTTTTCAAGCCGGAACTCCGAAATGAGAGATTCCAACTTGTCTCTTTGCTCAGCTCTGCTCAGCGAAGTCAATTCGAGCACAGCTTTGATATTATTCGCAACAGACAACTTGCGAAATACAGAGGGTTCTTGCGGAAGGTAACCGACACCCAGTCGGGCTCGTTTATACATCGGCAATTGCGTGATCTCCTGATCATCGAGATATACATGGCCTTCGGTAGGCTTAATAAAACCAACCGTGATATAAAAGGAAGTAGTTTTTCCGGCGCCATTTGGTCCCAGTAAACCTACAATTTCTCCCTGCGTCACTTCCAGAGAGACTTCATCGACGACTTTGCCTCGTCCGTAATATTTTACCAGGCTGTCAGTCCACAATCTCATACGTAGGCTATTATCAACTTACTGCGTTAAGACAAAATTACGCTCTTCAGGCTAAATGGGAGTGATACCGGTTGATCTTCACGTATCCTTAACCCTTCTCTCATGGCTGCCAGGTGATGGTGGAATTCACTTCCCACGCTGCGCGAAGGCTTTCCAGGTCAAAAATCATCTTTCGTTCGGGTTGTCTTCGGGCACTATAATCACCTGTATCCCAAAAACCGCTTTCGTTCAGATCTTCGATGATTTCCACCTGGTATTTCCCGGGCAGAAGTGTTTTGTGCACGGCTTCAAATACAGTGTCTTGCCGAATATTATGTTTGGCAATTTCGCGACCGGACAATATCAGTCGCATGATATATGTTTTGTCGTTTTCAAGGCCGTTGACCGTGATGGCCAGGTCGCCAAACTCATCCGTTTCCGCTACCGGAATAATAGAAAACAAGGTGTCCGTCACTGGGCCAAACACATTCGTAAAAGCACCCGGGGCGGCAACCAGTGTATAGCGTGTACTGCTCTTCCAGGGCGCTTTTAAAATGACATACCGCGCATCCTCACTTTCAGGAGTGAGTTCAAACGGAATCTGCTCCATCGAATCCGTACGTACCCTAATGAATGACGTATCTATCGCCGTAATCGGTATCGGTGTAAATAACCTGACTGATTGATACGGAGCTAGTTTACCTGAACTATTCTGCATAAAAACAGGATCCGGTGTCGATCGGCTGTCCCGCAGGGTTGGTATTTCCATCGTATCGCCGGGCACGCGTACTAAGCCCTCATAAGTCTGTGAAGGTGGATACCAGATATTAAATGTATCTGCCTCCCAGGCGGTAACGGCATTTGGAATCGCAGGTTTCAGCTCAGGTACAGGCCACGGTTTCCTTCCTCTAAGGACAATTTTAAGCCAGCCTTGCGTTGGATGTATGACATCTGCAAGGGCAGGTTGTATGTCTTTTGGGAAAAGCAAAATATCGGGCAAAATGATTTTCGGCACGTCCGTCACGAGGACTTCGTCAAACCACCCGAAGGATTCGGTTTCAAGATCGTACAGAAAATTGAGGTTTTCATCGACCAAAACCATTACACTAAAGGAATCCGCCCGGATATTATCCAAACGCCATTTGCCTTCTTTATCTGACCGCACTATGTAATCGGGCTTTGTGGTATAAATAGCACTATCCGCATTTGCCGGATGAAGCATTACCAGCACATCTTCTGCCGGCAGCAAAGTTACAGCATCCACCACTGTACCATAGACTGTCACGGAATCAAGAACGGGTCCGGTGGAAAAAACGAAAGCAAAATTTTCCAGGATATTCCCTTCATTGAGATCCGCAATTGCGCTCCCAAAATTAATGGTGTACGTGGTTTCTTCCTTCAGACTGTCCGGCAACGCCACGATCACGGATTTGCCCTTTAATTTTACATCAGGTGATTCGGGCATCAGAGGTGATATCACCAGTTGGGACAACACATCCTTTAACGTCACCCACTCATCAAACGTGATGGTGATTTCTTTTTCTGAAAAATTAGTTTGGTAATTGGGCGTCGATTCCTCAGAAATGATCCGGGGCGGTAGAATGTCCTTTTCTCCTCCGGTGGGAGGACGCGGGGAAGCACATGCAACTGCAAGGCCAAGAAAGACCAGATACAACCACCTAAACCGCGAGCTGCTCATCAACATCCTGCAAATATATCAGTATTGAGAAGAAGGAAGCGCTCCGGATCGGCAGGTGGAAAAGACCTGAAGTATTGTGGTTTATTCAAAACCCTTACTTAACGGATGAAAAGAATGAATCGTCTCCCGAAGGTAATCTGTCGTCAAATGCGTATAAATCTCCGTGGTCGTGACGGAAGCATGACCCAGCATCTCCTGGACTGCCCTGAGATCTGCCCCGCCCTCCACGAGGTGGGTGGCAAACGAATGTCGAAAGCTATGCGGAGAAATCGTTTTGGTGATTCCCGCAGCCTCAGCAGCATTTCGAATAATGGTAAAGATCATCACGCGTGACAACTTTTTTCCACGGCGATTGAGAAAAAGAATATCATTTGAGGCTTTATCAATATGCATCATCCTATTTCGGTCACCCTCAAGATACAACTGAATGTGGCGGAGTGCTTCTCTGCTTATAGGTACTAAGCGTTCTTTATTATTTTTTCCCAGCACATGAATGTATTCATGTTCAAAACTTACCTGACTCAACCGCAGTCCTGTTAATTCGGATACGCGAAGTCCACAGGCATACAGCGTCTCCAGAATGGCGACATTTCGGGTGCCCTGAGGATGACTTCGATCGATCGCTTCGATCATTCTGCGGATCTCCTCATAGCTCAGCACTTCAGGCAAGTATCGATTTGTCTTTGGGCCTTCGATTAACTCTGTTGGGTCTGAGGCAACAATATTTTCCAGGATCAGGTATTGAAAAAATGATCGAACTCCGGAAAGCATCCGAGCCTGGGAGCGCGCACTGATGTCCATTTCATTCAATAGTCGAAGATAGTCGTTGATATGATCCTGCTGCACGGAAGCGGGAGACTTTATATTCTTTTCGTCAAACATAAATTTTCCCAGTCGCCTTACATCGCGTGAATAAGCATCGATGCTGTGGGCCGAATGTCCCTTCTCCAGTTTGAGATAAGCGATATAGCCTTTGATGGTAGAATCCCAATCCATTACCCCCGCAAGTTACAGCGGTATTGTGAAACCAAAAGTGCAGGGTACGCTTCGTCTGGCAATTTCATTTCTATGGAGTCCATGATTGAAAATTATGCAACACAAAAAGCCACCTCTTACTACGTTAGCGAATAGCTCAACCAGTTACCAATCCAAATCGTTATATTTGTTTGACACCAACCACCTCTACGGGTTTGCATAGCATGACACATTTGCTGAAAGACAAAACAGCGATTATCACCGGTGGCAGCCGGGGTATTGGTCTTGCTATCGCTAAAAAACTGGCGACAGCCGGGACGCGGGTTGTGATTGCCTCAAAGACCACAAAACCGCATCCGAAACTTCCCGGCACCATTTTCGAAGCAGCTGAAGAGATCAAAGCCCTGGGAGGTGAAGCATTACCCCTTGAACTGGATATTCGAAAAGAAGACCAGATCCAGGAGGTCGTCAATGCGACCGTCGCTCACTTCGGTGGTGTGGATATCCTTGTCAATAATGCCAGTGCGATTTATCTCGCGGGAATAGAGCATACACCTGCCAAACGATTTGATCTCATGCATCAGATCAATGTGCGCGGATCTTTTCTGATGTCGCAGGCGTGCATTCCCCATCTCAAAAAATCCCCTCACGCACATATCCTGAGTTTATGCCCGCCCATCGATCTGAATCCGGCATGGTTTGATCATTACACTGCGTATACCATGAGTAAGTATGGCATGAGTATGGTGATCACGGGACTTGCCCGGGAGCTCAGACCGCACCATATTTCAGCCAATGGGTTGTGGCCACGAACGACTATCGCAACGGCAGCCGTTCAGAATCTGTTGGGTGGTGATGCGCTCATCCAGCAATCCCGATGGCCTGCAATTGTAGCTGATGCTGCCGCGCATATTCTGTCGCTTCCGCCGGGAGAGTCTACAGGCCGGTTTTTCATCGATGAGGAGGTGCTTAGAGAAAACGGATGCCGGGATTTCAGTGATTATGCTGTAAATGCTGAAACCGAACTCGCTCCGGATTTGTTTATCCGCACATGAAGAAGGAAAGGAAGGAAAAAGATTTTGTCCGGTCTCCGTATTTCGAGGGAGGCCGCTCCGCGATGGATGCCTACGTTAAAAAAGAATTGCGCTATCCGAAAGAAGCCCTGCAGAACAAAATCGAGGGCCGCGTCAGTGTTCAATATACCGTCGATTATAAAGGGAAAGTCATCGAAGCAAGAGTGATATCCGGACTCGGCTACGGATGTGACGAAGAAGCCCTGCGCATCGTTCGCAGCCTTCCGTTTAAAGTCCCCGATCACGGAAAAGTCAAATCAAAGTACAGCCGGAAACTGCATATACATTTCCGGTTACCCGGCAGTAAAACCAAAAACGACGAAACAAAAAAACTACGTGTTTCACCCTCTCCGGCACACGCCCCATCCGGAAACTTTCAGGTGCAATATCAGGTGACACCCTCCAAACCACAAAAAGAAAATGAAAAGCCAGGATCCTCTTCGTACCAGATCACCATCACGATCCCCGGGCGCACCCGGAAAAAGTGATTTTCGAAGGACGGCGTGTAATTTATGTGCTCATTTTACATCTTTCTTTCCTCCACGTGCGTTCTATGTATGTACTTTGAATATTGGTTTTAAACTTTGATTCAGATGGCATCTGTAAAAGCATTAAGAGGGGGTGAATTTATCATTCGGCATATCCCTGCCAGCGATGTATTTATCCCTGAAGAATTTGATGAAGATCAGAAAATGGTGCGTCGAATGTGCCGCGACTTTGTAGACCAGATCAGAACCCGATCGCACGATCTCGACGCTCAGGTCGAACTCATGGAGGAAAGCGGTGCATTGGGAATTCTCGGTGCCCATATTCCGGAAGCGTATGGTGGAAATGGTATGGATACCAATTCTAATACCCTTATCGCCGATGAACTTGGGAAGGCCGGTGGTTCATTTGACACTACGTTTGCAGCGCACATCGGGATCGGGATGTTGCCTTTGTTGTATTACGGTACGGACGAACAAAAGCAAAAATTTCTGCCGAAATTATGCTCGGGTGAGATGCAGGCGGCCTACTGTCTGACCGAACCGGAATCGGGTTCTGATGCGCTGGCGGCTAAAACACGAGCGGACTTATCCGAAGATGGAAACAGCTACATCCTCAACGGCCAGAAAATGTGGATTACGAATGCGGGATTTGCCGATGTCTTTACGGTGTTTGCGAAAATCGATGGAAAACATTTTACTGGCTTCATCGTAGAAGCCGGAACCGAAGGGCTTACGCTGGGACCGGAGGAAGAAAAAATGGGTATCAAAGGTTCGTCTACCCGACAGGTCTTTTTAGAAAACGTCACGATTCCCAAAGAAAACATCCTTGGCGAAATTGGTCGCGGCCATCTGATCGCTTTCAACACGCTCAACATCGGTCGATTTAAATTGGGATCGATGGCCCTGGGTGGTTCGAAGGAATACATCAGCCAGGCGGTCCGATATGCGAATACACGAAAACAATTTGGCAAACCGATTGCCGAGTTCGGTGCTATCCAGCACAAGCTTGGTGAAATGGGTGCCAAAGCCTATGCCCTGGAATCAGCTATCTATCGTTTGTCGGATATGATGGGGAAATTTAAAGATCACCTGATGGAGGAAGGCAGCAACTATGAAATGGGTATGCTGGGGGCAGCAAAAGAATTTGCATCGGAATGCGCCATTATTAAAGTGGCCGGATCCGAATATCTGGATTATGTCGTCGATGAGAACGTTCAAATTCATGGAGGGAATGGCTACTCGGAAGAATATCCTGCGGCCAGAGCCTACCGTGATGCGCGTATCAACCGTATCTATGAAGGTACCAATGAAATCAACCGTCTTCTTCTGGTCGATCGGATTATCAAAAAAGCACTCAAGGGTGAATTGGATTTGGTAGGCCCTGCCTGGGCCGTACAGAAGGAATTAATGAGTATGCCTTCACGCTCTACAGTAGATGGTCCCTGGGCGGCAGAACGACAAGCGGTGGAACACTTCAAAAAAAGCATGCTACTCGTGGCAGGTGCCGCCGTGAAGTATCAGATGGATGGCAAGCATGACCTACGCGAAGAACAGGAAATCGTCATGCAGATCGCGGATATCGCAATTGAATGTTTCATTGCCGAGTCACAATTGTTGCGCGCCGAAAAGCTTTCACAGACACAAATAGAACATCCGGTTGATGTCGTTAAGGCGATCACCCAACTCACGATCAGCGAGTGCCAGGGAAGAATTCAGAAGTATGCAAATGATGCTCTGATGGCTTTTGCGACCGGAGATGAGCTAAAAATTATGCTGAAGGGAATAAAAAGATTCAGTAATTATCCGGCGATAAATAACATCAAAGCGAGGAGAATAATTGCGGCTCATCTGATCCGCGGCAACGGATATAATCTGTAATTTTATCACCATGAATACCATTCATTCCATCCTGTTGAGACCCGAAAGAAAAGCAACGCCTCGCCTGGTAACGGAAGCTAAAATTCGGAAAACCGGCATCGAGGGAGATCATCATTTCAAACCGTTTTCGAAACGTACTGTTACTCTTATTTCGCATAAAGCACTGGCTGAAGTGTCTGCTGCTGTTGGGTTTCCGGGTAATGCACACGAAGCATGCCGACGTAATATCTGTGTCGATTCATTGCCGGAAGAAAATATGATAGGCCGGAAAATCGCTTTAGGTGATCAGGTGCTTCTGGAGGTCACATGCTATTGTGCACCCTGCAATCGCATGGATGAAAATTTTGGAAAAGGAGCTGTTGAAGCGATGCATGAAAAAGCCGGTTGGGGAGCCATCGTTCTTCGGGAAGGTGATATTAAAACAGGTGATGCTTTTGTCGTCCTGTAAAAAAAGATTTGCAGAGATGCGTATTTATTGCGCCGGTAGTATATCTTTGGATACGGGTACTTGATATCCACTACTATCAATATCCAAATTCGTATCAAGAAGATCAGCGCTTTTATGCGCTGATTTTTTTTTGCCTCGATACGGATTTCTCTATCCGTCGTTTTTTTCGTAACTTAAAGAATCCGTTCATTAAATTACCTGAGCATGAAAACGATCCAACTACTTTTCATTCTTTGTGCGGTTTCTTTTTCCTCCTCTTCCTACGCACAATACATTCTTAAATTCCAGGCTGACTCAATGGGTGATTATATCGGAGAGACCTTCAAAATCCGTGTGACGGAAACGAACACGGATTTCATCGTAGGGGCAAAGACCCTTACAACCCTATCCGATACAATGTTTTCCATCGATTTATATGTTCTGTTGGACCAGCGCGATTACCAGGTGGATTTCTATGTCGATGTCAATGGCAATGGCATGTATGATCCACCACCTGTCGATCACGCATGGCGCAGAATGATCTCCAATGCCACAGCAGATACGGCTCTGGACTTTGTACCCGATACTATGTATACGGACATCGCTTTCGAAGATGGTTATCCATACAGCACCTACAATGCCACGTGGGGCGGCAAGTGGATGAACCAGACCTTCGGATCCACCGACAGCATCGAAGCCTCATTCAACCTGGCTTGCGACAGTGTCATGGCCTGGTTTAGCACCAAGGGCGTTTTTGGGAATCCACAGGTCGTTGAATTTGAATTTTCAGATGCTATTGAAGACGGACTCGATGTGGTCAACGATACGATTTTTTTCTATCCCGATGATCCATGGTCCGGAGAGGTATTCATCACCAATGGCGAATTGCACGGCGACATCAGCAGCCTTGGATTCGGATTGCAGTTTACCGGTACGGTCGGACAACAACAAGTACTTAGTTTGTATACCGTTAGTACAGGTGGGAATCCGTTTGCCAACGGTTATTTCTATGTCCGCGAACTGGAGGTCATGTCTAGCAGCCCGACGCTGACCCTTGAATTGATTGACCTGACCAATGCGACATGTTTTGGGGACGATGATGGCAGTATCACTACGATGGCAAGCGGCGGTACACCCGACTATATGTATATGTGGTCCAGTACTGATACACTGGCAGCACTGAATAACTTGTCAGCCGGCGCCTACGATGTGACCGTCACCGACAGTCAGGGATGCACCGTTAAAGATTCTTACCTCGTGAACGAACCGGAAATGATCGTCATCACCGGCAACGTAGAGAACGTATCCTGCGCCGGAGGAGATGATGGCAGTATTACCACCATGGTAACCGGTGGCACGCCTGACTATTTATATATGTGGTCTACGAGTGATACACTTGCAGCACTTGACAACCTGATCCCCGGAGCCTATGATGTGACCGTCACCGATAGCCAGGGATGTATCGCTCAAGATTCTTATCTCATCACCGAACCGGAGGTAATGGTCATCACTGGCATCACGGATCATGCAACTTGTTTTGGAGCGTGTGACGGAATTGCTTCGGTGATGGTTGCCGGAGGGCAGCCACCGTATCAATATATATGGATGACCGGACAAGCCACCCAAACCATCGAAGACCTTTGTGCAGATGATTATATTGTTACTGTGATTGATGACGCCGGATGCGAAATAACTATAACATTAACCATCCAGGAACCACCGGAAATAGTGATCGATGATATTATCGTCGTAGATGAAACAGGTGGAATGAGTGATGGGAGTATCACCGTAATGGCTTCAGGGGGTACACCTCCTTTTTCGTATTCCATTGACGGCATCACTTATCAGTCCTCCAATATTTTTGCCAATCTTCCTGCCGGAAACTATGCGGTGTATATCTCAGACGAAAGTGGTTGTTCAATCGACAGCATTACAGTCGTGATCAGTAATGTGACTTCCATCGGAAAGCTCGAAGCCCGTTTCAACTGGTACCCGAATCCGGTGCGGGACATACTCTACTTTACGACAGATCGACCACTCGATGTTTCTATCCTTGATTTGAATGGAAGGTTGCTATCCACCACTGAGGTTGTACAGGATGCCCAGCTTCCTGTGGGCGAACTACGTTCCGGAATATACTTGCTTCGATGCAGTGACGGCAAGCATGCAACTTATCAGAAATTAATCATTGCAGGCAAATAGAGAAACTGGTTTTCCTGCTGAAAAACCAGTTGACTAAGCTACAGAGCGTATTCAAACCTCCGCCATTGTCGAATTCAATGGCGGAGGAATACCGCCGAATCCAAAATTGTCTTAACTTTAGGTTGCTCACACCCGATTCAGCACTGGACAATCGGATGACATGAAAACCACTTTTTACTGCGCTTATTTTCTTTTCTTTTTCTCTCCTTTTACTCTATTTGCGGCAACAAAATATGTCTCTCCAACAGGAAGTGATGCTAACTCAGGAGATAGTTGGGCCGAAGCATGGTTGACCCTGCAGCATGCCGCGGATGAAGTTGCTGCCGGTGACTCCGTCTGGGTAGCCAATGGCAACTATGTCGGATTTGATTTACGCACAACGGGGACAGCCGCCGATCCCATTGTCTTCATCGCAGCTTCATCAGGGTGCATTATCGACACAGAAAATCCTGTAACTACGGATGGGATTAACGTAGAAAATGCGGACTACATAGAGATCAATGGCTTCAGGGTCATCGACCAACCCCGCAATGGCATCCGTCTCGTCAATGCCCATAATTGCATTGTTCGCAATACTTATTGTGACAATAACTTCGAACGCGGCATATTTACCGGATTTACCGATGATATTATTATTGAATACAACGAATGCTTAAATTCTATTGATGAACATGGCATCTATGTATCCAATAGCAGTGACCGATCCATCATAAGGTATAATAGTTGCCATCACAATACCAGAGGCGGAATACAGATCAACGCCGATGGGAGTCAGGGCGGTGACGGCATCAGTACGGATCCTCAGATCTATGGAAATGTACTGTATGAAAATGGAACAGGAGGTGGAGCGGCCATCAATCTGGACGGTGTGCAGGGCGCATTTATTTTCAATAACCTGCTGTATGAAAACCATGCAACCGGGATAGCGCTCTTTCGACAGGACGGATCGGCTCCCTCTATCAATGGGGTCATCATCCACAATACCATCCTCAATGCAGCGGATGGTCGATGGTGTATCCTGGCGGTCAATGGCTCCAGTGGTGCGCAGGTCTTTAACAACATCATCATCAATCAGCATGCGTGGCGTGGAAGTATCGCATTAGATCCCGATGCGGTACCCGGTTTCGATTCTGACTATAATATCGTAGTCAACAGCCTGAGCAATGAGGGTGATGGTCAGTCCATGACATTAACTGAATGGCAGGCACTCGGGTATGATCAAAACAGTATGCTGGCAGATCCGTTGGGAGATATTTTTGTGTCCCATGAAACAGGGGATTTTCATCTGGCCACCGATGCCCAGGCGATCAATGCGGGGAGTGCAGCATTTGCCTTTGGAGTAGCAGAAGACATTGAAATGATCACGCGTCCTCAAGGCCCTGAGCACGATATGGGGGCCTATGAAGCGGAGAGTGCACTGGCCATTGAAGACCAGGACACGGTTGTGACACTACCCTATCATCATGGCATCACCATTGGGCCTGTTTCAATCACCTGGACAGAAAAAATCACAGGCACACTTTCCTTGTTTAGTATTGACGGCAAGCTGGTCGAACAAGTAGCGCTCGAAAATGCTACCCAATTTGCACTTAACAGACTTGTGCCCGGGATGTACATCGCTACGGTACACACCACAAGAGGCTTGCAATGGAGCAAACCATTTTTCTATTCAGGAAATTAAACAGGATTAGCTAAGGCGATCGATGGCCTCCTGGATACTGATGGTATCCTGTGAGCCTGAGGCCAGATCCTTCAATGTTAAGGTGCGACTTTTGATCTCCTCTTCACCAATGATGGCGATGTATGCGCATCCAATGTCGTCAGCATACTTAAATTGCTTTTTCAGCTTGCCAGGCTCCGGATACAAGTCTGCGGCGATGCCGGCTTTTCGCAAAGCGGAAACGCAGGCAAAGGCAAATGCATGCGCGTCATCATCAAAAGCGGCGAAAAGCACTTTAGGACCTTTCTGTAGGTTAGCCGGGAAAAGTTCTTTCGCCTCAAGGACATCATAGATCCTTTCCGCGCCAAATGAAATCCCAACCCCCGGCACATCCGACCAGCCAAACGCACCCGTCAGATCATCATACCGTCCGCCGCCACCGAGACTGCCCATTTCTGCATCCAGCGCCGCCACTTCGAAAATACATCCCGTATAATAGCCAAGCCCGCGGGCAAGGGTCACATCAAACTTCAGGGTATTGTGGAGCGGAAGAGATTCGAGATAGGAAAATACTTTGTCAATCGCTTCGAGACCAGTCATCGCTTCTTCATTCCCTTTGGCCATAGCCCGCATCGATGAAATATCCCCTCCTGCCAGAAACTCGAAAATCCGTTTTTGCGCTTCTTCTGAAATACCGCGCTCCGTCAATTCTTTTCTGACACCTTCTTCGCCTATTTTATCGAGCTTGTCTATCGCCACGGTCATATCGATCCACTGTTCTCCTATTCCCGCAATCTGCGCGATCCCGGAAAGTAACTTACGATGATTGATTCGGATTTCAACAGGAATTCCAAGCTGCTTAAAAACTTCATCATAAATCTGAACCAACTCAGCTTCATAAGAAAGTGAAGTGCTTCCTACGACATCGACATCACACTGATAGAACTCCTGGTAGCGACCTTTCTGTGGTCGGTCCGCACGCCAGACAGGCTGAATCTGATACCGCTTAAAAGGAAGTGAAATATCATTGCGATGCATCACCACATACCTGGCAAAAGGTACTGTCAGGTCATATCGCATCCCGCGTTTGGAAACGGAAGCCGTAAACTTCCTGCTGTCCTTGGATTGAAAAGCCTCTTCGTCTGCTTTAGTGAGATAGTCTCCGTTGTTAAGCACCTTAAACAGCAGCCGATCCCCTTCTTCACCATATTTACCGGTCAGGGTACTGAGGTTTTCCAAAACAGGTGTTTCGATAGGCACATACCCATAGGTGCGAAACACCTCCTCAATGATGCCAAACATCCATTTGCGTTTCACCAACTCAGCCGGTAAAAAATCACGCGTTCCTTTTGGAAGTCCTGCCTTCATGCTCTGCTAAATGTGATTATTAATCCTTTGTTATTATACAACGGAAGCAAACTGTTTCAAAAACCGGGCGTCATTTTCAAACAACAACCGGATATCGTTGATACGGTATTTAATCATGGCTTGCCTTTCGATACCCATGCCGCATGCAAATCCGGAGTATTTCGTGGAGTCAATACCACACGTCTCCAACACTGCCGGATCGACCATGCCACAACCCATAATTTCCAGCCAGCCTGTACCCTTAGTGATTCTGTGCGCATGCTCATCTGCGAGCCCGTAATAGACATCCATTTCTGCGGAAGGTTCAGTAAATGGAAAATAGGACGGCCGCAGACGTGTCACGACTTCCTTGCCATACATCGCCTGCGCAAAATGATGCAGCGTCTGTTTCATATCCGCAAAAGAAACGCCTTCATCCACATACAGCACTTCTACCTGGTGAAACTGGCAGTGTGATCTCGCAGAGACGGTTTCATTTCGATACACTCTTCCGGGCGCAATAATTCGAATCGGTGGTTTGCGCGTCGTCATCACACGTGCCTGCACAGACGAGGTGTGCGTTCTCAACAACCATCCGGGAGGCGAAGCGACGTAATATGTATCCTGCATATCACGTGCGGGGTGATCTTCCGGCGTATTCATCGCTGTAAAATTATGCCAGTCATCTTCGATCTCACGATCTTCGGCTACTTCAAAACCCATGCGCGAGAAAACATCGATGATCTCTTCCATGACCAGGCTCACCGGATGTCTGCTGCCCACCGGTAAAGGCGACGCAGGAAGACTCAGATCCGGACTATCGGTTGATTCCGATGTATCTCCTGACAAGCGATTCTGGACTTGATTGAATACTTCTTCTGCCTTTGTTTTAGCTTCATTGACCAGCAGCCCAAACTCACGCTTCTGCTCATTCGGGACATCGCGAATCGATGCCGAAAGTGGCTTTATGATGTTTTTACTGCCAAGAAACCGAATGCGAAACGTCTCCAGCGCTGCAGCGTCACTTATCTCAGTAGTTTCGATCTCGGCAATCATTGCCTTTAATTGTTCTAATGGATTCATAGGATATATGATCGATTAAATTTCTGTCGTTGTATGCAGAGCCTGTTCAGCACGTGAATTTGCTCTACGAAGTCACAAAAGTACGGAACTGAACGTACCCAAACTTAATGCCTAACTTTCGGCCTATGTCATTACGTCAGCCCATAGCTGTGTTTTTGTGTATCGTGATGGCCGTAGCATTGCTGTGGTCAAAGGCCTTACTGAGTATTGCGGCCGTGGTATTCTCATTTTTTGCTGTCCTTGACATTGAGATAGAACCATTGAAAATCAGATGGTTATTAACCCCTCGTGCGGTCCGGGACAGTATTCGATCCAAACCGTATCTATGGGTATTCTCACTTTTCTTTCTGCTTTACTTCATTAGCGGACTGTGGGCCGGAGACCTTTCAGAATGGTGGTCGCTGACCCACCCAAAAGTCGTGTATTTGATCCTTCCCCTTGCGTTTGCATTTTTACAGTCCTTCTCATTGAAGGAATATATGCTTGTAGTGGTATGTATGATTGTCATGGCGTTCTGGAGTACACTCTGGACGCTGGCCGCGTATATTGAACACTACCAATTGTTTAACAACATGCTGGGATACGGTGGATCATTGCCTACACCCAATGGACATATTCGCTTTAGCGTGATCGTGGCTATCTGTATGATCCTCTGTCTTGCGTTTGCGATCGAAAACCAACAATTGAAATACCGATGGGAGCGCTTGGTGTATGCTTTCCTGAGTGTCTGGTTTTTTGCCTTTCTTCACATCCTTTCGGTCAGAACGGGTCTGGCGCTCGGGTATGCGGGAATAGGATTGCTGATCTTGTTTTATCTGCGGCATATTCCTTTCTGGAAAAAAACTGCTTTTCTATTGCTTGTGGCATGCATTCCTGTGATAGCCTATTATACGATACCGACATTTACCCAAAAAATCAATTACTCGCTATATGACCTGAAGCAATTTAAAGCGGGTGCCGGCGAGTCGTACTCCGATTCCGAACGATGGCAATCCTGGAGAGCGGGTATAGAAGTGGGCAATCAACATCCGTTTATTGGCACAGGGACCGGACATTTTCGCAAAGCGCTTAGCGAACACTATAAAGAAGTATATCAGCGGGATCAATATGAACGGCCACACAACCAGTTTATCAATGTATTTACCATTTTTGGGATTCTTGGGCTGGCTGTATTTCTCTTTACCCTGATCTATCCGATGACCTTTCCTTTTTTTAAGGATCCTCCGTGGATCCCTGTCATCTACCTGATGCAGATATTGTCTATGATGGTCGAACATCCGCTGGATATGGTCGTGGGCACATCCATGTTTCTGCTCTTAACTATGTTGGGGCTAAGTTATCAGGGTGGTATTTTTATAAAAAAGAATGAACACCATTAAACCAAGTATTTTTATCACATGACATTTGATGACAAAATAGCCAAGCTCAATTCCGGTCAGCTCAAAGCCGTAGAAACGATTGAAGGCCCTGTCATGGTCATCGCCGGACCCGGTACAGGTAAAACAGAAATTTTATCGCTTCGCATAGGCAATATTCTTCGAAAAACAGATGCTGCTCCCGGTAATATTCTTTGCCTGACCTACACCGATGCTGCCGCTTCTGAAATGCGACATCGCCTGATTGACTACATAGGTCCCGAAGCGTATGGTTTACAGGTGAGTACATTTCATAGTTTCTGCAACCTGGTCATCCAGGAAAATCCAGGCACCTTCCAACAAGCCCGGGAACTTGAGCCCATCTCCGAAATCGATCGTTTTAATATTATAAAAACCCTTATCGACCGGTTTGGAGATGATCATCCGCTAAAACGATTTAAAGGGCAGACTTACTACGAATGGAAGAAGCTCAACGACCTTTTCATGACCATGAAAAGGGAAAACTGGAGTCCGAAATATATGCATGCGCAAATCGACGAGTTTGTCGAGCGTATGAAGACCCATGAGAAATACATTTACAAACGCAAGTACAGAGAATTTCAGGCGGGTGACTTGAAGATCAAGCCATATGAAGCAGAGATCCTCGCGCCCATGAAAACGCTCCATGCCGCCGTAGATGAGTATGAACACTATAACGCGTTGATGGCCGAAGAAGGCAAATACGATTTTGAGGACATGCTCCTGTGGGTCTATAATGCTTTTGATCAGGACGAAGATTTTTTAGCAGGTTATCAGGAGCGATTTCTGTATGTGCTGGTCGATGAGTTTCAGGATACCAACGGGATACAGCTCGGCATACTGCAAAAACTGCTCGATCATGAATGGATTGACCGGCCTAATGTTTTTGTGGTAGGTGATGATGACCAGGCAATATTCCGGTTTCAGGGAGCCAATATCAAAAACCTCATGGATTTTCAAGCTAAATACAATCCTGAGATTGTCCTGCTCGAAGAAAATTACCGGAGTTCGCAACGCATACTGGATACTGCCAGGATCATTATGAATCCGGTATCGGAGTCTGTCATCCAGAAACTCTTCAACCAATCCAAGAAACTTATTGCCTCCGGCAAGTATGCCACACGTAATCATCCGGTGCATATCACCGCCTATCCGACGATGACGTATGAGAATGCGGATATCTTCCGTCAGATCAAACAGTGGCACGAGGAAAAGACGCAGGGCTCTTTTGCGGTGCTCTACAATAAGCATGCACACGGGCGTGACCTGAGTATGGCGTTGAAAGGTGCCGGTATCCCGTTTCAAATCGCCAAAACAAACGATGCGCTTGGCCAACAGATCATCCTTCACCTAATAGATATTATCACCTGTATTGGCAACTTAAGCGAGGGAGCTGCCAATGATGATGCGTTACTCTATCGCGTATTGCATCTTGTTTATCTGGATCCAAGACCCGATGATTTGCAGCGTCTGATACTTTCGCACACGGCGCGAGAACGGCTGGACAACTCTACCCTGTTTATGTGGTTGAGTGACCCGCAGATCCTGGACCAACTCAATCTGAGAGACAGGCCATGGATGGATCATGTAAACAAAGTACTCGGTGACAGTATAACAGCTTATCATTCTAAACCCTTGTTAGCCTTCATCGAATGGGTCGTACATCAATTTGGCCTCATGCAATGGATCCTTGCGCAACAAGAGAAATTTTCGCATCTGTATGCACTGAAGACTTTTTTCAATTTTGTCGACCAGCAAAGTGTTGGCAACTCAAAATTTTCTGTTCCTGAATTGCTGGAAACCCTGCACCTGATGAAGACCTATGGTATTGTGCTGCCGGTTCAATCTCTGGCTCCACCACCAAAAGGAATTTTTCTCTCCACCCTGCATAGCGCAAAGGGGCTTGAATATGAAAAGGTGATTATTAAAAATGTGACCAACAATGAATGGGAAGAGAAGGTGGGTGGTGCTCAATCCTTCAAACTGCCCGACAATCTCGTGCGGCAGAATGCGGATGCGGACAGTGTGGAAGATGAATCGGACATTTCGGATCAGGACAGAAGGCGGTTGTTGTACGTAGGTATGACGCGAGCCAAGCACGACCTTTCATTGACCTATCCCCGGAAAAAAGACGAAGGAAAAGACCTGACGCCCAGCCTCTACCTGACAGAGATCAGAACAGGTGATGAAGCGTTGGAGGCATCTTCGCCAGAGGTGGACGAAAACCTCCAGGCGGAATATCTGGCGGCATTGATGTCGGGAGAAAATAAGGTAGACCTGCAGTTAGATACAATTGAAATAGAAGATCGCATCAGGAACTTTGTGATGAATGTGTCTGCCCTGAATGTATACCTTGAATGTCCGCTTCGGTTTTACTACGACAAAATCCTGATGATCCCCTCCACCCAGTCAGTATCGATGCTTTTTGGTAGTGGACTGCATGAAGCACTACAGTATTTTTTCCGAAAGCGATTCGAGGAAAAAGATTCTTCCACTGGAAAAGAATACATGCTTAAGCGGTATGATTTCTACATGGAGCGTAATAAACATCGCTTTACTGAAAAGGAATTTATAGATTTAATCACCTATGGCCGGAAAGTATTGGATCAGTATTATGATCACTATCATGACAAATGGTCGGAAGACGTACAATACCTCACCGAGTATCGGTGCAAGGATATTCATATCCAGGGTGTGCCTGTAAAGGGATTTATTGATCGTATTGACAAGACGGAAAATAAAATTGTGGTCTATGATTACAAGTCCGGGAAAACGGAGTACGAGTTTAAAAAGAAGACCTATGCGCCGAGCGAAAGCAATCCCGACGGTGGTAGTTATTGGCGGCAAATGGTCTTTTATGATCTCATGCTTCAGCAGGATCCTAAATTCAAAACCCTCATGGATCACGGGTATATCCAGGGCCTCGAGCCTAAAAAGGATGGTTCGTTTGAAGAAAAGAAATTTAACATCTCTCCCGATGACCGGGAATTTGTTGCCCATCAATTGAAAGAGGTATACCAAAAAATTCAAAACAAGGAATTTTCAACCGGATGTGGGGAATGTGAATGGTGCAGGATGCACGCCATCGAAAAATCATCGTAACCACGCATTGCAACGTAGCCACACATTGCTATGTGTGGTACTCGAAAGATTCTTATTTTACACCCATGAGCAAAGTGACCCCATATAATGTCCTGACCTCCTACGATATCACCCTATTTCAGGGAGGTAATCATTGCCGGTTGTATCAAAAGATGGGAGCGCACCTGACTGAGGTGGATGGTGTGTCCGGAGTTACATTTGCTGTCTATGCGCCTGCGGCAAAGCGCGTATCTGTGATCGGAAGCTTTAATCAATGGCTTTCCGGTGAGCATAACCTTTATCCGCGATGGGATAGTTCAGGAGTATGGGAGGGATTTATCCCCGGTCTCACAGCGGGCACACTGTATAAATATGCCATTGAAAATCATGCGGGATTAAAGACCATCAAAGCTGATCCGTATGGTCGGAGGCATGAACAACCTCCTATGACGGCTTCTGTGGTCTGGGCTGATGGTCACGAGTGGAAGGATCGATCATGGATGGAGCAGCGGAAAGATCGTAACAAACTAGGTGTACCTATCTCGACATATGAGATGCATATCGCTTCCTGGCGTCGGCATCCTGATGATCGTCCATACACCTATCGCGAACTGGCAGAAGTGCTTCCTGAGTATCTCAAAGATCTGGGATTTACCCACGTTGAATTTATGCCGGTCATGGAGCATCCTTATGATCCTTCCTGGGGCTATCAGATCACCGGATATTTTGCGCCGACAAGTCGTTTTGGCACACCCGATGATTTTAAATTTTTAGTGGATGCCCTTCATCAACACGACATTGGCGTTTTCCTGGATTGGGTGCCTTCACATTTTCCTACGGACGGTCATGGGCTGGGCAATTTTGATGGCAGTCATGTCTACGAGCATCCGGATCCGCGAAAGGGGTATCAAAAAGACTGGCAGAGCCTGATATTCAATTACGGACGCAACGAGATTAAATCCTTTCTGATCAGCAACGCTTTATTCTGGATCGATGAGTTTCACGCAGACGGTTTGCGCGTCGATGCAGTGGCCTCAATGGTCTATCTCGATTACTCTCGTGAAGAGGGAGAATGGGAGCCCAATCAATTTGGCGGCAGAGAATATATCGAGGCGATTGAGTTTCTTAAGTCCATGAATGAAACTGTCTATCGCTATCATCCGGATATCCTCACCATCGCGGAAGAGTCTACGGATTTTCCTTTGGTTTCGCGACCCACTTACGACGGCGGACTTGGATTCGGTATGAAATGGATGATGGGCTGGATGCACGATACGCTGAATTATTTCAAACTCGATCCTATCCACCGAAAGCATCATCACAACCAGATCACCTTTAGCCTGATCTACCAGTATTCAGAAAATTATATGCTTCCGTTTTCCCATGATGAAGTGGTCCACGGAAAAGGCACTTTGCTGAGTCGAATGCCGGGTGTCAATCAGGATCAGTTTTCCAACCTGCGTTTGATGTACGGATATATGTTTACGCATCCTGGTGCCAAGCTCCTGTTTATGGGTGGTGAATTTGGTCAGCGCAACGAATGGAATTTTGCATCGCAACTGGAGTGGAATAACCTGGAGTTTGAATCGCATGCAGGAGTTTTGGCATGGGTGAAAACGTTGAATCATCTGTACCGATCTGAAAAATCACTGCATGAGCGCTGTACGCAACCGGAAGGATTTGCCTGGGTGCGTGTGGATGATTACCAGCAAAGTGTACTTGTCTACGAGCGTATCGGAAATGATGCGGATGACAAAACACTTGCGATTTTAAACCTCACTCCGGTGGATCGACAGGAATATAAAATAGGTGTCGAGCAGCCAGGCATCTGGACTTTACTCGATCACTCTGACAAACCTGAATACTGGGGCTGCAACCGGGAAGTGCATTCAGTGGTCAAGATCACGAAAGAACCTTGGGATTATAAATCGCATGTGATGTCTTTTGCGCTTCCGGGATTGACAATGGCTATCTACAAATGGGAAAAAGCCAAAGCGACCGTCAAGCGTAAGGCACCCTCTAAAAAGGCAGTAAAAAAAGTGGTAAAAGCCACGCCTGCTCCGAAGAAAAAAGCCTCCGACACTAAGACCAGGAAGGCACCCTCCAAGAAGAGAGTAACAAAGAAAAAATCCTGACACTCATTGTATGGTATCGTCAGCGAGACTCACTTTACGAGAAATTCAACCAACGGATCTGAGCAATATCCATGGTTTGCTTTCTTTGCCGGAAACTGATTTCTATAATGCGTTAGGTATCCCTGAGTCTATTGAGGAAAGTCGCGGATATATGGATCGTTGGATCCACCATCAGAACGAAAACCCACGTTCGATCTATGCGTTTACGATTTCAGATAAAGATACCGGTGAGTTTATCGGCCTGACAGGACTCACGCTTGGAAAACCTAAATACAGAAAAGCGGAAATCTGGTACAAAATCCATTTCGATCATTGGGGTAATGGCTACGCCACAGAAGTTTGTAAACGCCTTATCGATTTCGGATTCATTGAAATTGGGTTGCATCGCCTTGAAGCAGGCTGTGCCATTGAAAACAAAGCTTCAGTGCGGGTACTGGAAAAATCAGGAATGACGTTGGAAGGGATTAACAAACAATTGTTGCCTCATCAGGGCGGCTGGTTGGATTGTTATATGTATGCTATTATTTCGAATGACTCAATTTCGCACACTGGAGTGAAGATGGAATAAAGAGTTAAATGGCCGAAGGTCGAAAAGGGGGTGGGCAATGACGCATAGTTAACTCAATTCAAAGTTTCTACTGCGATACATTGATACGCTTTGTTCTGATGGTTGAATCACAGATTATTAGGATTACACCGATTTCAGAGATTAATCATTACTTTCTTGCTTCCTGTTAAACTGGACATAATGCACACCTGCAGGCAGCCTTTAGTCTGGACTGTATTCAAAGAGGTTAGACGCCCTTTCTTCATTTTCTATATTTACGCAAAATTCCGTTTTTCAATTTTTGAAATTCTCGTTGATCCAAAATGAGATTGGCTCTGTTGCCAACTGAGAGACGTACTTTAAGATGGGGATCCGCCTGGTCATTAAGTAATTTAAAATCCTGATCACCAAACATAAAAATCTGTTGTCCCATTTCTATTGGTTGAGTGGTGGAATTCTCAGAGGATACCATGACACTATTCGCTTCTTTATATACAATTTCTGAATACCTCCAGTTTGATTGGAAATGAAGGAGTTTCACGGGCAACATTTCCATTGTTACGGTCGAGTCACTTATTTGGTTAACTCGCTTCATTACAGACCCATCAACTGGCTCAATATTCCCTTTTAAAATAGTATCCACAATAAACGTAAACAGATTCATATCATCAATGACATTATTTGGACCGCGCGTTTGATCAATGCGGCCCAATACAACATAATCAAAACGATCTGTGTCTTGTACAAGTTTACCTGTCATTGAACATGAGCAGGTCACCAATACAAAAGATATGAACATCAGGTGCCTCATCGTAAAACGGTTTTTCTCTAGGGAGGAAGTCTACTGCCAGAGTCCGGTGAACACAGATTCAATATAATCCATTTCGACGGAATTCTTTCAGAACCAAATCCTCCTTACCTTTGTTGAGTCTTCGATATTGAAAGCTTTTAACTTTTAAATACTGAATAATGTATCCAGCTGAAATCGTAGCCCCCATGACCAAAGACCTGACCAGTGCGGGTTTTGAGTCGCTTCAGAGTCCTGAAGCTGTTGTGGAAGCTATTGACAATCAAACAGGTACCGCCCTGTTGGTCGTAAACTCCGTTTGCGGCTGTGCGGCCGCCAATGCGCGTCCGGGGGTTAAAATCGCCCTTCAGAATGAAAAAACACCGGCTAAGCTCTTTACCGTTTTTGCCGGAGTCGACACCGACGCAACTGCCAAAGCCAGAGAGTTTTTGCTCCCCTACCCGCCTTCATCACCGGCGATTGCCTTGTTTAAGGATGGGCAGCTCGTTCACTTCCTGGAGCGGCATCACATCGAAGGCCGCAGTGCCTCCATGATTGCGGACAATCTGAAAGCAGCCTTTGACGATTACTGCTAGACAGGTGGTCTGATCCACACCTTACTTCATGACCCGGACCACAGAAAAAGATTCTCATTATCGCCATCTCGAAAAGATGTCGGTACATGAGATCCTAACGTCCATCAATCGTGAAGATCAAACGGTAGCGCTTCGTGTTCAGGCGTGTATTCCGGCTATTGAAAAACTTACTGAGGCGATCACCCTTCGCATGCTCGACGGGGGTCGCCTTTTTTATTTCGGATCCGGCACCAGCGGTCGACTCGGCATAGTCGATGCGTCGGAATGTCCACCGACTTTCGGCGTGGATCACAACAAAGTGATTGGCATCATTGCAGGAGGTGATAGCGCCATCCGAAAAGCACGTGAATTTGCAGAAGACGATCCTGAGCAAGCCTGGAAAGATCTGCAGGCGTACGACATCTCAGAAAAAGACACATTGATCGGCATCGCAGCTTCCGGCACTACACCTTATGTATTAGGAGGCCTGAAACGCGCTCGCGAAAACAATGTATTGACGGGTTGCATTACGTGCAATACTGACGCTCCTATCATTTCTCTTGCGGATCATCCGATAGTTTGTGAAGTTGGGCCGGAGTTCGTCACCGGCAGCACCCGTATGAAAGCAGGCACCGCCCAAAAACTTATCCTCAATATGATCTCCACGGCGGTCATGATTCGGCTGGGGCGCGTCGAAGACAATAAGATGGTTGACATGATGCTCACCAATCAAAAGCTCGTGGAGCGTGGTGTTCGTATGATTATGGAAAAAACCGGTTGTCCCAGAGAAATAGCCTCAGAACTTCTAGAAAAACATGGATCTGTCAGAAAAGCCCTAATCACTTTTTATTCAAAATGAGCTGAAAAACAGCTAAAATGACCCGTTTTTTACCTGAAATCGCTCAGAAGTGTCCCGATTCGAGCCATCTAAGCCATACAGTGTGCCACACCTAGGTGTGGCACACCCTCAATAAAGAACTTCTAGGAAAGCTTGGATCCGTCAGAAAAGCCCTGACTACGATTTGTTCAAAATGAGCTGAAAAACAGCTAAAATGACCTGTTTTTTACCTGAAATCGCTCAGGATTGCCCCGATTCGAGCCATCTAAGCATTACAGTGTGCCACACCTAGGTGTGGCACACCCTCATTCCTCTTACCGCCATTGCTCTTCTCCACCTCCCGTCACATCAAAAGCCCGTTCACCCTTTCCTTTCTCCTTTCTGCCCAATTCTTATAAAGAATTAAAGCTTCACCACATCCCCACTCCCCACAATTCTGGACTGGATTTTGGCATCGCCCTTATATTTCACATCTCCGCTACCGGAAACGGCCACATTGAGTTCACCGCTGACATTAACTGCAACATCGCCTGAACCACTTACGGCAACCGCACATTCTTCAACGGAAAAAGAAAGTGCATTGACATCTCCTGATCCACTGATGGCAATGTCCAGGGATTCTCCGGATCCGGAAAGATTGACATCCCCTGAACCACTCATTGCCAGATCCACTTCCTCGGCATCAGCTTCGAATCGAATCTCTCCTGACCCTGACATGGCAATATCAACATCATCCAGATCTTTAAATTTTCCCTTCGTTGTGATCGATCCACTACCACTCAGGACGATATCTTCAATAGTGGCCAACGTGATGTAGATTCGGACATCTTTTGCATTTTTCACATTCTTTTCATACTCAATATTCCAGCTTCCGTTTCGCACTTCTTTTTTAATATTGTCGATGACATTTTGCTGAGCTTCAATTTCCACCTTTTGTGTTTTTCCCTGCGTCAGAAACACATCCGCCGCAATGGACAGCTGAATGCCATCTAATTCTGACAGGTTGAATTCCTGTTTGACGACTTCACCTTCTCCTTTAACAACATTATTGCCGTTCTGCGCAGAGGTGGATACAAAAAATGACATGGCCAGCAATCCAGCCAGAAAGATTCGATTTTTCATGATAGGTAGGTTGTTGTGAAATGATTTTAATTTTCAATGGATTTTACGTCAGGAAAGACAACACCAATCCTAGGAGGTTGCATGGTTGGTATGCGCGCAATGTATTCGTGTGTTCCGTAGAGCCTCAATGCATTGAGGCTCTGCAATGAATTGGGAATTTGCGTATCGCAGGCACGCAATGCATTGGGGGCGCGGGTATTGTAGAGACGCAATGCATTGCGTCTCTACAATACCCGATTCCGATTTTGATTTTCCCAAAGGGCGAGCCTTTCAGACATGGTCATATCAAACGTATCGCGTGGCAGGAAATACGTTTTTTCTTCATCATATTCCGGTTCGGGAGGTTTGATCTCATCAACCTCGATTTGGTTTCGGAACACCCACGCCAGGATGATTCCGGCTATGGCACCGGAAAGGTGACCTTCCCATGAGATGCCTTCCTGCCCGGGAAGGATGCCTTCAAACAACCCGGAATACATCATCAGAATGATTAAAGCCAGAATCACCGATTTTACATTTCGACGGAAGACCCCATTCCAGAAAACAAGTGAGACCATGCCATAAATAATTCCACTGGCCCCGATGTGAAACGAATCAGGTTGCCCGGAGATCCAGATACCCAGACCAGACATCACATACAGGAATAACACGGATTTCAAGGCTATGCGCGGATAAAACCAGAATAAGACCGTACCGATCATGACAAAGGAAAGGGAATTGAAAAACAAATGACCCCAGCTTCCATGGATCAATGGAGCCGTAAGGATACCGGGCAGTCCCTCCCAGTGTCTCGGAAAAACACCAAGCGTGCGCAGGTCAATGCCTCCAAACACCTGGATAAGGTGAATGACCCATATCAGGCCAACAAACCATAAGGGAAAACTAATCTGCTTTAAAAAACGGGCTGTCCCTTTGTCCATTTTATGATTTTGAATACCGCCGCGCGACCGTACGGATGAAGTGCTCAGCCATCTTGACATTTTCGCGATCGGACCAGTTAAACTTTGCCGCAGGACCAGCGAGCAGAATATCTGTAGCTTCAGAAAAGGAGTTCAACCGATTAAGCCGGTCACAAGTGGACTCAAACATCTCACGATCGCCGCCGAAGAGTACGTTAAGCGTAAAGATTTTTTCATTCAGGCCAAGTGCAGAAGCTATGTCATCAATCGGTACATGACTGAATCGACTATCCATCTTTTCCGGGTGATTCAGCTCAAACAATTTTGAGAGCTCTTCTGAAGCTGTCGCTTTCATGGTTACAGGAGTTGGGACAGTTGCTTTTTGCGGAGCAGGTGCAGGTTTTTCCTCTATAACAGGTTCAGGAATCTCAACAACCGGGGGAGGTGGTGTCGGACTAATCGGAGGTGCTTTCACTTCCACAACAGGTTCCGGAGTGGATGCAGTGTCTACTACAACCGGTGGTGGTGTAAACTCCTTTTTCGGCATCACCGGTTCAGGTGCCGGCATTTCTCTCTTTGATTTTTGTGGTGTGGCAAGAACAGATTCCTGATCCGTGGACACCTCATCATAAAGTTGGATGATATACGATTTCATGAGGTCCTTCTCGAGTCGGGACAATTCATTTCCATTTGCCATATCCAGAAAAGTCTGGATTTTTAATAAAAGTTGCTGTGCTTTAGTCAGATCCATATGATATTGATATATAATGCAATTTACTACCTCTGTGTTCATATATGATAGAAATCCGGTTAATATTGTGTGAATGGCAGATAATTCCCGTTTGCACACGCATGAATAAAGAGAAGAATGCATCTTTGCAGCCGGCATGTTTCTCGAACCCACATTTACAACGCAGCGCAGAGGATGGATCGAAGTGATCTGCGGATCGATGTTTTCCGGCAAAACGGAAGAGCTCATCCGCCGCCTGAAACGCGTCGAAATCGCCGAACAAACTGTGGAGATTTACAAGCCCGTGCGCGATACCCGCTACAGCAAAGATGAAGTGGTCAGCCATGATGCCCGCTCGATTCCTTCCAAAGCGGTTTCCTCTCCTAAAGAAATTTTAGAGGTCAGCGGAGATGTACATGTTGTCGGAATCGATGAAGCACAATTTTTCGATGCATCGCTCACTGGCGTCTGTGAGGAATTAGCTCTCAGGGGTCATCGCGTGATTATTGCAGGACTGGATATGGATTTTCGGGGCCGACCTTTTGGTCCGATGCCTCAATTGCTCGCCGTAGCAGAATACGTCACCAAACTACATGCGATTTGCAATCATTGTGGCATTCTCGCCACACACACCTATCGATTGACGACCGATGAAGACACGGTGGTGCTCGGAGAAAAGGACATTTACGAAGCGCGTTGTCGCCATTGTTTTAATGAAGGCAATATCCTCAAACTTCGAACGACGCACCGTTAATTCAGGTAGTTCGCTTCACATAGGACTCTTTTGCCTGTTTTCAGGGGATTTTTAGCCAACAATCTTACCTTTGCCCAAAATTTAAACCAACCTATCCATGGCCAGCCTGAAGCCGATTAAATCAGCCTTGATTTCCGTATACCACAAAGAAGGACTCGATACGATTGTTCATCAATTAGCCAAACACAATGTCACCCTCTACAGTACCGGCGGAACTTTGGCGTATATCCAATCTCTCGGTGTCGAGGCAATTGCTGTAGAAGACCTGACTAGCTATCCTTCCATTCTCGATGGACGGGTAAAAACTTTGCATCCAAAGATCTTCGGTGGCATCCTGGCAAAAAGAGAAAAAGACCATGAAGCGCAACTCGCCAAATATGAGATCCCTCCTATCGATCTCGTTATTGTAGATCTCTACCCTTTTGAAGAAACTGTTCAGTCTACCGATGACGAAGCCACCATCATTGAGAAAATCGATATCGGTGGAATCTCGCTGATTCGGGCTGCCGCTAAAAACTACAAAGATGTCGTCATCGTACCTTCTCGAGATGATTATGATTTTTTGAAGTATTCACTCGAAACCACCGGTGCAAGCACTACGCTCAAAGAAAGAAAACACTTTGCCATTCGCGCGTTTCGCGTGAGCTCACATTACGACAAGCAGATCTATCAATATTTCAATCGCGAGGGCGATGACCTTGCTTTGAAAATTTCCGAACACAGCGGAATGCCTTTGCGTTACGGAGAGAATCCGCATCAGGAAGCTGTTTATTTCGGTGAACTTGAAACTAACTTTCTAAAACTGCACGGTAAAGAGCTCTCGTACAACAACCTCGTCGATATCGATGCGGCCGTAAACCTGATGGCGGAGTTTAAAGACGCCGGCCCGACCTTTGCCGTACTGAAACACACCAATGCATGTGGCCTGGCTACGCGAGACACCATCCTCTCCGCCTGGAAAGATGCGCTCGCCGGTGATCCTGTCTCTGCTTTCGGTGGCGTCCTGATCGCCAATCATGAAATTGATGCCGACACCGCAACTGAAATTGACAAGTTGTTTTACGAAGTACTGATCGCGCCTTCCTTTTCAGAAGAGGCTTTGAATATTTTACAGGCGAAGAAAAATCGCATTCTGCTTCAACTGCACACCTACCCAAAAAACAAAGTGAGTGTCAAAAGCATACTGGATGGTTATATCACCCAGGATCTCGATGATACAACAGAAGATCTTTCTACCATCCGCGAAGCAACTGAGCGCAAACCCACCAAATCAGAGATGGCCGACTTGTTGTTTGCCAACAAAAGCGTGAAGCACCTCAAGTCAAATGGGATTGCACTAATCCGCGACGGTCAGTTGCTCGGCATGGGTTGCGGACAAACTTCCCGCGTAGATGCATTGAAGCAGGCGATCACAAAAGCGCGCGCATTTGGATTTGATTTAACAGGAGCCGTGATGGCCTCTGAAGCTTTCTTTCCCTTTCCGGACTGCGTCGAGATCGCACATGAAGCGGGCATTACAGCGGTGATCCATCCGGGTGGCTCTGTTAAAGATCAGGACAGCATAGACTATTGCAACAAAGCCGAAATGGCAATGGTGATTACGGGGTTTAGACACTTTAAGCATTGAGGAGTGAGCGGTGAGGAGTGAGCGGTGAGGAGTGAGTGGTGAGTGGTGAGCAGTAAATAGAGAGTGTAACATTTAGGGTTTATGGTTTAGGCCTTGAAGATTGAGTTTTCATCTCTGCTTTGTCTTGTGTCTTGCATCTCCTATCTTTCATCTGAAAAAAAGCAAATGTATCTCTGCATCGACGTAGGTAATTCAAGAACAAAAGCTGCTGTATATGACAAAGCAGGTTTGTCCCTGGAGACAATTGTCTTTGCGGGCGCATCTATCGAACCCATCCTGGATCTCCATCGCCTTTTGCCGGCAGCGCATGCTATTGTGGCGACAACCGGTGATCGCCAGTGGGAGTTGTCATCGATACCAATAAAAGGAATGGGCATTGATCTTAATCCGGACACGCCACTTCCTATCGAGATTGTTTATTCCACACCACACACCCTTGGAGAAGATCGTATCGCCGGAGCATGTGGAGCGCATGCCGCTTTTCCGGGAAAAAACTGTCTGATCGTTAGTGCCGGAACTTGCCTTACGATAGACCTGATCAACAAACATGGCATCTACCTGGGTGGAAATATCTCTCCGGGGATGGCGATGCGCCTCCAGTCGATGCACGATTATACGGCGAAACTGCCTTTGACGGAACCGGCCTGGCCAAGACTGCCTTTTGGGGATTCGACTGTTCATGCCCTGCAGAATGGGGCCTGCCACGGTATGGTGATGGAAATAAAAGGAATGTTAAATCAGGCAGAAAATGCACTGGGAGACGTTTTTGTCGTTATGACGGGAGGAAATGCTGCTTTCTTGGCTGATCGCATGGAAAGTGAGATATTTGTCGCACCCGAACTGGTCACACAAGGCCTTTTCCAAATATTAGAATTTAATGTCAGGAATCATAACTAAGTACCTGTTTGTCAGCTTTTTGATTGCAAGCATCCCCCATCTGATCTTCGGTCAGGCAAAAGACAACTCCCCTTTTGGCCAGTTTGGCATAGGAGAGTTTATCGGCAATGATATGTCGAGTACCCATGCTATGGGCGGGCTTAGCGCTGTATATCACGATTTTTTTGAAGCCAATCTGGACAATCCGGCCTCACTGGGGTTTCTGCAATACACCAGCTTGCAGTTTGGTATCTCCGCAAAACGCTCCTCATATAAAGTGAACGGCAGCAAGGAGACCATTTGGAATGGAAATGCTAATCATTTTAGTCTAAACGTTCCGATTATCAACCCTTTAAATCAGGCTTTGGAACGACGGGAAAGTGATTTTTCCTGGGCAATGAGCATTGGTGTACGCCCCTATGCCCAGGCAGGATACAATATTCAGATTGAAGAAACTGTGGACTCACTTGGCGATGTTCAACGAGACTTCTCAGGCACCGGAGGGCTGTACAACCTGAACTGGGGCAATGGATTTAAATATAAAAATCTGGCCGGGGGCATCAACCTCGGGTATTTGCGTGGGCAACAGGCTTTCGCCGAACAGACCTATTTTCTGGATTTGAGCAATGCATACGATAACTTTTTTGAATCCAATTCTTCCTACAAAGGATTTCAATATCGGTTTGGTCTGATGTACGAACACCCAATGGATCTTAAGGCTGCCCGATTGGAAGATGACAACCCATCAAGACTTTTATCGCTTGGCGCATACTATGCAGGACAGACTAATTTTTCAACAAACTCCGATTTGTCTCTTTTATCTGTCAATGCCCTGACGGGAGATGTGGACACAGCATTTTATGCGGAAGATGCGCCTGGGGAAGGTGTTCTTCCCGTGACTTGGGGTATCGGTGCCATGTATCATCACTCTGGTGATTTCCGCGCCGGGATCAATTTCGAGACTTCGCCCTGGAGTAAATATCAAAGCGATGTCAATACCGCCACTATGAAAGATGCCTGGCGCCTTGGATTCGGTGGTGCCTGGATCCCTGATGCAGAGTCTATCACCTCCTATTGGAAACGCGTCGAATACCGGGCAGGTTTCTACACCCTCAAAGATCCGCGCGTCATCGATGGCCACCAGGTATCTGCCAGCGCCTTTACTTTTGGTGCGTCGATGCCTTTTATCCTGCAACGGGCGATATCGTGGCTGCAGATCTCATTTGATGTCGGCCGTCGTACTGCTGGCTCAGATCTGACCGATCATTTTATCAGGGGAAATGTTAGTTTTGTCTTCAACGACAACGCCTGGTTTATCAAAGGCAAATACGATTAAGAGAATTTCCATATTATTTTTAGTATGAAAGTGAGGTGTCTTTTTTGAAAGGGAAGGCACCTTTTTTTTCGCTTTGCGAAAAGGGCAGAAAGGCAGAAGGGCAGAAGGGCTACTTGTGACTTTTAAAAAGTGTAAATGCTTAACTACTTAAGTCAGCAATGTAGTCTTAGGTCTCAGGTCTTGCGTCTCAGGTCTTACTACTTGTGTCTTTCAAAAAGTGTAAATGTTTACCTGCTTAAGTCAGCAATGCAGTCTTAGGTCTCACGTCTAGCGTCTAGCGTCTCAGGTCTAGCGTCTCAGGTCTCAGGTCTTGAGTCTCAGGTCTTGCTACTTGTGTCTTTCAAAATGTTTAATTGGGAAAGCAAAACTGCGCCTCCGCGTCTCTGCGTGCGAAATTCTCCCCGGATGAGTACCCCTAAATCCCCTACATAACGATAAAAATCTTTCTAATCCCGGTTTTTTCGCCGTCTCTCAACTTGAGGATGTACATTCCCACTGGCATCTCTTCACATCGAATGGTCAACTGGATCTTATTGTCCTGAATAGTATGATTGTCGACTGAAAACTGGTTGACTCGTTTCCCTTGCAGATCATACAACTCTACTCCAACATCTGCACTTTCTGGTGAATGATACGTGACCGTAAATTCACCATTAGTTGGATTAGGAAAAACTTTAAAATCGATATCAGCAATCACTTCATCTTCTGTTTTTGAAATGATATCCCCGACATCTAAGACAAAGAAACCATTTCTGGTATCGGAGACTAGCACATTTCCGGAGGGGAGAAAGGGATACACGCCCCATGCACCATTATAGTTGGGCGCAGGGGAAGCAGGATGTGTGTCATAATACCCGGCTACTGTTGGCGCATAGGGATCTGAGATATCATACACATACAACCCATCGTGGTAGTAGGCTACATACATAAAGTTGCCTCGTATGAGCACATTGTGTGGCATAGCAGTAGTTGCCCCGCCAGAGTTGACTCTGGAGATCACCTGGATATCCGATGGATCGCTGACATCACAAATTTTAATATCGGTTCCATACGTCTCATCTGAAAACGCATAGATGTTTCCATCGTCAGTCAGCCATCCGGAGTGGTTATATCCTTTGTCCGGGTATTGCGTCAGCGATCCTAAGAGCTGTGGATTTTCAGGATCCGTATGATCGTAGATATAAAGACCGTCGAACTCCTGGTTGACATACAAGGTGTCTCTTAGCGCAAATAAATCATGCCCATGTACCCCGGGCACTGAGGCAAACTCGGGATTGGCGGGATCTTCAAGTGTCAGCACCTGGCCATAATTAGAGTACAGGTATCCGCTGGTGGAATCAATAAATATATTATGAGACCGCGAGAAAAATTCATTGGAATCATACACCAGCGATACGGAGTCCGGCAGATACGAAAGGTCAGCAATCTGCAGTGTGGCCGGTCCTTCATCGCTCACCATATACAGATATCCGTTGTAGTCGTGATAATCCCTGTGGATCGCCCTATCGTAGTTGCCGGGCACATAAGCCACCTGCGTAGCATTCACAGGATCCGTCACATCAAATATGTGCGTCCCTTCCGTCGAACCAATCACGCCGTATTCTCTGCCGTTGACGACCATGCCCCATATTTCATTGTATCTGAATTGGGTGCCATACCCTGAAGCGAGCTTAAGTGTTGTGTCGTCCCAATGGTACAGGAGTTTAATGTTCAGGCTATCCTGTGCCTGCAGTTGGGTTGAAGCGATCAGGAGGATGAAAAGGATTCTGGTGAGCATAAGCAATTATTGAATGAGGTACGTCTGCTAAAGTTACATCTTCCCTATGAATGGAGATATGCTTGATACGAAATGGTCAGGATGGCGTCACAATCACTCTGGCTGATATCCAGCTCTTAATCTGCTGAAATGTTTGCTCCCCTTTGGCAATTGCTGTAATAAAATTATACTTCTCATCTTCTGATGCCTGAATGTCAATCCCTGATTCCAGCAACATCATACGCATAAGAATATACCCAACTCTTTTATTGCCATCTATAAATGGGTGATTACTGACAATGCTTTCGAGGATGGCTGCGGCTTTTTCTTCCGGATTGGGGTACAACTCTTGTCCATTAAATGTTTGAAAAGGACGCTTGAGGGCGGAATCGAGCACTTGTTGATCTCGCAAACTTTCGGATCCGCCAAATGATCGAATAATCAGATGATGAATCTCGATTGCCTCTTCAATTCGGATCATTGTGCCAATCTCTTAAGAAGGTTCTTATCCTCCTCAAGGATTCGTCTGAAGTGCTTTATTCTTAAAACCTGATCTTCTGATTTTCCTTTAAGTTCATTAAGGTAGTCGAGAATATCAGTCAGCACCTCATCCGGCACTTGCTCCAATACTTTTACAATCTCCTGTTTTATCTGCTGAGTTGTCATAACTAGGATTTAATCAAAGATAGGGGGAAATGAGGAACAAACGCACTACCTCACCACCACCACCTTCCCGGAATACACTAATCCGCCGCCGTTGTACACCATACACACATACATCCCAGAATGAAGATCCAGATTAACCACATTATCACCCTGCTGCACACGCTGTCTCACCCACTCCCTTCCATGCATATCACAGATCACGAGATCGGCTGGATCAGACAACTCTCCTATTAGGACATTCAATACATCAGATGCCGGATTAGGCATGATTGAAAATTCCGAATTGGCTATTGGATTAGTAGCGTAGACACTTATTGAGTCGCAAAAGGGATCAAAAATTGAACCTAACCTGTAATTTGGAAAGTGAGGAATGGTAAAATTATTTGTCGTAGGCAGTTGAATTGAGTGTTGCTCAAAATTACAACTCAAGCCTTTCAAATCAGGATTATGAATCAAGTGAAGATATTGAGACCCGTTAAGCACATTCATGATTATCTTACCTTCTGGTGTGCGTTCCATGAAAAAGAAAGATGTAGGAAGTGGATCCCCAAAACCATCATAATCTCCAATATGAGTAAGGCTATTTTGAATATCATTAGCTAGGAGATCAACTTGATATAACGAAGTATCATTATTTAAATATACATAGCGTCCATTGGGTGAAAACTCACAACCTCCGATAATAAAATCACGAGGAGGTATTTCAATGTGCTCAAAATCACTTAATACGCCATGCTCCCTATCAAAATCAAATAAAAACAGCCCATTCAGCGGATGGTACCAGGCAAAGTGATCACCAACTGGGGAAAATTTGCCTTGTCCTCCCTCAGCTAAAGGATCAGTTCCAATTCCAATAAATTGCTTCTTAATGAAAGCAGGACCAGATTCATTTAACAGAATAATGTTATATGAATTGCTCCATCGGTCAGGAGTGATTAACCACCAATCTAATCCATTGGCATGTTTTACAGCTGTAAGCGGCGTTGTAATCAAGTTTGTATCAGAAATAATGGAAACATTTTTCTCAATAACACTTCCATACCCCTCATTTGCATTAATGTTAATCTTAGTATAAGACAAAGATTGAGATTGAACAAAAGTAATTGGGTTAGGCTTAGAGTTAAATTGCAGTGTAATATGGAATACGTAATAAATAGAGTCATGGTACGAATCGGGAATAGAAATCATGTTTTGGAATCCCCCATAGCCGCCACCAGGGCAATTCAATTCATATATTTCACCCGTATTTAATGAATCACCATTTTCCATTATCACATCTACTCTATTAAACACAGAACATCCATTAGAGTAAAATATCAACTCTCCATCTTTTGAAGACATTGATGAATTTTGGAAAGTAACCCCTACACTCTTAGGATGAAGGTTAAATGAAGGCGGTGAGGTATTAAAATCAATTTCACAACCGCCAAATTCATCATTGGAAACTGTATCAATATCCATATCACCCAGTATCCATACATGGTCATATTTGTAATCACAATAATGCTGACTACATACTGGTAGTTGGAATGCTATCAACAAAAACAGTGATTGAATTTTAAAACATAAATACAATCCGTCTGTGAATTTAGTTCTCTCATTTTCCATAGTCTAACTATAGAATGTATCCCACCCCAATCATATTGATCGGATTAAACTGCACGTACGAAAACGATCTCGAAGCAGGATAATTAGCTGACACATCATTTGATTTGGTTTTTGAAAACCCGAATTCAAGACTGGTCTCAATAAAAAAAACAAATTTCGACCATAGCTCTTTCCGTACACCAAGGTAGGGTTCGATGATCAAAGATCCCTTAGCAAAGTCCAAAACCGTTTGGAACGGATACACATCATTAAACAAGATGCCATCTATTATAGACCATTCATACTCAAAATCGGCACCATAGTAAATACAAGCTAATTTTAAATCATGCTTACGTTCGAGTCCTATAGAAGCAGTGAACAGGTTTACAGAACCATACTCCCCACCATACCCATGATATTTTGTGTGATAGTCCAGATTCTTTCCATAACCAAGACTCAATTTCATCCACATTTTATTTTGGATGACAGGAGTGGCATATTGTATTGAAGGGTAAAATATCCAACTATTTTGGTACGCATCCGGCATCCATATTCCACTTACTGATTGATAGCCACCCAACCCCACGCGCAACTCGGGTTTGTAGTCCTGTGCCATCAGCGGAACTCCCCCGACCAGGGCGAGCAGCCCACTAAGCATCCAGTATCGAAGTACGTATCTTTTCATCCCTGACAATTAAGATACGATGAAAACAAACGCAAGTACTACTTACTGGCTGAATTGTACAAAATCCGACGTTCTTCTATGACGTTATTTGTCTCCCGCTCCCGACCCATCGCATTCGCATCAAGACTATTAATTCGTATATATATTCTTATAATATAAAAAGAGCTGTTTATCTTTGAATTATCTACAATTCCTTCGACAAACAACTCT
>JAUHXV010000143.1 GCA_030426765.1 Bacteroidia bacterium | reverse complement strand
AATCCATTGGTCACACACCCTTTATCATGAAGAAAACAAAATCACTTTCATCAAAAACGATCAGCCTCCTGTTGGGACTGGTATTGATGACACTTACGACTTCGCTATACGGACAATGCGATCCACCGGACCAAACACCTACGCCCACATGTCAGGATGCTCCTTTGGTCTGTCTCTTAAATGCTTGTTATGAGACCTTAAATATACCAGAGAGTGGACCTAATGGGTTTTGCGGTGGCAATACATCGATTCAAAATCCACAGTACTTTCAGGTGGTGCCCACAGAACCGGATATCGAAATTCATATATACGTGGATGACTGTGAAAACGGAACAAGCCTGCAAAGCGCATTGATCAGTGCCTGTCCCTGGGATGTCGGAGATGTGATTGATTGTGATCCCGGGACCGGACCCGGTGGTACGATGATATTAACCGGAACAGGTCTGATGGTAGGAGGTACGTACTGGCTGATGCTGGATGGTTTTTCCGGCGCATTTTGTAATTATACGATCACGTATACAGAAGGCATCTATAATCCGGGCTTTAGTGAAGAATTGGAAACAGCTGAAGCCATTCCTGAATCAGTTTGTGCAGGGTATAATGATCTTACCTTAGTCGCGGATCCGCCTATTCCATTTGCACATGGGTATTACTGGGTGTTGGGATGGAGTGGTGATACCATTACATCGACTTTGTCTACAACAACTATTACGGTGCCCACTACAGTTGATCCCGGTATCTATGAAATCTGCGTGCGTGCGTTCAGTGGATGTGATACCACAGACAATGACCTGTGTTTTGATGTGGAAGTTTTCCTGATTGAACCAGAAGAAAAGGATCCTGAAATCTACTGCCCTGAGGAGTTTCCTTTTTCGTGGGGTTCTGTGACCATCACTGGCCCAGGTATGTATGAACAATCGTATACATCACCTGAGGGATGTTTGTTTGACAGCACATGGTTGGTAGAAGTCTATCCTGATGTTCCACTTGGTATCATCGACACAGTGCATTGTCTACCCGAAGGAGAATCATCTTTTTATTATGAAGGTGAAGCCTATGATAATTCAGGGATTTATGAACTGGAATATCCAGGTATGGGACTAAATGGATGTGATTCAATGGCTGAACTCAATCTCGAACTAATTGGTATTGATGCGTATGTGGAAGTGACTTGTGAGAATGGAGAGTTTGTACTTACTGCGTATCCACAGGATGTTGTCCCTTTTAATGCCGACCTCGATTATGCCTGGTATGATGGCAATATTATTGTATCTGATGAAAATCCATTTTATACGCTTCAGGATGGTGCGTACGATCTTGAGATTACAGTCATTGGTGACATGGGCCAGTGTACCTATTTTATCGAGACGGTGACGTTTAGTGCAGAAACTTTGCAGCCCCCGCCACCTGAACTGACGAATGGAGATACCACATTGTGTGCACAGGAAGGTGTTTTCTTTTACGTGGTGCCTGAGTTTGACGATCTGACCTACACATGGACAGCGCCTTTTAATGTGCCTGTTTTCCAGGATGGTTCAGAAACGGTGGAAATGGATTTTTCCAATTCTAGCGGTGGACAAGTTTGTGTCTTTGCCACAAATTCATGCGGAGATGGTGAGCCTACCTGTTTTGAAGTCATGATCCTGCCGGCTCCGGTGGCGAGTTTTGACTATGAACAGATGGTATGCGCAGATTCATCAACAGTGATCACCTTTACGGGTAGTGCCAGTGCCAATGCCATTGTCAATTGGAACTTTAATAACCCAACGACGATCACAGGGTCAGGACTCGGACCGTATACGGTAAGTTGGGGTACACTCGGACCGAAAACGGTTTCCGTAGAGGTGATCGAACCCGGATGCGACACGGCTTTCTTTTCACAGGTGATTGATGTGAGCACATTGGTAGCACCGGTGATCAACTGTTCTTCGACCTTATCGTCGGTTACTTTTGACTGGGCAGATGTAGCAGGTGCCAGTGGTTACCTGGTATCAATTGATAATGGTCCTGCTATGCCCACCGCGATGAGTACCTGGACGCAGTCTGGTTTGTCGCCCGGAACGATGGTCAATATGACATTAACTATCGTGAGTGGTGGCCCTTGTCCCGACATTGTGCTGGATGCACAATGTACGGCCGAAGATTGTCCTCCTCCTGTCATCATGATCACAGGTCAGGATAGTGCATGTCTTAACAATCCTACCATCATAGACCTTGACGCAACGGTCGATGGTAATCCGGGGATGGGCACCTGGGCAGGAACAGGAATTATTGATACTGATTTAGGATTGTTCGATCCGGTGGTGGCGACAAACGGTCAGCACCAGATCACATTCACAGCAGTTGTTAACGGTTGTCCTTTTAGTGAATCGTATACAATCACTGTATTTGATTCCATTACCGCAGATTTTGTGCTGGATCCGGTGATCTGCATCACTGATGAAGCCACATTAACGTATACAGGTAATGCATCACCACCGGCGATGTTTAACTATAATTTCGGAACTGCGAATGTTGTTTCCGGATCAGGTCCCGGACCATATCAACTTAGTTGGCCGGGAACCGGTACTAAAACCG
>JAUHXV010000082.1 GCA_030426765.1 Bacteroidia bacterium | reverse complement strand
CAATTTCCTGTTCCCATAAAAAGAAAACGTTTCCCGCCCACTGACTTCCAAACCAATAGTTCTCCTTTGTGTCAGAGAAGTTTGTCCATGTGTTTCGGATCAACAATCCAAGTGAGCCGTACGACAAGGAATTCGTTTGCTGAAGTACGTATCCAAAATTTCCTCTGCCCGGATTGAAATTTTCCGGTAGCTGGCGGTCGTGAATATTCGGATCGTACTGACCTGTTGGCAAAATCATTCCAGCCCCTGCATCGAGAAACACCTCAAAAGGATCATCCGGTTCGATATGCATAAAGAATGTGTAGTTGGCTCCCAGGCGGATATCACCAAATCCCGATTCAGACAGTTGGTTTTCGGGGTAAGTGCGCACATTCATTTGAAACGGCAAGTACAGGCGAGCACTCAATCTTCTCGACAGGAAACGCTGAAAGGTTATATCGAATGTATTGAACCTGTCGTCTGCACTTTCACCGGATGGTGGCAGGGTCGTGAATGCGGATTGGCTCCATCCCATGGAAAGAAAGCTCTTCCTGTATTGGGATAGCAGACCTCCGTCTCCTGCGGTGATGCTGCTGCCACAGGAATCGCAAGCCCACATCGGAATGGACGCGAAAAGCAAAAACCCCAGCACAAATATTTGTCTGGTCATAATGGTAGTCATTAATGTAATGGACTAGGAAATAGCGCTATGCTGACATATCATCAGGCATAGAAAAAAGCATGTGAAGTGATTTCAGGAGATTACCCTGGGAGGAGGGCTGATACGCTGAGAGGATGATTCGTAAGGAATGACCAGGTAATAAAAAGAGTGATGCGTGGCATGCACATTACTGTCATCTACTTGCGACAGCGCAATACTTTCCATTACCACCGGTGTTTTTTCATCGGGCGGAGGTATTTTGCGGCTGTCGGAATCTTTTTTAGCCGCGTCGATATTTTTTTTCAGGTAGCATTTACCATCGCAGTGCAACTCCGGCTTGTCCTTGTTGATACAAAAGACATCCGTGATAAAGTCCTGATTAAATTTGAAGGCGACATACTGCATGATATCCCGCGAAGAAATACCGAGCATCAGCAATGCAAAACCAATGGCAAAAAACCGCCTCATAAAGGCGAAAGTAAGGATTAAATCGAAGCATCCGAAGGCAATTATCGCATAAGTAACTTATGGGGCATAAATTCTTCAATTCGAGGTATCTATTCGCAGTTAGTGGCTTTTTTTTCTGGAAAATCATCGAACAACCATTCGGTTGATAATTTTGTTAATGACTTGGTTTATAACCATTCTCTTGGCAACTTTTTCGATCTGCCAAATTTTTTGTGCTTTTTCGTATAACCTATTGATACTTAAGAAGGGAGGTGTGGATCATCAATTTGAAATTGCCCTCTTTTTTCCTTACTTTTGTCTGCCTTGAAATATTGTCTAACCACCTTTAAACGGATACTCCTATGCTCAGAGATGTCGCTGTAGAACAACTTAACTACCAGAAGATCAGAAACAGAGAAGATGAGTTTATGCGGGAGGTACTGTCCGACTTCTGGATTTGTTGCGTCAGCCGCGAAGCGAGTATCATCGGACGGAAAGAGGTGCTGGGTGGAAAAGCCAAGTTTGGCATTTTCGGCGATGGTAAGGAAGTTCCCCAGGTAGCATTAGCGCGTTCCTTTAAAAAAGGAGACTGGCGATCCGGGTATTACCGCGATCAGACGTGGATGTTTGCAAGTGGGATTGCTACAGTGGAAGAATTTTTTGCACAACTCTATGCCGATGCAGCCAATGATCCGTTTTCCGGAGGTCGGCAGATGAATTGTCACTTCGCTACTCCGCTACTCGATGAAGAGGGTTCTTTTCTTTCTCAGGATGACCGATACAATGTCTCAGCTGATATCTCTTCGACCGGAGGACAGATGGCGCGGTCTGTGGGACTCGCGCAGGCATCCTCCTGGTATCGCAAACACGCCGACCTTGGGAGTCAGTTGCAAACCAGCCGCGAAGGCAACGAAGTTTGTTTTGTCACCATCGGTGATGCCAGTACATCAGAAGGTGTTTTCTGGGAAAGTATCAACGCCGCTTCTGTCATTAAGGCACCCTTAGCCGTTTCCGTGTGGGATGATGGTTACGGGATTTCTGTTCCCACAAAATATCAAACCACAAAAGGCAGTATTTCCCGATTGCTGGAAGGTTTTCACATCGATGAAAACGGTGAAGGAATTTATCTGTATACAGCCAAAGCCTGGGATTATCCCGGACTCTGTGAGATGTACGAGCGCGGGATACAGAAAGTACGTAAAAATCACCGACCGGCTGTCTTTCATGTTCAGGATGTGACGCAACCCATGGGGCATTCCACCTCCGGAAGTCATGAGCGATATAAGTCAAAAGAACGTCTGCAATGGGAGACCGATACGGATTGCATCGTACGGATGGGAGAGTGGATGATCGAAGCAGGAATTGCTACGCAAAAAGATATTGATGATCTCCGTCACAATGCCATTGCATATGCGCGTTCATGCAAGCAAAAAGCATGGGAGGCGTTTATTCATCCTGTACGAGAGAAAAAGAAAGCGGTGCTGAATATCATCCAACATCTACCCGAAGACATGCAGGCTGATCCTGCTGTTGCTGAAATTTCCAAAGCACTCATGCAACCACTTGATATGCAGCTGTCCGAGTTGCTGGTGGAGGCAGCTAACCTCAGGAACGTATTAGCGCAACGTTTCCACTATTCGGATGATCAGTTGGAAGAGCAAATGCGTGCATGGCATGCTCGGGGCGCTAAAGAATTTAACACCCACTTGTATGCGGAAGGTCCCGGCTCATGTCTTGAAGTTCCGGTTGTTGCACCCGCGTTTTCTGAATCATCTAAAGTGATGAATGGCTATCAGGTGCTGAACAAATTCTTTGATCAATTGCTCGAGCGTGATCCGCGTGTGGTGGCGTTTGGCGAGGATGTGGGTCACATAGGAGATGTTAATCAGGGGTTTGCCGGTTTGCAGAAAAAATATGGTCAGGACAGAGTCTTTGATACCGGTATTCGGGAATGGACAATTATGGGGCAGGCGATTGGGCTTGCACTGCGTGGACTGAGGCCGATTGCGGAGATACAATATCTGGATTATCTGATTTATGGTCTTTCTCCCTTATCTGATGACCTTGCTTCGTTGCGATACCGAACGAATGGAAAGCAGACCGCACCCGCGATCATTCGCACGCGCGGCCACCGCCTGGAAGGGATCTGGCATGCCGGTTCGCCGATGGGCATGCTCGTCAATGCGTTGCGCGGTATGTACATCTGCGTTCCGCGCAATATGGTGCAGGCCGCCGGTATGTATAATACATTGATGAAGGCCAATGAACCCGGTCTCGTTGTAGAATGTCTCAACGGATATCGATTAAAAGAAAAATGTCCGGACAATCTGGATGAATTTACCGTGGCTCTCGGTATGCCTGAAGTACTGCAGGAAGGTACTGATGTTACGTTGGTGACATACGGTTCGTGTGTCCGAATTGCGCAGGAAGCGATCGGTTTACTGGAGCTTGATGATATTTCTGTCGAGTTGATTGATGTGCAGACCTTACTGCCGTTTGATCTGGATCATATCATTGTTCATTCACTGCGCAAAACCAATCGGATTCTGTTTTTGGATGAAGATGTACCCGGAGGCGCTACAGCGTATATGATGCAAAAGGTGATGCAGGAGCAGGATGGATACTTCCATTTGGATCAGCAGCCTCGATGTGTCACGGCTAAAGCGCATCGTCCGGCGTATGGTTCCGATGGAGATTATTTCTCCAAGCCGCAAGCGCATGAAGTGGCTGAGGCCTTACGTGCTCTTGTATTGGAGAAGGACTAATGCCCTTTTGTCTGCGGAAATAACCCATTAAAGAAAGGATTGTGCCTGTGTGTTTTCTCACTGCTTGTGGAGAAAATCAGGCAAACAGTGAATTCTCCTATATTTGCCATTCAAACTGAAAGCATTGTCGGATAAGCTAGTCATCATACCTACCTATAATGAGAAGGAGAATGTAGGCCGCATCATCGACGCGATTGTTGCGCTCGACGGCCATTACCATGTCCTGATCATTGATGACGGATCTCCGGATGGTACGGCAGATATCGTACGCGAAAAACAAGAGGAACACGGGCATATTGTTCACCTGATCGAACGGGAGAAAAAGCTTGGTCTGGGTACCGCGTATATCTATGGGTTTAAGTGGGGTCTGGAGCGCGATTATCAGTTTATCTTCGAAATGGATGCGGATTTTTCTCATCCGCCGGCGGATCTCAACCGATTGCTTGCGGCCTGCGAATCCGGAGCAGATGTCGCGATTGGTTCGCGCTATGTGCCCGGAGGTGGGGTCGTCAATTGGCCGAACAACCGACTGTTTCTTTCTAAAGGTGCGTCGTTATATTCCCGAATAGTCACGGGTATGCCCATTATGGATCCTACGGCCGGATTTATTTGTTATCGGCGGGAGGTTTTGGAGTTTCTGGATCTTGACAAGACTCGATTTGTTGGGTATGCGTTTCAGATTGGCATGAAATACATGGCCTACAAAGCCGGCTTTAAGTTGACCGAAGTACCAATCCAGTTTGTGGAGCGGGAAATGGGCGTCAGCAAGATGCATTTGGGTATCATTCGCGAAGCGGTCTTTGGTGTGCTGGCGCTACGGTTGAATTCGGTGTTTAGAAACACCAGGGTGAGGACAAAGATTGAAGGCGAAAGAAAATAATCACACGTCAGGTCATTTTGGTTGCCAATATTAAACTATCTCATCCCCATTTCTGTAACATTTCCATCACTTCCTGACGTTTTCGAATAGCGACGGGTATCTGATCTCCATTGGTAAGGCTTAAATAGCCTCCATCTCTTTTAATGTATTCATGCAGATATTGAATATTAATCAGGTGGGATTGATGGACACGAACAAACTGATGTCTTTCAAGCATTTGGTCAAAATGTTTTAACGTTTTCGTGACCAGGATTTTCTCTCCTCCTTTCAGATGGAACCACGTATTATTACCATCCGATTCACATCGAATAATGTCACGAATGGTGACTACAAGGATTTTGTCCTGTGTATGCAGGGATATCCGGTCGGGAAGGATATCCGGTTGGCGAATAGCTTCTCTTAATACGTTAAGCGGTTCAACCTGGGATTGGGATTGCATTTGCTGGGCTCGTTGTACGGCAGAGATTAATTGTTGCGGATCGACCGGTTTTAATAAGTAATCAATAGCGGCATATCTGAATGCGCGAATGGCAAATTCATCGGATGCCGTCACGAAGATTATTTGTGATTTTAAGTCAGGAAAAATTTCAAGAAGATCAAAACCTGTTCCATCCCCTAAGAGTATGTCCAGAAATATAATATCCGGAGTGACTTGTCTCAGGAGTTTGGCACCCTGAACGATACTATTGGCAACCCCTATGATTTTGATATCCGGGCACTGCGCAGACAGTTCCTCTTGTAGTGCTTGTCTCGCTTGCGGCATATCCTCAATGATGATCGCTGTCAACTCCTTGCTCATACCTGCATAAATTTACCAGTTTAATTTTACAGGGATGCGAACTGTAACTAAGGTGCCAGAAATGGCTCCATCAGCCAGCACAACATCTTCTATTTCTAATGATTCATAAGATGCCTTTCCACGCATAGTCTCCAGTCTTTCCTGCGTCACCTGCATGGCCACAGGCTGATGACCGGGTTTTCTCTCTTCCCTCAGACGCTTTGCTTTCTCGCGTCCAAGGCCATTGTCCTGAATGGTGCAAATCAATATCTCGTCATGGATCTGAAAATTAATCTGAATCTGACCCTTTCCCGCAAGAGAAGCAATGCCATGGACTACAGCATTTTCAACAAATGGTTGAATCAACATTGGCGGGATTTCCAATTCATCCGGATCAGTATTTTCGGGCAGATGGATCGAATATTCGAATTTTTGTGGATGACATAATTGTTCAATATGCAGGTAGCGATCCAATACAGCAGCTTCTTCTGTTAATGTGATACTTGTTTTTCGCGAATTATTCAGAATACCTCTCATCAATTGAGCGAATGCATTTATTTCCTCTTTTGCTTTAGGCAAATCTGCAGTGGACATCAGGGATTTTATGCTGGTTAAGGCATTAAATATAAAGTGAGGATTCATTTGCAATTGAAGTGCTTTTTGTTCTAATTGCAACAGATGGTTCGTTAAGGTTAACTTCTCGCGCTTGACAGCTTCTCTTCTTTTGATGAAACGTGACCAGGCATAAAACAACAAAAGGAGCAGAAGGACAAACAGAAGGGCCATGACCACTTGAAAGGAGCGCTCTTGCCAGAAGGGGGCACTAATGGAAAAGGTGGCCACAATGGGTTCACTCCAAAGGACTTCATCAGTAGAAGCCTGAACCTGCAGTGTATAACTACCCGGTTGCAAACTGGCAAAACTGACAGATGATTGTTTTGAAGAAGGCGACCATGTCGTGTCAATACCGGTAAGTTTCCAACGGTACAACATGGCTTCCGGATTGTCCAAATCGATCCCACGGAAACTAAAGCTGATATGATTTTCGGAATGATGTAAAGTTAATCCCGGAATCAGACTACCATCCTTTCCCATGTACCTGGCATACGTTGTTTCATGCAGTGATTTGTAGAATAAGGCAACATTTTCAAAATGAATGATTGGGGGTATCTGTATGCGAGTCTCTTCACCGGGCGAGTAAGCCATTAAGCCATTCATGGTGCCAAACCACAGTTTTCCATGGGAACCTATTGCTGCTGCATCGTGACAAGTTTCGATGCCAAGAAATCCCTGGTGTCGCCCATAGAAAATGATCTCTTTTATTTCACCAGTTGTTTTCAATACGATTCGGTCAACACCGGATTCTGTTCCCGCCCAAAGCTGACCTTCTTCATCGGCTAATAGGAGATAGATGTTTTTTGAACTTAGACGTTGGTTTTCAGAAAGTGTCAGGAAGGGTTTATCATTCATGTCGGCAGACCCAAAATAAACCCCTCCGCCTCCTGTGCCTGCCCAAAGCCTTCCATGGGTATCAAAGGCCAGAGCGCGAATAGGGAGCGCCGGTAAGTTGGAGGAACTTGAAGACTGCCAAATCAGCGAATCGTTTTCAATTACAAACAGTCGACCATTGTTAGTACCGATCCAGATACGATCATTTTGGTCTATGATCATCGAGGTAAGTTTAGGATAGGGGAGGTTTTGCTGCATTATGACAAATTCTCCGCTGGTATCCTGACGAATGGAAGCCAGTCCTCCGGTATATGTCGCTATCCAAATATTCCCTTTTTTGTCAGGCAAAACTTTCTGAATATACTGGTCAGGTAATCCATCCCTTGTGGTAAAGGAGTTTACTTTTCCTGAATCAATCATAATCAATCCGGAGCCAACAGTTCCTATCCATATCCTGCCTTCATCGTCTCCGGTGATGGTTTTGCATTTTACATCATCCAACACGCTATCCAACCGGATGGATCTGATGCCGTTTGAATCAAGGGTTTGAAGGCCGGTATTTCCTGCCGCCAGCCAAAGCGTTTGATCCTGCGCAGCGTAAAGAGCATACACGCGGTTATTGCTCAGTCCTTCAGAGCGGGTATAAGCGCGAAAATTTTGTTTCGTACATCGAGCTATTCCGCCTCCTGAAGTAGCCACCCACATGTGTTCTTTTTTATCTTTTACAATGGCTTTAACATTGTAATGAGGCAGGCCGTCGCGTTCAGTGAGCTGAATGAATTCAGCACCCGATGTATCCATAAAGATCAGGCCATTATTTTGCGTGCCGATCCATAATTGTCCCTGAATGACTTCATGAATCACATTGGTTAACCGGATCAAAGGGTCGTCAACGAACTTTTCTGTTTGGTGAAGTTTAGTGTTGTATTGTATAATACCTTTTCCCCAGCTACTGAGCCATAATTGGTTAGGCCCTCCATGACATATACTGTAGATGCCCTGTCCATTAAATGTTTGCACCAAAACAGGCGTTCCACTGGAAGAAGATAATTGCCATAATCCTTTTTTTGTGCCAATCCACAGTTCATCATTATGTGTCAACATACTCAACACTGCATCCATTGAATCCGCAAAAAAGGGAACAATAGAGTCCTGACCCGGTCGGAGAATATATAAACCATCTGGGGTGCCTATCATCAAAAGGCTGTCCTCATATGAGGTGATGGTAGTTACAGCTTGTTGTAATCCCGGAATTTGATGAAATTCTTTTCCGTTAAAAAAATCCAGCCCTTTACTCGTGCCAACATAAAGCGCATAATCGTCGGTTTGAACAATAGCCCGAATAAAGTTGGAGGATAATTGTTGCTTGGTTGTAAAGACTTCAAAATGATCACCATCATACCTGGAGAGACCTCCACCTTCCGTACCGGCCCATAGGAATCCCCGACTATCGGAATAAATACATCCTGCCTGGGACTGGGGCAACCCTTCTGCCAGCGCAAAAGACTGAAAAGTGTAAGGCTGGCTATCGGCTCTGGTCCATGAAATGATCAGGAGGAGAGCGATAAATTTGCTAAAAGAGTTGATGTACATGATAGCGGAAGCTAAGATAGTTTAATATCCTTTGGTGGAAGAGGTCCCGTTTTGCAATGATACAGAAGGATCTTTGAGCTTTTTATATTGTTTCAAGTGGGCGTTTCGCAACACATAAATGGATCTGGATTTGAAGCAACCGGCACCAGTACGCAATGTATTCGAGTGCTGCCTCGAACTTTCAGAGAGGGTTGTTTTGACAGTATATTGACCTGGTAAGTTGCCGGTGTTGCTGTCCACCAAAAATCCTCCGGTGAAAAATTCATGTTTTCAAGTACACCACTCATGTCTTCCTGTTGGGCTACCCAGGATACGATATCCTCCTGCCATTTAAAATCAGGTCTTTGTGATTTTTCCCTGAAAAGAAATGTCCATTCCACAGGGATACTAAACTCGTGCCTGAAAGGTTTCTGGTTTTCAGAGCCCTGTACAGCATGGAGCGCCTCAAGCCAGTTTATTTGAATTTTTGGGTACTTGTCTGCAAATGCTTTGGCTAACGCCTGGTTATCTGGTTGCTTCTCGATCGAGTAGGGGATATAAAAACATTCTGCCTCATATCGAACGATTTTATCAATCTGACCGGAATTTTGAAAAATTGTGAAGTATGGGCTTGCAAAAATCATTGCTTCCTCACCTTTGGAATTGATGAATAGTCCATTAAACGCATTGATGAAATCGCGATCAAGCCCAAGGCTACACCCGTAAATGTTGACACGGGACGCGCAATTAATGATATTGGAAGGCAGGTTGGAAAAGATTTGATGATGCATTAACTTTTGCAAAACTTCGGTTGTAAGTCTGCCTTCCCCGTCGTCGGACACAGGCAATGAAATCCCTGTCCAGCGATTGCCATGCACCACCAAATTAATTTCTTCCCATGGACCGGTATCCGACGGGTGATTGGATAAATAATCGAGAAGACTTTCCAGAGATCGGACTTGTGAGACGACTACCATTGTACCGTCCTTAGCCATATCATTGAAATAGCTTGACGCCTTGGTATAATACGGGTTCTTTGTTTCAGTCGCGTCCTCTCCAAGTATGAATGTGATTTTGTTCGCATGCGTTGTTCTCGTATTGCAGGTGTGCAGGTCATTTTGGTCTTCGTGTGAGCATCCAACAAACAATAGCGTGGCGATCGCTACGACGACTAAGTTTCGGGAAGTTTTATACCGTCTGATTAAGAAGACAGATGCAATGATTCCTGTCAGCAGTCCGATAAGCAGATAAGGGAGCAATGAAGATTGGATCTGTCCGGACACACCAGAAATACTTAATGTGAATCCTACCGCGTAATCAGAGACGCCTTCAGGCAGAGGAAGGGGCTGAGTGAATGTGTGTAATGAATCTTGTTGGTCACGTGCACGTTTTCGCTCGACTGCAACAAAGGAAGTGTATGCGGTCAGTAAGTTGTACTCGAGACCGAGGCTAGTGATTTCCTGAATATTTTCTGTTGAAGGCGAAAGCTGATTGTAATCGGACAGACGACGGAGCCGTTCTCTGGCCCAAAGGTACTTTATGGCGATATTTGATTTTTCCGGTTTTACATCACTGACATTGAGTGCATAGGTCACCTTGGTGGATTGAATCCCCGGGATTGGGGGTAACCCGGACTTTGTAGCGGAAGCATCTGTGTTTTGATTCGGGTTTCCCGTATAGCCGCTCAATTCAATTTGGCCTTCAGGTTTACCTCTGTATTTTCCAAAAATTACAACAGGTCTGTCGGAAAGGACATCAGGTATTGAAATTGGTTCTACATCATATGCTTCAAAGCCATTAAACGAACTTTCAATCTGGGTCAAAACCGGATTGGAAATATAGGTTAGAAACTTCTCTGCTGCATTCGTTGCATCGTTTTTATTGAGGATGATAGTTGGCAGACCCTGTCCGACATGAGCCAGACCTTCGATCAGGTGTCGATTGACGCTGCTGCCGATGCCGAAGGAGAATACATTTGCCTGGTTAAGATTTTGTCTGACGAGTTCGAACGCCTCTGGTTCGACGGTTACATACCCATCCGTCACGACCACGATAGAGCGGGATATGCCTTCTGTAGTGCGTGGTAACTGAAGGCTTTTCTTAAGTGCGGGGAGTAAATTAGTACCACCACCTCCTTTTTTGGCATTGAGAAGATGCATTGCTTTCTGAAGGTTATCAGAGGTAGCATTCAATGAGACTTCTGAGAGCATTTCGCTTCCGCCTGCAAACAGGATAATATTGAATTTGTCTGTTGGTCGCAGTCCATTCATCAGGTCAGTCATTAATTGCTTGGTGACCGTCATAGGAAAACCATTCATAGACCCTGATACATCAATAACAAAGATGTATTCGCGCGGTGGAACGACTGACAGTTCTACTCGTTTTGGGGGTTGGACAACGCACAGGAAAAATTTCTCATTACCGTGTTCGTACAACAGAATTCCGGATTCTGTTTGATTGCTGCGTAGACCATATTGAAGAACAAAGTCTCGGTTGCCATGAGCAGGACTGGTTGGAAGGGTGGCTACAGCTATGGATTCAGTAGGATACTCGATTTGAATTTGGTGTGTGTTTGACGTGATAAAATCTATCGGGATACCTGCCGAAAGGCGAAGTTGTAATGCAAAGTCGTAAAGAGGAGTTTCATTGCTACGCTGATAGGGCATGGCGGCATAACTGACGTTTGTCTTCTCGGCGTGATTTGAGTACCGTGGCCCGGTGACCGTTGGATATACAAAGGAATAAATCCCGTTTTCCGGTACCAGTAGTTCAGTATAGTTTAATCGCACTTTAATGGTGTCTCCGGGCATGATGTTGGCCACATTCATCTGAAAAACATTTGGACGATGTTGTTCCAGGAGTGACGTTCGTTTGCCTTGCTCCTTTGCTTTGGTGTACGTTTCCCTGGCTTTCGACTTTTCTTCAATTTTAGCTTTAAGGATTCGCGTACCGACTTGCATCTCCATGCCATAAACGGCTGCAGAGGTAGAGCCAGGAAAAACATAGATGGCCTCAAGTGCCGTGTTTCCGTCATTGGTATAGGTTTGTTCAACAACGACGTCTGAGATAACACCAGCGATCTGTACATCGACTCGAGTGGATTGCAAAGCCAGGGATTTTGTGGCGTCACCTTCATTCGTGACTAAAAAGTAAGGCGATGAACTTTTCGAGGACTCAGGTTGCGCAATGAGATGAAAGCTTAAGAGGGTGAGAACGGAAATACAAAACAGGTTTTTCATGATGTTAAGATTTGTGGTTAAGAATATGAAAGCAATATTCAAGGATCCACAGCAGACATGCCACGGTGTTCTATTATTCGCCGGGGGACATCTATTATTCGTGCGAAAATGGCAGAGTGGCTACAGCTGAGTTCATCATTTTACTTTTCAGGATGGGAAAAGAGACGATTGATCAGACCGTTTACAACCTGATCAGTGGTATTGAGGATTGGTAATGCGTGAAAGGCTGCGCTGAATGAGATATGGATTTGACGTCATCGGGGCTTATGCCGGAGTATGGGACATTCAGCCCCGCATGGATGTTCCGAAAAGGTGCTACTATATATAATGGTTCCCAAAAAGAGGATAATAAAAGGCTCCGAAGCTGAGCTGCATTGACCGGTTGTAGGCGAGCTCTATCTCTTACATATTAGTACTTTCATATATTTAAGACTTCCTTTACATGTATTAATTTTATTTTCAAATAGTATTACATTATTAATTATTCTTATATATTTACATTATTGAAATATGTAATATACTCCAATTGAGTACAGCGTATCACTAATTTGTGAATACCCGCCACCCGAGATGAAGTTTTCCGGTGGTTTTTTTGAAATTTACGGTGGGAAGAAGTGGTAGGAAGTGGGAAGAATTCTACATTTGAGTCCATACTAAGACTGAGAAAAGGAATGAAAACCAACTTTTTTGGGGAATATGAGTGTAAGCTCGATGAGAAAGGCAGGCTAAAACTGCCCTCAGCGATCCTCAGCCAGTTGGGAGAAAACACCTCGCGCGATTTCGTCGCCAACAGAGGGTTTGAACACTGTCTCTACCTTTTTCCAAAAGAAGTCTGGTCAGCCAAGCTCAGCGAAGTGCAGGGGCTGAACGAATACCTGCCCGAAGTGCGCCAGTTTAAACGCTACTTCTACCGGGGAGCAACCGCCTTTACACCCGATAAGGCCAGCCGGATCCTCCTACCGAAAATTCTACTTGATTACGCAGGCATAAGAAAGACAGTGATCATCACTGCCGTAGGCGAATACCTCGAAATATGGAATGACGAAGCCTACCGCGAAATGATCAATCAGGAGCCGGAAGATATTTCGGCCCTCGCACAGAAAATTGCCCATCTCAGGACCAAAGGGTCGCATGAGTGAATATCATATACCGGTGATGCTTGAGCCGTCCATGGACGGCCTGGCGATTAAGCCAAATGGAATATACGTGGATGTCACCTTCGGTGGTGGGGGACATTCAAAGGAAATATTAAACCACCTGGATGACAAAGGTCATCTGTTCGTTTTTGACCAGGATGAAGATGCAGCATCAAACCTCTGGGATGATGATCGCCTCACACTGATCGTTTCCAATTTCCGCCACCTCA
>JAUHXV010000081.1 GCA_030426765.1 Bacteroidia bacterium | reverse complement strand
TCTCAAATGGCAGATGCGCGCCTGGAAAGAACACAGGTCAGTATTTCTGTATCCGCTCATCCCGGAGAGTTTTTCGTCGCCAAAGGAGAGGTCATCAAGTTTGACGGTTTCCTAAAACTCTATATCGAAAATCTCGACGACGAACCAGAGGAAGAAGGAGGGACCATTCTGCCTCCAATGAAAGAAGGCCAGGCTTTAGATCTGTCAACGATGACCGGTACAGAACGATACTCTAAGCCTCCGGCTCGATATACCGAAGCCGGTCTTGTCAAAAAACTGGAAGAGCTGGGCATTGGCCGACCTTCTACCTACGCGCCGACCATCACCAAAATCATGGAAGAAGATCGCGGATATGTGATTCGCGGCAATCGTCCGGGCGAAGAAAGAGCGTATGCAGTCATTACACTGAGTGACAACAAGGTCGCTGAAGAAACCAAAACAGAAATGACCGGTGCTATTTCCAACAGACTGGTCCCCACAGATATGGGATTGCTTGTTACGGATTTTCTGAACGAGCATTTTTCCAATATTATGGATTACAATTTCACCGCGGATATTGAAAAGAAGTTCGATATCATCGCCGAAGGGAAATTGGTCTGGAACAAAATGATCAAGGACTTCTATACGCCCTTTCATAAAACTGTTGAAGAAACGCGCGAAAATGCAGAGCGCGCTCGAGGGCGAAGAGATCTTGGCGTGGATGAAGCTACCGGCCATACCATCCTGACCCAAATGACGCGCTTTGGTCCGGTCGTACAAATCGGTACTCGCGAAGAGGTTGGCGAGGATGAAAAGCCACAGTTTGCCAACTTACGTCCCGGTCAGTCCATCGAAACGATTACGCTGGAGGAAGCGCTTGAGTTGTTTAAACTCCCGCGCACCCTACCCGATTACAAAGGCAAGGAAGTGCTCATCGGTGTAGGTAGATTTGGTCCGTATGTAAAGTTTGGTGATCAGTTTATTTCTATTCCGAAAGGGGAAGATCCATTGGAACTCAGTGAAAAAAGAGCGATCGAAATCATTGAAGCCAAGATCCACGAAGATCGTCCTGTCGCCACCTACAAAGGAAAAGATGTGACACGTGGGAAAGGCCGTTTCGGACCATTTCTGAAATGGGATGGTTTGTTTGTCAATATCCCAAAGAAATACGATCCGGACAACATAACCCAGGACGAGATGTTTGAACTGATCGCCAAAAAAGTCGAGAAGGAAGCCAATCGTTACATTCAACAATGGGATAAAGAAAAAATCAGTCTCGAAAACGGTCGGTGGGGACCTTTTATCCGGAAAGGGCGCAAAGCCATTAATATTCCTAAGATCAACGGAGAGCGCATGACATCAGAAGAAGCTAAACTGCTCACCCTGGAAGAAGTGCTGGAGATCATCGAAGGCAAAATGCCGGATTCCGTTGTTAAAAAAGTAGGAAGCGCCTAATCATCCCTTTCCGGCACCTCCATCAGGGGAAGTGATATGTCCGGAGTTTTATTAGCTAAATAATCATGGAGATGATCCCCGATCGTCACCAGTTGTAATGCCTGTTCCGCCGGAAGCAAGACATTGTTGACATACAAGACAAAGAGGTAGTTCATCCCTTCCATACTGTAAAAGCCCTGCTGGTTAAAAAAGCTAATCATATCCGGATGATCAAAATGATATCGGATATAGTCTTCATCCCTGCCCTGGAGAAGGTAGTTGTGACTAAAGGAAGGATACTCCACAAAATCAATATCCTGCATACCAAAGAAGGTACCTAATCGGTGATACCATTTTTCTGGTACCATAATAAAATGAGGTAGCGCCAGTGATTTGGAATATCGGAAATAGACCGTTTGTCGAAATGTCACGGTAGTCTTTCCGGTAGACACTGTGTAGGCATAATCAAACAAAGAGCTGAATTCCAGGTCATCTTTTTTATGCATCAGCATCGGCGATATCTTTTTACTCCCTCCTTTTTTAAAGAGGTGAAAGTCCAGCAACCACTTAAGCATTCCATATTCATCCTTTTCATTTAAATCCCAGGATAATTGGTTTGCACAGTGGGTGAGCTCTTTTAACCGATCCTTGTATCTGTATCTCGCCATGTTGATTATTCCCGGGAGTTAATATCGGAAATAATATCGAGTGCCGCTGCTTCCGCACCTCCACCGGAAGTGAGTTGTTGCATCAATGTTTTATACCCATTGCGCACCGATTCTGCTACATCAGGCTCCAACATTCGCTGCAGATGTACCTGAATATTCTCCGGAGTACATTCCGATTGAATTAATTCCGGAATCAATAGTTTGTCCATAATGAGATTGACCAGGGAAATATATTTGACCTTGATCAGTCGTTTGGCCACATGATAGGAGAAGGAGGTTCCTTTATAGACCACTACCTGCGGCACACCGAGTAGTGCCGTCTCCAATGTCGCTGTCCCTGATGTGACCACCGCGGCCTCGCTTGTCTCAAGGACACGTTTCATATCACCCATGACGATCTCTACATTTTGGAAACCATTAAGCCACTTTTCAAAGAGCTCAATCGGCAGATGTGACACAGCGGCAACTACAAATGTATAATCAGGCATGCGACGGATCACTTCCGACATGACCGGGAGAATCCGATCTACTTCGTGTTTTCTACTTCCCGGCAACAATGCAATTCGGCGATGCTGAGGGTTGTATTGAAAATTTGTATCGCGTTGTATTTCTACGGCCAGTGGATGACCGATATACATCACCTGCATTTGGTATTGCTCGTAGAAATCTTTTTCAAACGGCAGGATAACGTACATTTTCCTGACGGCCTTTTTAATCCCATGGACACGTGAGGTATGCCAGGCCCAGAGTTGCGGGGAGATATAATAATATACCGATATCTGATGCTTGCGTGCCCATTTGGCAATGCGGAGGTTGAATCCCGGGTAATCAACCAGGATCAGCGCATCGGGCGCAAAAGAAAGAATCTCTTTTTTACTATTGCGCAGATTTCTAAAAATAGCCGGAAGGTGCCTGACTACCTCAGCAAATCCCATGAATGCCAGATCGCGGTAGTGCTTGGTGACGTGAACGCCTTCTGCTTCCATGGCCTCACCCCCCCAGCCCTGCATACGGGCATCAGGATCGTGCTGACGTATGGCGGCGCAAAGCAGTGCTGCCTGCTTGTCGCCACTGGCTTCGCCCGCCAGCACATAGTATTTCAAAACTGCAACATATTTATACCAAACTTCCAGAACCAGGCGGCTACGAGAAGCATGCTCGCAATCAGTGCGCCGCGAATCGTCTCGTGATATCGGTGCGCTTTGCGATATAGTTGCATGATAAACAAGTTGGCGCAAATCGCAATCAACGCCAGCGTGCGTGTTCGAAAATCCTCCGCAAACCCAATGTCACTGAAGACCCCAATGGCATCCATAAAGGAATAGATCATAAGTAACAACAAGTAAATCACAATCGGACTTACGATTCCTAATCCTAAACCAAACCAAACAGAATCTCTTTTAAAAAACTCAAACATGATTATAGCGTTAAGGATTCCATGGGCTTTAATACCGGAATGGTTTGATGATGTGTGAGATCATGCACAGAGGGCACAATTGAAATATACCCTTGTTGTAAGGCAGAGATATCTGCTTCCGCACGATTATCCTCAGAGGCAAACTTACCGGTCAACCAGTAGTATTTCTGTCCACGCGGATCTTCGCCCTCAACAAACTCCTCTACCCATCTCCCTTCTCCCTGCAGGCAGACCTTCAGGCCTTTGATCGGGCCGACTTTGGCATTGGGTATGTTGACATTCAAGAGCTTGGATCCATTCAGTCCGTTGGCCAGCACATGCTCGATGATCATCTTCACCCAGGGAGCACCCGGATTAAAATCCGCGTTCATCGAATAGTCTTCCAAACTAAAACCAATCGAGTCAATGCCTTCGATCGAAGCTTCCATAGCTGCGGACATTGTTCCTGAATATATAATATTGATCGAGGCATTGGAACCATGATTGATCCCTGAGACGCACAGATCGATAGTTCTGTCTTTCAGCAGAATATTCTTGGCCAGCTTGACGCAATCTACCGGTGTGCCTGAGCACTCATAAGCTTCGATACCGCCAAAGGCATCGACTTTATTAAGTCGGATCGGATCTGAAAGGGTTACCGCATGCCCTTTTGCGGATTGAGGCGAGTTGGGCGCAACCACAATGACTTCACCCAACGTTCTCGTGATCTCCACGAGTTTGTGAATGCCGGGTGCAAACATTCCATCATCATTGGTGACTAATATCAACGGCCGTCTCGCATCGCTCATCTGAAAGGGTGGTTATGTATTTTTTATAAATGAATCACTTCGCCATATGCGGCAGCGGCTGCTTCCATGACGGCTTCACTCAGCGTCGGGTGCGGGTGGACGGCGCGAATCAGAGTGTGGCTGGTACTTTCGACATCCATGCCCAGCACCAGCTCGCTGATCAGTTCCATGCCCGTGGATTCGAGTTTCCGAGCCAACACGATCTCGGCGATCATATCTGTCACACCGTGCCCTATCATATGTGCGCCGAGAATCTCTCCGTATTTACTGTCGAAGATCAGTTTGACGAAACCTTCTTTGTGTCCGCCAGCTTTGGCTTTTCCACTGGCGGTAAAGGGAAACTTACCAACCTTAATATCTATCCCATCTGCTTTGGCCTGATCTTCAGTGAGGCCAACGGAAGCAATTTCCGGTTGGCTGTAGGTACAGGAAGGAATATTGCCATAGTCCAGCGGTTCCGGCTGATGTCCGGCAATTTTTTCAGCGCAAATGATGCCCTCTGCGGAAGCGACATGTGCCAGCGCCGGACCATCCGTAATATCGCCTATGGCATATACGCCCCCAACGTTTGTTTCATACCATTCATTGACCACAACTTTGTCCTTGTCAGTTTTGATCCCCAGCGTTTCCAATCCGATATTTCCAATATTAGACTTTACACCCGCGGCAGAAAGCACTACGTCGCATTTAATCGTTTTGACTTCACCAGATTTTCTGTCTTTCGCTGTCACGGTGATGGTTTTCCCTTTTGTATCCACTTGTTCCACAGCTGTATTGCCCAGAACCTCAATGCCGCTTTTGGTGAACTGTCTTTTCAATTCACGAGAGATCTCCTTATCTTCTCTTGGCACCAGACCTTGTTCAAGAAACTCAATCACCGTCACTTTTGTCCCCATGGAGTTATAGAAGTATGCAAACTCCACCCCGATGGCTCCCGCACCGATCACCACCATGGATTTTGGTAGTTTTTCCATGACCATAGCTTTTCGGTAGTCAATCACTTTCTTGCCATCGATCGGGATATTGGGCAAGGCTTTTGCTCTCGCGCCGGTGGCCAGAATGATATGGTCGCCTTCATAGGTGGTGACAGATCCTTTTTCATCCGTCACTTCCACCTTCTTTCCGCGTACCAGTTTTCCGGTTCCGGAAATCACATCAATCTTGTTTTTCTTCATCAGAAACTGCACCCCTTTACTCATATCGTCGGCGACTCCTCGTGAGCGTTGAATAACTGACGTAAAATCTGCATCGGCTCCTTTCACCTGAATTCCGTATGCGTCAGCATGATTCAAATAATTGAACACCTCTGCGCTTTTTAACAATGCTTTGGTCGGAATACATCCCCAGTTGAGGCATACCCCGCCGAGCGATTCGCGTTCGATAACAGCCGTTTTTAATCCCAGCTGACTAGCGCGAATGGCAGCGACATACCCTCCGGGTCCACTTCCCACAACGATCACTTGATATTTCATATATGATTTTTTAATTGTTTCAGAGCGCAAATATAAGGCGCATTCAGAGAGTGCTGCCCGATGTTGCCCTAAGAACCGAATTATGCTTACATTTGTTGACTTTCTGTTCACTTGGGGTGCCGAAAAATTTCCGGCTGAGATCATACCCATCGAACCTGTCCGGATAATGCCGGAAAGGGAAACATAAGCCAATGGAATCACTTTTTACTCACACATCACCACGTTGCCCGCGCAATCAACGCTTTATGCGTATCCTTTTTGTCCTTAGCTGCCTGCTCACCACCTATGGGCTTCAAGCGCAGTTTTACATCCTCGGCAGAGGCCTCGACGATCATGAAAATCCTTATGACTATGCCACTGCTCAGTTGCGCGGGGACAACTATTTCGAATCACAGCAATGCACGGAAAAAGGTGTCTTTCGATTTGAGAATCTTCAGGCGGGTGAATATGAACTCGTGGTCATCACCGCCTACGGAATCCGACGTAAAAAAATAAACCTGCGCAGCAGCATCGATATTACCCTGCATATTCCACGGAATATCAAAATGGATGAGATCAGTGTAGTGGCCAGTGTAGCCGGTGATGACGAACCGGTCACACATACCAATGTCTCTGCGACCGAACTGCAGAAGCGGGATTTCGGCCAGGATGTTCCGATCCTGCTCGAAGGAACGCCGTCGCTGGTGTCTACTTCGGATGCCGGACAGGGCATTGGATACACCGGATTACGGATTCGCGGTACTGACCCTACCCGTATCAATGTCACGCTTAATGGTATTCCGGTAAACGATTCTGAATCGCAGAATGTATTCTGGGTCAATATGCCTGACCTCGCGAGCTCTACGGTCAATATCCAGACACAAAGGGGTCTGGGATGGAGCAAACCGGGTGCCGGCGATCTTGGAGGCGGTGTCCATATCAACACATTAGGGTTTAACCATGAGGCTTATGGAACTGTCAAACTCGGAGGGGGAAGTTTTAATACCCGGCGAGCCACGCTGGGAGTTGGCTCCGGCCTCATCAATGGTCGCTTTACCCTTGATGGACGGATCAGCTATATTGCTTCTGACGGATATATCGACCGGGCCAGCAGCAACCTCTATTCGATTTACGGAGCTGCGGGATATCATCACGATGAAACGAATATTTCTCTCCTGTATACCGTGGGTGATGAGAAGACCTATCAAGCCTGGAACGGGGTGCCTGTCCAATATGTCGATGACCCTGAACTTCGCACCTATAATTCGGCCGGTACTGAAAAGCCCGGCGAACCTTATGACAATGAAATTGATGATTATCGACAAAGTCATGTTCAGTTGCATTTCGATCAGGCCCTGACTCCATTTGCCCGCTGGTCAACCGCACTGCACTATACCCATGGTTCCGGATACTTTGAGCAATACAAAGCCGATCAGGATCTGAATGACTACGGGATTGAAGGCAATCCTGAACCCACTGATCTTGTTCGGCAACGTTGGCTCGATAATGACTTTTACGGATTTACTTCAACCCTACAAATCGGAAGACCGGGTAATCGGTATTTTGTGCTGGGCGGTGCCTGGAATAAATACCTGGGACGTCACTTTGGCGAGGTCATCTGGCTTGCCTCCGGACCGGTACCGGAAAACCTGCCGCCCTATTACGATAACGACGCCGTTAAAACAGATGGGAATTTGTATGCGCGAAGTAATACGAAGATCACTGATAAATTTGACATCACCATTGATCTTCAGGGACGGTGGATTCGGTATGCGTTTGAAGGACCGGACGAAAATGGCATGCTGACAGATCAGGAAGTGTCGCACAATTTTTTCAATCCAAAATTTGGTTTCAATCTGCAAACCGGAGAGTACGGCTCATTGTATGCCCTGACGGGTTTAGTCAATAAGGAACCTAATCGGGATGATTATACGGAATCCACTCCGCTGAGCCAGCCGAAGTCAGAAAGACTTTGGGATACTGAACTGGGTTATCGATACGCCAGGGAAAAAATCAACCTCCAGCTGATCGGCTATTATATGGATTATAAAAACCAGCTGGTGCTGACAGGCCGCATAAATGATGTGGGAGCGTATACCCGGGTCAACGTGGACAAGAGTTATCGACTGGGTCTGGAAGCCATTGTATCCTATCAGCCGATTCCTGCCCTCACGGTGTCGGGGTCAGTGACCCTGAGTCAAAACAGGATTCAGGCGTTTGACGAGTACATTGACGACTGGGATACCGGAGAGCAGATTGTCGTGCGTCACACGGATACCGATCTTTCGTTTTCACCCTCAGCGCTTGCGAATGTCTTGCTTGATTACACCGTGGTGTCAAATGAACATTATCGGATTTCTGTAGACCTTGGTGGCAGATACATTGGCAAGCAGTATGTCGACAATACTTCAAATGAAGCTTCTTCACTGAATGCATACAGTATGGCGGATCTGGGCATCCGCGGCACATTGTTTAATAAAGTTGGAAAGGACGTACAACTCGGACTTTCTGTGCGCAATCTCTTTAATGCGCAGTACGAATCAAATGGATGGATTTATCGTTTTCAAAGCACCGGTTACGATCCGGTGCCTGATGATCCCTATGCCGGAGCGGAAGGAGATGACGTCTATCATTTAAAGGGATTATTCCCTCAGGCGGGTACTTATTTCCTTCTTCAGCTAACAGCCAATTTCTGATTAATAATTCATCGTAAAGCCAAACCGCAGGGTAAAGGTTGGACTATACAGGTAGGGATCATTGAGTACATTGTAATGGATAGATACAAATGAACCTGCCGGAAAACCGGTGGCCATTCCAAGTCCCAGATAAAGGAAGCTTTGTCCATACGTCTCAGACAGAATTTTAGTTTTACCCGGGTTTAGGATATAATTTCCAAAATCATCATAACGTGGTCGCTCAATAAAGGCGTGTTCGTATTCAGCCTGGACGAAAAGACTTTGCATAAAAGGGGTTGCGCCTTCCATTTTCCAAAGAGGTCGCCATCGAGTAAAGATAGTCGGACCTAAATTGAAGGCATTATATTTTAGTCCGCTGAAAGGGTCTTTGGTGGTGTAATAATTCATTTTTAACATGAACCCGACCGCCAGATTTTCATCCACGCGGTATGCGACAGTGGGATCCAGGCCCATTTGAAATGAATTTGATGTAAAATAGAGACCTCCAATATTGATCCCCCATCCCCATCGGGATGGTCCGGCAGCCCTCTTTGCTTTCTCTTTTTCTTTAGCTGCCTGCTCTGCCTCCACCTGCTCAGGGCGAACAAACTTCTTCTTTCCGGTGGTCTGTGCCAAGCTGGTTCCTGCCAAACTGAAGAGCAGCATACAAGCAAATAATGTTCTGAAAAATAGCCTCATCCTGGATGATTATAATGTGAAAGCAGCCTATCGACTGACAAATAGATAACTTTTTTAGCTAATATGGAAATATAGAACCCGTTTTTTATGTAATTTGCGGGCTAATCCCCGCCACATTGCTTTCATTACCAATTTAGAGAATTAACTATTCTGAGTACCTAATTGTTGTTTGCCAAACCATTTAAGGAATGAACAAAAAGCTTATTTGTGCACCAGGCATCATTTTTGCCCTCATTTTCACCTGTTTAACCCCTGTTATAAGTCAGGAAACTATTCGGTTTAAGACCCTTCGAGCCACCGACGCAGAAGCAGCTGTCCTGGAAGAACATTTTTCTGAATACACACTGGCCACCCTCAATACCGAAACCGTTGACAATTTACTAAAGTCTTCCGATCATTTTGAGGAAATCCACCTCGAAGTAAACCAGCAAATCTATCAATTCAGCCTTCGGGCGAAAGACATACGGGCTCCACATTATAAACTCCGGGCATGGACTCCGCAAGGGACGATTGAACTGCCCCGATCGCCCAATAAAACTTACGCTGGCAATACACTTACTGGCAATTTTGATGTTCGCATCACCGCGGATGATGATTTCTTCTGCGCCATGATCGTGCAGGAAAAAGACGAGATCTACATCGAGCGGGCGCGCAATATCATCCCGGATGCAGCCATTAACCAATTTGTCATCTATAAAGGGAGCGACAACCTGAAGCAGTTTGGCCACGAAAACTGTGGCACTGACTGTAGCCATCAAACCCATTATGAAGGTCCTGATGACGTACAACCTCTTCAACCCGGTCAGGGAAATCGTGCCTGCAAGGAGCTGGAGATTGCTATTGCGGATGATTACCGGATGTTTGATGATTACGGTAGTGTCGAAGCAGTGGAAGATCACAATCTGGCGGTGATCAATAATGTGCAGACCAATTACGATTTCGAATTTAATGATGACCTTGAATTTGTCGTTGTCGAAATCTTTGTGGCGACCAGCCCGGCCAATGATCCATGGTATGATGGAAACAACATTTATGACATGCTGGATGACTTCACGGATTGGGGACCCAGTGGTTTTTCCAATGTGCATGATGTAGGTGCATTTTGGAGCGCTCGCAACTTTGCAACAGATGTCATTGGGGTAGCATGGCTGAATGCAATTTGTACTTCTATTCGGTATCACGTACTTGAAGATTTTACCGGAAATGCTCAACTCCTCAGGGTACTGCAAGCGCATGAAATGGGACACAATTTCAGCGCAACCCACGATGCCCCGAATTCCGGATTCATTATGCAACCTTCCGTGACCAACACCAATACATGGTCTAACGCATCCCTTAACAGTATCAACAACTATATCAATCAAATCAACTGCCTGGGACCATGCGGCATTCCTGAACCACCTGTAGCTGATTTTAGTGCTGACCCAACAGAAGGATGTGTACCCATGGAGGTTCAGTTTACCGATGAAAGTGAAAACAACCCCACTTCCTGGTTCTGGACTTTTGATGGCGGGAGTCCATCCACGAGTTCTTCCGAAAATCCGGTGGTCATGTATAATGATCCGGGTGAGTATGACGTAACCCTCGAAGTATCAAATGCTGCCGGCGACAACAGCATAACTAAGTTTAATTACATTGTGGTCGGTGATATCCCATACGCGGATTTTGATTTTACGATCAACGAATTTGAAGTTGACTTTCAAAACAACAGCTTTGGTGCTGACAGTTATGAGTGGGATTTTGGTGACGGAAACAATTCTTTCAGCACTAATCCACTTCATGTGTATGAGGAAGATGGCATTTATACGGTAACCTTGTACGCTACCAATGAATGTGGTACCGACGAATACTCCGTGGAAATTGAAATCATCACACTCCCGTTTGCCATATTCTCTTCTGATATTACGGAAGGATGTACGCCGATCGAAGTACAGTTTTACAACCTGTCTTCTGACAATGCAGATTTTTTCAGCTGGTCATTCCCGGGAGGCTCTCCAGCCACCTCGAATGCCTATGAGCCTGTGGTCCTGTACGAAACTCCGGGCACCTATGATGTGACGCTGGTAGCTTCCAACGATGCCGGTGATGATGTCTATACATTGACGAATTATATCACTGTATTACCCTTGCCCAATGCCGAATTTAACTTCTCTACAAACGGACTTGAAGTGACCTTTAACTCCACCGGAAGTTTTGGAGACACCTATTCTTGGGATTTCGGTGATCTGAGTTTCAGTTCAGAAGAAAACCCGATACATGTATATGACGAAAGTGGCACCTACCAGGTGATTTTGACCGTGACCAATGAATGTGGTTCAAGTACGCTCCAACTTTCTGTCACCGTTACCGGTGCGCCTTCCCCGGCATTTGGATCCGATACGCAATATGGCTGTGCTCCACTTGTCGTGCAGTTTATGGACATGTCCGGTGGATCCCCAACTTCCTATAGTTGGGTATTTGAAGGGGGCACACCCGCCACCAGCAATATCCCTAACCCGGTCATTACTTACAATACGCCCGGCTTATTCGATGTGCAGCTCACGGTGACTAACAGCACCGGATCCGAAAGCATCACACTCAATGATTACATTGAAGTTGAGTTTCCAACAAACAGTGACTTCTCCTACAGCGTAAACGGGCTCGAAGTCACGTTTACCAATTTATCTTTAAATGCAATAAGTTCTTCGTGGGACTTTGGAGATGGTTTTAATAGTTCTGACACCAATCCAATCCATGCGTATTTGCAGGACGGCACCTACACGGTCACTTTGATATCTGAAGGAATCTGCGGCAATGATACCAGTACACATGTCGTGAATATTCAGACGCCTCCCCATGCCGGATTCTCGTTTCAGTCTTCAGGCGATTGTGTTCCGGTCATGGTGACTTTTGAAAATGAGAGTAGTTCAAACTCCACCTCATACAAGTGGTTATTTCCCGGAGGCAATCCGATGATGTCTACGGCAGAAAACCCTGTTGTTACCTACCAAAATGCCGGAACGTACAATGTGACACTGATCGCTTATTCAGCAGGAGGATCTGACACGGTGACCACTAATAGTTATATCACTGTCGGTGACGTACCCAATGCGGCTTTCCTTTTGACAACGAATGAATTGACAGTCAATTTTAACAATACCAGTACCAATGCCGATGCGTATCAATGGTTTTTTGGAGATGGCAATATGTCTGTGGAGACAAGCCCGGTCTATACCTATCCTGATTATGGTGCGTATACCGTCATGCTGATCGCCACCAACGATTGTGGGAATGATACCAGCTTCCTGGAAATTGAACTCTCCACTGTTCCGAATGCTTCATTTGGATACAGTACAACTTCAGGTTGTGCGCCGTTTACGGTATCGTTCTTTGACCAGTCGCAAAACAACCCTACCTCGTGGAACTGGACTTTTGAAGGCGGTGACCCGGGCACCTCTACCGAACAAAATCCGGTGGTTACGTATAACACACCCGGAATATATTCCGTGAATCTGTTGGTCACCAATTCCGAAGGTTCCGATGCACTCCACCTGGATGGTCTCATCGAAGTGGGTACGATCCCGGATGCAGATTTTGAGCACGAGCAAATTGAAAATGTTGTCCTTCTTGAATACCTGGGAACAGATTTTGACAGCCTGCGATGGTATTTTGGCGATGGCCGTACGGACACAGGTCTAAAACCTACCGTCGAATACAACACCTCCGGTGAATACGAAATATCCCTCATCGTGTATAATGAATGCGGATCTGATACTGCTTCGGTATGGGTGACGATCATCATCACGGCTACACAGGATCCGAATGCAAATGAATACGGATGGGAGGTTCGACCTAGTCCGTTTAGTGATGTATTTACGGTGTATGGTAAACCGCTTGATGACGGAACCGCTGTGATCTCTTTGATGGATGTCCAGGGCAGACTGATTTCTACGGACAAATATCCTTATCAGACTGGAGAGACCTCCGTTCAGTTTGACAGTGAAGCCCTGCCACAGGGATTGATCCTCGTGGTGATTCAGGATGACCGATCCATCACTATTCTGAAGGCACTGCATCAATAAACTGCCGGGAAGAAATAAAAAAACCGCAATCGGGATTGCCCGGT
>JAUHXV010000080.1 GCA_030426765.1 Bacteroidia bacterium | reverse complement strand
AATGAGTGCTTAATACCTCCCTGCGGAATTTCCAGACTTTGCTTACACATCGTCAGCACTTCAGGACTCACACCGCGCATTTCATTGCCAAAAATGAGTGCGAGCGGAAACATCTCCTTTAACTTAGCCTTGTCAAGGGAAACAGATCGATCGGTTTGCTCCACCGGCAGCAACGTATACCCGTCTTCTTTCAGCGCATCAAGTGCAGTTGTGGTGTGCTCGAATGCTTTCCATGTGACCGACTGGTCAGCCCCCAGAGCTGTTTTTAGAATTTCAGCATGCGGCGGGTGAACCGTGATTCCGCACAGGTAGATCGCTTCAACTGAAAAAGCATCACAAGTGCGAAATATTGCGCCTACATTCAATCCCGAGCGGATATTATCCAACACGACAATAACCGGCATTTTGTCTGCGGCTTTATAATCTGTCAGCGCAGGTCGTTGTAATTGATCCGGGGTGAGTTGTTTCATAGTATGTGTGTAGTCAGAATATTCCAACCCTGCCAAGATAAGCATCATTTTATGGTGAGTTCGCTGGACTCATCATTCATCTGTGTGCTAAAAATGTAATTTTGAGGCATGTTCTCCGTGACACCTGCACAGCGCGTTTATCTGGTGATGGCCGTATTGCTTTATGCGATTGTTCTTCTCTACCAGGGATATATCTACGGATCAGGCGATCAAACGCAAATCCTGCCTTGCCTCTATGCACAGGATCATCCTGAGTATTATAAAGGGGATCATTATGTCCGGGCATACCTTCAGGCTGGTGTGAATGAACGAACGGTCTTTCATTTTATATTACGGCACCTGGGCTATTCTGCCCCCTGGATGATATGGATATGGCATGCGGTGTGTAGTATTGCTCTGATACTGGCATGGCTTAGAATCGCCGCGTATGGCCTTAAAACGAAAATCTTTCAGTTTTTAGGTGTCGCAGCGGTATTGATTATAGGGTTTCATACTTCCACTGGCGGCAATGAGTTGTACTACAATTCTGTCGTCCCCAGCCTTGTCGCCAAAGCGATCGGATCATGGGCCTTATTCTTCTGGCTGGAAGGCAAATACCGCCATTGGATAACCGGGTTGATTATCGCTACGTTTCTGCAGCCACTTGTAGGTCTCCAGTTATATATGCTGACGATGTTGGCCCTTTTGTTGAGCAGGCTGGTTGAGAAAGCACCCTCCATCATTCCATGGCGCTCGCTCTTCGCGTATATAGCCGTTGTATTGCCGTGGATCTTTCTGCTGCGGATCAACAATGGTAGTCAGACGGATCCTGAGGGCTTTATGGAAATTATGGCTTTTCGCCTTTCCCATCATTTCTACCCTTCCGCATTCGGTTGGTTTCATCTCGCCGTGTTAGGCATAATGGTCTTGATCGCGATACGCTTTTATCACCACCGGTTGCGATGGTTTATGCTTCTCATCGTATTCGGCTGCGTGGTGTACACAATTGGTGTTGAATTCCTGAACCAACCCACCATCCTGTATAGTCAGTGGTTTAAAACTACAATCTGGCTTGAGGCGTTTGCCTTTCTCGCCGTATCCGTAAGGTTTGAAAAATGGCTTATCCGATTTGAGCGTTTTGATAAATTCTGGTATGCTGCACCGGTCTTCCTTTTGTTGTTGGTCGGGACATATCGTCTCTCCGGTTGGTTTGGCTCTTCCCCGCAGTGTATGTTGCCTTTCTCTGAAGTGCAAAGTGCTGAGGTCGACATCAGCCTGAAAGCTAAGGACGTTACGGACATCGATGCAGTCTTTATCGTGCCGGTTGAATTTTCCGCTTTCCGTTGGTATGCAAAGCGGAGTCTATACATCGATTACAAGGCGTTATTCCACAAAGAGGAATTCCTTAAATCATGGTACAATCGTATTGGCGACATCTATGCCTTTAGCAGTAAGGAGAAAGCCTCCGGGTTTGAGCTCTCCTCCTTCAGTCGTGAACTTCTCGCCCATCCCGAACAAGAAAGTATTGCCTACTGGAAGAACATCGGTATCACGCATATCGTTTCCACAAATCCAGATATTGAAGACCTCGAAAAGCTTGCGGAGAATGATGACTTTGCCGTGTACAAGCTGTAGGCATGGAGCATGGATCTCCTTCGCTAAAGCTACGGAGATTAAAAGGCATGGGGCAAGGAGAAATTAATATCGATGGACATCCACGATAGGAGGTAATACAGGGTATTAATTCTTTGCGTTTTTCCTTTGCGGCTTCGCGCCTTGGCGAGGACCACGGCAGATGGTGAAGGGCATAGGTGAATTACTAATTTCTGATTACGGTTTGGCTGAATTTCCACTTAAAAAGAAAATCCCTAAACTCTATAAACCTCCTAAATGCTGTCTTCATAGAAGACAGTACTCAACACATGGACACAGTAAGATCTGAGTTTAACTTCTCCAAACACCACTTTCTACTCACTACTCACTACTCGAAACTGCTCACGTAAAAGCCCAACTAGCTCATCCTGCTTTTCCTGATCTTCAATCATGTGAATCGGAAGTTTGTGGCGCTGCCCCTCGAAAGTGATAAAGTGGATCTCCCCGATATAGACCTGGTATTCTTTAACATCGCGTAGAAGCAGTTCTGTTTTGGTATTAAAATACCCGTCCTTCCATTTGATGATGCCATCTTCGAGCCTGACGTATTGAAATGGGGTCTTCCAAATTCTGTAATGCCAGTTGGGAAGGATGGCTTCCAATCCGCCCAGCACGATCAGGAGGATGGCGAATACGGTATTCATTTTGGATTGATGCCATCCCCAGGGCGTGAAGTATGCTATCCCGACAAGCGCATATAATAGACCGGTGATCCTGTTGAAGCGTATCCAAAATCGATTTTTCGTGAGCCGGTATTCGATGGTGTCGTATGAGAAGGAAGTTTGCATATGATGGTGCGGAATCTCCGACTTTAATGGTTGTATTAAAATTAATGCTTTTTCAGTAATCACACAGGATGTTTTGATTGAGTATGATTTTGCACTATCCATGTGTTTAGGAGAGTTGCCTATGGCTACTCAGTTGAGGGTTTAGCGTTTAAGACTTGTTATGGAGGCATTTTTATCGGGTAACGGGATATTTCGTATCTCCAACCCTCTATAATTTTGAGCTTCATAAATACAACATCATGAAAGAACTATACATTTTGGCTATTTGCTTTTCCTTCAGCGCGTTAATGGCGCAGGAAACACAGGTAGTCTCAACCGGGCAGGGATATAATTTTCAGGATTACATCAACCTGGCAAGCGGCACAGATCATCAGGTGGGCAATACCTCCTGGGACATTGCCTTTTCAGTAGCCGACGGGGAAGCAGGAATATTTATCAATGAGAGTGTAAGCTCCTCGCCTACTGCCCTGCCGATTCAGGCCTATGCTACCTTTTCGGATGACTTCGGTCACTTTCCTGATTCTTCTTTTTTTCTGGATTACGCTCTTTGGAATCGGGAAACGTCCTGGTCCTATGGTGCGTTGAATGAATATCGTGAACCGGGAGAACAAAACGATTATGGCTGGGGGATGTACAATGAAAACACACTTGAAGTAGATGGGATTTATGTCTACGCCATCCAATTGCGCGATGGTTCGTTTCTCAAGTTGCAGATACAGTCGCTGAGCAACGGCGTCTATACGTTTAGGTATGCCGATTTTGATGGGTCTAACGAGGTAACCAAGACGATTGATAAGGCTAATCATGCAGGTGATGTACTTGCGTACTATAGCTTTGAAACCGGCGCGACTGTGGAGGTAGAACCTGCAGGTGGGTTTGACTTACTGTATTGCCGGTATATCGCTCTGTTGGAAGCCGGAGATGACTCAGTGGCCTATCCGGTGACAGGTATTCTTTCTGCTGAGGGCATAGAAGTCGCACAGGCGGATCATGTAGATCCGGAAACTGTCGAATTTGAACCTTATCGTGATTCCCTATCCCTGCATCCCGAGATTATTGGACATGACTGGAAGATGTTTGACCTGGGCAACTTTGTATGGGTGCTTACGCCTGATCTCGCTTTCTTTTTGAAAACCCGAGATAATCATATTTGGAAAATTGTGCTGACGGAATTTGGTGGCAGCGGGAATGGCAATACCACATTCGAAAAAACGGATCTGGGGATTTTATCGGCAGTTCACGATCCCATTTCTCCGCTTGCTAAGTTCACTGTTTTTCCTAACCCATCAGTCGGAGAAGTCAATATAGCCTATTCACTGAAGAATCCAACACTTGGTGAAGTGCGTGTGCAACTCATTGATAGCAATGGGCGATTCATACAGCAAAAAGAAACAGTTATAAGTGAAGGTTTAAATGTATCCACGATAGATGGCAGTGGGTTACCGTCAGGTTCGTACTATATCCGAATCGTTGCTGGCAATCAGTCGCATACCGCACCGTTGCAGATTGTGCAATAAGATGAGTGTACTTACCCTTTGATCAATGCCAGGGCCTTGTCCATAACCACATCACGCTCTTCGATTAGATCTTTAATCGAAGGAATAATAACATAATCAGGTATTAAACCTCGATTTGAAGTGTACTGAAGATTGGATGTTGGGTAATAGGTGAGATAGCGTGGGATGCTAATCCTGATGTTGGAGTGAGGAAGATTTACCGCTTCAGCAGAACCCGCCACATAGCCTTCGTATCGGGAGCCGGTTTCCTCCCCGATGAAGATAGCGTCACCATACTCCTTTAGATAGCGGGCAAGTGTGGCACCGGCAGAATACGTCTTCCCATCCACCAGGCAGTAGATCCGGCCATCAAAAACATATTTACTCTTTTTAGGGAATGCATAGGTTTTCTCCCTGCCGAGATACGAAACGGATTTCTTCATAAAGGGATCAATGCGGGATTTGAGGATAAACGGGATCATATCGTCGGCAAACTCATTTCTTCCACCCGTATTACCGCGCAAATCCACAATGAGCGTTTTTAGCTGACTGGCCTGCAGATCAGCAAATAGGTCTTCATACAGCGCCTTTGCATCAACTTCAAATTCATCCACCAGGCGATAGTCGAATGACTTGAGGGTGAGCAATGCATAGGTATCTTCTTTCGTAAATGTATACAGATCGTCTATACTGGTTTCATTTGTTGCATTAGCTTTTTCCGGATACCGTGCAGTAAAGTTTTCGTTACGATCTTTGACAGTAAGCGGCTGGACATTCACTTCTCTTTCTATTCCATCACTAAAATTTTGAATCCTGATTGTAAAACCTTCTGCCTGCTCAACATACATATAATACATCCATGCGAAACCGCCTTCAGCTTGTTTTTCGAAATAAGTATTGATTGCTCCATCCGAATGGATATACTTTTTCATCTGCTCGAGAATCTCTTTCGTGCTTTTCCCATTGATCGACAGTATCTCATCTCCGGGAGAGAGGACATGTTCATTCGATAAGTCATACCATACATAAAGACGCCCATCCAGAATTTTAACGGACATCGGCATATAGGTGTACGCATTTTCCAGAAATCCTTTGAGCGCCACATCATCCCAGGAACCCACATGGTAATGTCCTTCGTTACTGGCAGTCACGATTGCAGAAATCAGCTGAAAGTAGGTGAAGACATCGCATTCACCTTCTACGGAACTAAGAATCTGCTTTACCTCCTCATCGAAATTAGGATTGTAGCGATCCAGGCCGGGATTATACGTCTTAATACGTTCGATAAGGAATTCCAGGTCTTCTGTAGTCTGCTGTGCCGAGAAAGGTTGGGCATGAGTCAGGTCGAAACAAAGGAGTAGTATGAATGAAAGAATGTATTTCATAGTGGTTCACAGATTGGCTATACGATGCCGGCAAAAATATAAAGACAAAACTGAATGAAAAAGGCTGCTCAAGGGGGATTCGTTTTTACCACCTCCTTATCCGATAGATTAAAAAAAGCCTTACATTGGAATCAATATATCTCGTTACTATTCAAAGCAAAATGGAAAAGCAAAAACACGGCGTACCGGCTATACTTTCATTTTTCATCCCCGGGCTGGGGCAATTAATCAAAGGGCATATCCTAAAAGCCTTTTTGATTTGGGCGGTCGGCGGGATTCTATCCTTCTTTTTTTGGTGGACGATTATTGTTCCGCTTGTGATCTGGGTGTGGAATGTCTATGATGCATATAATGCGAATTGAAAAAGCCTGATACCTGATTAAACCATACGGCTCTTCAAACTTCCTTCAGTACTGAATAATTCGAGCAGCAATCTCAGTAGTTCGTCGTGCTTCTCCTTATCATGGATCTTGTGCGTGCTAAAGCGGAAGGTCTTGCCATCTTTGGTTTTAAAATGCACCTGCCCTATATAGAGGCGGTAGCTCTCAATTTCGTCCAGATTGTACTCATGGACTTTCTTTAGCGGACCGTCGCGCGTAACGATTTCTTTATCGCTGATGTAAATGAATTCTGTGCGGAGATCGCGTGGCAGATACTTTTTGTAAGGATTGAATATTTGAATTGCGCCGCCCACGGCAAGTAGTCCTCCTGTTATTAAAAAAAATAAGTGCCCATCTTCACAATTTGTGATTATATCTAGTATTCCTCCGATCATAATGTAGAGCATAAACAACCTAATCACCAGCACTTGTTGGCGATTGGTTTTGATCCAGCTGTCGTTAGCGTCGTATTTGAAGAGGATGTTCATTTGAATTTGGTCTGTCGCATTAAATTTAGGGTAATTTTTGTAGTATTGATCACAGGCCACGTGAAATCTAAGATTGAACATTAAAACATCTCAGCAGAGAAACACTAATCCTCCCATGTTGCGCATGGTTGTGCCAGGCTCCCGGATGTATCACCTACACGGACAAAAACCTCTCGCAGTAATCGTATGAGTTCGTCGTGCTTTTCCTTATCATGAATCTTGTGCGTGCTAAAACGGAAGGTCTTCCCGTCTTTGGTTTTAAAATGCACCTGCCCCACATAGAGACGGTAACTCTCAATTTCGTCCAGATTGTACTCATGAACTTTGTTTAGAGGACCGTCGCGCGTAACGATTTCCTTTTCGCTGATGTAGATGAATTCTGTACGGAGATCGCGAGGTAGAAATAATTTATACTTGTTCAGTAATTGAATACCCCCTACTACAATAACCATTAGACTTCCAATTATTGCAAACAAATCACCTGAAAGAGCACCTTCAGCAATGAATTTCACTACTCCCACAAGTATCCAAAAGGTACCCATGAGCCGTAACTGCAATACTAATTGCCTGTTGGTCTTGATCCAGCTGTCGTTAGCGTCGTATTTGAAGAGGATGTTCATTTGTCTTTTTTCAACCAGATAAAAATAACCAATTCACGGATATAATTTAACGGAAAATGTTTTTCTGTCAATTATCGACAGGAATGATATCATTAGGAAAATGGAATTGAATCACTCGTGTCAATTCTTCGGAATGTCTATAATGTATTGTGATATCTTCATAAACCCTTTTTCATTCCTAAAGATATCGTCATTGTAACGGGTTTGCCATTCGAAACCCGGATTGATCATGCGCGCATTTTTTGTTACCCCGGCTTTAAACCCACGCATAATTGATCCCAAATTTTTGGTTTGTGGGGCGAATTTATTTTTGGGTATTGATTTGGGATTTTCCATTGATGGGTGTTGATCGTTGGGTTGGTTTGATTGTGGCAGGATCGCAATGCCCGGATACGGGATTGGAATGGTCCGTGGTGGGATCGCAATGCCCGGAAACGGGGTTGGAATGATCCGTGGTGGGATCGCAATGCCCGGTGATGGGATCGGAATGATCCGTGGTGGGATCGTAATGCCCGGTGACGGGATTGGAATGATCCGTGGTGGGATCGCAATGCCCAATGGTAGAGACGCAATGCATTGCGTCTCTACGATATGGGCAATTTGCGTCCCCGAATAACGGGCAATTTGGTTTCCCGGATAACGGGCAATTTGGATTCCCGAATAACGGGCAATTTGCGTCCCCGGATAACGGGCAATTTGGATTCCCGGAAAACGGGCAATTTGCGTCCCCGAATAACGGACAATTTGAATTCCCGCGTGTCGGGCAATTTGCGTCCCCGAATAACGGGCAATTATTTTCTTAATATGATCTCATTTGGAGGATGGAATCATTCCTTCCAATTCTTCGGATTGTCCTTTATGTATTGTGATATTTTCTTAAACCCTTTTTCATTTCGTATGATGTGGTCATTGTAACGGGTTTGCCATCCGAAATCCGGATTGATCATGCGCGCATTTTTTGTTACCTCGGCTTTAAACCCCCGTATGATTGATCCCAAATTTTTGGTTTGTGGGGCGAATTTATTTTTGGGTATTGATTTGGGATTTTCCATTGATGGGTGTTGATCGTCGGGTTGGGTAGAGACGCAATGCATTGCGTCTCTACCATTGGCATTATATGGATTTTTCCCGATCCCAATAATGGCATGGAAATGATCCGGCATGACCACAAATTCCCCCATGGTTAAATTCATATCCGGTCGCATTTCGAATGTTATCAACCATTGGGATTCAACGATTTTACCGATATCCGATAATATCATCCGATCATCTTTCACATACCCAAACCAATGTATCCGATATTTCGTGCAAATGGTGATAAAATACAGGGCACACCATCCATAATCCTAAAACGGGGCACGGTTAGATTCAATACGGTATTTGTTTCTGAATTTTGCCAAAACAACAATTTATATTCAGAATACGGAAGGCTAACCTATTTATAAAAAGGGTTTACAATCCTCTATCCTTATATAGTGTCGTTTGGAAAGGAATTTGTTCTGTTTAGCAGAAAAAAATATGCACGGCAAGCTAAATCGTTTGACGAAATGGAAATCAATCCTTTTGTTGGTTGAATTGTGAAGACAAGTTGTTTACCTCCCCACCAAAAATCTCAAATACATCATCTTATCCTGGGTTTTGGCGATTAAGGTATAAATGCCTTCAGTAATCTGATTAGTTTCAATCCGATTGTTTCCTTCTGTTAATGTGCCAGACCTTACTACCCTGCCCGTGATATCCACAATCGAATAATTCATTTCACCAAGGTTATCCGGCACTGAAACATTCAACACATCGTTGACAGGATTCGGAAACAGCATGAGCCCCAACTGACTACCATCAATGGGTTGTATAGAGGTGAGGGTATCGACGATCTCGAAGTCAAGGATCTGGAACGAACAACTTCCCTCCGGAAGACAATGCGTCATGCAGCCCACGATAGAGACAGTGTAATTGCCCGGCGCACTGTAGGTGTGCGAAACAGAACCTTCTGAATCCTCTACGTCGCCATCACCGAAGTCCCAGTTGTAAGTATCAGCATTGGCATCCTCGATATCGAAATCGATCGTGACCATCCCATTTTCGTCGAGGTAGAAAATATCACTGTCAAGGGTCACCTCCCAGGTGGGCATCGGACACACCGAATTGTAGATATATTCCATCGCATTGATCACCACGCTATCTTCATCGAGGATAAATCCATTCGCCGTCATGACCGGCAGCATGTAGTTTGTATCCAACCACATATAATCGACCTGGGTCAGTTCGATCGGCATAGGCACATTGTCCACAGTGGCCGTATCCATTCGGGTGATGACAGAAGTGAGTTTCAGGACATCCGGAAAGGTATCAAACGGAGTCATCAATGTACCCCAACCACTGATCTCTGTTTCTCGCACCTGATCTGATTCATAAATAATGTTTGTTCCCGAAGGTGTCAGGTCAAGCCGGAAGCCTGTATGGGAGGTCCAGTCGTCACCGTACGCAACCGGAAAGTTTAGAATCGTATCCGCCCCTTGATATACAATCACTAAAGGCAGCGGCGAACCCATAAATTCCACCTCGAAGCCCATAAACCGCTCCAATAAATAATCATCATCCAATGCCTGAAATCGCTGAAGATCCGCTAGCGTAAAATCCAATAAGGTCAAAGAATCTTTTAAAAGTAATGCCTGATCCGTATTGTTCCAGATATCAAAACACTGTCCCGAACTGAATCCACTGATCGTACAAATGGTCAGGAAGTTAAACTGGTTAAAAGCCTCTCCTGGTTCCACGATCTGATTGGTATGTGTATTAAGCGTGGCATCCGAACCGAAGTCCCATATGATATCTGCACCTTCTTTGGTCAGTTCGTCGATGTCGATATTACTGGTAAACCGATTGTACAGGTATAAGTCTCCCGGAGTGCCGTAATGATGCGATTGATAGATTTGCTGCGCGATGCTTGTTTGCAGGCAGCAAAATAGGGGGAATAGTAAAAGGAGTTTTGACGGAGTCATTCTTCTAAATTAAACAATATTACAGTATGATTGATTTTTATTGAGTTTATTAATGAATCTACTTATCGTTCTTTTTTGCCGGAAAAAAGAACCAAAAACCTCGTCGCTCTAAAAACTCACCTTGACTTTGGATCTTTTTTCAAGTACATTGCTTCCGTTTACATTCGTTTCCACACTTCCTTGTATTTCTGCTTGCGGTCAGAAATACAAGCTGATTTGGGTGTTCATACAATTTAGAGCGACAGGAAATCTCTATAGGAGACAAATTCACCATGATTGTATGGATAAATTATCTTCTCAAACTTAAGTCCCTCTGTTGATAATGAGAGCTTCTTATGCTGATAAATTGGAATAGTATTGATTCAAACAAGTGAGCCATATGTACCCCGACGTTAAAAGGAGTTAGTTATAAAGGCATAGATAAGTCTTAGCTTTCAGCCTCCCGACCCATCGAGAGCCCTTCTGCCTTGCCGCCTTCATAGCTTATTCAATTGTAAACTCATAATACGCCTCAGGCACTACTCTGGGCATTGTCGCTTTGGTGCCCCAGAAACTGCGGGCTGCAATGTAGTATTCAATAGTTACGCCGGCCTGGCCACCGGGGATATCAGCCGCATAGTGATCCGGCACGCCAGTAGGCTTTAGAAGGACATTTTCCCAGTCGATTTGCCCATGGACGCGCCACAGCACCCGCAGGGATTCAGGGATAGGCTCTCCCGCACTATAGTCCCTGATGATCACTTCGACCCGGTAGGCGTCTTTTTTGATTACACGTCTCGGGATACGATCCACACTGAGATATAACATCGTGGGCTCCCAAACTGCTCGGGTACGACAATGCAAAGCATCACCTCCTCGCCATCCAATCACATCATAATGTTCATAGACATCCTGCGCGAGATGCGGTTCACGACCTACCACAAATTCAAACCCCTTCACTTCATATCCGGGCATCGCTTCTCGCCACTGACGCAATGCAATCGTGTCCTGAGGGATGCCAAAAAGAGGGACGTATATAGCTTTATTGAGAATAAGGGAATTCGAATAAGCGGCTAGTTCCATAGGGTACCTTGGATCACCAAAGGTATCTGTATCAAGTCGCAGGATTTCGTAGGGACGGCCAAATGCATTTGTCAACTGGCTGAGTTCGTGTTCGATTATCCCTTCATAGACGGCAGAGGCAGGATGATCAGCCGGTGGACGCATGACGAGTAATCGCTCTTCATCCAGCATCTTCATATAACAGTCGATATGCTGAATGCCATACTCTTCGAAGTTGGACAGGATATTATACTTCGTGATTCCAAGTTTCTCCTCCGCCATAGTGCGAAACTTAGCTTCGTCGATGCCCATGAAATTATTTTCATTGAGTAAGACACAAGTCGAAAAAGCTGACTGTTGTCCATCTGAAATCACATTCCCTCCTGTAAAGGCAAAACCCAGTTCGACCATCTCGAGGTCGACTGATCCGGCGATATACCGGGGAATACGATCATCAGCGATGGTAGGTTCTATTTTACCGTTTTCGTCATAAAACAAAAACCTGAGTGTATCATCACAGGCATACCCGCTTAAAGGCGTAGAATAGACATACATGCCGTCTGCCAATTTCATGACGCCCGTAGTATCGTAAACGGCATGAGGTCCCCAGTCTCGGGTCCAACTGACATCCACGCCATGCGGGGAAGTGATAAATTTCACCTGGTCGGGATAGATTTCCCACTTCGTGAGCCAGGTGATCGCATCCTGCATGGCCTTCCGATTCTCTACCAGCAAGTGGAGCTTGGTGTCCTTAGCCAGTTCCTGGATGAGTTTGTGTGGAATACGTGGCGGCCAGGCGACGAGTACACCGACGGCTGGTTCCCATTCGGCAACCATTCTTGTTTGATCTGAAGGGGAAAATGCCGGATACGTATTTTCATTTTGCGCGAATGCCTTCGATGGCAATGTCAGCAGACCGCAGACGAAAAGTAATATGAATGCATTTTTCATCGAAATTCCTTTTGCAGGGAAACTGGTGGATGTAGTTGACAGCTAAAATAAAGGTAAAATAGCACGCAGAGGCGCAGTTTTTACTTTCGATTGAACAAGAATAAATGTCTGACATAATCAGCGTATCGCTAAACCGAAAAATCTGAAATTACCTCACACAAAATTCTATAGTCGATGGAAATTTCTCAACTAAATATTTAACCGCAAGCCCTAAGCCCCACGCTCTCAGCTCTACGCCCTTCGCTCTACCCGCTGCACATGATACATCCTTCCTCCATGGTACAAGTTGCACCTGAAGAAACATCCATAGAAGCATCCATGTTGTCAAGCTTGCTCTTTGCAGAGCCTGTAGACGGTGTGTCATTAGCCTCAGCGGTATCTTCTCCGGCGGTATTGCGTGGCTCGAGCTGATCATCGTTGACAAACTTACGGTGGTGCTTTTCACTCAGGGTAAATTTGATAGGATCTACAGCAGCTTTAGAGCGCAGATAATACATACCGGTCTTCAGACCCTTCTGCCAGGCATAGAAATGCATGCTGGACAGTTTAGCCATATTGGCATTTTCGACAAAGAGATTAAGACTCTGACTCTGACAGATAAATGCACCTCGGTCAGCAGACATATCAATGATGGCCTTCTGGCTCATCTCCCATACCGTTTTGTAACGGTCTTTGAGTTCCTGCGGCAAGCCTTCGATATGCTGGACACTACCATTGCTGGCGATCAGTGCTTCTTTCATCTCATTGTCCCATAAGTTGAGGCGGATGAGATCATTCAGCAAGTGCTTATTGACGATGATATACTCGCCTGAGAGTGTACGACGCGTATAGATATTGCTGGTATACGGTTCGATACACTCGTTGTTGCCCAAGATCTGTGAAGTAGATGCAGTTGGCATCGGAGCAAGTAGCAAACTATTGCGCATACCATGCTTTTTGATACTGGCTTTGAGTGCTTTCCAGTCCCAGCGATTGGATGGCTCTACGCCCCAGAGATCAAACTGAAGTTCACCTTTGCTGGCTGGTGACCCTTCAAAAGATTCG
>JAUHXV010000079.1 GCA_030426765.1 Bacteroidia bacterium | reverse complement strand
CTCACCTTTGGCTCACATCTCTTCTCAGACATTTTGCTTCCATTTGCATCCATTTTCACACTTCCTTGTATTTCTGCTTGCGGCCAGAAATACAAGCTGATTCGGGTGCTCAGACAATTTAGAGCGACAGGATTATTCTGTTGGAAAGAATTTGACAAAACCTCGCATAAATGTTTTCCCAACGGAAAAATATATCGGTCCCGCTGTCCAGCGGGATTCGTGCCAGATTTTACTAGTTCGACTTAATTTATTGTGAATCGCTGAAATAAGAAGAATTATTCAAAATAGGTTGGAGGTGCCATAGAAGAATCTGAGCACCCGCGCACTTCCTTCTGAAATTCAAATATTATGGACAACTGTGATCTGGATTCATTAGTCAAGCGTGATAGGAAGCCCATCATTTTCCCAGGCTTCCAGACCGCCGGCGAGGTCGTGGACTTTTTGAAATCCTTTGTCATGCATTATTTTCGCGACTGAGCTACTTCGACCACCCACCGTACAGTAAACGAAATATGACTTTTCCTTGTCGAGCTTGTCTAGCTTTTGCTCAAAATCATCTCTGTAGTAGTCCATGTTTTGTGCCCCTTCAATATGTCCTTCCTGATATTCTTCCGGGGTACGCACATCCAGCACAACAGAATGAAAGTCATAACTCATAAGCTCACTGAAATCTATGGGCTCAAGCGTCTCGTGTGTACTTTGTGGCTGACATGCCAATAACGTTATGAATATGATGGCCAGCGATCCAAAGGAAAGTTTCATAAGGCTGTTATTTAAATCGACCTATCACCTGTCGGAGTGTAGCCAAAGGTACAACACCTGATTGAGTCCATGCGATTTTCCCGTCCTTAAAAAGTATGAGCGTAGGCACCCCTCGAATCTGGTAGGCTTCTGCCGCCTTCCGGTTTTTATCCACATCGACTTTGAGGATCCGAACCTGGTCTCCTTCCTGTTCGTGCAGTTGTTCAAGGATGGGTTTCAACATTTTACATGGCTCGCACCAATCGGTATAAAAGTCCACCAGTACCAATGGTTCTTCCTGAATGATCTCGTGAAATAAACGTTTGACTGATGTTGCCATTTGACTATTCATTACCTTTTAACTTAAATCGATTTACGTTCATCATTCCTGCCGTAACAGGAACCGGTATCGCATTGTCCTCCGGCACATCCGAACCTAAATAGTCCCATGGAGGCAAAATATGTCCCAAAAACGAGGACTATCCATTCCTGTTGCATAACGGCGATGATGCTCATGAGTAGTCCGGCTACCAGGTAGAACCCTCGTTGCCATGTCCATCCGTAACGCATTCTATCCCACATGATTTGCTGCTAGTTTGTGACGAAGGCTTTTCCAGCCTCCCCCGTTAAATACCCTGGAAAATCCGTTAGCTCGAAGAATGTCGCGTGCCTGAGCACTGCGCATCCCGGACGCGCAGCAAGTGATCACTGGTTTCCCTGAATCCAGTTTATGAAGACTACCGGTTAATTCCGGGAGCGCAATATTCTTCGCCCCTTTAATGTGCCCTTGCCGATATTCTTCTTTCGAACGCACGTCCACCAGCTGGGCGCCATCACGCATAAGCTCCCCGAAATTGACGGATGGTATGCCAAATATTTTTTTCAGCCATTGTATCATACCACTTTCAATTCTTGCTCAGAAATCATTTGATTCACATCCAGCCAACTTCCCCCATTGGAACATTCAATTCCGAGCTGATTTAGGTAAACCGCTGCCTGGCCACTGCGATTACCACTGGCGCAACACAGAGTTAGTGGCGATTTATGTTGGCGAATTTCCTGGATTTTGAAAGGTATTTCATTAAGCGGAATATTGATACTTCCCGCTACATGGCCTCCCATAAATTCCTGAGGAGTTCGCACATCGATAATGGTTATTTTGTTCATACCTTAATATTTATACTGCAAAGGTCAGGGTATCAGCGAAAAGTTCGGGTTACTAATGTTACAATCCGGTGATCAGCGAGGGTCTCTCTCGCTGAAGCTACGGCGATTAAAAGCGGAGAGCTTAGGGCTGAGGGAATGGAGCGTAGAGCGGGGACCAATCAAAGACATGGTTCAAGGAAAACGCTTCACATCTTTCTCAAGGAAAGCATCCCCTTTTCGAGGGGGATCGCTCGGAGAGCGAGGGGGTTCGCAAGGACCCAGAAAAGCCAGAATCAAGGGGAAGCATCTCCCTCGCTAAAATAACGGCGACTGAAAATCTCCCTCGCTAAAGCTTCAGCGACTAAAAGGTACGGGCGTGATTTAAGTTTCGTATCCGTATAGCTTCATGGCGAAGCCCAGCCTGTGGGATAATGTTGCTTTTTCAGATTCAGAAAACTCGCGCTTGTTCTTTACAAACTTCTTTTGCTTTTCGAGGAAGACTTGGAAGTCTGATTTAGCCTTTTCAAAACCGGGCATTTCCAGCTCAGTATAAATTTGCCCCAATGTGCTCATGGGATTGGCGATGAAGTCCTCGTATCGGATCTCGATCAGCTGACCTTTGGGTATGAGGGACTTCTGTGCTTCATAATCGCGGATCAGATTTTCATAAAAACCAAACACCATTTCCCGGAGGGCATCATCAGAAATAGTTTGCAGCTGCAATGCCGGGATGGTTTCTGAAAAAAAGTCAAGCGTAGACTGATACACCTTCATTGGGTGACGATAGAGATAGATAAATTTTGCATTGGGAAACATTTCCAGCATAAGTTTTATCCGCCCGCTATTGGGTGGGTTTTTGGAAACAAATCCTGTTCTGTTATGAAACAAGAGTGATTGGGCTATGAGTACCTTATATCGAGTTAGCATTCGACTTTTCGTCTGCTCAGACATATGATGGCAGGCGATATAGGTTTGATAAAATTCCTGCCAGTTATTTGGAAAGTACCAGTAATTGTAAAACGCAAACGATCCCAAATTAGCCAACGCAAAACCTTCCTCCTGCGGCAGGTTTGCTGCCAGCTTAACATTATCTATTGCGCGTTTTTCCGGCATTAACGCCTTCATCAGGTTTCTGAAAAGCCAGCGACCGCTGAAGAACACATTGACAAAAACGCCCTGATACGTGGTGATATAAGCAAACCGCTTGTCCTGACAAACGAGATTGTGCATCAGTGTCGTGCCACTTCGCCAGTGTCCAAGAATAAACAAAGGAGATTCCGGCAAAGGTATATTCTTTAGTCTCTTTTGATATACCAGATGCTGATACCAGCGGAAGGGTTCTGCGACGAGACTCACAATACCTGAAACAAAAATTCGCCACCAGTATTTAGGCGACACCGAATAGGAGAAAATCAGTTTTAGAAAACGAGGAAATGTATTGGCTCCGATGGTACTGAATGCAACTCTAAACTTCCGACGGGCCATGTATGCTTTGTGTTTATTCCCGGGTATTTACCCCATTCGCTTTTGCACCGCTGATTATAAACCAAGCAGTTTTTTCATTTTATCAAAGATGGCCGTATTCTCATAAATCCCCAAAAACTCCTCTGCACCCGGTCCTGTAGCAAATACTGGGACCATTTGAGAGGAATGTACTTTGGTGTGAAACTTGACGCGTGGTGAGCGCTTACCCGTCAGACTCATGTAGCCGCACTCGTGATCGGCGGTTACGATCAGCAATGTGTTTTCATCTTCGCGCACTTTCTCTAAAACTTTATCCAGCATATCATATGCATCCTGCATTTCCAAAGCCAGCCATTCCGGACTATTCGCATGCGCAGCCCAATCTATCTGAGAAGCTTCGATCATCAGGAAATACCCTTTATCTGCTCGCTTCTCCAGCGCTTCGATCGCCTGAATAGCAACATCAGGGAAATACTTCCTTCCCATTGACGCCCGCTCAGGATCTTCATACGCAGTGAACAAGGCGATTTTATGTTCCGGATCAATATTTTTCAGGTTATTCCCAACCGTACGATCGGATGTCAGCACGACATAATTCCGGTCTTCCAGTACCTGCAGGAGGTTGGTGTCATCTGCATAACGGTCGACAAAATATCTCTCACCCCCGCCAGCGAATACATCAATGCCTGATTCGACCAGCTGCGCGGCAATGGCTTCATAAGCAGCACGGGAATACACATGCGCATAAAAGGCTGCCGGAGTAGCATGGACGACAGACGAAGTCACCACAAACCCTGTCTTCATCCCTTTCTCACTGGCCAAATCCATGATGGAGGCAACTGCCTGGCTGTCGGCATCTACACCCAGTCCGGCATTGAAGGTTTTGACTCCGCAACTCATTGCCGTTCCTGAAGCTGCACTATCGGTTTCGAGATTATTAGCTGAATGGGTTTTTTGCAATCCTACTACCTCCATTTGGGCAAGGGATGAGGGAGGTCGGGTGAGATACTCCGCCAATGCAATTTGTGACAAACCCATCCCATCGCAAATTACAAGGATGATATTGGTCGGCTTTTCCGGAGGGTCTTCCGAAAAATATATGGGAGCATATGCAAGCCAAAAGCCAAGAACGGCGCTTAGGATCATGGCACAAAACTAACTTTGATTTTACACTGGTAGTTCAAATTAAGTCATGAAGGCACAAATTCTTGGCTATTTTTATGCCAGATATTCATGATTCATGCGTAAATGCTGTCTTTTAGGTGTCCTGATCGTGTTCTCTTTTACAAAGGGAAACGGGCAGGATGTCGAATGTTTGTTTAACTACCTGTCTGGTTTTGACAGCCTTTCAATCACCCTGACCTACCCTTTTGATTCGCTCTACAAGACCCGGCAGGAAGAAATCGAAGGTACGATTGATATCAGCTCGGAACGCGGAGACATATTTGTGGACGAACCCATAAAACTGGATCTCCGTGGCAAGTTTAGACGTATGAATTGCGTCATGCCACCCCTCATGCTGAATTTCAGAAAATCCACGCTGAAGGATATGGGTTTAAACGATCACGATGATATCAAACTTGTGACACACTGCCTCGATACAGAGGAGGGTGAAGAAAATTTGCTTGAAGAACGATTGTGTTACCTCCTTTATGAAAGCCTGACACCATACTCCTATCGCACCACCTGGGTGACCATCCGGTATCAGGACACGAATGATTCGGCTGTTTTTATTGATTCAAAAGGCTTTCTGATCGAACCGGACAAAGACCTTGAAGACCGTCTCTCTGTTGAGGAAACTAAGCGATACAATCCACCTGAAGATTCTATTGATTTTGAATCGTATAGTTTTACGGCTGCTTTTAATTTTCTCATCGGCAATCGGGACTGGAGTGTGGTAATGGCGCGTAATGCCAAATTGTTTTACGATGCGGATAAAGGAAAGTATGTAGTCATCCCTTACGACTTCGACTACTGCAATATTGTTGGGGCCAGTTACCGGAAAATGGTGCTCTGGGAAGGGTTAAAACATCCGAAAGACCGGGTTTATTTCGGAGAGTATTTCAGCGACCGTGCGGCAGAAATTCTACAGACGTTTGCAAAAACAGAAAATGGGATCCTGCACAGGATTATGGTCTCTCCGGGCAATCTCAGTGAGAAACATCGCAAAAAGATCAGGACTTATTGCGAGACCTGGTATAAGTATATTGAAACCCGCAAAACAAAAGATCTGGCGTTCGAGATGGTCATGCCGTACAAAGGAGGCCTTTAAGATTTCCTGGAGATCTGATGGATCAGGGTATTGTAGTCTTTAAAGCGCCTGACTTCATCCCAAACGGGGTTCGACTCCAGGAAGATCATCACCGGCATACCTGCCTTCACGGCTGCGTTGAGTTGTTCAAACATCAATGGATATTCCTGAGCGCCCAGATGCGCCAGTGCTTTGGCGTAATGTGGTGTATACAGGGGCATATCTTCCGCCACAGAATTTAGTAATGCCTTTACTTCATTCGCCAGCTTCGTTTGCAGGGTGCGGGCGTAGACATACGAAAGACCAGCCAGGCCGGCGATTGGCGAAGGAGATGCCTTTCTGAACAGTTTAAACGTATCGATTGACTCACGCTTGTGACCCAGGTTATACAAAACCCATCCTTTGAGTTCCAGGGCCTGCAAAAAATCAGGACGTGTATCGACCATATGATTCACTTGATCAAGTGCCTGGTCGGCGTCTCCGGCACTCAGATAAGTTCTGGCCAGATCCAATTGAATGGAGAGATTGAGCGGATTCAATTTTAATGCACGACGGAGAAATCGCATGGCTTCCTCATATTCACGCTGAGCAAGCGCCAGCAAACCTTTGGCTTGCAGTACAGGATATTGTTGGAGAAAATGAGCATTCTGACTATTATTATCGGAGGTAAGCCATGCATAGGCCTGCCCCAGATCCCATGAATAAAAAATGTGGTAGAGCGCCCATCCGGATATTATATCCGGGTGATCCGGAGATAGCGCCTGCGCCTTTTTCAGACACGCAAGACTTCTCTCTGCAGCAACTGAAGGTGGCAATAAGTTAAAAACACCTTTATAGATGTATGTTTTCGCCAATGCAGCCCAGGCAGGAAACAGATCTTCATCTATTTCTACGGCCTGCTCGAAATTCTGTTTTGCCCGATCGACATATCCCGGCAGCTTTTGAGTCCAGTAATATTTGCCTTTGTTATAAAAATCCAGCGCACTTTCTTCGGAATGTCGTGTTGATCCGCGCAGAGGTCCATATGCTTGTTCTTTGTTTTCCTCAAATCCCGCTTTGAGTTTATTCGAGATTTTTAAAGCGATCTCATCCTGCACCTGAAAAACATCATCCACTTCGAGATGGTAGGTATCACTCCATAAATGAAAGTCATCAGCCGCATTAATCAACTGCGCTGTAATCCTCACCTTGTTGCCATGCTGCCGCACACTTCCCTCCAGCACGTGATCTATGCCCATTTCCTGGTGGAGCTCGCGCAAGTTGACAGGTTTATCCTTAAATGCAAAACTTGATGTTCGGGAGGTTACACGCAGCCCTTCAATATCACTGAGCGCATAGATGATTTGTTCTGTAATACCATCACTAAAGAAATCACTTTCCGGATCTTTATTGAGGTTGTAAAACGGGAGGACGATGATCGCTTTTTCCTTAAAACCGATTTTCCCTTCGAGATCTTTTTGACGTGGCACGCGAATGCCATCTGAGACGATGGCATGGATATGCATAGGCCGTCTTACATTCTTCAACTCAAAATGTCCGAGATCGGCCGTCCGTATCCCTCCTTTGCGACTTACGTCCCGGTGCACCTCATCCGAGATCAGAATCGATCCCGGGACACTCATGCGCTCGATGCGACTGGCGATATTGACACAGTCCCCGTAAATTCCATCCGGTCCGAGTAAAACGTCTCCTGAATTAATGCCTATGCGAAGCGGGATTTGTGGATCCTGCCCAAACTCTTTTTGCATCGAAAGCGCACAGTGAACTGCGTCAAGTGAACAATCAAAAAGTGTCAGGGTGCCGTCGCCATAATACTGAATAATCTCTCCGTTGTGTTGCAGCGTCAGACGGTCGACAACTTCTTTATGGCGCTGACGAAGCGTGATGGCAAAGGATTCGTTATCCTGCATCATGGACGTATATCCGGAGATATCATTAAAGACCACCGTAGCCTGTCGACGCTGCATCAGTCAATTGCTTTTCAGGAAATAGGATTAGCTAGCTAACTAATGAACGATAAAATGGTTTAGGGTTGCATGTTAAGATTCTGCTAAACTATGTAGGGCCGAAATTAATCGATCAAGATCGTCTTTTACAATATAGACGTGCGGGGTGATCCGCACTCCCTCCACATTGGAGTATTCGATCGAGGTGGTGTGAATTTTAAAATCAGTGTGCAGACGGCTACCGAGATCTGCTGCCGTATAGCCATCCACATAAACGATGCATAAGGCACAGCTTCGATCCGGATGTGTATCTGTCCGCACCTGAATGCGTGGATGATCTTTTACAGCCAGCGCCCAGTATTCTTTAAGGTATTGCAACCTGGCCTGCTTCAGAGCGCCTCCGATCGCATAGTGAAAATCCAGGGCCTGCCCGATAGCCTGTTCGATAGCGAAAGATCTGGTACCCAGGTTTTCAAACTTTCGGATGTCATCACTTTCCGGATCCGGACTGGCCAGCAGAGGATACAATTCGCTGATGAGTTCCTTTTTAACGTATATCAAACCGGTTCCAAAGGGTGCGCAAAGCCACTTGTGCAGACTTGTGCCGTAATAATCTGCACCGAGTGCGGGTATTTTGTCCTGCAGATGAGCAAAGGAATGTGCGCCATCTACAATAGTTTTGGCTCCAACCGCGTGTGCGAGGTCTGCGATTCGTTTTGACGGCAGGATATGCCCGTTCCAATTGACTAAATGCGTGATATGCACGATTTTAACATCATTGGTGATTTGTTTGGCAAAGGCCTCTACAACCTGATCATTGGACATATTGGGCAGGTCGAGTTGCACTTCTTTCAGTATAATACCATCCCGGTGGGCACGTTGCTTCCAGGCATTGGCCATATTCGGGTAGTCGAGATTACATACGACTACTTTGTCCCCTTTTTCCAGGCGAAGCCCAAAAATGATGGTTTCCAGTGCCTCACTTGTGTTGCGCACGATCGCTACTTCTTCAGAAGAAGTTCCTGCCAGCTCTGCGAGTCGATTGCGAAGCGGTTCCCGGCCCTGATCCAGTACGCGCCACATATAATAGGATGGTGCTTCATTGCATAGTCGGTTGTATCGCTCGAAAGCCTCCTGGACGACCAATGGCTGTGGGCTTACTCCGCCGTTGTTGAGATTGAGCAGCCCGGGCGAACACCCGTACATATTTTTGATTTGGTACCAGAAGGTTTCGTCTTTAACCAAATCTTCCACGTGTGAAGTTTGAGAAACAGGTGTTTTTGCATACGCCGATTTGTAGTCTGTAATCCAGGATGTGCCAGACGCCTGTTGAAGAAAAGAAGGCACGAGAGGAATGGCGGAAGCAGTTGCTATTTTTCGTAAAAATGATCTGCGCAGTGTGGATTTCATATGCAGGGCGTTATGGTTTTGTTAAAACGAGGCTATAAGTTAGAAAATCATATCATCTTGTGTTGTAAAATAAAAAATGTTGTGATGCGAAAATATGGAATACTGATTATGTTCTTTCTGCTATGGGGAATGCTGAGCGTCCAGGCTCAGCGTACTTTTCTCGATGACTACAAAATCAAATGGCAGAATGCCACGGCGTATACCCTCGAATTTGCCAAAAGTATGCCTGAGGACTATTATTCGTACGCGCCTACTCCGGAGGAGATGACGTTTGGCGAGCAACTCAAGCACGTCGCCGGCAATATGATCTGGCTTTCCTCCTCGTATCTTGGAGGAGCAAAGGAGCATGTCGATCCTACGGCAACGGGAGATTCTAAAAAGGAGATTATTGCTATGTTGGAAAAAGCATTTGCCTATGCTCAACAAACGGTAAATGGTCTTTCCGAAAAATCACTTTCACAGGAAGTAGATTTTATTGCCGGAAAAATGTCGAAGCGTCGCATCCTGTTTCTGATGACCGATCATGTGACGCATCATCGCGGACAGCTCGTCGTCTATCTCAGAATGAAAAATGTGCCTCCCCCGAAATATGTGGGATGGTGAAAAATATGGGGTGAGGGAGTGATGGGGTGATGGTCTCCTTCGCTGAAGCTTCGGCGACCAAAGGGTGATCTGTAGCACGAGGGAATTTTGATTCCCTGAATGGTAGCCTTTCAATGCGTTGAAAGGGATTTTAGAGCGGTTAAAATATTCCGGTCGCGCTTTAGCGCTTAACCATCTATCAGAATGATTTAATCCCGATCCCGCTGTGCAGCGGGTCGGGAGCCCCGTTCTTTAGGGAAAAGGAAATAAAGGAAATTCCTGTCCGCACTTTAGGGCAGGACAATCTTATTTAATCCTTTTTCAAAAACTGCCCCGTGCTTTAGCTCGGGGATTGTGTGAGCAAGTACAAACAAACTCAAGGCATAAAAAATTCCCTTCGCACTTTGCTAAATGCTCCATGCCCATTGCCTTTCAGTCGCCGTAGCTTTAGCGAAGGAGACCCATGCCCCATGCATCTAATTCATTATCTATACAACCTCGTACCCTTCATCTCAGGTGACTTCTCTACTTCAACCATAAACCTTTCCTGCATGGCAGCGGGATCATGACGTACCCCTGTGACTTGCCAACTCACTTCAACGCCTGGCTTATCAGTGCGGATCACAAAGTGATTATCCGTGATTCTTTCAGCAACAATGGCCTGAGCAAACTGCCCTATGCAGGTTAGCTGATACCGAAACTCCGTGTTGAGGGCCTCAAAATAATCTGGCATGATCACAGTGGCAAAGCCATCCTCATCAGTTGTGACGTTGCCATTATAAATGTTCATCATATCGGGAGATTCCACACAACTATGAATAAGGTATTTGTTGTCAGGATCCAGCGGATGATCGATTTTAAATAATTTCACGTCTGCGGATAAAACGCCATTGACATGCAAATCGCCTATCACAGTGGCCGGACCAAAAATATCTAACGGGCCTGTGGATGAAAGCGAGCCTCCATTAAGCTGCAGGTTGCCTCCAACGACCAGAGTAGAGCCGGTCAGGCTGAGCTGTCGTTCTAATAACAATGATGCTCCGTTATCCGTATCTAAAGATTGTTCCCGGATCACACGGGATAGCCCATCATACTCGGTGCGCACTTCGATAGGCCCCAATCCCGGAAATCCTGCCGCGGTCAGTTCCAGAGCTACCAATTCTGTCTGGATGTCTGCATGGTGTTCTATAAATCTTCCTGCAAATGCGGGATTGTCTGATTCTACCCGACGAATGACCCGAGGTGCATCTAACTGGAATTCTTCTTTCAAAACCAAGTCCTGATAAACAATCCGACGATGGCCCTGACTTAAATTATATTCAACATCAAAAAAGCTGTCTACAAACAAAGGATCAGTCGAATGAACACGTTGTAACAATTTTGGTGTCGACTTTTCATACTCATAGGTCAGCAGCAATTCTGAAGTTGGGTCTCCAAATGATCGTCTTACTTCGCCTGTGGAGATATCATAAAACACATCAAAAAACGAATCCACGCCTGCTGCATCTGTGGCTACCCGATCGTGTACTGTGAGCAAAGAGGGGGAAAAAACGCGTGTGTGGTGCAAATCCAGAAATGCCGTACGATGACTTCTAAGACTCAGATCATACGTAATGTCAAAAAAGCTGTCTACAAACAATGGATCGGTCGAATGAACACGTTGCAACAATTTTGGTGTCGACTTTTCATATTCATATGTCAGCAGCAATTCTGAAGTTGGGTCTCCAAATGATCGTCTTACTTCGCCTGTGGAGATATCATAAAACACATCAAAAAACGAATCCACGCCTGCTGCATCTGTGGCAACACGATCATGTACAGTTAGCAGGGAGGGGGAAAAAACGCGTGTGTGGTGCAAATCCAGAAATGCTGTTCGATGACTTCTGAGACTCAGATCATACGTAATGTCAAAAAAGCTGTCGACAAACAACGGATCGGTTGAATGCACGCGCTTCCCTAGTTTTGGCGTAGCCTTTTCATACTCTTAGGTCAACAGCAATTCTGAAGTCGGATCTCCGAATGATCGTCTTACTTCGCCTGTTGAGATATCATAAAACACATCAAAAAACGAATCTACGCCTGCTGCATCTGTGGCTACCCGATCGTGTACTGTTAGCAGAGAAGGAGTAAATACGCGTGTGTGATGCAAATCCAGAAATGCTGTTCGATGACTTCTGAGACTCAGATCATACGTAATGTCAAAAAAGCTGTCTACAAACAATGGATCGGTGGATTGCAATCGATGTGAAAGTTTTGGGGTCGCCTTATCCCAGTTGGCGATCAACTGAAGTTCAGAAACAGGATCGCCAAACGAGCGCCCAACTTCCGCATTTGAAATATCATAAAAGACATCAAAAAAAGAATCCACGCCTGATGAATCAGAAGCTACCCTGTCACGAATCCTTAGCAGTGAGGGTTGGAACAACCTGGTACGATGCATGTGATGAAAGGCCATTCTTCGATGCCCTTGAAGGAGATTATACGTAATATCAAAAAAGCTATCAGCAAATGAAGCATCGGAGTGATGAACACGTGTACACAATGCCGGTACCAGTGTATCAAACTTGTGGCTAAGTCCAAAAACCCAATTGGAATCAGAAATGGAAATGGAGTGTGATAAGGTGGGATAATCGTATTGTGTCAGGAAAGCAGGATACGTCAGCGAAGGTGGCGGCACTAATATGCTGAGGCCGTTATTCCCATCATCAGGATGATTAAACAGCATCATACTCGACCGATCCTCGGAAGGGGCCAAAATGATCGCAGATTGCGGGCCCTGAATAAGGGGTTTAACCAATCGCATACTGGGTCTGAATACCGGATCCAATTCCTCAAGTTCAATTGAGACACCATCCTCACCTGAAGAACCGATATTGCTAACCGTTAAATGAGCGCCTGTTTGCGAAGGGCGCAGACGGATGGCTCCCAGGGGGAAATCAATAGGATCCGGACAGTCAAGAAAAATTGAGGGGCCCGGGCTGGACAAATCGAGGGAATTGAGTTCAATCTGAATCCCTTCATTAAAGAGCGGTCCCAGAGCGCTGATACGTAGTAATGATGAATCTGTTGGAAACTGCATCATGTTGGCAGAGGGAGCCTGAGAAACTCCCGGTACAGGTAGTAGTTTGTTTTGCACCTGAAGTGCTTGTCCGGCCATGTAGGTCGACGCGAGACAAATCAAAATGCAAATGAGGATTGGAGTGAAATTTTTCATTTGCCAGGAATTTTAAAGAACGAATCCTTTAATATACAAAATTCACCGGACAGGAACAACAGGATATTTCACTCTTTCAACCCACCAAAATTTCAGCTCTTATAAGCATGTAGAGTTCACTTTAATTAAGGCATAGCAGAAAATTATCTGTCAACGATTTAGATAATCGGCAATGAAGAATTACTTGATAGCCAAAGGGAAATCGCGTTCAATCGAACGAATAAAACGAAGTGGATGATTCTTCCGTTTGAAGATGTGTTTAGTATAGCTGGCCATGCCTGCTATGTTTAGCGTTTAGGGTTTACGTGATTTGGTGGTTATCATGAAACAACTCGCAGTGCTTTCTATTCCCTCATTGAACGAACCAGTAAAAAATCTAATAAACTTATAACCTTTTAAACTATACACTTAAGAACCGTATGACTCACCTTCTCGATGCTTTTTAAATAAAAAAAGCCTGGTTCCTTAGGCCAGGCTCGTAACTATGAAAATCTATTACCCTTTCATCTTTACATCAGATCAATCCAGCTTTGGGTTGCCTGTAAGGACAAAACGAAGTTTGCGTTTATCCTCTTCAGTGATGATCTGTTGATTTCTTACGTATGTGAGGTTGTATACATTTGCGATTGAGCTGCTGAATTTCTGGAAGACACCTCCGAGTTCGTCGATGTTACGTGGGAAAGCCGCACTTCCGCCGTTGGCAGCGAGATCTTCCAACACCTGTTTATCCACTCCGCCGTTTCCTTCCAGTCCGATTGCGAAGCTGGTGATGCTTACGTCAGACGGACTGTTATTCAATTTTTCAACCAGGTATTCCGGTGTGTAGACAGGATCTGAGTTATTGTCCGTGCCATCCGTAAAGATCAGCAGGGTCTTGGCTTCCGCTTCTTCTGCATCCAGCATATCGATACCCATATTAACTGATTCATACAGAGAAGTGAAAGGCCCCTGTTCAAGGCTGGCAATATAGTTTTGCAGCGCTGCTTTATTACTGGTGGGTGGAAAACTATGAATCTGGTCAGAGAAATCCACGATTCCGATTCTGGCGTTCGGAATATCTTCCAGGACACTGGCTACAAATGTGCTGGCGTATTCTTTTATTTTTTCAAAATCATTCCCGAGTGAAATACTTTCATCAAGCACCATCATGACCATGAGATCCTGAACCTGTGTATAGTGCATGGTGAACTCAACATCTTCTT
>JAUHXV010000142.1 GCA_030426765.1 Bacteroidia bacterium | reverse complement strand
TTGTAATGTGATTGGGTTATGTATTTTTGGCGCAAAATAGCTTACATGTCTGCTCCAGAGGTTTATAAGTTTGGTGGTGCTTCCGTGAAGGACGCAGAGGCGATCCGGAAGGTCGCTTCGCAATTGAAACAACACGTCGGGAAACCTCTTGTGGTTGTGATTTCCGCCATGGGGAAAACAACGAATGCGCTTGAAGCTCTGATCCTTGCGCACTATCATGACCCGGCAGAAATGAGCAATCATTATCAGAAGTTACAGGAGTTTCACAACAGCATCGCGGCAGCGCTTTTGGGTGATCAGAAAGATGACTTAATGACCGAGCTACACGATCTGTGGGTGGAACTCAACTGGATCCTTGAAGAAGATCCACATCCGGATTACAATTATCATTACGACCAGGTGATTGTATTTGGCGAACTGGCCTCAACGAAGATTGTAAGTGCGTATCTGAAGGCTCAGAACGTGGATCACGATTGGTTAGATGCCCGGAGTTTTATCATCACGGATAGCGACTACCGGGAAGCACGCATCCTGTGGGATAAGACTGAAGAGGCTGTCGATAAAATACTTAAGCCGGTGTTAGCTTCCGGAAAGATTGCACTTACCCAGGGCTTTATTGGTTCAACCGTTTATCTCGAGAGCAGTACTTTAGGCAGAGAGGGCTCAGACTATACTGCAGCGGTGCTTGCGCATTGCCTCGATGCATCGTCGGTTACTTTCTGGAAGGATGTGCCGGGCATTATGACAGGCGACCCCAAGGCCTTTGAGGATGTTACACGACTAGAAGAAATCACATATCGCGAAGCACTCGAGATGACCTACTACGGCGCTAAAGTGATTCACCCTAAGACCATCAAGCCGCTGCAGAATAAGAATATCCCGTTGTTTGTTCGGTCGTTTGATCACCCGTCTCATCCCGGCACGAAGATTTCAACCTCCAGTGCAAAGAAACTTCCACCGATCGTCGTCGTGGAAACGGATCAGGCGCTGATTCAAATTGCCACTAAGGATTTCTCTTTTGTGGCGGAAGGTCATTTAAGTGAAATCTTTTCGGTCGTATCCTCGCTGCGCATCAAAGTCAACAGCATGCGCAATACCGCGATGAGCTTTCTCCTGTGCGTCCGCAACGAACCTCCGAAACTAGAAAAACTGCAGGCTGTCCTTTCTGAAAATTTTGATGTAAAAATTGAAGATGGTCTTGAACTCATCACGATCCGACATGCGAATGAAAGTATGTTGGAAAAAATGCATCGAGGCCGTACCATCATATTCGAAGAGCGGTTTGGGGATACGGATCAGTTTATTGTGCGAATGGAGGGTTAAAGGTTATAAGGTTATGGGGTGAGGCGGTGATTGAGTGAGGGAGTGATATGCTGAAAGCAAGGGGTTAACGGTTAACGGTTAACGGAAATTAAAGATTTTCAATCTGGAGTCTAACATATTAGTTCTCAGGTCTAACGTCTCAGGTCTAACAAATCAATCTGTCGCTTCAGTCTTCGGCGGCAAAACAATCTCATCTGGTTTTTCCTGCTGCTGTGCTTTCACGAGGAAGAAGATCGTGACTCCTAATACCACCAATAATGCACCCAGGATTTTGTTGAGCGTGATGATGTATTTCAGTTCGATTGCGTAAGCCACGAACACGGAAACAATCAGCGCAATGCCTGCCGTCACAATGCCATAAAACAAGACTATAGCACCTCCAGCTAGTCCCTGGTTTTCTCCTGCTCCCGTATATTTTGCGATAAACAGCCCGATGAAGAAAAAGCAGATCAACGACAAAACATACAGCAGAAAACTGGCTGGTTTAAATACGCTCCGCATACCTAAAATGATAATTCCTTTGTCATGGAGGATCCGGCTTCTAGTTTAATCGTGATGATTTGAGCCGCTTTGCTCTTATGCACACCCAATGGCGTTGCTTTGACCTCATAGGATCCGGGATTTAGTAAAAACTCAGCTCCTTTCGTGTACGTACGAGCACCTCCAACGCTAGTTCCGGATGCCTGCTCTTTGATATTTACAATGCAATCAATATGCTCACTACCAATCTTTGTAGTTATTTTAAAAGTGCCGGTCTCGAAATTATAGCTTAAGGGAGTCACATCCCCGCCGGTGATTGAAATTCCTTTCATAACGGTATTTGTATGTAGCCCTTCCATGGAGCCAAGCGCCTGGATGGAGACATCATAGGTTCCGGGATTGACTTCCACCTCCTTGGGCGCTGAATAGGTGCGAACGGAAGCAGCTACTTTTCCGGATTGGTCCATCAATTTCACAATGCAATCCCAGTTCTCGCCATTATTGGTTGTCGTGACCCCCAGCTTTCCTCCATCAAATGATATCGTCTGATGGGTGATTTTGTCTTCATAGCTCTCAAAGTTTTCGATCGTAATCTGATCGACATCACTACCCTGTAACGGGACGGCACTCAGGTTGTATTTTCCGGGAGGCAGATACATCATCGCTGTGTCCTGGTAGGTGCGTACGGAAATGGGCTTGTTTTTTCCTGCGACATCCTGCGCCCGGAACCAGGCGTCGATCGGAATACCGTTTTTAAGGGCAAAAACAGATACATTTCCATCCGGATCATCTACCGTAGTCGTTGTGGCTTCAGTCAGTACATCACCGAGATCAGCAGCATCTTCCGCATTGAAATATTTTCCATCGCCCGCCTCCGCTGCGCAAACCAACTGCCCTGTGTCCTCGCCTTTCAATCCAAAACCAATGATGTGTAATCTAAAATCAA
>JAUHXV010000078.1 GCA_030426765.1 Bacteroidia bacterium | reverse complement strand
CCTTTGTGACCCGCTCGTAGGCTCCGGCAAGTGATTGCAGGCTCAAAATCAGTTACTTAGCAACATATTCAGGCGAAAGGCGTTTATAAGGCAGAATTGCAAAATGAATCAAACAGACCCATTCATGATGACCTCTACCACTACCGAGATACCCGGCATGGCTACCGTCATGGGATATGCAGGAGCAGCTGAGGGTCCGGTTGATCTCGCATGTGGCCCGAAAGAAATCTGTTTGTTTTGCCTCAAACAAGGGTCTCTGAACTTACATACCTCCTTTATTCCCCATCCGCTTCGATTGACTGCCGGAGAGGCCATATTCCTCGCTTTTCCAAAAGGAGAATGGAATACAAAAATTTTAGCCGAAGCAAATGCAGAGTTTTACATCACCAGGATGAGTATTTCGGCATTGCATCAGCTCATCGCTCCTTCCTTTGATCAGCATCAGCTTGAGACCGCTGAAAAAATCAATATGAAGGATCTGATGAAACTCATTCCGGTCAATCCCTCGCTGATGGTGTGCTTTGATCAGTTGTTGCACCACAAACTGCAACCTCCGTTTCAGGCGATTTTCGAAAGAGCCAAGCTCATGGAAATCTTCAGCCTGTTGCTCGAAACTGCCTTCGGACAAAAGATGGATGCATGTCCGGTGATGCTGAGTCCGGCCATCGAAAATAAAATCCGTCAGGTACGCAAACATATCATGGAGCATATCGATACCACTCCTGATCCGGATCACCTGGCCATGGTATTCGAATTGCCTCGCAGTACCTTAAAGGAAGGATATAAGTATATGTTTGGCAAAACGATCCATCAGTTTCATGCCGACCACAAACTCGAATCCGCCATGCAGATGCTCGAGTCGGGTGAAATGCTGGTCAAAGAAATCGCCTTTAAAATCGGCTACCAGAACCCAAGTCATTTTATTGCTGCCTTTAAAAAGAAATACGGCTATACACCTAAGCAGTATCTGAAGCGGGAAGCGTAGGGCGGAGAGCTGAGGGCGGAGAGCGTAGGGCGGAGAGCGGAGAGCGGAGAGCGGAGAGCGGAGAGCGTAGGGCATGGGGCATGGGGCATGGCAAAATTGTTTCTTCTCTTTCATTATCCCCGCGAGCTAAAGCTCGGGGCAGCGTTTAATTTTTTTAAATTTTTCTCACAGATGGTCATGCGCTGAAGCGCGACCAGAATATTTTGATCTCTCTAAATTCCCTTTCAAAGCATTGAAAGGCTACGATTCATGGAACCTAATTTCATTAGTGGCACAGATGGTCATTGCGCTGAAGCGCGACCAGAGGTTCCTAATTCCTCAGGATTTCCTTTCAACGCATTGAAAGGCTACCTTTCATGGAATTAAATTTCATTAGTGGCACAGAACATTTCTCACTACTCACTGCTCACCTGAAGCTTGGGGCTGAACCCCGCCGCTAACAGAACGCCCCTTCAGGGCTTTTTACTTTTCAACAGAAACAACATGTGAAGAATGCAACAAACTTTTATTCGAAAAAAGACCCTCCAGAGCGGGTATGCCCCCCGGGATTTTCGAAGTGAAGCGAAGAAAAACAGGGGTTAGGGGTTGCGCCGTCCCACAAACTACCTCTCACCGCTCACTCCTCACCGCTAATCCTCCTGGAACTGGCAGGTGCCATCGATGGTGAGCTCACTGCCCGGGTGATTGCGGATCAAATATTCGCCGGACATGAACAGGGGATTGCGGGTCACTCGGACATTATTCAAAATGAGGATGCCGTAATTTTCAAAAGCTGCTCCTGTGCTTCCGGGAGACAATCCGCTGACAATGTGGATGCCGGAAAATTCTGCTTGCGCCATTGGATCGATTTCAAAAAGTCCGGTGATCTGCGAATGGATTTCAACTTCAGGCATCAGGGTTGAATACAAGACGACATCCTTATCCATCAACACGACAGAAGTTGTGATCTCGATGGCGCTGCCGGCCATGCCGGGATGAAAGGTTATGGTGTCTCCGTCAGTCGCACATCCGAGCGCATATCGAAGAGAGCCTATTCCGTCATCGTTTGTATTGGTCACCTGCAAACTACAATCGGGGGCATCGATAAAATAGTTATGCGCGTCGACCTCCATATTCATCAGTGTACATGGGATCGTATCATTCTGCATATCTGAATTGGGTACTGCATCCCCATCGTTGGATGCATCAAAATCTTTGACGGAGATCATACCGGGCGGTTGTGTTTGTACGATTACATAATGGCCCACCGGGATTTCCATAAACTGGTACATACCCATGGCATCCGTCATACCGGTATACGCAGGAACAATCGTATCTGCTGATCCATCCTGATTGTAGTCCGGGAAAATTTCCAACAACACATTCGCAATGCCTTCTCCGGGATCCGGAACTTCATTAAGGTTAAAATCTTCGAAGACTGCACCGGTAATCTGTCCGGGAATTGCCTTTTCAATAAAAATATTCATGCTGTCAATTTCCAGCGGAAGGATACTCACAGGAATAATATTATCCAACGAGTCAATATTTGATACGACATCTCCATCAGGTGTTGCATCGAAATCATCATGGGATGTCCAACCGGAAGGTTGATTTTGAACAAGGACATAATGTCCCGGTGTGAGGTTGGCCATACCAATGTTGCCATTTGCATCAGTAAAAATACTTCTGACAGGAGTACCATTATCTGCTACTCCGTTTGTATCCGCATCGTTGTACAGGAGCACATGGACACTGGATATTGGATCAGAAAAATCATCCATCACCTTCCCTAGTATCTGTCCGGGACAATTGACAATGGTAAAGTCAATGGTACTGCTATCGGGGCATTGTGCGCCGGATTCATTTGGATGAATGACGAGTTTGACAGTCTTTGGTCCGGCGCCCAGATAACTTACATCATGCGGACCATAACCGGATGCATTGGCAGGTACAGCACCAAGGCCAAAATCCCAGGTATACGTAGCACCCGGAATTTCCGGAGCCACAGGTTGAAAAACATTACTGGTAAAATAGCATGGGCCTGGCGCATCACGATCTATGTCCGCATCCGGAATCGCATTGATGGTGATTGTGATATTGGCGCAAGTGCCATCGGAGACACAACCGCCTTCTCCCCTGACAAAGTAGGTAGTCGTCACAAGCGGATTTACCATGATACTACTTCCCGTTCCCTCGGGGGTCGTTCCGCAACCTGAGGAATACCAGTACCAGTCTACAGCATCACCAAGATCACCGGCATCGATCGTCAACGTAATCATCTCCCCTGCGCAGGCGGTGTCCTGTGATGCTGAAACAACGGGCACTTCGGGTAACAGACAAACTACGACGACACAAATGACTGCATCGTTGCCGGAATTTCCCTGATAGGTAATGACTGCATCTATTCCCATGGTCATGAAATTATAGATCGTATCGCCTTCTGCGAGCCCAACAAATGTGCCGATGATGTTGTCGCTATCATCGTTTTGGATGACAATAAAAGAATCCCCCATCATGGGCATATAGGATCCATTCCAGATCAGGTCGACACCGGTCAGATCGATAAGGCCTTCAATGTTCATCTGATCGTAATCCACATCCGGGATGATGCCTTCGATATTAATCACGAGATCACTTCCAAATGTCAGGGTATCGGCTATCACATCCTGAGCACTTACCAATGGTAACACTCCCAATGGGGAGAGCCCCGGATCAAGATGCAGGTTGCCGCTGCCAGTATGAATATACCCATTGGCAAACGACACATCTCCGGCGGAGACAAGCGTCATATGTGTTGACATTGATCGAGTGATATTCGAATCAATCGTAATCGTGCCTGAAGCAACATCACCAATATACATGGTCATAGCGAAAACAGAATCCAATTCTGCATCAGACAATTGCAAAGGTCCGCCAATGGGATCATCCGCAGGTCCAAGTAAGATTTCGGTTCCGGGTGTCATGGGTTTGATAAACATGGTGTCTGTCGTACTCAATGAAACAGGAGCATCCACAAGCATACTGTTCGCTGTAAAAAAGAGATTTCCTGTATTATTGAATGTGCTGATTGCCGCACCATTAATATGTCGGATACCAACTCCGGTGGATCCGCCTCCTTCTGTGCCATTAAGGAAAATATCTCCTCCTTCAGATGTGACTATCGCATTAGCACCGGATGAACTTATGCCAAAATTATTATCACCGCTTGCGGGGGAACCAATGCCATTCAGAAGGACCTGGCCTGAGCCACCTGCTGTGATCGTGCCATCCGCAATATTTACACCAACGCCACCTCCTGCTCCTGCAACACCATCTGCAGTTCCATTAAGCGTAATATCACCATCCGTCGTCTGAATATAAGTACCATCATGCCACACGAGTATGCCATGGTTTCCGTTTCCTTCTGTATTTCCACCCATACTTGTAATGGTAATATTTCCTGTTCCACCTGCCTGAATTACACCCTGACTTTGCACCTGAATTCCAATATTACCAGCGCCCGATCCGGTTCCTCCACCCTGTGCGTTTATATTTATATCTCCATCATTGGATGTTACAGAAGCGGCGGAGTTAAACACGATCATACCATAATTATTACCGCCTGCTGATGGTCCGCCAGTTGCATCTATGTGCAATGTCCCGGTTCCTCCCACACTAATCAAACCACCTCCATACAAGTTGACGCCGTAGTTATGTACTCCGCTACCTGCCCCACCTCCACCTTGTCCGGTTATAAACACATCTCCCCCGTTGGATGTAATGCTGGTGCCTGAGCTTGTCACATATACTCCCATATTTGTTTCGCCGCTCGTGTTGCCTCCTATACCCTCAACGGAAGTGATTCCCATACCGCCTGCGGCTATAGTGGTTCCGGATAAAAACGCTGCCCCAACATTTGACGAAGAGCTGTCTATGCCTCCACCCATTCCGACAATGTTTAAATCTCCCGAATTAGTTGTGATGGACGAACCTCCGCTATCAATATAGAGCCCATAATTACTATTGCCTACTGAAGGGCCGCCTGTGGCATTTATATTTATCTCTCCGGTGCCACCAGCCTCGATCGTTCCTTGATTTCTGATTCCAAAATTATTTGTGGATGTGCCTTCTCCTCCTCCCAGACAGATGATGTCAATATTTCCATTATTGGTAGTGACGGAGGAAGCATTCCCTAAGAAACTTACTCCGTAATTGCTATTACCGGATGCAGTACCCCCCGTACCATCAATGAATAATTTTCCGGAACCTCCCACAGCAATGGTAGAATTAGTCAGATAAACCCCGAAGTTGGTGTTTGAAGCACCATTTCCCCCACCCTGTCCTGTAATCGAAACATCCCCGTCGGTTGAAGAAATCATAGACGTGGTACCGGAAAGTACGACTCCATAATTGCGAATACCGGGACATGCTGCACCTGTCCCCTCCACAGTGACTGTACCGGTTCCTTGCGCCGTAATGACGCCGGCTTGTTCAAGAAAAATGCCATAGTTTCTATACCCTCCACCGGAACTTCCTCCTTGTCCTATGACATGCACATTTCCTCCGGAAGAAGAAATCGTTGCATTAACAGCAATGTAAACACCGTCGTTTCTGGTTCCTCCGGTAAGCCCTCCGTTTCCTTGTACAAGCACGTTTCCTAAACCTCCTGCCGTGATGACGGCATCGGAATACACGATGACACCATAATTCATGTTTGAAGTATTGAGCCCGCCTCCCTGGCCATTGACTGTGACATTCCCACCTGAGGAGGTAATGAGCGAACCAGCTTGCCAGAGTTGAACGCCATCACTACGATCACTATCATTTGAACCACCTGTACCGGTCACAGTCACTGTTCCGGATCCCCCTGCTGTGATCGTTGCACTTTGCACCAGTATACCAATATTATAAAGCGATACACTATTTCCTCCACCCTGTCCCACCACGGTGACATTTCCCCCGTTGGAGGTAATGAGTGAATTCGCCAGATAGACGTACACACCATAATTTCTTTCTCCCGAACAGTTGGTACCCCCATTTCCTTCTACCAGCAGATTGCCTAAACCGCCCGCTGAAAGGGTGCCACCATTGTCCAGCATCACACCAAAATTCCAATACGACGTACCTGAGCCTCCGCCATTCCCCACGACTTGAACATCTCCTCCTGCCGAAGTAATTTCAGCTCCCGCTTTCCAGCAAATGACCCCATCATTACGAATACCTTCTGACGGGCCACCGGTACCTTCAGCATAAACGGTTCCACTACCACCTGCAGTAATAGAAGCAATTCCTTCAATCAGAATTCCATGGTTGGCGTCTGATGTTAGTGAAGATCCTCCGCCCTGACCAATAACCTCCACATCTCCTCCGCTGGAATAAATACTTGAATTGTTGTTTACAATATGCACACCGTGATTGCGAATGCCTGTCGGAACAGCGCTTCCAGTACCCGTTACAGACACTGATCCTGAACCTCCTGCAAGAATAACTCCGCCATCATTTACCACAATGCCTTTGTTGTGTCCGGCTACTCCTGTACCACCTCCATAGCCTGTGACGGTTACATTTCCACCGGAAGAACTAATCATCGAGCCACTATTCAAAACATACACCCCGTGATTATAATCACCTGTAGTGATTCCTCCTGTACCTTCTACCTTTACTGTTCCTGAGCCTCCGGCAGTAATCGTACCACCGATGACAAGGTGTACGCCATAATTATGTGCGGTACTTCCCGTTCCGTTTCCTTCTCCTGTCACCTCTATGTCTCCACCGTTGGTGGAAATGACGCTTGATGACTGTACTTGTACTCCTCGATTGGCATTGGCGGTCCCGTCGCCACCGAACCCTTCAATGCTCTGCAAACCTGATATTCCGCCTATTATTTCTGCGTTATTAAACAGGTATACACCGATCTGGTTACCTGCTCCATCGCCCCCTTTTCCTTTAAGGTCAAGTTTTCCCTCATCCGTGATTATAATAGAAGCGTTGTTCAGCGCGATTCCATAAAAACTGCCTGTTGTCGGAATAGCTTGTTGGTTAGCTTCAATCGTGACGAATCCATCTTCTGTGGTCAGCGAGGCACCATCATTAAAAGCAATATTTTTACTCACACGGATGATGACTTCACCGGCGTCGAACAATTCGACAGCGACTCCGGTTAAAAACTGCACATAGTCTGTGCCGGGAACAGGATCGTCATTCTGCAAGTCCAGATTAAGATTGGCGTCCGGAAAAAAGGAAACGTCTGAACTAAATGTCACGCCATCATCGCCTGTACCTCCGTTGATTGTAAGGCTCGGAATTTGCTCACCGGAAATATCAAAATCAATCAGGTCATTTCCTGCTTCGAGATTAATCTCAATTGAAGTAAGTCCGCCAATAGAAATGCTCACCGGAAAGTATGTATAGGGTCCACCATTGAGTGAGTACCGACGGCCTGCTACATCAAACTCCAGGTCTCCTCCTGATTCGGTGACGAACATGCTTTCTCCATTGCCTGACATATCGGTGATGATGAGATTTCCACCTGTGGTCGTGATTTCATAATCGGGTGGGTAGTAGTTACAATCTGAATAGGTGTCACCAGTAATGGTCCAACCTTTAACATTGATCAGATTATCTCTGGCGCTTTCCCCGTCCCAATACGTGAGACTGGCAGAACCAAGTGATCTGGAATTTGGTGTGGATGGATTGGCGTTCCATTTGATCAGTGTGCTGTCATAATTCTCACAGGACAATCCTGCATCGTTAAACATATTGGCTATGTTGACATTGGCGTTCAGATCCCAGTTACCAAAATCCTGATCGAGGGATACAGCATCTTCAAACATGCTGAACATCGACGTAACTGCGCTCACATCCCAGCTACCAATATCCTGATTAAATGAGGTCGCGTCGTAAAACATATACACCATAGAAAGTGCATCTGAAGTATTCCATCCACTGATATCCTGGTTGAAAGCCGTGGCTCCGAAAAACATATTTGAGAAGTACAAAACACTTTCCGTATTCCAACCCCCAATGTCCTGGTTAAAGGATGTGTCATTTTGAAACATCGCAGACATGTGGGTTGTATTTTCTGTATTCCAGGCTCCTATATCCTGATTAAAATCATATGCTTGTAAAAACATTCTGATCGCATATATCAAGTTACCAGTATCCCACCCCCCTATCTCGCCATTAAACTGTGTTGCCCCTGCGAACATATACGACATTGCCTCCACGCCAGATACGTCCCATGCGTTCATTGCGGGTTGCGTGAGTGAAGTACATCCCTGGAACATGCGCTCCATGTTATCGACCACTGACAGATCGGGAGAATCAGTGGCTGTGAAATCAAGTTTGGAACATCCAAAAAATGCTCTTTCCATACTAGACCAGGGTATCGTACCCCATTGTTCAATGTCGAGCAGCTTGTGCTTATCACCCATGTTATCGAATTGAATTCGCTCGAACATTCCTGCTCCTGGTGATATCTCTACGCGATACACGCCTGGATATGGAAATGTAATGGTAGTTGTCCCATTCCCAAGCGCCGTTCCGTTGTTAGATGGCAAGGCGACTTCCTCCCAATAGATATCATAATTAGTGCCGGTACCCGGAATGGTGATTTGGTCATCGGCAGAGGATCCGGAGTACGTTGTATCAGAATTCCATACCGTGATAAACTCTCCGACCATTGCAGACAAAGAAAAATGATGGTTGTATTCTGTTGAAGACTCAGAGCTTAATACTATATCCACCTCAGCCAGAGACTCTTCAGGTATGAAAAGTAGGCATGCGAAAATGAGATATATCCACAACACGCGAGCAGTCATAGTGCATTGTAATTGGGGTTACAAAAAGCTGTTCTGGTGAGAACGGTTTCACCAAAGGGATTACGACCTGCCGGAATTTTACCGATCTTCTTATGATCGGGAGTAATAAATATACCAAAATCTAATTTAAATCATGCTGAGGGGCGGAGAGCGGAGGGCGGAGGGCGGAGGGCGGAGAGTGGAGAGCGGAGAGTGGAGAGCGGAGGGCGTAGGGCATGGAGCGGAGGGCGGAGAGCGGAGAGCGGAGGGCGGAGGGCAAAGAGCGTAGGGCAAAGAGCGTAGGGCATGGAGTGGAGAGCGAAAATGTTTCTTCTGTTTCATAATCCCCGCGAGCTAAAGCTCGGGGCAGCGTTTAATTTTTTTAAATTTTTGTCAAAGATGGTCAAGCGCTGAAGCGCGACCAGAATATTTTGATCTCTCTAAATTTCCTTTCAAAGCATTGAAAGGCTACGATTCATGGAACCTAATTTCAGTAGTGGCACAGATGGTCATGCGCTGAAGCGCGACTTGCGATTCCTAATTCCTTAGGATTTCCTTTCAACGCATTGAAAGGCTACGATTCATGGAACCTAATTTCTTTAGTGGCACAGATGGTCATGCGCTGAAGCGCGACCTGCGATTCCTAATTCCTCAGGATTTCCTTTCAACGCATTGAAAGGCTACCATTCATGGAACCTAATTTCTTTAGTGGCACAGAACATTTCTCTGCTCTCTGCTCACCCCTGTACTACCTCCTTCGTCGGAGTACAGGGCAAGCCCACTCACCTCTAGTTTTCCTGGATCTGGCAGGTGCCATCGATGGTGAGTTCGCTGCCCGGATGATTGCGGATCAAATATTCGCCGGACATGAACAGGGGATTGCGGGTCACGCGGACATTATTTAAAATAAGGATGCCATAATTTTCAAAAGCTGCTCCTGTGCTTCCGGGAGACAATCCGCTGACAATGTGGATGCCGGAAAATTCTGCTTGCGCCATTGGATCGATTTCAAAAAGTCCGGTGATCTGCGAATGGATTTCAACTTCAGGCATCAGGGTTGAATACAAGACAACATCCTTCTCAATCAATACGACAGAAGTTGTGATCTCGATGGCACTGCCGGCCATGCCCGGATGAAAGGTAATAGTGTCTCCGTCAGCCGCACATCCGAGTGCATATCGAAGAGAGCCAATTCCATCATCGTTTGTATTGGTCACTTGCAAACTACAATCGGGGGCATCGATAAAATAATTATGTGCATCGATTTCCATATTGATCAGGGTAAACGGAATGGTATCATCCTGCATATTGGTATTGGGCACTTCATCTCCATCATTGGACGCATCAAAATCCTTAACGGAGATCATACCGGGTGGTTGTGTTTCTACAATTACATAATGGCCTACCGGGATATCCATAAACTGGTACATTCCCATAGCATCTGTCATACCCGTATACGCCGGAACAATTGTATCGGCTGATCCATCCTGATTGTAGTCCGGGAAAATTTCTAACAACACATCCGCAATACCTTCTCCGGGATCAGGGATTTCATTCAGATTCAGGTCATTGAAAACAGATCCGGTAACCTGTCCGGGAACTGCTTTCTCAATAAAAATATTCATGGAATCAACTTCCAGCGGAAGTATGCTCACCGGAATAAGATTATCCAGCGAGTCAACATTTGATACGACATCTCCATCATCCGTGGCGTCGTAATCATCCAGTGTAGTCCAGCCGGAAGGTTGATTTTGCACAAGCACATAATGCCCCGGTGTGAGATTGGCCATACCAATGTTTCCATTCGAATCGGTAAAAATGCTTCGGACAGGTGTATCATCATCTGCCACGCCATTTGTATCGGCATCCTCATACAAGAGCACATGGACACTGGCAATTGGATCTAAAAAGTCATCAAACACCTTACCTAAAATCTGTCCGGGACAATTGACAATAGTAAAGTCAATGGTACTACTATCGGGGCATTGCGCTCCGGATTCATTTGGATGGATAACAAGTTTAACGGTCTTCGGTCCCGGAGCCAGATACATTACATCATGAGGACCATAGCCGGAAGCATTAGCGGGCACAGCACCGATACCAAAATCCCAGGTATAGGTAGCTCCGGGAATTTCGGGTGCAACAGGCTGGAAGAAATTGCTTGTATAATAACATGGATCCGGCGCATCCTGATTTATGGTAGGATCAGGTATTGCATTGATGGTAATCGTGATATCCGCACAAGGTCCGGTAGATACACACCCACCTTCTCCTCGCACATAGTATGTAGTGGACTCAGCCGGAGAAACTATAATACTGCTCCCTGTGCCTTCCGGTGTAGTACCACATCCATCTGAATACCAGTACCAGTCAACAGCATCGCCCAAATCACCTGCATCGATCGTGAGTGTAATCATCTCACCGGCACAAGCGGTGTCCTGTGATGTTGAAACTAATGGCACTTCAGGAAGCAGGCATGCAGCAACCACCCGAATAACTGCATCGTTTCCGGTATTCCCTTGATAGGTTATAACTGCATCCGTTCCGGCTGTCAGGAAATTATAGATTGTATCTCCTTCTGCGAGCCCAACAAATGTGCCGATGATGTTGTCGCTATCATCGTTTTGAATGACAATAAATGAATCTCCCACCATAGGCATATAGGAACCATTCCATATCAGGTCGACACCCGTCAGGTCGATCAAGCCTTCAATGTTCATCTGATCGTATTCCACATCCGGGATGATGCCTTCTATATTAATCACCAGATCACTGCCAAATGTCACGATACTGGCTATCGCATCCTGACCACTCACCAGCGGGAGTACACCAGACGGAGAAGGGCCGGGATCGAGATGCATACTTGCATTGTTGTTATCAATATATCCGTTGAGAAACGTCACATCGCCACCGGAAATTAAGGCCATATCGGTTTGTAAGGGGCGCGTGATATTGGAATCAATCGAAATTGTTCCGGAAGCAGTATTTCCTATCACCAACTTATATGTTTGAATTGAATCCAGTTCCGCATCCGATAGTTGCAAAGGACCACCCACCGGATCATCCGCGGGTCCTAATAAAATTTCTGTTCCGGGTGAATAGGGATATACATAAACAGTATCTGTTGACGCGGTGGACACAATTGCATCAATATTCATACTGTTAGCTGAGAGGTGGATATTCCCCAAACTTGATGCCGTAGATATTAATGCATCAGCGGTATGAAAGATTCCAAAGCCGGGAGCATTTCCAGTCTCAAGCCCATTAATGAATATATCAACTCCCTGTGTTGTTATCGTAGTCCCGTTATCGGTTAAATACACGCCATGATTGTCAGAACCGGTTGATGCACCTCCTTCTCCCTGAACAATCAATGTCCCTGACATTCCTCCATTAATTTCTGATCCATTCGTCATGTAAATCCCTGCATTGTCTGATGAAGATGAAGATCCACCTCCATAACCCTCAATGGTTAGATTTCCGAAGTTGGATTCAATAATGGAACTAAAACAATACAAACCATAGTTTTGATTTCCTTCTGCGGGACCTGCCATCACTTCAATATGAATATCCCCATTCCCTGAAGCATCTATTTGTCCGGAATGCCGCATGCCATAATTACTCGACGAACTATCCGACCCTCCTCCGGCTCCCACTATATCTATGTCTCCATCTGTCGTTGATATCGAACAGGTATTGGCTACACTTATTCCGTGGTTTTCATCCCCTGTGCTCATTCCACCTGTTCCATCGATCGATATATTGCCTGCACCCACTGTCGAAATAGTACCGGAAAAATCCAGACTCACACCAATATTCGAATAAGAAGATCCGCTTCCACCTCCTTCTCCTGTGACAATCACATCGCCATTTGCACCGGAGATAAGAGCATTCCATCCATTGATAAATACGCCATGATTTTCTACTCCGGATGATGTACCTCCTGTTCCTTCCACCGTTACTGTCCCTGTTCCAACCCCTGTAATTTCTCCCCCGTACTCGACCAATACCCCATGATTATTTGACCCGGTGCCTGTTCCCCCTCCCTCACCTATCACATGTATATTACCTCCTGATGTGGTGAGCGTCGCATTATCTGCTATATCTACTCCGATGTTCTGCCCCCCGTTTGCAACTCCTCCTGTACCCTGCACCAATATATCACCTCCTCCTCCGGGGGATACAACACAATTATTTCTCAACACAACGCCTATGTTGGTATCAGAACTACCCATACCACCTCCTTGTCCGATAATCGTCAGATCAGCTCCACTTGACGTGATGGTTGATCCGAAAACTTCCACTACCACGCCATGATTGTAAAAACCTTCTGTGATCCCGCCTGTTCCCTGGATCATCGCAGTCCCTGAACTCCCTGCATTAATTTCTGCTCCATTCGTTAGATAGATACCTGTATTTTCCACAGAAAGAGAAGCACCTCCGCCATTACCCTCGATCGTCATATTCCCGGTACTGTTTGAGATAAGGGACACAGAGCCATACCCATACAGACCATAATTATAGTGTCCTTCCGAAGAGCCTCCAGTTACATCTATATGGATATCACCGCTACCAGTCACTTCTATGACACCTTCAAGACGCATCCCAAAATTGGTTTGCGAACTGCCCGATCCTCCTCCGGTACCCACTACATCTATGTTTCCATTTGTCGTTGATACAGAACAAGTGTTGGTAACACTTATTCCATGGTTATTACTCCCTGTACTCATTCCACCAGTTCCATTTATCGAAATATTACCTGCACCCACTGTCGAAATAGTACCGGAAAAATCCAGACTCACACCAATATTCGAATATGAAGATCCGCTTCCGCCTCCTTCTCCTGTGATAATTACATCGCCATCTGTACCGGAGATAAGAGCATTCCATCCATCGACAAACACGCCATGATTTTCTCCTCCGGATGATGTACCTCCAGTTCCATCCACTGTTACTGCCCCTGTTCCAACGCTTGTAATTTCTCCCCCGAACTCGACTAATACCCCATGATTATTTGACCCGGTGCCTGTTCCCCCTCCCTCACCAATCACATGAATATTACCTCCTGATGTGGTGAGAATCGCATTATCTGCTATACCTACTCCGATATTCTGCCCCCCGTTTGCGGCTCCGCCTGTGCCCTGAACTAATAAATTACCTCCTCCTCCGGTTGATACAACACAATTGGTTCTTAGCGATACGCCAATGTTGGTATCTGAACTACCCATGCCACCGCCTTGTCCGATAATCGTCAGTCCTGCTCCATTTGACGTGATGGTTGATCCGAAAACTTCCACTACCACGCCATGATTGTAAAAGCCTTCTGTGATCCCGCCTGTTCCCTGGATAGTCGCTGTCCCTGAGCTTCCTGCATTAATTTCTG
>JAUHXV010000077.1 GCA_030426765.1 Bacteroidia bacterium | reverse complement strand
ACGTGATCGAACCAGGGGATTGTCCTCAGGAATACACGATCACCCGTACGTGGACCGCGACGGATGCTTGTGATAATCCAGTCAGCTGCACACAGATCATCACGGTCGAAGACAGCACAGCACCTGTGATTACAGATTGTCCTGCAGACATCACCATTGAGTGTGATGAAAGCACAGATCCTGTCAATACAGGTACTGCATCGGCTACAGACAACTGCGACGGTTCACCTGTAGTAGATTACTCAGATGAGATCATTGCCGGTGATTGTCCTGGAGATTACACAATCCTCAGAACATGGACAGCCACAGATGAGTGTGGAAATGAATCATGCTTCGGCGGTGAGAACTTTGTCAACAGACTACTGACCAGCGAAGCGGACTTTAGCGGAAGTGAAACACTTATCCACTTTGACGATGAACCTCAGGGATTGTTTGCAGGCAATGAATATGCCGCACTAGGGGTGAACTTCGTTAGCCAGGGTGGCGATATGTCTCTTGGAAATGGAGGATTCCCTTCTGTTGTACATTCCGATCCTTCAGCACTATTGAATTTTAATGTAGAGGTTCCTTGCTTCCCGATAGAGGCTAATTTTGATACGAAAGTGCACAGGGTTGGATTCTGGCTGGCAAATAATGATAGTGACGATATAGAAGTTGAGGTGAATTGCTTGCTAAACGGTGTGAGCATTGGAACTGAAACGTTTATAACGGACATCAATACAGCTTTCTTCGGACTGGAAAGTGCTTCAGGATTTGATCAGCTAATATTTACAGCCGTTGGCGATGACAACAGTTGCTTCGCAATTGATGACCTTCGCTTCGAAGGCGGTGAGTGCTGCATCCAGACGATCCGCGTGAAGGATACGACAGCACCGACGATTACCTTCTGTCCTGCAAGCCTGACCATCGAGTGTGACGAAGATCCATCACCGGCGAATACAGGTATGGCGACAGCAACGGATAACTGTACTGATGAAGTTTCCATTACGCATACGGATGCGTTTGACCAGTCTCAGAATTGCGTGCAGGAATACACCATCACACGTACGTGGACGGCAACAGACGAATGTGGCAATACCACAACATGTATACAGGTGATCACAGTCGATGACAGCGTGCCTCCGACTATCACCTTCTGCCCTGAAGATGTGACCATCGAATGCGATGAAAGCACAGTACCTGGTAATACAGGTATGGCGTCAGCGACAGACAACTGTACCAATGAAGTGGATATCCAGTCAAGTGACGTGATCACGCAGGGCGAATGTCCACAGGAGTACACGATCACCCGTACGTGGACGGCCACTGATGATTGTGGTAACTCATCAACATGCGAACAGATTATCACAGTGGATGACAGCACACCTCCGGTGATCAGCTGCCCAGCCAGTGTGACCATCGAATGTACAGACAGTACATCACCGGATAGTAATGGTGAAGCTTCTGCTACGGATAACTGTACCAGTGCTCCAGCCATCGATTACAGCGATGTGACAACGGAAGGCGCTTGTGATCAGGAGTACACGATCACCCGTACATGGATTGCCACCGATGATTGTGGCAACACAAGCACTTGTGAGCAGATCATCACGATAGAAGACAGCACTCCACCGGTGATCACTTTCTGCCCACCAGCGGTGACTGTAGAATGTGATGAAAGCACGCTGCCTGGAAATACAGGAACAGCGACAGCTTCTGACAACTGCGATAATGGAGGGGATCCACTTCCTGAAGTTTGGATCAATGAATTCCATTATGATAATGATGGCACTGACGTTGGTGAATTTGTAGAAGTAGCTGGCCCTGCGGGAACAGACTTGAGTACATATCAGCTTGTGTTGTATAATGGCTCAGGGGGTGCTTCATACGCAACGATTAATCTGGCCGGTTCTATAGATAATGAAAGCAATGGGTTTGGTGCCGTTTCCTTCGCAGCAGTGGGTCTTCAGAATGGAGCGCCCGATGGTATTGCCTTAGTGAAAAGCGGTACCGTGCTTCAGTTCTTAAGCTATGAAGGAACATTTATGGCGACTAACGGACCTGCGAATGGAATGAATAGTGTAGATGTAGTGGTATCTGAAGATGGTGGAACCCCGGTAGGTGCAAGTCTTGCACTCCTTGGGGTGGGTAACCAATATGCTGACTTTACATGGACAGCTGTGGCGGATGATTCGCCGGGTACACTCAATATCAATCAGATCATTACACCTCTGGCAGCTGCCGGACCTGATGTGACCTACGCTGACGTAACCACAGAAGGGGCATGTCCGCAGGAGTACACGATCACCCGTACGTGGACAGCGACTGACGATTGCGGTAATACATCAACCTGCGAGCAGGTGATCACCGTAGACGACAGCACGCCACCGGTGATTACATACTGCCCACCGGATGTAACGATCGAATGTACAGACAGCACTGCACCTGCAGACAATGGCGGATTGGCGACAGCAACAGACAATTGTGACGCTGCCCCAATCGTGACATACTCAGAAGTGGTCACACCAAGTGGTGAGTGTCCTCAGCATTACTTCATCATTCGTACATGGAGTGCAACAGATGCCTGTGGCAATACCAGCACGTGTGAGCAGGTGATCACTGTAGACGACACTACACCACCAAACATCACGTGTCCTCCGGACGTCACTGTAGAATGTATGCAGGAGATTCCGGATGTGAACACAGGACTCGTGATCGTCAGCGACAATTGCGGTGGTCCGGTATTCGTTGAACATGTCTTTGACATTATTGTCGGACAGAATCCGGATTGTCCGAATGACTACTCGATCGACCGAGTATACCGTGCAACAGATCTGTGTGGTAATTCTGCCACATGTGTACAGAGCATTATCATCTCTGATGAAACTGCACCTGAGATCACATGTCCGGATGATGTGACGATCGAATGTGATGAAAGTACCTTGCCAGTGAATACAGGCATGGCTACCGCTACGGACAATTGTGCCGGTGCACCAACCCTTGTATACAGCGATGACTTTGCTGAAGGCGATTGTGCAAATGAATACTATATCATACGTACATGGACCGCAACTGATCTGTGTGGCAACACCACGACTTGTGAGCAGACCATTAAGGTGGAGGATACAACGCCTCCTGTGTTTGCAGGCGATAACGTTCAGAATGTAGCGGTGATCGGAGATAATTTAGGTTATGAGGTGGATGTCGCCACAAGTATTACAAACGCGGGCTACAATGTAACCAGCTTTGCATCTACACCATCAGCAGCTGTCCTGGCAGGATTTGATGCTGTGGTATTAATCCGCATCTCAGGAAATGCAGATCTCGCTGCATGGGTGAATGCCGGAGGGCTTCTGATCACAGAATGGTCAGCCTCTGACTGGGCACTCAATACAGCAAATCTGTTGAATGCTGATGATGTTGGTGTGGGCGTTGTGGCCACAAACACACCTGTAACGTTTATGGGTACAGCGATAGGAAATCTGCTCGGAACAGGTCTGCCAAATCCATATGATGACGAGTGCAGAACAGAATTCTTCAGAGATCTGACGAACCTGGGAGCAGGTGTCACCGTGCATGCTACAATACCGGGAGATCTGCCACAGATAATCGGTGGATCATCCGGATTTGGCTACACATTAATTGTTGGGTATTGCTGGTCAGACCAGGAATGTGGAGGTCCGTATATCGGATCAGAATCAGAAACCATGATCCTGAATGCCCTCGAAATCCAGATTGGAGGATGTCCTGCTGATGTCACAATCGAATGTGATGAAAGCACATTGCCAGAAAACACAGGCATGGCTTCAGCCACTGACAATTGTGATCCTGAACCGGCTATCGATTACAACGATGAAATTACTGATGGCGATTGTCCACAAGAGTACACCATCACACGTACGTGGACGGCGACCGATGATTGTGGTAATACGACAACTTGTGTACAGGTAATCACGGTTGACGATAGCACACCACCGACCATCACACTTTGTCCTGCAAATGTGACGATCGAATGTGATGAGGACTCGTCACCGGCCAACACAGGAATGGCCTCCGCAACAGATAACTGTAGTGCTGAGGTAGACATCCAGTCAAGCGATGTGATCACTGATGGCAACTGTCCTCAGGAATACACCATCACACGTACATGGACCGCTACTGACGAATGTGGCAATACCACGACATGTGTACAGGTGATTACTGTGGATGACAGTACCGCACCTGAGATTACATGTCCTGCTTCACTCACCATAGAATGTGATGAAAGCACATTGCCAGCCAATACAGGTATGGCCAGTGCAACAGACAACTGTGATCCGTCACCGGAAATTACGTACAGTGATTCTATCATTGATGGCGAATGCGACCAGGAATATGTGATCATAAGAGTGTGGACTGCAACTGACGCATGTGGCAACGGAACAACGTGCACACAGGTCATTACAGTGGATGACAGCACACCTCCGACCATCACACTTTGCCCAGCAAATGTGACGATCGAATGTACTGATGACACATCACCGGCCAACACCGGTATGGCAACCGCTACAGATAACTGTACAATAGAAGTTGATATTCAGTCAAGTGATGTGATTACCGATGGAGCATGTCCACAGGAATACACCATCACACGTACGTGGACCGCGACCGATGATTGCGGTAACTCCACAACCTGTGTGCAGGTGATTACTGTTGATGACAGCACGCCACCTACGATCACGTTCTGTCCTGCCAATGTGACCATCGAATGCGATGAAAGCACTTCGGCAGACAACACAGGTTTTGCATCTGCTACTGACAATTGTACCTCTGCACCGGAGATTACATACAGCGATGCCATTACCGATGGAGCTTGTCCACAGGAGTACACGATCACACGTACCTGGATGGCCACGGATGATTGTGGAAATACCAGCACTTGTGAGCAGGTGATCACTGTCGACGATAGCACCCCACCTGAGATTACATGTGCGGATGACATCACCGTAGAGAATGATCCGGGTGAGTGTGGAGCGATTGTGGATTTCTGCAGCGATGAGGAAGTATTGTATGCTATCTCAGGCGCTTCTGAAACTCCATCTACACTCTATACAATCGATCCGGCTAGCGGAGCAGTGCTGACAACGGTCGGATTTACCGGATACTCACATATTGCTGCGATTGCAGTTCACCCGATTACCGGAGTGATCTATGCACACGCCAATGCCGGACCTTTTGCCGGAGGTGGTGAGTTGCTTATCCTTGATCCAATTAGTGGAACAGCTACTCCGGTTGGCCCAACTAGCATTCAGTGCCCTGACATGACATTCAGTCCATCGGGCGTACTGTACGCTTGGTACGAAACAATCGAAGTGGCACCGGATATTTATGAGGCTGATGGATTATGCATCATTGATATTACCACGGGTGACGTCACTCAGGTAGGTCCTGACGGACAGAGCACAGCTCAAACAGGACTTGCATTTAACCCTGCAGGTCAGCTCTACCTGAAAATTGGTTCTGCCGAGTTAAGAGAACTCAATCCTGCTAATGGAGATATCATATCATCGATTTCTCTGGATGGAAGCGGAGCTAAGAATCTGTTAGCTTTCAATGCTGCTGGCGTAGCTTTCACCGGCGAACGAACTCCGGGACTTGAGCTTAAGACTATTGATATCCTGACAGGAGACATGACATCCATCGGAACCAATGGCGTTTCCTTTATCTCAGCCATTGACTTTGGTAGCGCATGTCCGGCTTCTGCAGTGGATAACTGTGGTGCGGTGACGATCACCTACGATCCGCCTAGCGGCTCTTACTTCGAAGTGGGTTCAACAACTGTGACGGCAACCGCTACCGATGAGTGTGGTAACAGCGCAAGCTGCACATTCGAAGTGATTGTCGAAGACACGGAAGCTCCGGTGATCGAATGTCCTGAGGATATCACAATCGAGTGTGACGAAAGTACATTGCCGGCGAACACCGGTATGGCTTCAGCCACTGACAACTGTGATGCAGATCCGGTGATTACATATGATGAATCATCAGAACTGGGAGACTGTCCTCAGGAGTACACGATCTATCGCTTGTGGTCAGCCACTGACATCTATGGTAATGTATCTACCTGCCTGCAGGTGATCACCGTAGACGACAGCACACCACCGACGATTACATTCTGTCCTGAAGACGTGACCATTGAATGTGATGAAGACACCTCACCGGCGAATACCGGAATGGCGTCTGCTACTGACAACTGTACGATCGAAGTCGATATCCAGTCAAGTGATGTGATCACTCCGGGCGATTGTCCACAGGAGTATACCATCACCCGTACCTGGACGGCGACTGATGATTGTGGCAACTCCACTACTTGTGAGCAAGTGATCTCAGTAGATGACAGTACACCACCAACGATCACGCTCTGTCCTGCCGATGTCACCATCGAATGCGATGAAGACACCTTACCAGGTAATACAGGTTTCGCTTCAGCTACTGACAATTGTACCACAGCACCTGTTGTGGTCTATAGCGATGTACTTGAAGATGGCGATTGTCCTCAGGAGTACACGATCATACGTACCTGGACAGCTACGGATATGTGCGGTAACTCTTCCACATGTGAGCAAGTAATCACAGTGGATGACAGTACTGCACCAACCATTACCTTCTGTCCGCCAAGCGTGACGATCGAATGTGATGAAAGCACATTGCCGGCCAACACCGGCATGGCCTCCGCGACTGACAACTGTGATCCGGCACCGGAAGTGACTTACAGTGACCTTATAGAGCCTTCACAGACATGTCCGCAGGAGTACACGATCACACGTACGTGGACAGCGACTGATGCATGTGGCAACGAGACAGCTTGTACACAGGTGATCACTGTCGATGACAGCACACCACCGACCATTACATTCTGTCCTGACAATGTGACGATAGAGTGCACAGAAAGCACACTGCCGGGCAACACAGGTATGATCAGTGCTACAGACAACTGTACGGCGGAAGTGGAGATGACATACAACGATGTTACAAGTCCGGGACAATGTCCTCAGGAATACATCATTGTACGACTCTGGACCGCGACAGATGAGTGTGGCAATTCAACGACATGTACGCAGATCATCACTGTCGATGACAGTATGGCACCAGAGATAGATTGTCCTGAGGATATCACGATCGAATGTGACGAAAGCACCTTACCGACGAATACCGGTATGGCTTCCTCCACTGACAACTGTGATCCTTCACCAAGCATGATCTACACGGATGCTGCAGATCTGAATGGTTGTGGTGGATACACAGGTACTATACTGCGTACATGGACCACGACAGATGCTTGTGGCAACTCAAGCACTTGTCAGCAGGTGATTACAATTGAAGACACTACGTCTCCAACGATCACGCTGTGTCCTGCAGATATTACAATCGAATGCGACGAAAGCACCTTGCCAGGGAATACAGGCATGGCTTCCGCTACAGACAACTGTGATTCAGAACCGGAAGTGACATACAATGATGTTGTGACGGATGGAGCATGTCCTCAGGCATATACCATCACACGTACATGGACGGCTACAGATATTTGTGGTAATTCCAGTACATGTGAGCAGGTCATTACAGTAGAGGATACTACAGCTCCTGATATCACATGTCCTGCCAACGTAACGATCGAATGTGATGAAAGCACAATGCCGGGTAATACCGGTATGGCTTCAGCCACAGATAATTGTACGGATGAAGTAGACATCCAGTCAAGTGATGTGATCACGGATGGAGCATGTCCTCAGGAGTATACCATCACACGTACATGGATCGCTACAGATGATTGTGGTAATACATCCACATGTGTTCAGGTAATCACTGTCGATGACAGTACACCACCAACGATCACATTCTGTCCTCCAAGTATCACGATAGAGTGTACAGAAAGTACATTGCCGGGCAATACTGGTATGATCAGTGCTACGGACAACTGTACTGCAGAAGTTGAGATGACGTACAACGATGTCACCAGTCCGGGAGAATGTCCTCAGGAATACCTGATCGTCAGACTCTGGACGGCTACTGATGACTGCGGAAACGCATCGACCTGTACACAGTTGATCACGGTTGACGACAGTATGGCACCAATGATCACTTGTCCTGCTTCTGTCACCATTGAGTGCGACGAAAGCACACTACCGGATAATACCGGCATGGCGACGGCTACGGACAACTGTGATCCGGCACCAGAAATCACTTACAGTGATGCCATTACTCAGTCTCAGGAGTGTCCTCAGGAGTACACAATAGCACGTACATGGACAACCACGGATGCTTGTGGCAATGGCACGAACTGCACGCAGATCATTACCATAGTAGATAGCACAGAACCTGTATTCACATTCTGTCCACCAGATGTGACGATAGAATGCAATGACAGTCCATCACCTGACAATGTTGGATTTGCTACAGCTACGGACAACTGCGATGGTGAGCCATCTGTCGATTACAGCGACGTAACGACTGAAGGTGACTGCGGACCGAACTACACCATCACACGTACTTGGATAGCCACGGATGCCTGTGGAAACACAGCCACTTGTGAGCAGACCATATCCATAGAGGATAATACACCTCCGATATGTGCTACACAGGATATCACGATTACAGAGATTATTGATCCTGAAACCGGTGTGATCACTATCACCGCGGAAATGATCGACGATGGTTCCTACGACGAGTGCGGAGGACCCGTGACACTGTCTGTTTCACCGATGGATATATCCTGCGAAGATGAGGGACCAAACGTGGTCACTCTGACTGTGACGGATGAGTGCGGCAACAGTTCTACTTGTACAGCTATCGTTACCGTCGACTGTATCGATCCTTGCGTGGAAATCGTAGGATGGGTATACCTCGAAGGTGCCGCAACAGATCCTAACGGACTGCCGGATACCTACACGGTTCCAATGCGTACAAGCCTGAATAATCTGCATGTACTGCCTGGTCAGACACTCCAGGATCCATTCTTCGGAATCAAGTACACACCACCAGGTCAACCTTACTCAGGTGCTCCATGGTTCTATCCGGGTATCGAGGGTAACATGTTTGATTCCGGTGGTGATCCGCTCATGGGCGACGCTGGTTATCCGGCCACAGCAGTGGATTGGGTACTCGTGAGCCTGAGAGCTGATTCTGCAGGTACTGGTGGACCTGTATGTCAGGCTGCTGCACTGTTGCACAATGACGGACATATTGAGTTTGTTGAAGAGTTCGATTGTTGTGAGCTGGATCTCTATGCACCATACTATCTCGTGGTTGAACACCGTAACCACCTGATCGTCATGTCACATGAGATTCTGCCGATCGATCTGGACAACAGCACGATTACGTACGACTTCAGAATACAACAGAGCTATCTGGACGATCCGTTTATGTTTGGCTTCTCCGCTCAAATCGAAATCCAACCAGGCATCTTTGCCATGATTGCGGGTAACGGAGAGCAAGCTTCTACAGGTAACGCCGATACTGATATCAACATTAGTGATCGCGTACGATGGGAGGCAGACAACGGGGATATAGGTGAATACCGTGTCGGTGACTACAACCTCAACGGTGACACCAACTTTAACGACCGTATTACCTGGGAACGTAACAACGATAAGTTTACCAGCGTACCTAGAGATTAATCATACCCTCCGGCAGCAAGGGGCATTTATGTGACCCCTTGCCGCCGGATCTTTTAAAAAGAATAAAGTCAAAAAACACTTAAAGAATTAAGACAATGAAATCAGCATTCAATCAACTTCGACTAAAGCAATGGCTCCTGGCTGTACTTTGTATGCCATCCCTGTTGCTTTTTGGACAAACGACGCCACAGATTGATATTCAGTTTGCCAATCCCAGCTACGATCGGGATACCCGCACCTATGCCGTGGACGTGCAATTGAAATCTAAATTGGCTCCCGAGGATTTTTTCGCGATGAACCTCCGGTTTTTCTACGATGCTTCTTTGTTGCAGTACAAAGGCATTGATCAATTCCATCCGGGCTATGGTTTCCTTGGAGAACCCCCGGAAGCCATTGTAGGTACACAGTCAAGCGGTTCAGCGTTATTTGCCTTTAACAACGCAGCCGGATACATCAATGGATCCGTGATCCTGCAGAATGAGTCCAATCCGCTGCACATTCAAACGGATGCCTGGACAAAAGCCTTCCGCGTCACCTTTAGTGTACCGGTGACGACGTATGACAAGGCCACGTTTTGCCCCAGCATTATTTGGGACAAGGAAATCGATCCGGACAAAGGTGGATTTTTACCCGGTAGTGAAGGGGTGTTGATCTCCGTCGTGGAAAGAGACCGCGCCAGCCGCATTGAATCCATTGTGGCCGTTACCCGTGGCAATCCGTTCAACTGGAACTACAATCCTGCGGGAGGAGCGCCTTATGGGAAAGTACGGTCTGACCAATGCATTGCGGTGACGAAGACAGTAGTCACTGAGGAGCAGGACAAAACGGATGTACCGGGATACGATATTTTCCAGAATACACCCAATCCATTTGAAAGTGAAACCACCATCGAGTTTATTCTTCCCACTGCTCAGCACGCTACATTGGCCCTGTATGATGTGGACGGTGTGGTCAAAGAAGTCATTGACGGCTACTATCAGGCGGGAAAGAACAGAGTCGTGCTTAAGAAGAAACACTGGATGGTTGAGTCCGGCGTGATCTATTATCGATTGACGACAGACAAGTATACCTCCAGAACGATTGCGATGTCGCTACTGAGAGCGTAAACTAAAAAGCTGATTTCAAAAAATGCAAAGGTTGCCTTATACAAGGCAACCTTTTTTATTGGTATACGCAGTTAATAGTTCATGCCAGTTTCATTCCTGGCATCAGGTGAATAGGACCACGAGAAAAGTTGTAATCCCCGGAAAAAAGTTTTACCCTAAGCAGGTCTTTCAAAGAAATAAGATTCACTTAAAGGTGGTGAAGTATGCTTTACCTAATAACGTTGCAACCTGATTTTACCAAGGCCTGACGATATGGTTTGTGAAATTGACAAAAATAATTGTGATATATATATACGGTTATTAAACAGCATGGTACATATTGACTCTTAACAGATGTTTGGGTGGGGGTAATTTTTTAATGTATAACTTTGCTTTGGGAGCTAGCTCCCTGTAGAACTAATGAACCCTTTTATTGCATTCACCCGGACAAGAGTGACTCTTGGACGCGATCCTGCGCACCTAATACCCAAGTCTGCTCAATTCGGTGAGCGATGGAGGTTGTTTTTAGTTTTCTGGCACAGTAAAGTTTAAACGTATTTCTACGCGAACTCCTCTTTCAGGAGAATTGCGGAAGAAATACAAGTTGCATAGTTAAAACCCATTTCTTAAGCGCTAGAACAATGAAAAAATCTACCACCCAATTCCAGAAATACTTTTCTAGGTGTTATAGAAAGTATTATTTAACAGATGATGCGTCAGGACATGCGTCTCTTGCGCATCATGAGACATTAACCTTGCTTCAACCTCTTGTAAACCTAAAGGGGCTGACGGCCTTGCTGACATTTATGGTGTTTCTTGTCTTTCCTACTTCTGATATTTTCGCCCAGGCAGGAGCGCCCTGCAATGCCGTGCGTTGGGAAAAAGGAGGGCACTGGGATGCTGATTGTGCTGTAAATGACAATAATAATGCGCCTGACCCACTGGGTATCGTCAGATGCGGAAACTCTGCAGATACGCAATCAGGTGTTGATGATAACACGACGTATGATCCGAGCGTCTTCGAAATTGTGCCGAATAATTGTGAAGATCCTGACGACAATACACCCGTTGTTATTACACCCCCCTTTACAGGTCAAAAAATAGCCTGGTTTAATTTCGACGTTAGGCCTTTTGCCGGAATTTATGATTTCCAAACCATTGCTACAGGTAATTATGAGCTAGAGTGGGCTCTATATTATTCATCTACGGCCACTTGTAGTACAGATGGTAATGACCTTTCAGGAGATTGTGCTAATCTGGATACGCTATTGGCTTGTGGAACCGATTTTACAGGATGGTCTCCTCAACCTTTTATTACCCCTGTATTTAATGAGGCTACTAATCTTTATTTAGTGGTATGGAAGAAAGGAGCAACAAACTCTTCCAATGATGATTTTGACTTTAACTTCAAAGCCCGGTACGGTTGCGGAGATTTGTGTTCTCTTTTTTCTGCCGGCGAAGCAACAGTATCATGCAACAATGATGGTACCTTTAAGGTAATTCAATCGTTAAATGGTACAAGTACTTCTGTAACCGTTAGCGCTCCAGGGTCTCTTTCTATTGTTACTGATCCAAGTCCATTGGTTTTTACTACCGCAGATGCAGTACCCAATGTCAATAATGGGGATGTCACAGTCACATATACAGAAGGAGTTCCTTATAATATTACGTATACGCCGTCAGGTGATTCACCGTATTGTAACGAAATTAATATCTCAGGTGATTCTCCTTGTTGTACGCCGCCAATGGCTGAGGCAGGTACAACCCCTGCAGAAGTTTGTATTTCAGGTGGAACTGCTTCCTATATGCTGGAGGCTACTGCATCCGGGGGTACGATTATGTGGACAACTTCAGGGGATGGTTCATTTGATGATAATTCCATAGAAGACCCTACCTATACAGCCGGTGCCAATGATCTCTTAAATGGCACGGTGACGCTTACGCTAACTGTGACAGGGTCTGCCTGGTGCCCCGGACCGGCCACCGATATGATTGTGCTGAATTTTGTGACTTGTGAATGTGAATTTGAACTGGCCTGTAATAATACTATCAGACCTACTGATACGTATGACGGTTGTGATGCAAGTGCGGCTCCTGACCCCTTAAACCCACCGGGAATTGTATTTGATACTATAACCTTGGTAGGAGATGACTGTAGTGTATTATACGAAGTCATCAGTTCCTCGAGCGGAACGCTTTGTCCGGATGGAATAACCGTAACGTATACATATTGGGGATGGCTTGATGAAAATGATAACGGTATCCGGGATATGGATGAAACTCAGTTTTCATGCGTAGAGAACTTCACCGTAACGGATCTTTCCGATCCGGAGCTTAGCTGTCCATCCAATCTGGTATTGGAATGTGGTAGTGATTATATCACCCAGATTACAGACTGGATCGCTACGGCAACGGCCAGCGATGTTTGTGATATGGATGTAGCGATCACGACAGATTGGGATGGTGTACAGGAACCGGATTTAAGCTGTGATCTGAGTTCCGGACTTGATATCACTTTTACCGCGACAGATGATTGTGGAAATACAGCAACTTGTATTAGAACGGTGTATGTCGATGACAGCACATCACCAACGATTACGTTCTGTCCGCCAAGTGTGACGGTAGAGTGCGACGAAGACACGTCGCCTGCAAGTTTAGGTATGGCTTCGGCCACCGATAATTGCGATGACGATGTGGTGGTGAGTTCAAGTGATATGATAGCAGGCGGGGCATGTCCGCAGGCGTACACGATCACGCGTACGTGGACAGCAACAGACGATTGTGGTAACTCTGCGACGTGCGTACAGATCATCACAGTTGATGACAGTACACCACCGACGATCATCTTCTGTCCACCAAGTGTGACAGTAGAGTGCGATGAAGACACTTCACCTGCGAGCTTAGGTATGGCCTCGGCGACAGATAATTGTGATGATGAGGTGAGTGTAAGTTCAAGTGATATGATTACAGACGGCAACTGTCCCCAGGAGTATACGATCACGCGTACGTGGACAGCGACTGACGACTGTGGTAATTCTGCGACATGTGTACAGATCATTACAGTCGATGACAGCACTCCTCCGACAATCACGTTCTGTCCACCAAGTGTGACGGTAGAGTGCGATGAAGACACTTCACCTGCGAGTTTAGGTATGGCCTCGGCGACAGATAATTGTGATGATGAGGTGAGTGTAAGTTCAAGCGATGCCATTACTGACGGCAACTGTCCGCAGGAGTACACGATCACGCGTACATGGACAGCGACTGACGACTGTGGTAATTCTTCGACTTGTGTACAGATCATCACAGTAGATGACAGCACCCCACCGACGATCACCTTCTGTCCGCCAAGTGTGACGGTAGAGTGCGATGAAGACACTTCACCTGCGAGTCTAGGTATGGCCTCGGCGACAGATAATTGTGATGATGAGGTGAGTGTAAGTTCAAGCGATGCCATTACCGACGGCAACTGTCCGCAGGAGTACACGATCACGCGTACCTGGACAGCGACTGACGATTGTGGTAACTCTGCGACCTGCGAACAGATCATCACAGTCGATGACAGCACCCCACCGACGATCACCTTCTGTCCACCAAGTGTGACGGTAGAGTGCGATGAAGACACTTCACCTGCAAGTTTAGGTATGGCCTCAGCTACAGATAACTGTACGGATGAAGTAGATATCCAGTCCAGTGATATGATTACAGACGGCAACTGTCCACAGGAGTATACGATCACACGAACGTGGACAGCGACTGACGACTGTGGTAATTCTACGACTTGTGTACAGATCATCACAGTCGATGACAGCACCCCACCGACGATCACCTTCTGTCCGCCAAGTGTGACGGTAGAATGTGACGACGACACGTCACCTGCGAGTCTAGGTATGGCCTCGGCGACAGATAATTGTGATGATGAGGTGAGTGTAAGTTCAAGCGATGCCATTACCGACGGCAACTGTCCACAGGAGTATACGATAACACGAACGTGGACAGCGACTGACGATTGTGGAAATTCTGCCTCGTGCGTACAGATCATCACTGTAGATGACAGTACACCACCGACGATCACGTTCTGTCCGCCAAGTGTGACGGTAGAATGTGACGACGACACGTCACCTGCGAGTCTAGGTATGGCCTCGGCTACAGATAATTGTGATGATGAGGTGAGTGTAAG
>JAUHXV010000076.1 GCA_030426765.1 Bacteroidia bacterium | reverse complement strand
TCTACAGGTTAGCAATGCATGCGGAACAGATGCCGACACGATCCAGGTGGATATTCATGGAATAGTGCCTTCAGTTGACATAGGAAACGATACTACATTGTGTGAAGGTGAAACACTTGTGCTGAACTCATCAGTTCTTTCGGAAAATACAATCGTCTGGCAGGATGGTTCTGAAAATGATACATACACGGTTTCAACAGCCGGAACATATTCGCTTTTCGAATCCAACCATTGTGGAGAAGATACCGATACGATCATCGTGATGTTTACACAAGCTCCCGAACCATTTTCGCTTGGACCAGATACCACACTTTGTCCCGGTGAGTCGATTGTACTTTTTGCACCCAATAGTTTATATGATGTTGAGTGGTCTGATGGTTCTTATCAACTCACTTTACTTGCTGATCAATCACAAACGTATTGGTTACAAATTTCAAACACCTGTGGTGTCGTGACGGATAGTATCGCGATTTCTGTTGACTACAATACTCCTGTCTTGCATCTTGTGTCTAGCCTCTCATGGTGTCAAGGCGACATCATCACCTTAGATGCCACACAACCCTTTGCGGCAAATTATCAGTGGAGTACTGGCGCTGTTTCTCCTTCAATTGATGTGTCCACCCCGGATCTGTACAATGTAATCGTTTCCACTTTATGTGAGACGGTGAGTCAGGAAATTGAAATTTTTCCGGCCGATGATTGTGTCACAGAGGTTGTGGAAGACGGGTTGTTTATCCCCAATGTGTTTTCGCCCAACCGCGATGGTATCAATGATGTATTTACGGTTTTCCATGGGCCGGATCTGAATATCCTTTCGATGGAGGGCACCATCTACGATCGGTGGGGCAATGTGGTTTATTCCTCTGATGAAAATCCATTTGCCTGGGATGGAGGGTACGCTGATCAGGAAGTTCAGCCGGGCGTGTATGTCTATTTGATCCGCGTAGTCACCCTCACTACCGAAGGTGAAAAGGAGGATCTCCACGCCGGCGATGTCACCCTGATACGCTAATCAATTTGTTAATAGCCGATCCCGGAGGCGGCGACCCCAACATGAACGGTATCTTTGTCGTTATAATCCCGAATGAGAACACACCCTCGACATATTCTCCTTCTATGTCTGTTGTTGTCTGCTTCCGCCCTGTACGGGCAATCCGAAGCCGTCTATGACACCACGATCGTGCATCCCGATGGGCGAATCATGACCATCCGGATCGATGGGAGTGACACGGTAGTCGTAGCCACCATCCCCGAGGTGATCATTAAAGCCCCACCTGTATTTTCTGATGACGAAGAATACCGCCAGTATATGCGTTATCGACGGTATGCCATGACCGTCCTGCCCTACGCGATTGAAAGCATCCGCCTCTACCGCAAGTACGAAAAAGAAACGGAAGGGCTAAATCGCCGCAAATCCAAAAAATTTGCCAAAACCCTCCATAAGGATGTCAAAAGCGACTTTACCGATCCCCTCAAAAACCTCTCCCGCACCCAGGGCAAACTCCTCATCAAAATGATCGAACGCCATCTCAACACCACCACTTATGATGTGCTCAAAGATGTGCGCGGCGGATTTACGGCCATGAAGTGGCAGACAGTCGGAAGCTTTTATGGCTACGACCTCAAGGAAGGCTATACGCCTGGGGAAGACAAAATCATGGATATGATTCTTAATGATTTTGAAATCACGCTAGAGTGATTTTCGCTGTACAGCGGGTGGTTGATCGCCCGAAGGCGCTCTTTTCGTGTGACTAGTCCGTCGGCGGCGGACTAGTCACGCTAAATAATTGCTTTTTTATTTGATCTTAGATGCAACTTGATGTACGGTTAAATTTGAAAAGGCACAGATCTGTTACTTTTTTCCTTGCCCTGTAGATGATAATTCTACAGGGACCTGTCCTGAAACCAGCAGTGTTTCAGGATCGCCATCCTGTAATATTTTAATTACAGGACACGAAAAAGTAACCAAAAGACTATGAATTATTTGTTCTTTTTTTCCGGAAAAAAGAACCAAAAACCTCGTCGCTCAAAAAACTCGCTTTTGCTTCACTTCATTTTTCCGGCATTTTGCTTCCAGATGCATTCCTTTTCACACTTTCTAGTATTTCTGCTTGCGGCCAGAAATACTAGCTGAGCAGGGTGCTCATACAGTTTTGAGCGACAGGATTTCTCTGTTAGAATTGGATTTACAAAACCTTCCATGTCTGAATCACTGATTACGCGGATTACACCGATTTATTTTACGATAGGAAAACATTGTTTTGGCAAATCAAATGGTCACAACGACCTTTATATAATATCAACTGGGACACCAACCTCTTATGAATGATTGTTCAAAACCCTGTGATTCAAAACTGTTTGAGCGCTCGGTTGGCCCCATTTTGATCCTCTGGTCAAAATGGGGTGTGATGAAAAACGAATAAGCGAGACAGCAAACCAGGTATTAAACTAATGATCGAATGTAAAGGCGAGTTTTTTGAATCACTAGACTTTTTGGTTACTTTTTTGGCAATGAAAAAAGTAACAGATCTGTCTCTTTTACTAGCCCTGAACTTGCAAATAGTTCAGGGCTGGATATTGAATCATAAGTGATCAAAATTAATTTTGCTCACTTGTGCTACGGAGTGTTATTTTAGCCCCTGAACCAGTTATATTAAATGACTTATTCTTCTTCGTGGCGCTCTCCTTCTAATATTGCATTGGTCAAGTATTGGGGCAAGCACGGCCTGCAGTTGCCGCGCAACCCATCGCTGAGCTTTACATTGTCAGCGTGCCATACCGATATGAAAGTGATGGTTTCGCCTGAAGCTGATTCGGCGGGCTTACAAGTCTTTTACGAAGGCCAGCCGATGCCTTCTTTCGAAGCTAAGATCAAAACCTTTTTTTCGCATCTGGCGGATCGCTTCCCTTGGCTGGCTTTTGCTGCCGTTGAGATCGATTCAGTAAATACGTTTCCACATGCTGCAGGCATCGCTTCTTCCGCCAGTGCAATGAGTGCACTTGCTCTTTGTCTGAAGGATATCGATGACCAGATCAAAGGCATTGCAGACGAACCCAACCATGCATGGTGGAGCGAAGTTTCAGATATCGCCCGACTCGGTTCCGGCAGTGCATCTCGCTCTGTTTTTCCACATGCTGCAATGTGGGGTCATACACCTGCGGTACCTGAGTCAAGTGACTTGTTTGCCATCCCGTGCGGCCAACACATCGCGCCGTTTTATAAAAGTTTTCGCGACAGCATTCTGATCGTCTCTTCTAAAGAAAAGTCAGTGTCCAGTACGCAAGGACATGCCTTTATGGATGAACTGCCCTATGCCGCGACACGGTATGCAGAAGCGCATCGCAACATAGCCTTGCTCGGCGAATGCATGAAAACGGAAGATCAGGTAGCGCAGTTTATCTCCATTGTCGAATCCGAAGCACTTCAGTTGCACGCCCTCATGATGGCAGGCGCTCAGCCATTCATCCTCATGGAACCCGGCACCATTGCCATCATCAAAGTACTATGGCAATTCAGAGAAAAAACGGGTCTGCCGGTTTGTATCACGCTCGATGCCGGACCGAATGTCCACATGCTTTATCCCGAAAAACACGAAGGCGAAATCAGGCAATGGATTGATGATTCGCTCGTTCAGTATTGTGCCTCGGGGCAGGTGATTCACGATCAGGTGGGGGCCGGGCCGGTTAAAAACCCCTGATTCTGTCAAAAATTTCTCTTTTGCAGCGTTTAACGGGGCTTGTCCTGAAGCCATCGTGCTTCAGGAAAGGGGCATAATTATTGAGTAATGTGTCTAAATAGTAGTTTTACAACGTGAAAGGAATCATACTAGCAGGAGGATCCGGGACCCGTCTATACCCTATTACGAGGGCGGTTTCGAAGCAACTTATCCCGGTATACGACAAGCCGATGATCTACTATCCCCTGTCCGTGCTTATGCTCGCTGGGATCAAAGACGTGCTGATCATCACCACGCCGGAAGACCACGATGGCTTTGTTCGCCTGCTCGGCGATGGCAAAAATCTGGGTTGCCACTTCCAATACGCGATCCAGGAGGTGCCGAATGGTTTGGCGCAGGCCTTTGTCATCGGCGCAGACTTTATCGGCAGCGATCCTGTATGCCTGATCCTTGGTGACAACATTTTTTACCGTTCGGCTATGCCCGATTTTCTCGCCGACTGCATGGATCCGAATGGTGCGGTAGTCTTTGCGTATCCGGTATCTGACCCTGAGCGATATGGTGTAGTGTCGTTCGATGAAAATATGCGCGCGATCGAAATCGTTGAAAAACCCACCAATCCAAAATCACGCTATGCCGTGCCCGGCTTGTATTTCTACGACAACGAAGTGGTGGAAATCGCCCGAACTCTCAAACCCTCCGCACGTGGTGAATATGAAATCACGGATGTCAACAAAGCATACATGGAACGAGGCAAACTGCGCGTCAAAATATTCGGACGCGGAGCAGCCTGGCTCGATACCGGCACATTTGACAGCCTGCACGATGCCACCGAGTTTGTGCGCATCATCGAAAAGCGCCAGGGACTGAAAGTTGGATGCATTGAAGAAGTGGCATATCGCATGGGTTTTATTTCAAAAGAAGAACTCGCGGCACAGGCGCAACCTTTATTAAAAAGCGGATACGGACAGTATCTCATGAAACTCATTGAGTCGTAAGGCATGCAGACTAACAACAGCCCGTACAATGATGAAATATCGCTGAAGGATGTGATCCTGAAGATGAAGTTTTTCATTGAAGAGATCCTTCGTCACTGGCGCATTCCGGCAGTTTGTATTTTGCTGGCGGTTGCCTGGCAGGTGTATTCTTATGTGACCTACGAGTCGACCTATACCGCGCGCATGACCTTCAGTGTCGATGAAGAAGAAGGTGGAAGCGTGCCGGGCATCACCGGCATCCTCGGACAATTTGGTTTAGGTTCTGCACGTCCTTCTCGGTACAACCTGGACAAGATTCTTGCGCTTTGCAAATCAAGGCGCGTGGTTGAACAAACTTTATTTGTCGAAGCGGAGGTTAATGGTAAAAAAGATTTCCTTGCTAATCATCTCATCCGGATTTATAAAAACGGTGACAAGGAAGAAGCGGATACATCGTACCAGTTGTTCACCCATAACAAGATTGATTCATTCGGGCGTTTTGAAAACGAAATGCTGATGGGACTCTATGGGCTGATCATCGGTCCACCGGACGATCCGAAAGAGGCACTGTTGACGGCCAATTACAATGAGGACACCAACATCATGTCGATTGAGATGAAGACCAGTGATGAGTCCCTGTCGATTGCGCTGACCGAAAGTTTGTTTCAGGAACTGAGTGACTACTATATTGAAAAGGCCGTTGAAAAGCAGGTACAGACACTCACCATTATTGAAGCCAAGCGCGATTCAGTATTGGGTGTATTAAAAGATACAGAATACCGGTTGGCACAGTTTGTAGATGCCAATCAGGGGCTAATGCGCAAGACTGATCAGCTCGCCGAGTTGCGTCTGCGCAGAGAAGTGCTGGCGCTTTCCGCCATGTATGAAGAAGTATTGAAAAATACAGAGGTAGCGGACTTCAGTCTCAAAAATAAATTGCCGTTTATCCAGGTCATCGATGCGCCGTTGTCGCCTATTCCTCCGAGTCAGGTTTCGCTCCCGCGGAAGATTGCCATCGGCATCATCTTTGGTGGGATTATAGGTGGAGTTTTTGTGGTAGGGAGACGGATTTTACGCGATGTGCTGAATGATGGCACATCGGCTTCTTCTTAAGAAGAATCCTTGTGTCCATCGACTATTAAGATTTGATTCTAAATCTTGTGTAAGCAAAATAATTTTTGCTCCCAGAAATATCAATTTTCAGATGCTTTTCTTGTTACTTTTTTTCAGCACTGAACTATTGCCAAGTTCAGGGTTATCTCCGAATTATTGGGAAACTCAGGGTAGTTAATAGAAACAGATTTGTTACTTTTTTCACGTGTCCTGAAACCGACAGTGTTTCAGGATTGCCATCCTGTAATATGTTAATTACAGGACACGAAAAAGTAACCAAAAAGTCTATGAGTTATTTGTTCTTTTTTTCCGGAAAAAAGAACCAAAAACCTCGTCAGCGAAAAAACTCCCCTTGAGATTTGTTCATTAGTTAGGCATTCGGTTTGCTTGCTCGCTTATTCGAATTTCAATATCCCACTTTTCGCTCTTGCGGACGCGAAAAGTGGGCATTCGAGCGGTCAAACAGTTTTCGCTGACAAATTTTACAAATGGAAAAAATTTTTTAAGAATCAATAATATTGGAGGCCATCTTCTAAATTGGCTTAAGGTGATACACACGATTCTGAATCATATTTAATCATGCATTCAAAATCGAATAGTCTTGGTTGGTTTTTACCATAAAAGAAGAGGCTCCCCTCGCAAGGGAAGCCTCTTCTTACGTTTGTAAAACTTTTACTTGGTTTTTACAGCCAATTTTATTCCTCTACGACTTTCGCGCCTGGTGCATTGGCTTTGACGGAGGCCATGCCTTTGTTGCAACCGGCTTCGTCGGCATACATCTGGCTGGTGCCGATCACCTGGCCGTTGGATGCTTTCAGCACGAAATATGTTTTACCGTTTTTAGCCACCTTGCACTCATAGCGGGCATCGTTAGTGGCATTTTTTCTGACGGACTCGATACCGTTTGAGCATCCGGCTTTGGCTTTGTAGCCTTCGCTCGATAGAATCACCTGGCCGTTGGTGGCCTGGAGGTTGAACTGATATTCGCCGTTGGCGCGTTTAGAGCATACAAATTTTCCCATGATGTTTGTTTTTTTAGATCGTTTGGATAATGGCTAATGTAAGAAAAAATCTTCTTCCTGATACGTGACTAAAGTGACACTTAATATGGATTGGCCATGCAGTCCGTGATGACCACATCCAACAATTTTTCAATCGTCCATCCGTAGGCGATCGCTTGTTGCGGAAGAATGGATGCGTCCGACATGCCGGGTGTGGTATTGGCTTCGAGTAAATAGATCGTTTCGTTTTCCATGATGTAATCAAAGCGCACAAAGCCTCTGCATTTCAAAATGCGGTAGAGGTTGTCCGAGATGCTTTGAATTTGTTCAGCGACAGCATCGGGGATTTCTGCCGGTGTGATCTCCTGGCTATCCCCTTCGTATTTGGCCGCGAAGTCAAAGAACTCACCATTGGGGATGATCTCCGTGACGGGAAACACATGTTGTGTCTGTCCGTCTCGCACAACGCCGCAGCCAAACTCTCTGCCGTGGAGGGCGCGCTCGATCATCACTTCGTGATCGTACTCGAGGGCTTTTTCGATGGCGGTGGAAAGCGCGGACCATTCTTTCACTTTGGTGACGCCGTAGCTTGATCCGTTGTTGTTGGGTTTGACAAATACGGGAAGCGCCATGTTGTTTTTTTCCAAAAAAGATTGCGACACAGCTTCGGCGACGACCACACTTTCTGCCATCGTGATATTAAACGGTCGGAGAAAGTCTTTGCACATTTGTTTGTTAAACGTCAGTGCGCTTGTCAACACATTGCAAGTACTGTGCGGGATGTGCATCATTTCGAAATAGCCCTGGATCTTTCCGTCTTCAGCGGGTGTGCCGTGGATGATGATGAAGGCAAAGTCAAAATGTTTTTCCGGTAAATCGTTTTGTGCGGGAAGTGTAAATGTGTTGAGATCCACGGTACGTCCGGAGCCGGCATCGATCCATCCTTTATCCGAAACGTCGATCGTGGTGACATTGTATTTGTCCTTGTTGAGATGGCGTGCGATGGTGGCGCCGCTTTTGAGTGAGATCCCTCTTTCGGCTGACGGTCCTCCGGCGATGATGGCGATGTTGATCATATTATAAACAAGATAAATGCATTCAGTGAAATCGTGAAGCGGAAAAATATTTTATAAAAACGCATGGGTCGTACCGAATGGCATTTGGGGTGCGTTATATATATAATCCTCACCCAAAACGGCCATTTCTGCTCCTTTTGCCGTTAAAAACACCCTTAATTTTTATTATTTTCAAAATCATTTGAAATTACAAATTTTTCATAACACACTAATATTTAACCCATTATACATTTGCACCCCTTTTTCATCGTTAATTTATCGTTAAAAATGCCCCGTTTGTCTAACTATTTTTGGGTTTTTGTTCAGGTTTCACGTATTTTTGGAATATCAAAAAGAAACAGCTATGTCAACCACTGATTTTAACAACCAATTGAACAGCCTTAGCGTACCCCTGCACACTTTCGCGTACAAGCTGACGAAAAACAGTGAAGAAGCTAAGGATCTCTACCAGGAAACCGCCTTTCGTGCGATTTCCAACATCGATAAATTTATTCCCGGCACCAACCTCAAAGCCTGGTTGCTGACGATCATGAAGAACATCTTCATCAACAACTATCGCAAAGCGGTGAAGACGCGTACCATCATCGACTCTACCGAGAATCTGTATTACATCAACAGCGGTTCTGCATCCATTAAAAACAATGCGGAGTCCAATATCATGATGGACGAGCTCACCACGATGGTGGACAATCTCGATGATTCGCTGCGTATCCCGTTTGAGATGCACTACCTCGGACACAAGTACCAGGAGATCGCCGATACCCTTAACCTGCCTTTGGGTACGGTGAAGAGTCGAATCTTTTTTGCGCGGAAGGAGTTGAAGGAGATGATTGAGAAAAGATACCATACTACTCGCCCTTAAGGGCGTCGTTGTTTAAACGTTTAAAAGGTTAAGCGGTTATTTAAATACCGTGAAGCATACAGTTTAAACCCTGTATATCTGCCTGTGGGTGGTGTGCAGGGTTTTTCTTTTTCGCACTTCGCTAAGAAGCTCGTGCTTTCTGCCCTGAAATTGATTTCTCTTGTCGTTCTTTTTTTCCGGAAAAAAGAACCAAAAACCTCGTGGCCCAAAAAACTCGCAGGAACAGTGGTTCAGTTTTTTGGGGTTCTGGTTTGCTTTCTCGCTTAGTTGGGTTTTACTCACACCGCTTTTTGTCATGGCCAAAAAGCGGCCAGCGGAGTGGCTCAAACAGTTTTGGGCCACAAACCCTATGTATACGAAGTGATCTCTCTTTAAAACTCCATGCCCTTCGCTCTCCGCTCTTCGCCCTTTCAAGCCTCCCTAGGATTTTCGGAGTGAAGCGAAGAAAAACAGGGGTCGGGGGTTGCGCCGTTCCACTGATCACTAAGTTGCCCCATGCTCTTTGCCACTTTCGAAAAGGGCTGAACCCCTTTTCTACGTGCAGCCCTTTCAGGGCTAAATCTATAATTCATGGAATGTGGCTAAGCCCTGAAAGGGTCCCGATTCCGACACATCGGAACGGGATAGCGTTGGGGTTTTCCCGCTGAGCGGGACTAAGCAACAGGAGATCATATACAGAAATTTAGATTCGGAAACATTTCGTAAAGTCCCGTTCAGCGGAATTCCCGCCCTCGCTCATTGATAGTGACTTATCTGTTTCCTTGGAAACCCCCTCGTTCTGCGAACGATCCCCCTCGCTTGTCCAGAAGGCGCAGTCCTTTGGAAGAAGGGGATTCTGGAGGCAGATATGGATTTATTACCTTGAGCAAGACAATAATTGCTCCATGCACCATGCCCCATGCTCCACGCCTTAAACACGCAATCCTGCAGCTGCTCATCCCTGCCGCGGCATGGTTTGCAGTTATCGCGCAGTTTGTGCTGATGATGGACAACCGCACCACGTCGGTGGCGGAAATGGTCATTCGGTTTTTCAGCTTTTTTACGATCCTGACCAATACCCTGGTGGCGATCTATTTTACGCATCGGGCGATCGGGCAAAAAGGTTTGCGGTTGCGACTCCTCGATGCGGAGGGAATGCTGACAGCGGTGACCGGCTATATATTCGTAGTGGGGCTGGTCTACCAGGTGGCCCTTCGTCACATCTGGCAACCGACCGGACTGCAGATGGTGGTCGACGAACTTCTACATACCGTGATCCCGATGCTCGTGCTGGTGTATTGGGTATTGCATGTCGAGCGTGCAGAACTTTCGTGGAAGCACATTCCGCGTTACCTAATCTATCCGGTGGTCTATCTGGTGTATATCCTGTTGCGGGGTGCGTTGTCGGGGTTTTATCCGTATCCTTTTATTGATGTGGGGGCGCTCGGGTTAACGCAGACCTTGCTGAATGCGATTGTTCTGCTTGTGGTGTTTGTGGTTTTGTTTGCGGGGATGATTGGGGTAGGGAGGAGGGTGAGGCGTTGAAAGTTTGGGGCGGAAAAGAGGAAGAGGCAGAAGAGAGAAAGAGGCATTTTTGTTATGATCTTTCTTATTTGGGATTCCGGGAGAACCCCTCGCAATCATTGATAGTGACTTTTCTGTCTCTTTGGAAACCCCCTCACGCTTCGCGTGATCCCCCTCTAAAAGGGGATGTTTCCTTGAGACAGGTATGGATTTACTTCCTAAAGCCAGATCAATGATTCCTCTCTGCCCTCGGCTCTTCGCTCTTTGCCCTCCGCCCTCCGCTCTCCGCTCTCCGCTCTCGGCATGAAAAAATAAAATTCCACAGAATAGAACTATATTCCATATCTTTATGTTTTTATAAAAAGCTTAGATGCGTGTTGTGACGCCCAGAAGATTGAAGGAGTATGCTGAAAAGGAGCCATTGTCTAAAGTGCCTTTGTTGCATTGGTATGAAATTGTTAGGCATGCCAACTGGTCTTCAATACATGATATTCGGCAGGACTTCAACAGTGTAGATTACGTGGGCAATCACCGTTACGTATTTAACATAAAGGGGAATGATTATCGCCTTGTGGTGATCATTATTCTGGTGTCTAAGAAGGTGTACATACGGTTTATTGGAGCCCATGAGGAGTACAACAAAATAAACGTAAAAGAAATATAGAAGATCATGACAAGTACCGAGTATAAATCGAAATCCAAGCGGCTGGAAAGCTTGTTGAAAATGCTGACGGAGAAAGGTCGGCTCAGCAAGAAGTATCAGCAGGAGCTCAACGAGTTGTCTGAGCTGATCGCCGATTATGAAGAAGAGCACTTTGCCTTCGAACCGGATAGTCTGATTGAAATGATAGAGCTCAGAATGTATCAGCGAAAACTTAAGCAGAAAGATGTTGCTGAAATACTAGGCACCACTCCTTCGCGCGTAAGTGAAATCCTGAGTGGCAAAAGAGGTTTAACTATCGATCTGGCAAAGGGGCTTTATACCAAGCTGAACATTGATCCCAAAATTATTTTAACAGCATAATTCTGGTAGACCCCTGCGCTCATTGATAGTGACTTATCTGTTTCCTTAAGCCAGATCAATGATTCCTCTCAGCTCTTCGCACTCTGCCCTCATGCGGGTAAGCCTCCCCAGGATTTTCGGAGCTAAACGAAGAAAAACAGGGGTCGGGGGTTGCGCCGTTCCACGGATCACAGAATTGTCATCTTCGTTCATTGATACTGTTTTTTCTGGTTCACAGCGAACCCCCTCGTTCTGCGAACGATCCGCCGTAGGCGGATGCTTTTCCTTGAGACAGGTATGGATTTACTTCCTAAAGCCAGATCAATGATTCCTCTCTGCTCTACGCCCTTCGCCCTCTGCCCTTCGCTCCTATGTCAGGCTTTACCCTTCCTTTTAATTTGCATTTGTATGGCTTTACCCTTACTTTTGTTAAAGTTTTGTCAGGTTATATCCTTACGCTATGAACAAGAAGAGACTTCAGATCGAACAATTAGGCCGCAAGCTGCAGGGCTTTGCGGATGCTCAGCATGTGCCGATGCCGGCAACAGGCTGGCTGAAAGCCGTGCGCGTATCTCTGGGCATGACGCTGCAGCAGCTGGCCAATAGGCTGGCCATCACCAAACAGAGTGCGCGGGAAATAGAGATTCGCGAAAGGGAAGGCAGTATCACCCTGAAAACTCTGCGGGAGGCAGCCGATGCCCTGGACATGAAATTGGTCTACGGCCTCGTACCCAAAGATGGCAGTATAGACGCATTAATCGACCGCAAAGCCCGGGCACTGGCGACACGTATCGTAACCAGAACTTCTAACACCATGAAACTGGAAGACCAGGAGAACACACCTGAGCGACTCACCAATGCCATCGAACAACGAACCGCTACCCTTAAAAATGATCTTCCAAAATCGTTATGGGATTAGATCTTGAATACATTGATGGCCAGACACCTATTGATGAGGGCGAAAAGGAAGGTTTGCGCATTGAGACCATTACGACGCAACGGGAATTGAATGAGTTTGAGCAGCAGAACATCGAAGAGGCCATGCAATGGGTCTATGGAAGACGATTTGAGGCCAATGACATTTTTACGGAATCCTTTGTGCGCAATCTGCACCGCCGCATGTTTTGTCACGTGTGGGCATGGGCCGGGGATTTTCGAACGACCCAAAAGAACATTGGTGTGGATTGGTTTCGGATACCTGTTGAACTCAAAAAACTTTGCGATGATACACGCTACTGGATCGAGCATAAAACCTATCCACCTGAAGAAATTGCCGTTCGCTTCAAACACCGCCTGGTGAGCATTCATTGTTTTCCAAACGGCAATGGGCGCCACAGCAGACTGATGGCGGACATCATTATAGAAAAACTTTTTGGTCAGCCGCTTTTTTCCTGGGGCGCTGGCGATCTATCAAAAGCCGGTGACAGCAGATCTCGCTACATCACTGCTGTAAAAGCTGCTGACCTTGGTGACTATGGTCCTTTGCTTGCGTTTGTGAGGGAGTAATGGGCTGCGCCGTTCCATGGATCACGAAGGTGGTCCATGCCACTTTCGTAAAGTCCCGCTAAGCGGGAGAACCCCCTCTAATTTTCCTGACCTGAAAAATGATTTCTCTTGTCGTTCTTTTTTTCCGGAAAAAAGAACCAAAAACCTCGTGAGCCAAAAAACTCGCATTAACAGTGGTCCAGTTTCTTTGGGTTCTGGTTTGCTTTCTCGCTTAGTTAGGTTTTACTCACACCCCTTTTTGTCATGGCCAAAAAGCGGCCAGCGGAGTGGCTCAAACAGTTTTGGCTCACAAACCTTATGTATACGAAATGATCTCTCTTTAAAACTCCATGCCCTTTGCCCTTTGCCCTTCGCTCTCTGCCTTCATGCGGGTAAGCCTCCCCAGGATTTTCGAAGTGAAGCGAAGAAAAACAGGGGTCGGGGGTTGCGCCGTTCCACTGATCACGAAGGGGCTAAATCTATAATTCATGGAATGTGTCTAAGCCCTGAAAGGGCGTTTATGTAGCGTTGGGGTTCAGCCCTAAGCAACAGGAGATCATATACAGAAATATAGATTCGGAAACATTTCGTAAAGTCCCGTTCACCGGAATTCCCGCCCTCGCTCATTGATAGTGACTTATCTGTTTCCTTAAGCCAGGTCAATGATACCTCCCTGCCCCTCGCTCTTGTCCCTCCGCCCTCAGCTCTTTGCCCGCCGCCACAAAATCGTGTTTCCATATTTAGAAACAAACCCCTATCTTTGTTTAAAAGGTAGTTGGTGAGATTTTTCAGAACAGAATTTTTGAAAGGGGCTCCCGACCCGATGCGTCGGGATCGGGAGAGTTAAACGTCTCGACTCAAAATCGGCAAGAAAAGTCCTTTACAATATTGATCTGGCAGAACAAACAAATGACACGAAGCGCTTTAAAAAACTCAAGGGTGAAATTTGGGAGTTCAGAAGCACGTATCTCGGAAATCAATTCAGACTATTGGCCTTTTGGGACAAAACAGATTCGACCGATACACTTGTCCTGGCTACACATGGAATTGTAAAGAAAAACCGGAAGGTGCCAAAAAAAGAAATTGATCCCGATGTGTCGGGAGAAAAAATCAGGCAGGAATATTTTGCCAACAAAAACAAATAAAATGGCAAACAAGAAAATGAAGTCTTACTCACTTGCCGAAATGAAAGACAAATACATCGGCAAGGTTGGGACAGAAGAGCGAGACCTTTACGAATACGAACTTCGCATGGATGTGTTGGGCAAAATGATAAAAGCTGCTCGAAAAGAAAGGAAGCTGACACAAGCGCAATTGGGGGAACTCGTAGGTGTACAAAGAGCACAAATTTCAAAACTCGAAAGCAGTGCAAACAGTGCAACAATCGATACTATTTTGAAAGTATTCAAAGCCCTGAATGCAGACATAAGTTTTAATGTGAAGTTGGAGGAAGAGTATTTGCGCATCGCCTGAAACATAGGTGGAACTGTTCGTTACTATCCAAAGCCATAACCAACAATTCGTCACTATACATAATGACAGACAAATTAAGATACAAGGACTTTATTGGCTCGGTTCACTTCTCAGCAGAAGACGAGGTCTTTTATGGTAAAATTGAGGGGATCAATGATTTAGTGACTTTTGAGGGAACGACAGTTTCAAAACTAAAGTCGGCGTTCAAAGAGGCCGTTGCAGACTATATAGAGATCTGCAAAGAAAGCGGGAAAGAGGTGTTTTGGGTTTAAGGGAATTTTGTCTTTTCTAAGGTCTGTTGTCGGGGGAAAAGAGGAAAAGGCAGAAGAGAGGAAAAGCCTTTTTTATGATAATCTTTCTTATTTGGGATCCCGGGAGAACCCTTCGCGTGTACAAAAGGCGTGGTCCTTTGGAGGAAGGGGATGTATTGCAATACGCTCCATTCGAAAAGGGCTGAACCCCATTTCTACATGCAGCCTCTTCAGGGCTAAATCTATAATTCATGGAATGTGCCTGAGCCCTGAAAGGGCGTTTATGTAGCGTTGGGGTTTAGCCCTAAGCAACGGAAAGGCCTTTAGTTTAGTAAAAGCCCCCTGGTTCTGCGAACGATCCCCCTCGCTTGTCTAGAAGGCGTAGTCCTTTGGAGGAAGGGGATGTGTTGCAATATGCTCCACTCGTAAAGGGCTGAACCCCTATTCTACATGCAGCCCCCTCAGGGCTAAATCTATAATTCATGGAATGTGCCTGAGCCCTGAAAGGG
>JAUHXV010000075.1 GCA_030426765.1 Bacteroidia bacterium | reverse complement strand
ACTCAACGACTTCACATCCCTGATCATCGGAAACGGTGACCAGATAATTGCCTGCAGGCAGATTAGAAATATCAGGTCCCATATCTCCATTGGACCATGCATACGCATAGGGTTCCTGTCCACCACTGGCAATGATCGAAATGGAACCGTCATTTCCTCCATTGCACGTGACATGATTGAGAAGGTTGAGCGTTACATCCAGCATACCACCGGGGTTGATGGTGTATGCATCGGTTGCTGTACAACCATTTTCATCCGTGACCGTCACCGAATAATCGCCCGGCGTAAGGTCTTCAATTGTATTTCCGATAAAGCCATTGGACCATTCCGCAAACAAAACTCCTGTGCCTCCGAAAGTCTCGATAGTAATAGATCCATCTTCCGCTCCTGCACATGATTCGTGATTCAGTTCCGCCAGGAAGATTTCTAACAAACCAGGTTCTGTCACTTCATATGTTTCACTCTCGGTGCATCCATTGGCGTCTGTAGCGGTGACGGTATAACTCCCCGCAGACAAACCTGAAATTGTAGCTCCTGAACCTCCGTTAGACCAGCTGTAGCTAATTGAGCCTGTTCCACCCGTGGCACTGGCGGTAATGGAGCCGTCCATTTCGCCGCAGCAACTAATATTGGTGATCACCGGATCATCAAACTCGATGCCATCCGGTTCAAATAATTCGACACTGGCTGTTTCCGTAGCATCTGCAGCGTCTGTGACGGTAACCGTATACATACCCGCACCGACGTTCATCAGCTGGGCTGAATTCTGACCGTTGGACCAGAGATACGTGTAGGGTGGCATACCTTCTGTAGCGTCTGCAAGTGCTGATCCATCCTCACCCCCTGCACACGATGGGTCCATGGCATTGATGATCTCTACCATCAAAGGGCCTGCTCCTCCATCGAGCATACCGCTTCCGGAGGAATTTACGATCAGGTCGCCTGATGTATTAAAATTGCCATTGGCCACATTCCCTGCGGCATAAAAGGTGATCATCTCATCCGGAGGACCGGCGGGAGATGTCCAGGTGACGGTCCATTCGACCATGTTATTGCCCGGATAATTCTGGGCTGGATTGTGCTCCCAGTATTCTCTTCCGGCAGATGGCGTGACGACCGAATTGGGCGAAGGTGATGTCATGGTGCCGGCAATGTTATTACTGCTATTCAGTACTGTCATTTGAAATCCTGCCCTGGCGGCCATTCCATTTGGATTACTATTGGTAATCGTCAGAACGTAGGCTGTGGAAGGCGTGATCGTGGCGGGAAACCCGGTGACAACAATACTCCCATCCTGGCCTCCTCCATTGAGGCTATGGCAATCAGAACAATTTCCATCTCCCGGAGCTCCCGTTCTCCCATCCGGAGGATTGGCACTCCAGGAGACTATTAAGGTCATCCCTGTGAGTAGCGCAAGAACATAGTAGATACGTGGCATAAGCTTTAACGTTTTTTTGGTTAAAAAATAAGGCACCTGTCAGCCGGAGCTGGCAGGGAGAGGGAGTTATAATTTGCGGCGACGATTGATCAGTCGGGTATTACCATTTTACCCACCTGACAGAATACACTTTATCGTCTGTTTGTATCAGTATTACATATACACCTGAGGGCAGATCGTGTGTATCGATCCTTCCGGCCTGTAAAGTCGCGGTGCCGGCCTGGGTCCCCATGATATTGTAAAATTCCACTACACCATCAGGTGCTGTGCTGTCTGCGAGAATCAGGTTGATATGATCTGTACCCGGGTTCGGATACACGGTTGCATCTGCTGATTGAAGATCTTTCACGTCAGCAAGAATAATAGATCCGAAACCACTGTTGGTCACAATACGATCTCCGGTATTATTAAAATTTCCATTCGCTATGTTACCTGCAGCATACCAGGTGATCTGGGTGCCGGGATCCATCATGGGGGCCGTCCATTCTACGGTCCATTTAATGACATTGGAATCCGGATAATTCTGCGAGGGATTGTGCTCAAAATACTGGCGCCCGTTAAACGTAGTGACGACGCTATTAGAAGAGGGATTTGTCATATCCCCTGCTTTCGTATTGGTCGGACTGAGGATCGTCATTTGGAATCCGCCCTTCGAGGCCAGGCCCGAAGTGTCTCTGTTGACTACCGTAAGCAGATAGGACTCACCCGGTGAAATGGAGGCAGGAAATCCTTCTACTGAAATCGTCCCGTGTTGAGGGGGATTTGCGGGTGTATGGCACTCTATGCAAAGTCCGTCTCCGGGTGCTCCGGTTTTACCATCCGGAGGATTAGCAGAAAAGGAAATCAGTACAATGCAAGAGGCAATCAATGTTAAGACAGTGTAAAATCTTTTCATAAAGATGATTAGTGTGTTCGCGTGGTGAAATAAAATGTCAATCTAAAATAGCAAAAGGTTTGAGGATTTAGGTTCCCCGGTTTTGTGAACCTTTCCTCAACGGGGCGCTGGCTACGCTTATCGGGTGCATTTACCTGATGAACGGAACAAATCTATCGCATTTGACAGCCCTTCATTTGACGGACAGTTCAATTCGTAGAGATTTTGGCCACTTCCGGCGATGAAATACTCACCTCCTGCAACTCCGGGATCAATTCTGTCGTCTATTAGACAAAACCCGTTTGGAATTAAGAACACACATCAAACAGCATTCTTTCTTCTTCACTTCAAAAATCACGCTTATGAAAACGTACATGATTCTCGTATTAAGCTTTGTTTTTTCCGTGCTGGCACCTGCTACCCTGCAGGCAGGCAACCTCAAAGGGAATGACCAACTGGTGAAAGAGATTACCGATCTTGTAAAAAAGGAATACCCGCGTTTTATTGCCTCCGATCCACAGGAGGTAACCGTCCATTTTCAGATCAACGCAAAGAATGAAATTGTGGTTTTTGACACCACGGGAAAAGATGCGGATACCTGTGACAAGGTCAAGGAGGTCTTAAACTTTCAGAAAGTAAAATTTAAAGATGCAAAACCGCTTAAGCCGTATACGGTGCAGATTAAGTTCAGTCGATAAAATCAGGACATCACGCTTTATTTATCCGAAATGACCTGGTAACAAAGGTTTGGGAAAAATCTTACAGCGATTACTTTCCTCCATTTTCCATGGGAGAAAGTTCGCTGTTCTTAAAAAGCGAATCCACAAACGCCATTTTGTTGAACACCTGCAACTGGTCGATCTTCTCACCTACGCCGATGAAACGAATCGGGATTTTAAACTGATCGGAGATTCCGAGCGCTACACCTCCTTTGGCTGTTCCATCGAGTTTGGTAAGGGCTAATGCAGTCACATTCGTGGCTTCAGAAAAATGGGTACACTGCTCAAATGCATTTTGTCCCGTCGTGGCATCCAGCACCAGCAGCACATCATGAGGCGCACCGGGCAGGCATTTGTCCATCGACTTATGGATCTTGGACAATTCGCGCATGAGATGCGTCTTGGTATGCAATCGTCCGGCGGTATCGATAATAATGATATCCGCTTTGGTCCGTATGCCTTCCTGAACGGCTTCGTAAGCGACCGCGGCAGGATCTGTATTCATCCCTTTGCTAAAGAAAACGCATCCGACGCGCTCTGACCAGACCTTCAACTGATCGACGGCAGCAGCGCGAAATGTATCTCCGGCACCGAGCAAAACTGAATATCCTTTTTGCTTGTACTGGTAGGCCAGCTTCCCGATCGTTGTGGTTTTCCCTACACCATTCACGCCGACTACAAGTAACACGTAAGGGCGGTCCTCTTTGGGAGGATCGAAATCCTCAAGATCGACGGTATTGTTTTCCGTAAGAAGGGCAGCGATTTCCTCTTTGAGGATGGAGTTGAGTTCGGAGGTATTGAGGTATTTATCGCGGGCGACACGATCTTCTATTCGCTCGATGATCTTCACGGTGGTGTCGAGGCCTACGTCACTGGAGATCAGGACGCCTTCGAGTTCGTCGAGCACTTCCACATCGACTTTGGATTTCCCTGCGACGGCTTTGGAGATCTTTTGAAAGAGGCTGGATTTTGTTTTTTCCAGGCCCTGGTCCAGTTCCTGCTCTTTCTCTTTGGAGAAGAATTTATTGAAAAAGCTCATGTGCGAAAGGTGATGTATAAAATAAAGATATCTGAACCACGGCCAATGATCAGATCATTTGCTTTACTTCAGATATCAGAACATGGCCGGGGGCCATTGGTTGTGCAGGTCTTTGCTACTTCTCAGCAAAAAATTCCTTCACTTTATCTTTGTGGACCATTACCTCCTTGTAGGAGTATTTTCCGGTCACCGGATCCTTGATCGGACGTACGACTTTAACGAAATCCCTTCCGGAACCGACGTTTGCAGCCCTTTGGGCCACTTTTGCGTTTTTGGAAACTTTAGCCATTGGATGAAGTTTTTATTACTTGATTTCTTTGTGAACAGTCACTTTCTTCATGATCGGGTTGAACTTCTTGAGTTCGAGACGATCGGGCGTATTCTTGCGGTTTTTCTGTGTGACATACCGTGATGTACCGGGCAGGCCTGAGGCTTTGTGCTCAGTACATTCAAGAATAATCAGATTTCTATTGCCTTTTGACTTCTTTGCCATGATCTTGTACTATTTCGCTGTTGCTTATATTTTGTCTTTCAACTGAACACCAGTATCGTGTCCTTTCGCTTTCAGTTGGGTCAGGTATTCATAGATACCCAGTTTATTGATCGTCCGCAGGGCTGAGGTCGAAACATTGAGTTTTACCCATTGTCCGGTCTCAGGAATAAAGAAATTCTTCTTCTGCAGATTGGGTAAAAATCGCCTTTTGGTCTTCACGTTAGAGTGTGATACCCTGTTGCCTACCATAGGCTTTTTACCGGTCAGTTGACATTCTCTGGCCATAATATCTGGCTTTATTGTTATTTATAATAAATTATCTATCAATAAGTTACCCATAAAAAAAAGAGTGACTTCGGAAGGAGTCGAACCTTCAACCTCCTGATCCGTAGTCAGGTGCTCTATCCATTAAGCTACGAAGCCGTCCCCTTAAATGGAGCGCAAAGATAGAATTTTATCTCTTACATTCAATATTCTGTCGAGAGTAAATTTTAATAAAACCTACTCAGTCTCAGCGCCTTTCAGACACATCAGTTGAGGATCACCAGCTTATGTGTATCCTTCTCACCCTCAAAGCGTAAGGTCAGAAAATACACGCCGGCCGGAAGATCAATGCCTCGGATCTCTACATACCCCTGATCCTGTATGGTTTCATCGACGCCTACTTCAAGGACTTTTACGCCATTGGCCGCAAAAAGCTCAAATATCGCGCCTGAAATCACCCCTTCTGCCTCGAAGCTGATTCTAACCATCTGATCCTGGGCGGGATTTGGCACGATCGATACTACCCTGATTTTCGGAATAATCGGTGCCCCGCAATTTTCTGATGTTGTCGCCAGCATCGCATCCCCGACATCAATTCGCTTTCCGGTAACCGTAATTTCCTCCAGGGAGTTATTGTCTGCAGCCGTATTATAGATTATATCTCTCACCCGCTCGGCGATCATATCGGGATCTGTGATCAGATCATCCAGAAATTCCGTACAAGGCGTGCTATACAGCAGCGCCACAGCCCCGGCCACATGCGGTGCTGCTGCACTCGTGCCCGGAAATGGCTTATACTCGCTGAATGTGGCCGTAGTGATGGTGCCATGCCCCTGCGCGCCGATATCAATGCTTTTTTCTCCAAAACCCGCATTCGCCACCAGGACATCTGAGCCATCCACATTAGTCACCGCAATCATGTAAGGAGATGTGCAGGTCGTAGGCATATCCCCGTCGACATCAACAGAGATCGGATTGTTTGGGGCAGCTGTAACGCTCAGGATTCCACGCGCACCCAGTTTGTCATACATCTCACACCAAAGCGGATGATCTTTTGCCCATGCATTATTAATGCCTCCGGAAAGATTGGTCACAACTATAAACGCACCCTTTTCCCCACCAGTCTGATCATAGAGGTTGCGCATATCCAGTATGTACTGATAGGCCATGATCACATCAGATTCAAAACCGGCACCGCTGATCCACATGAGCTTGATATCCCAGTTGACACCGGCAACGCCTTTTCCGTTATTTCCAACCGCCCCTATGACTCCACTGACTGACGTGCCATGCGTTTTGACCGGATGTGAATCATTCTCTGTGGACACATTATATCCCATTCGATCATCGACATAACCATTCATGTCATTATCAATACCATCACCGGAAATCTCATGGTGATTGAGCCAAATATTTTCCACGAGATCCGGATGATCGGTTTGAAAACCATCATCGATGATCGCCACTACGATCGTATCACCACGCGTAGTCAGTCCACCGGTCGAAATACCCCAGGCGGCAGGCATTCGGATCAGATTCATGTCACTCTGACTGATATAGGTGGGATCATTGGGCACACGGTCGCGCCATTCAATTTTAGTATCAGGCTGTATATCCATCAGGCATGGAAGGGCTTCTAATGAATTTTTCAAATGCCCGGGCACTTCCACCACCCACCAGTTGCCCAAAGGCAATCGCTTTTTATACCCTTCAGCCCGATGTGCTGACCACCAGTTGTCCAGGCATGCCGAATCATCCGACGCAAGCTGGATGAGCCATCGGTCAATAGGTGCCGGCTCAGATGCTTGGTAGACACTCAGCGAAGACAGCATTAAAATCCATTGTAGCAATATCATGAAATCAAAATGATTGATTGGCAAAACTATTTAACGAACCCGCTTAGGTGGTTCGCATATACCTGCAAAGGTATTTGATTACCTATAACCATCGGAAAAACGGCACAAAAAAAGACAGTTATGATTCACAACTGTCTTTTCTGAAACAAGGGAATATGTCTTGTTTATTCTCTTCGCTTCCCAAACGCAAAACGCGCATTGATTCCAAAACCGCCGGTATCAAAACTATCCCCTCCTTCAAACACATAGACCGGTCGCCAGTCTGCACCAATGACAAAAGGTGCATTAGCAAATCGGTATTCGAGCCCGATCTCCCCGGCAACACCCAGCAGGAAGGGATTACCAAAATACATCGACAAGCCAATCCCGGAATAGATATTTAGTCCGCCACTGCCGAGTGGCTTGTTGATGAAGTGGCCTAACATCTCAAGGCCAAAATCATCTCCGAAGGTGAGATCCACATGCATACGGCTGAATCGACCAAAATCAACCATGGCATCCAGGGCGATATTGTTGCCAAGTGCATCGCCCCACCGAACTCCGATTTCCTGGGAGAAACCTGAGTAGCTCGTAAGTAACAGCGCGGTAAATACAATGGGTCTTAGGATTTTCTTCATGTTATATAGGTTTTATTAGTGACGTAAGTGGCTTATCCTGATTTAAAGACGCTCAAGATCATCTTTCGTCAGGTCATTTATCTCATTTCCGGTATTTAGGGTGGTAGCCGGTTCGAAAAGCATCACGACCACTTCTTCTCTGGCAATCGGTTTGTGCTCCACACCTTTTGGCACCACAATAAATTCATTTTCTTCAATGACTTCCGTGCGATCCCGGAAAGCCATTTCGAGTTGGCCCTGCAACACATAAAACAACTCATCTTCTTCTTCGTGCTGATGCCAGATAAATTCACCTTTCAACCGGGCTAGTTTGACGTGTTGTCCATTGAGTTCAGCCACAATTCTTGGATTCCAGTGATCGCTGAACAGACTTAATTTATCGTGCACATTTACTTTTTGCATGACTATTTATTTCATCTTTTTTTGAAATCTACGTGCAGTTTGTCAAATCCATGAATCTTCCAGACATACAAATCCCTATCACTCATGATCCTCAGCTTTTTTATATGTTCCCTGATAACTTTTCTCACCCGCTTCGACAGCAAAAGGCAAGTGATTTTCCAACGGGGGAATCGGACAATTAAACCCATCGCTGTACGCACACCAAGGATTATAACACAAGTTGAAATCAATCAATATGCTCCCATCTTCTGTATCGGCTTTTGACATATTGAGATAGCGTCCCCCGCCGTACGTGCTGATGCTATTGGTTTCATCTTTAAAAGGAAGGAATAGATAATCCTTGTACATCGGATTGCCCATCAACCTTATGCTTTCATACAAGGCCAACGTTGTCGTGTCACTCTTCCATAAAAAAGTAGCGACACCAAACTTTCGATACGTCTTTGTGATACCGCTGTAGGTGGGCAATTCAAAAGGCTCAGCCTCGGGCGTCAGGACAAAGGTGGCTTCAATGCGCGCCTCTTTGACAGGCTGGAAAAAAGCTAATCCCTCTACGCCAACAGTATCCAAAGGCGAGCGTTCATCCATTAGAAATTCGTCTTTATAATGATCCCGGTGCTTGCGAATTGATTTAGTATATGAAGCACAACTCTCCAATATCGCGCAACAGAGGATCAGCAGGAAACAGTATCTCATGGATTTGATTTTGATGCCACCACTGCCAACTTCGTGCCATCCGGGCTGATAGCGATCCTTGTGGCAGCTTCAATTCCATATACGGAGAGATCAGCAACGCGGTGCCATCCGGCATCATAGTCAGGATGATAACGCACCAGCGTTGTACCATCACACATAAAATACGTGCCATCAGGCGCTACTGCAAAATCCTCGCTCATCCCAGGCGTCTGGGCAATGATATTCATCGTAAAGGCGTCTGCATCATACGCTTTCAGGTACCAGTAATCTGTCGAAAACTTGTGCACATACAGAACCGCTCCGTTACTTGCCGTCCACAAAGACCTGCCTACTGCAGAGGTGATTTTTCGTGACTTCTGGTCGGTCAGGTTGTACCGCTCGAGTCGATTCGTCTCCCCATCAATGCGAAACAATGCCAGATGCTGATCATCAAGCCAGGTATAATACCCAACATCCTTTCGATTAGGCGTGATCGATTTAAAAACTCCTCCTCCGAGCCCGGCAACAAACACCTGCTGATCCATACTGTCCCCTACGACTTGTCGCACCACACTCAGGTATTGTTGGGTGGGATCAAAACGTGGAGAGTACTCGTTGGCACTGGTTTGGGTCACACGATGTATCGTCAGATTCTGAGGAGAAAGACTGAAAATGTCGTTTTGAGATTCTGAAGTAAATCTAACGCTCACCAGGATATCTCCATCTGGTGTAAACCACGGCTGATTGGTATATCCGCCCGGATTAAAACCGCTGAGCAATTGCGGGTGGTAAATAAAATAATTTGTCCCTTCACGAGCTAATGAGAAAAGATAGAGATCCGAAGGTGGTTGTGCCGAAAGATTTCCAACTGCTGCTAACACAGCAAACAACAAAATGAATGCAAATTGGCAAAAACGCATCATAGAGATCGTGCTCAACGCAAACCGGATGTTATAAAACGGATGCTATTGTAATCCCCAATATACAAAGGCAGTGGCAGAATATCTGCATACTCGCCGATCAATCCATCTTGTAGGCGGAAGTAAATATCCTGCTCCAGTTGATTCCATTGCTCATATTGCCATTCTTCGTAGAGAACCAGATAAAGAGAGGCTTTCCTACGATATGATCATGCGGAACAAAGCCCCATGCGCGCGAGTCTTCAGAATTGTGGCGGTTGTCCCCCATTGCCCAATAGTAATCCTGTTTAAACGTATACGTGGTTGCAGGTTGGCCATTGATAAAGTAGGTGCCGTTTTCTTCTCGGAAATCATTCTGATCATATACATCAATCACACGTCGGTATAGTGCGATCGTATTCGGATTTAGGTCGACGGTGACGCCCTTTTTCGGAATATAAATCGGACCGTAATTATCTACCGTCCAGTTTGGAAAATGTACCGGATCATGTGGAAACAACCCAGAGGAATACGGTGACATGTCAAAGTGTTCGATCTGAATATTGGGATCCATCTTTTTTAATTCCTCCACTTGTTGATCACTCAGGTAGTAGGGCACCACTTTGTTTTGTGGAATCTCTATCCCCATCTCATGGACCTTATTCCAGTTGAGTCCGTTGGACTTTATCTGGTACATAAATTGGAGATTCTTCGGATTTTCAGCGGGTTGGCCATTGATATATACCTGCCGGTTGATGATCTGGAGAGAGTCTCCGGCCACCGCGATACAGCGTTTGATGTAGTGATCTTTTTTGTCAATCGGACGAGTGATCAAAGGTGCATTCCCCACATCGCGTTTGGCTTCAGGGTTAGTCTTTACCTGAAATGCCGTGTATGATCTGGAAGGGGAAAGGTACACACTATCACCGACCGGCCAGTTAAATACAATGGGTTCGTTGCGGTCAATCGACTCGAGGGCCGGCAGTCGAAAATACGGGAGTGATGGTTTTTCCAAATAGGATTCACCGCCAACAATGGGAACGGTATTGTGAAGCAAGGGGAACATCGCAACCGTCATTGGCGTGCGGATACCGTAATGCGCTTTAGAAACGAACAGGAAGTCGCCGACGAGCAGTGATCCTTCCATAGAAGGTGTGGGGATCTTGTATGCCTCCAGTAAAAACATGCGGATGAATGCTGCTGCAAAAACAGCAAACACAATCGCTTCTGTCCATTCCCTAACTACTGATTTTCGGTATGGATTATTTTTGATCAGCTTGTCATGCTGACGTGATTTTCCTGCCTTGAGGGCTTCTTCCAATTGTTGCTTATACGCTTCTTCTCTCGGGATGATGGGACTTACATATTTATCCTCTTTACTGAGCGCGATGGATGTAAAAATGGCTGGCGCATAAATGACAGCGATGGCGCTGTGAATAAAATCCATTTTGTCGAAAGACCGCACCAGGTCAACCGCCATGCTGCAGAAGACGAAGATGTTGACGATCGGAAACAGAAGCCATAAGGCATGCGTTGGCTTTCTGCCGATGAGTTTGCACCAGACGATGAAGTTGACTCCGGGAATAAGACCTTTGATGGCATCCTCGCCTGCTTTTGGAAACAAAAGGTAGAGGCTGACACTCAAAAAGATGTAGGAAATGATCAGAAAAATCAGGATACTCAAGTTGTCTCTATTTTGTTATGACTCTAAGAGCGTCAAAGATAGCGTATTTAGTATGTCTATCCGATTGAAGTGCCCGGAGAATCGACAGACAACAGAATTATCCTTTTTTATCCCATAAAATCGCGATCGTTGTCTTCATCGAGGTCGTCGAGCATTTTGCCAAGCGGATCGCTGAATCCAATTTCTCCCTGCTTCAACTCTTTGGTCAGCACGTCCAGTTCGGCCAGCGCATGCAATATGATCTCCTTATAGACATACCGTTCGTCTTTGGGGATCTTTTTCTCATCGAGTAAGCGGTCCAGTCCCGGCACCTTATCCAGCAGCGCGTGAAAATCCGCATCGCTCAGGTCATTGGGGAGTTCCACGGTATTGCTATCCCCGAAAAAGGCCCGAATCGCTCCATACGGGTCACGTTCTTTGCCTTTGTTGAGCTTATCGGGATTCGGGAATTGGCTAAGAAACTCTTCTTTGATCGCAGAGCCAATCAGCTGCAAGGCGACGTTGTACTGCCCTTCAACCTCACCTTCATATACGAGTTCAATCTTCCCGGTGATCGCAGGGATCACACCCCAGAAATCCGCAATCCGCGCTACTGTCTTTTTCTCTTTATTAATAAGTGCTCTTCGCTCAGCCGTACTGTAGAGATTCTCCAAACCGGAAATACTCAGTCGTGCGGATACACCGGACTTCTCGTCGATGTACTCACTTTTTCGCGCCGCAAAACTGATGTGTTCGAGAATATTGCGCACCACTTCCGGAATCTCAACGACACTCTCCTGGTCCGGAGCAACACTGGCCTCTTCACGTGTAATGCGTTTTGCCACCTCAGTTGAATCCGGATAATGCGTCAGGATCTGACTTTCGATCCTGTCTTTCAATGGAGTGATGATCGCCCCGCGACTGGTGTAATCTTCGGGATTGGCCGTAAACACAAATTCAATATCGAGCGGGAGACGTGTTTTGAAACCACGGATCTGAATATCGCCTTCCTGGAGAATATTAAAAAGGGAAACCTGGATTCTGGCTTGCAGATCCGGGATTTCATTGATCACAAAAATACAGCGGTGTGAACGTGGAATCAACCCAAAATGAATCACGCGTTCATCACTATACGGCAACTTCAATGTAGCCGCTTTAATCGGATCCACATCTCCAATAAGGTCCGCTACGGACACATCTGGTGTCGCCAGTTTTTCAATATAGCGTTCACTGCGGTGCAGCCAGACCACCGGTGTCTCATCATGTAGTTGTGCCACGAGGTTTTTCCCGAAAGCACTAATCGGTGCCAGCGGATCGTCATTCAGTTCGCTTCCCTCAATGACCGGGGTGTACTCGTCCAGCAAGTCCACCATCAGTCGCGCCATTTTGGTTTTGGCCTGTCCGCGAAGTCCAAGAAATAATACGTTGTGCCTTGAAAGAATAGCGCGTTCAAGATCAGGTAGTACTGTATCATCAAAACCATAGATGCCCTGGAATACCGGCTTGCCGGATTTGAGGCGAGCGATCAGATTCTCTCTCAATTCCTCCTTCACCGATCTGGACTTGTAGCCCTGCTTTTTCAATTCTCTGATTGTCGTCGCTAATGCCATCAGCGTTTAAATTTTCGTTTATTCTGTTTGTAATCTAAAAACACAAAAGATCCTAGACCTTCCAGGTTACTGTAGAATGCTTTGCCGTCATTCGCCTTCGTAAACTGATCCACAAATTGCACCAACCACGGATCGCGCGCGATCATGAATGTAGTGATCGGAATGTGTTGCTTCCTGCACTTGACCGCGAGTGCGTAGCAACGCGTCAGGATCTTCCGATCCAATCCAAAGCTATTCTGGTAATACTTCTTCCCTATTTTGATGCACGTCGGCTTACCATCCGTAATCATCATGATCTGCTTGTTCGGATTTTTTCGCTTTCGCAAAATCTCCATCGCCAGTTCGAGCCCAGCCACAGTATTCGTATGATACGGTCCCACTTCGAGATACGGCAGATCTTTGATTTCAATTTGCCAGGCATCATCACCAAACACAATGATATCCAGTGTGTCTTTTGGATACCGTGTGGTGATCAGCTCAGCTAAAGCCATAGCGACCTTTTTTGCAGGAGTGATTCTGTCTTCGCCATAGAGAATCATAGAATGTGAAATATCAATCATAAGGACAGTGCTCATTTGCGATTGATAAAAACGCTCATGCACCTGCATATCCTCCTGAGTCAGGCTGAAGCTATCGATGCCGTGATTGATGTGTGCATTCTTAATGGTCTCAGAGACTGCAATCTGATCCAATGCGTCGCCCCACTCATAGGGCTTAATTTCTGCGTTGACTTCATCCCCGAATCCAACCGTATTGGTTTTATGATCGCCGCGTTTTGATTTTTTTAATTCATCAAAAACATCATCCAGGGCTTTGCGGCGAAGCTCGATTTCCATCTTCGCTCCCGGGCGCATTGTCTGATTTTGCTGGTTTTCTTTGAGATAGCCTTTATCCTTTAGTTCCTGGATAAAGTCGGCAATACCATAGTCGGGCGTTGTCAGGTTATACTGCTCGTCAAGCTTGGTCAGCCAGTTCAGGGCTTCGCTCACGTCCCCCGCGGTATACATCAGCAACTCCTTGAAAATCTTCAGCAGATGTTCAAACGGAGTACCTGAAAAGGCATCGGGATCAAATTTTCTGAAATTCCAGCTAAACATAGAAGTAATATAGGACAAAAAGAACCGGTGAAATGTTCATCCCGAGTGCCAGTAGGATCATTTTCAGGCAAAAAAAATACCGCTGGTGACCTGCCAGTGGTATTTGTATACGTTAAGAGAAGTCTTATTTCAGAACGAAACTTGCCTTTCCGGACATAAACCCTTTGTTGTAAATCTCCACTTCGTACTTGCCGCTCTCAAAGGAAATGCCGGGCTGCCAGTTGATACATCCGGGTGACACTTCATTCGCATAGTCCATTTCCACATATTGGGTGTATCGGACAGTTTCCTGGCTATTGCCCAACTTCATATTACCTGATCCCAGGTCTTCGATCGCCATCACTTCACCACGAGGGTTCAGGATACGCATGTAAAACTTTTCTGTTCCTGCTTCTGTGATGATATTAGCCGTGGTATTAAAACAGACCTTAATACCGTCGATCGTTTTTGCTTTTTTCGTGTCAGCTTCTTTACCGGAGTTTTTAACCCGATAGCCTACCGCAGAGATTTCGTTGACTTTGATTGAAGAAGCTACATTAACTTTTCCTTCCAGGCGATCTTTTTCCACCTGCAGTTTCTCTTTTTCCGTCGTTAGTGAGGATTTCTCAGCGGACAGTTCTTCATTCGACAACTGCACTTCTTCCACCATGATGGCCAGTTCGTCGCGTTCCCCGGTGAGGGCCATATTACTTTCCTGGAGCGCAGCATTCTGTTTGCGCAACTCTTCCACCTCAGTGACATAAGAACGCAATTTGGCAATTTCTTCCTTAGCGCGTTCCAGCTCCTTTTTCGATTTCAACAACCCATCAATATGCTCTTTTTGTTTCTTGAGCTCGGTTTTTTGCGTTTCGATCATGGCGTTGAGTTCGCTGTTTGAACTCCGCATTCCTTCAAGGTCAGAGAGTGCCTGGTAGTACTCTTTCTCGAGATCTGCTTTCAGGCGCGTCTCTTCGATCAGTTCGGCATTTTGCTTTTTAACCAGCTTATCCAGGTTGACTTTGTTATAAATCAAAAAGGCAGCCAGTCCTAACAAGGCAATAATGGCTACCGTGGCAATGGCCAGGAGCTTTTGTTGAGATGATTGTGACATATAGTATAGTGGTATATGGTGAAAAGTGCAGTAAATATAAGCAATGATCAAGGATTTTTCGACCTCTCTACTGACGTGATCTGTGATGTCATCCACCCGCCTGTCCGGGATCGCTCAAATCGCAAGGCCTGTGCATGGCATAGCCTAAAACCCTAATTTCGTAAAAAGCCATAACCTCCGAGACCCGGATGGGCGCGTTTATACCAATAGATTGCCTTTTTTACCCATAAAACCACCAACCTCATGCTTTCCCCCACCCATACCCTGTTTATTGATATCGAGACCGTATCGCAATATTCGGACTACCACCAGCTGGATACGCGAGCCCGCACCCTGTGGCAACGCAAAGCAGAAATTCTCAGCAGACGTAACAAGGGTTCTGAAATGGAAAACGAATATGCTTCACTTTATAACAGCAGGGCGGCTATCTATG
>JAUHXV010000074.1 GCA_030426765.1 Bacteroidia bacterium | reverse complement strand
GATGTTGTTGATAATACGGACTCACTCGACAATCTGATTCCCGTCACATTAACACCACTTGAAGTTGATCAATCCAACAATTTCGTTGAGATAGCCATTCATGGTTTGATCTCCGGTCATGTCTTTGTTGATATGGATGATGATCAGGTGCCGGATGAAGGAGAAGGACTTTCCGATATCGTTGTGAGCCTGTTTCTCGACGCAGACACAGATGGAGTGGCAGATGATAATGTCCCGATCGAAACCCAAATGACACTCGCAGATGGAAGTTATGTTTTTCCAAGCGTACCTGTCGGGCACTATGTCATCACAGAAACACAGCCCGCAGGATACGTTTCCGTGATCGATATTGACATCAGTAACGATGGTGATTTTGTGCCTAACTCGAATACAATGAACGACACCATTCCGGTGACGATCACCAATGGTGAAATAGATGAGGACAACCTGTTTATCGATGCGGACTCATGTGGACTGATTGTCACCAATGCTAACGACAGTGGTACCGGATCTCTCAGACAGGCGATTGAATGTGCTTCGTCCGGAGATACAATTTTATTCCACGCCTCACTGGCCGGTGCAACGATCAATATAAATTCATCTCGGATTCTTCTGGATAAAGAACTTGTGTTCTATTCTACGTTGTCGCCAAAGGTGCAAATCGCCTCTCAAATATCCGGTTTGTTTGATATTTCGTCGGTGGCCGAAGTCGAATTCCGGTTCCTGAATATTAAAAGCGGCTTGTCCGGCAATCTGGGTGCTGCCTTTAGAAATGATGGTGGATTGACCCTACATGACGTTCGTGTCATGCGAAATCCATTGCTGCCGGCAGGGGAATACCTAATACATAATGGTACGTCCAGTGAATGTATCCTGGCCGGGGAATGCTTCCTTGAATACGATTAATTTGATTCTACACGCGGTGCTCTCACCATATCAGAAAGATCCATCAGGTTAGAGCTTACCTTTTTTTCAGACTGCATCAGATCTGCAACAGTTACCTTGTCGAGTAGCTGATCGATACTCCGTTGTAGAATGGTCCATAACGAACGCAAAGAGCAATCGATGGAGTTGGTACAAAGCGCAGAAGAGCCGGTATGCTGACCACAGTATGTGTCATCGTAGATCGCTCCACCCATGGCGCGTAAGACTTCACTGATTTTAATTTGGTCAGTCGGACGAGCGAGAATATAGCCCCCTTTATGCCCACGAATAGATGAAATAAAACCTGCCATTCGAAGGGACCGTGTCATCTTTGCTGCATAAGCCTGGGAGATGTTTTCCAGTTCACTGATCTGGGACAGACTGAGACCATCCTCAGATTGCGCCCGGGCGATCTGAAGCAATATCCGTAATCCGTATTCGTCCTGTGCAGATATCTTCATTCTGTATCGTTTAAAACATATCAAGTGCCATGCGGGCTACATCCGTCATCCGGTCTTTACTCCACGCCGGATCCCAAACGAGTGAGAGTTCGACATCTTTGACAAATGGCAGTGCTAGTAATTTTTCCTGCACTTCCATGGGCAAACTTTCTGCCACAGGACAGGCCGGTGAAGTAAGTGTCATGGTCACATTCACGTTGCCCTGAGCATCAATCGTGAGGCTGTAGATCAGCCCCAGTTCCCATATGTCTACCGGTATCTCCGGGTCATATACTTCCTTGATGGCATCAATCATTGCCTGTTGTTGTGCATCAGGCGTCTCTCCTGAATCCTCCTTTGGTGGGCTGTGCTTAGCATAGGACTTGATGTGGCTGATCATACTCGCCAGTCCGTTTGCGCGCGTGGGAGACAGATGTGCTTTGAGTCCGATTTTTTCGATAAAGTATAAATCGGCATTGTAGATATCCGAAAGTTTCTGTCCATGCAGCACGCGAATCAATAGCGCAATGATACCTTTCGTAATCACAGTGTCGCTGTCTGCAGAAAGATAAAGTCTGCCATCACTCACTTCCGCGTGCAACCAAACTCTTGACTGGCAGCCTTTGACCAGATGGAACTCCGTCTTGTATTTTGGGTCAAACTCGGGAAGAGCTTTCCCCAGGTCGATGAGATACTCGTACTTGTCTTCCCAGTCACTGAAGTGAGAGAACTCTTCAATGACCTCTTCCTGATTCAGGGTGATATTTTGAACTGACATCTCCATCAGGATAGAATTTTAATTGCTTTCTGCGTGGCACTAATGAGCTTTTCTACTTCTTCGAGTGTGTTGTAAGCCGCAAATGAAGCACGAACGGTACCCGGAATAGCAAAGCGATCCATCAGCGGTTGCGTACAATGATGACCGGTCCTCACCTCCACGCCCTGCTGGTCCAGTATTGTTCCGATATCATATGGGTGAAGGCCTTCGATCACAAATGAAAACACTCCGGCTTTTTCAGGAGCGGTGCCTATCGGACGCAAACCGGGAAGGCTTACCATGCCTTTCGTGCATGCTGCCAGCAGAGTATGCTCATGAGCAGCGATATCGCTGACATCGAGTTGATCCAGAAAATCGCAAGCAGCAGCGAGCCCTATCGCGCCGGCGATATCAGGGGTGCCGGCTTCAAACTTAAACGGAAGAGAATTGAATGTGGTCTCTTTCCATGTTACTTCTTTGATCATTTCACCCCCTCCGTGCCATGGTGGAAGCAAATCTAGCCAGGATGCTTTTCCATACAGTATCCCCATACCGGTAGGGCCATACATTTTATGACTTGAGAATGCATAAAAGTCTGCATCCAGTTCCTTCACGTTGATCGCCATATGCGGTGCGGCTTGTGCGCCATCCAGCATGACAGGTACCTGGTGACCATGGGCAATGCGAATAATGTCCTTAACCGGGTTTATTGTGCCCAGGGTATTACTGACATGGGCGACGGATACAAGTTTTGTTTTATCGCTTATGTTATTCGACAGCCATTCAATGTCAAGTGTACCATCATCGCGAATCGGGATGACGCGAATGGATGCACCTTTGTTTTTACACACGATCTGCCACGGAACAATATTGCTATGATGTTCCATTTCCGACAGAATAATTTCGTCGCCTTCACTTAATTGCGAATAGCCAAACGTGTAGGCGATCAGATTGATCGACTCAGTCGTACCTTTCGTGAATATCACCTCGCGCTCTGAAGGAGCACCGATATAGCGGGCTATTTTTTTCCGTGAGTTTTCAAATAATTCTGTTGCTTCCTGACTTAACGTGTGTACGCCCCGATGTACATTGGCGTGCGAGTGCGTATAATACTGTTCCATAGCCGCCAATACGCGATTGGGTTTCTGACTGGAAGCAGCATTGTCAAGATAGATCATAGGTTGGCCATTCACCTGTCTGCTGAGGATGGGAAACTCATTTCGGATACTTTCCAGGTCAATCCACCCGGGAGACGTTTGAATGGTTTTATCGATCATACGTCAATGGACATTTTCGTTCGGATGTATTCGGATAAAGGTTCGATCGTAACCGTGTCCAGTACTTCTGCCAGGAAGGCAGCGGTCAGCATGTGCTTCGCTGCTTCTTTTTGTAGTCCGCGGGACATCAGGTAGAACAGTGATTTCTGGTCGAGCTGGCCAATGGTAGCTCCGTGACTGCACTTCACATCATCCGCAAAAATCTCAAGTTGCGGTTTGCTATTCATACGTGCATGAGGAGATAATACCAGCGAATCATTTTGCTGAAAGGCATTCGTCTTTTGTGCATCAGGATGGACCAGAACTTTTCCATTAAATGCGCCTGAAGCCTGATCGTCAATAATGCCTTTGTACAACTCGTGACTTTCGCAATGTGGTACTTTATGATTGATGCGCGTCTGGTGGTCTATGGACTGTTTGTTTTTAGCCATATAGGCAGCCTGCAACGATGAGTAGGTATTGCTGTCTTCAAGCTCAACATGAATATTGTTGCGTACACTTTGGCCACCGATATCAAACGCATAGGATGTGAAACGGCTGTCGCGCTCCTGCTGTGCGGCAAGTATGTTGACCAATCGATATGTGGCAGGCAAATTCTGCCAACGATAATGCGTAACGGAAGCATTCTTATCCACTGATAGGTATGCAGACGCATTGATCAACCCTTGGTGGTCAGCAGACAACGCTGAGTTGTTTTTTTCAAATCGTTCGATGATCGTGACTTCACTGCTTTTTTGTGCCCGAATAAAGTAAAGCGGATGAGAAAAAGTAGTATCCGTACCATCATGCACGATTCGGATTTCAATAGGTTTGTCGAGGATAAATCCGCTCGGTATGTCAATGGCAAACGCACCGGACTGAAAAGCGAAATTCAGATACGCAAATGCCTGATTGGATGAGGGACGTTCAGCTTTAATCACTCGGTTGAAGTCCTTGCGCATGGATTCGTCATCCAGCATGTTGTCAAAGCGCATTAATCTGATGCCAGCATCCTTGAGCGCGGGGTCAATGTGATCCCAGAGAAGTTGTCCATTAGACACGACCAACTTGTAGGTATCAAGTCCCGGAATGTCTTCGATTTCAACGCGAGGATTGACATCTGCCAGTGTGTATGGAGGTGCGATTATATTTTGGACAATCGTATACTTCCAGTCTTCATGTTTTCGGTCCGGAAACTGATATTGCTTAAGTGATGCAAATGACTCTTTTTGAAAATGGTGAAGCGTGCTCTGTGCTTTCCCATTGAGTCCGGATTCAAATGCGTGAAAGACTTCCGAAAGATGATCTAATATTTTTTCCTGATCTGCCATGTGCCGTTATTCTTTTCTTAGGCGGTCATCGAATTTGTTTCCCTGATCCAGTCGTAACCCTCTGCCTCGAGTTTTTCAGCGAGGTGTTTGTCCCCGGAAGCCACGATTTTTCCATCGGAAAGAACATGGACATAATCCGGGATGATGTGATTGAGCAAGCGCTGGTAATGCGTGACTACAATGAAAGCGCGATCTTCAGACTTGAGTTGATTGACCCCATCGGCTACAATGCGCAGTGCGTCAATGTCCAGTCCGGAATCTGTTTCATCGAGGATAGAAAGACTGGGTTCGAGGAGTGACATCTGAAGGATCTCATTTCTCTTTTTCTCTCCACCACTAAAGCCATCATTCAGAGAGCGTTTCAGGAGATTTTTATCCATTTCAATAGATTCCATTTTCCCCTGGATGTATTTCAGCATTTCCAGAGCATTGAGTTCAGGCAATCCCTGATGCACGCGCCTGGCGTTTATAATGCTCTTCAGAAAATTTGAATTGCTCACGCCCGGGATTTCAACCGGATACTGGAAAGCCAGAAAAATGCCTTCCAGGGCTCTTTCATTGACATCGAGTTCCAGGAGGTCCTGGCCATTATACAAGATAGAGCCTGAGTCTACTTCATATTCTTCCCGGCCTGCGAGTACATTCGCCAGTGTGCTTTTCCCCGAACCATTCGGTCCCATGATGGCATGCACTTCTCCCTTTGAGACGGTGAGGCTTAATCCTTTCAGGATGGGCTCTCCGTTGACTGAGACATGGAGATCTTTAATTTCTAATAAAGGTGTCATGTTGTTGTTTTCAGTTTCCATAGATTATCCGACGCTGCCTTCGAGGCTGATCGCTAATAATTTTTGTGCTTCCACGGCAAACTCCATGGGGAGCTCATTAAATACTTCTTTACAATATCCGTTGACGATCATATTGATCGCATCTTCTTCACTGAGTCCTCGCTGCTGGCAATAAAAAAGCTGGTCTTCTCCGATCTTGGAGGTCGTGGCTTCGTGCTCAACGCGCGCACCCGGGTTATCAACTTCGAGATAGGGGAAGGTATGCGCTCCGCATTTGTCGCCCATCAGCAGAGAGTCACACTGAGAGAAATTCTGCGCGCCATCCGCTCGCTTGCCGATTTTGACCAATCCCCGATAGGAATTGTTGCTTCGACCGGCGGATATCCCTTTTGAGATGATCGTGCTTTTTGTGTTCTTACCCAGATGAATCATTTTCGTTCCGGTGTCGGCCTGTTGATGATTGTTGGTCACGGCTACTGAATAGAACTCACCGATTGAATCATCACCTTTCAGAATGCAGCTTGGATATTTCCAGGTAATGGCTGATCCGGTTTCTACCTGTGTCCATGATATCTTCGAGCGGTCACCGGCACAGATACCTCGCTTCGTGACGAAGTTGTAGATACCGCCTTTTCCTTCTTTATCTCCTGGGTACCAGTTTTGCACTGTGGAGTACTTGACATTCGCGTCTTCTTTAGCGTAGATCTCTACGACCGCCGCATGCAACTGGTTTTCGTCACGCATAGGGGCGGTGCAGCCTTCCAGGTAGCTGACTGTGCTGCCTTTTTCGGCAACGATCAGGGTGCGTTCAAACTGACCGGTATTGGCCGCATTGATCCTGAAATAGGTCGACAATTCCATTGGACATTTTACACCTTCAGGAATATAGCAAAATGAACCATCACTGAATACGGCGGAGTTTAAGGCGGCAAAATAATTGTCCTTTGCAGGTACCACACTGCCGAGATATTCTCTGACCAGTTCCGGGTGACTGTGGACGGCTTCACTGAAGGAAGAAAAGACGATGCCTAATTTGGCAAGATCTTTCTTAAATGTTGTCGCTACAGACACACTGTCAACTACGGCATCAACGGCCACCCCGGCAAGCACTTTTCGTTCTTCGATAGGAACGCCAAGTTTGTCAAACATCTCCAGCAATTCCGGATCCGCTTCCTCCAGAGAATTCAATTTTTTCTTTGGGGCGGCAAAATAGATGATGTCCTGGTAGTTGATCGGTGGAAACTTGACATTCGCCCAAACAGGTTCTTCCATCTGCTGCCAGTGCCGAAACGCTTCAAGTCGCCATTCGAGCAACCATTCCGGTTCGTTTTTTCGGGCACTGATGGCTCTGACCGTATCCTCGGTCAGGCCTTTCGGGAGGGTGTCCATGTCCAGTTCAGTGGACCAGCCGTATTTGTACTCCGACTGCGTGTGGCCCTCAAGGGTTTGCATGCTATCACTCATAAATTCTCCAATTGCGCGGCAAAGTTCGTCATTCTGTTACAAAAAAGTATACTATGGTAATACAAAAAAGAAGGGCATTAGTTTTCGGTGAAGGGTGGTTTTCAAATCCGGAGGTATAAATATTTATAAATACCAGAAAAACAATCGGTTGCACATAAGAATAACATACATGTCCGGGCACCTTGAGTGGTGATTTTTTTTCATCAAAAACAAGATTCCGGCTAAATCTCACGTCTGACAGGATGACTACCTGAGAAGTAATAGTAAAACACTGCCGGAATGTGATTTGGGAGAAATAATCCCATCCTGCATCCGAGTCTTCAGGGTCGCTGGCATTTCTCTAAAATATCAGGTATCCGAATGTGTTAAATACACATAAAGTAGATGTATACACATTAGAATATTTTATATATTTACGGCTCAACTATGGCTGTCTCGGGAATCACCATTCGCTTTTTAGAATGCCTTGATCAATTAATCGAACAAGGCAAGGTTCGGTCCAAGCGTCATTTCGCATTATCCGTGGATTATCATCCGCAGGGTATTTCTGAAATGGTGGCCGGGAGAAGGGATGCGCCCGTTGATCTGATCGAAAAATCAGTGCTGACATATCGCTTTAATCCGGTTTATTTGTTTACCGGACATGGCAATCACTTCAGCAATCCGGTCGAGGATGACGGCCTCCGACTGCGGAATCTTTCTGTGATCACGGACCAACAGGGTGAAGAGCGAATCGTACATGTTCCCTATCCGGCTCAGGCAGGGTATGGTCGATTGCTGGACGATCCGGTGTTTATGACCGAGCTACCATCGTATCAGCTTCCGGACCCCCAGTTCAGATCCGGGACCTACCGATCGTTTGAAGTCGCGGGGACATCGATGGAACCCACTTTCATGCCTAATGATATTGTGATCGCGGCCTTTATCGAGCCCCGGTTTTGGGAGCAGGCCATTAAAAACAACCAGATCTATATCATTGTGACCAATAAGGATGTGGTCATCAAACGCATCGTCAATCTGATTAAGGAGAAAAAAAGCATTGAATGTTGTTCGGACAATTCAGCGTTTGAAACCTATCTGATTGATATGGATGAGGTGCAGGAGGTTTGGAAGGCACGTGTTAAACTCACCAGTCACATTGATATGCCAGCGCCGCAAATCAATACGGACGCCATCAGTGAACAACTCAGGGCGCAGCAGAAAATGCTGGAAAACCTGCACATGAAGTTGTCAGAAGTGAAGATTTCTTAGAATTAGGGTGCTGAAAACTTACTTTAGGGGGTGATTTCTACGAATTAGGGCCAAAAATCGAGATATACGGGACAGTGTGCCACACCTAGGTGTGGCACACTGTCCCTGAATTGCATTTTCCTGCTGAAAAATGCCGTTTTCTGCTAATTAAATTGCAATTCAAACCCATTTCTTCAATTCCCCGTAATTTCACGGCATGAAGACCAAAGGAACCGTGGTGCACCTGGCGATGGAAAACGGCGGGTATGGAATCATCGACCATACAGGCAGAAAATTCTATCCGCTGAACATGCCCAATCAACTCAAACGCGATGGTGCATCCGTTACCTTTTGCTTCAAACCGGCAGATGTCGTGACGACCATGATGTGGGGCGAACCGGTATACATCTATTGTTTTGAAACGATTTAAGGGCTGATGAACCTACCCCAGCATTTTATCGGCCGTTTTTCTTTTTATCCATTTCCTCTTCGCATTTTCGCGGGATTATTTTTCACATTCTCTTTCCTGATCGCTGAAGCACAGTTACCTGCCGGTTTTATTCGCGAGCCAATGGCAGAAGGACTTAATCCCACTTCTATGACAGTGGCGCCGGACGGGCGGATTTTCATTACAGAAAAGCATGGACAGATCCGTATAGTCAGAGATGGTGAATTGCTGGAAGAAAGCTTTCTGGAGATAGAAGTGGATGATTCCAACGAGCGCGGATTAGGGCATATGGTGTTGCATCCGGATTTTGAGCTTAACAATTACTACTATGTTTTTTATTCCGTACCCGGTATGCGTCAGAACCGCATAAGTCGTTTTACCGCCAACGGAGACCACACGATTCCCGGGAGTGAATTCGTCCTCCTGGATTTGGATCATCTGGGCACAGACATCCATAATGGCGGTGACATGATCTTTGGTTTTGATGGCTTCCTGTATGTGAGTACAGGTGAGGGGGGTGTCAATTGGCAGGCCGGCGATCTTACGACAACCAATGGCAAGATTCTTCGAATGGATGATGCCGGAAATCCGGTGTCTGAAAACCCTTGGTATGATCTCGTGGAAGGTCGTGCTCAATATGTGTATGCCTACGGACTGCGCAATCCGTTTACCATGGCCATCCATCCGATCACAGGTGAAATTTTTGCCAATGATGTCGGGGGTAATCTGTACGAAGAGATTAATAAAATCGAGCCCGGTGCCTACTATGGATGGCCGGTGCTTGAAGGCAAACGAACTAATCAAATCGTCCCGAACGAATATCGCGATCCGGTCTATGCCTATTCCCATTACAACCACTATTGTGCGGTGGTCGGAGGCACGTTTTACGAACCCGCCGTTCCGCAGTTTCCCGAACAATACATCGGCCGCTATTTCTACAGCGACTACTGCACCGGACAGATCAGGACGCTTGATGTGAGTACCGGACAGGACAAAGGCACCTTTATCAGCGATGGAAACCGAGTGGTAGATCTTGATGTGACAAATACCGGGAGTTTGCTTTATCTGGAACGCAGAGGATTGGGCGATGGCTCTCCCGAAGACAATACCGGCTCAGAAGATGGCATGTTATGGAAGGTCACGTATACCGGTAGTGGCAAGCCTTTTATTTCGGTACAGCCAGAATCAGTTTTGCGCACAGAAAGTGAAGATGCTCGATTTTCTGTCATTGCTTCTGGTGCAATCCCTCTGAAGTATACATGGTATGCCGACGGAATTGAGATTCCTGAGATTGATTCTTCTGTTTTGCTTTTTTCTAATGTTACCTTATCCCAGGATAGCACTACGGTTGAAGTTCGGGTAAGTAACGGGGAAGGTGATGTGTTGTCAGAACAAGTCCTTCTTCGTGTAACGGACAATCACAGACCTGTGCCGGAGATTTTGTTGCCTGATGCAAATACCTTGTACAAGGGAGGTGATACAATTCGTTTTTCAGGTGAAGCATTTGACACGGATGAAGGTATGTTGTCCGCCGATGGATTGAGTTGGAAAATTGATTTCCACCATGGCACACATTCTCATCCGGGATTGTCCTGGACGCCGGGCATTGCTTCCGGTGAATGGATCATTCCTTCGCTTGGAGAGACATCCGCTGATGTGTGGTATCGTATATATCTAAGAGCAACAGATGCAGAAGGCCTGACCAAAGTGGTGTATCGCGATATCTATCCCGCACTTGGAAGCTTTCGTGTCAAGACCAAACCCTCCGGACTGGTTATGCAACTGGATGGTACAGGTAAAGCAACACCTTTTGACGTTGAAGGTGTACAGCATATTCAGCGATATGTGTCTGCGCCGGATAAGCAAATCAGAGGGGATAGTGTCTTCTTTTTTGATCAGTGGGAAGATGGCACGAAACTTTCAAACCGTCCTGTGGAGACCATTGAGACGGATCAGACATTTACTGCTACGTTCAAAGGGCAACGCAAAGGCAGAGGATATGGCCTTACAGCCTCTTACTACGACAACAAAGAGCTGATGGGTGATCCCATAGCCGTCGCAATAGACTCGATCATCGATCATCAGTTTCATTTGGGCGCTCCATATCCCGGCCTCCCTGAAGAGGGATTTGGAATTCTGTGGGAAGGGTATCTTCAGTCATATCGTTCCGGCTGGTACCAACTGACTGTGTTTGCCGATGACGGGATTTATATAGCGGTCAATCAGGAGGTATTGATCGACAATCTCACCGGCGGCGCGCATCACGAATCAGCATCCGTATATCTGGAAGGGGGGAAGCTACATCCAATACGGATTAAATTTTATGACGAAGCCTGGGGATCACATATACAGTTGCGATGGTCATCAGCACGATTTGCGGAAGAAGTGATACCATCTGCACAATTGTACCCCGCTGATTATTTCGCCGGACAGACTGCACCGGATGAGCTTGTTATTGAAAACCTCACCAAAAATGTACTGGTAGTGGCCATGTTAAGTCAGCAGGAAGTCGAATACCAAATGCAAATCATAAGTGTCAACGGAAGAGTCCTGGCAGAACGTGATGTACCGTTTGCGATTGGTAAAAACCTGATTGACTTTGATGTGCAATCACTTCCGCCGGGTATGTATTACCTGCGATGCGAAGCTTCTTCGACCGGTGCTCAATCTACATTGCCATTTGTCAAAGTAGATTATTGATAAAAGCTTCATTCAGGAATCACCAGAATTGACTTTTTCTTTTCATGATACCATGCGGCAAATCGCGCGAGTGTGCCATTCGGCAGTTCCTGCGAGGCATAGAAGTCATCGAGGTATTTGCTTACAAAATGGGTGTCAAAGTGGCCTGATCGGAAGTCTTCATGGTGTACAGCAAACTTGCCAAAACTCAAGGTAGTAGCGACACCTTCGATCTCGTAATGCGTTATGGCATCAATCATTTTTTCAATGGCTTCTGATCGGGTAGGCGCGTGTACAATGAGTTTGGAAATCATTGGATCGTAATGAATAGGGATTTCCATTCCTTCCGCATATCCATCATCAACGCGAATACCTTCTCCTGCAGGTGGACGATACCGTGTAAGCGTGCCGGTTGAGGGCACGAAGCCATTGCGGGTGTCTTCCGCATATACTCTTAGTTCGATGGCATGACCGTTGATCGAAAGATCATCCTGAGAAAGCGAAAGCGGATGCCCTTCTGCTACGCGTATTTGCATTTTGACCAGGTCAAGTCCGGTAATTAGTTCGGTCACCGGATGCTCCACCTGAAGCCGGGTATTCATTTCCAGAAAATAGTGGTTATTGTTTTCATCCACCAGAAATTCTACTGTTCCGGCACCGGCATACTGACAGGATTGGGCAACTTTAATGGCATCCTGTCCCATTTCTTCGCGTTTCTCGGGTGTGAGCAGGGAGGATGGGGCTTCTTCAACAACCTTCTGATGCCTGCGCTGGATCGAACATTCCCTTTCAAAAAGATGGAGACAATGTCCATGCTGATCTGCAATCACCTGGATTTCAATGTGCCGGGGTGAGGTCACATATTTTTCTATAAAGACTGAACCGTCACCAAAAGAGGCCAGCGCTTCGCTCATCGCACGTTCTACCTGGGATGTCAGTTCCTCTGCCTTTTCAACAATGCGCATTCCTTTTCCACCTCCACCGGCAGCAGCTTTGATGAGCAATGGATACCCGATATCTTTTGCAACGGCAAGCGCTTCGTCCATATCCGTCAGTGCTTTGTCGGTGCCGGGAACCATCGGGATGTTAAACTTTTTAGCCGCTTCTTTCGCAGATAGTTTGTTGCCCATCATACGAATACTTTCCGAAGAAGGTCCGATAAAAATGAGGCCTGCTTTCTCCACGGCTTCGGCAAACTGATCATTTTCACTCAGGAATCCATACCCGGGGTGAATAGCGGTGGCACCGGTGTCCTTCGCGGCCTTTATGATTTTATCCATATTGAGGTAGGACTCTCTGGACGGAGGCGCACCGATACAGATTGCCTGTCCGGCCATCAGGACGTGTGGGCTTCGTCGATCGGCGTCTGAATATACCGCCACCGTTTGGATCCCAAGCGCATGGCAACTGCGCATAATCCGGATGGCGATTTCTCCGCGATTGGCCACAAGTACTTTTTTAATTGGTCGTATCATCGCCGCAATTTAAAGGATATCCGGCAAAAGGGAAAGGGAATGCGCGTAATCAAGGTCTATACGCTGATTGTCTCCTCAAATAGGCTTACTTTAGTCCGAATCAATTGAGGTATGGAAGAAAATCAGCGAGAAATATTATGGCATCCCGATCCGCGGGATATCGAATCCTCCAGACTACATGCCTACAGGCAGTGGTTGCAAAAAAACCTGAACCTGACAACACCGGATTACGAATCATTTTGGACATGGTCTGTAGAGAATCCGGAGATGTTCTGGGCATCCGTTGCTTCGTTTTTTGGAGTACGCTTTCATTCACATTACGAGGCTATTTTATCCGGTGGTGAGATGCCAAACGCCACCTGGTTTGCGGGTGCAACAGTCAACTATGCTGAGCAGATTTTTTACGGAATGGCGCAGCAGGAAACAGCTATTCTTTTCGCCAATGAAAAGTCACCTACCAGATCGGTTACCGTTAAGGAGATGTGGAGGGAAGTCACCCGCATGCAGGATTATCTGAGAAACCATGGAGTAGGGCCTGGCGACAGAGTAGCCGGATATCTGCCGAATATCCCTGAAGCGACATACGCTTTTCTCGCGGTTAGTTCACTCGGGGCCATCTGGTCCTGCTGCTCACAGGATTTCGGTGTGAGCAGTGTAATTGATCGTTTCGCTCAGATCACCCCTAAAGTGTTTATCTGTGCGGATGGCTACTATTACAATGGCAAAACACATCACCGTGGCGAAGAAATCAATGCTGTTCTCGAGGGACTTTCCGGATTGGAAGGGACGCTTTTAATTAACTATACCGGGTCGGCCCGAGAGATACAAATTGAGGGATGCACGGTATATGATGACTTGCCGGATGCCTCCGCCGACACTCCGAAATTTGTGCCGGTCCCTTTTGAACATCCACTATGGATATTGTATTCATCCGGCACAACGGGGACACCAAAAGCAATCACGCATTCGCATGGGGGTTGTCTCTTGGAGCACCTCAAGTATCTCGCGTTTCACAATGATGTGCATGCAGGCGAACGATTTTTCTGGTATACGACCACCGGCTGGATGATGTGGAATTATCTACATGGGGCAATGCTCCATGGGGCTTCTATTGTTTTGTATGACGGTAGTCCGGGCTATCCCAACCTGGAGCGCCTTTGGGCTTTATCCGAGGAAGTCAAAATCAATCACTTTGGTACCAGCGCGCCTTACCTCGTAGCATGTATGAAGAGCAATGTGAATCCTGGGCAACAGTACAACCTGAAAGGTTTGCGCAGCATTGGATCTACCGGATCGCCACTTCCCGAAGAAGCTTTCGCCTGGGTGTATCATCAAGTGCATGACCGGATATGGTTGTGCTCGATGAGCGGGGGAACGGATGTGTGTACAGCTTTCGTGGGTGGGGTAATAGAGAAAGATGTCGTCAAAGGAGAAATACAAGCCAGAGCGCTAGGTTGCGCGTTGTATGCATTTAATGAAAATCATGAAGCTGTAACGGATGCTGTTGGTGAAATGGTCATTACCAAACCAATGCCATCCATGCCGATATATTTCTGGAATGATGAAGGGAAAGCGCGGTATCGGAGCAGCTATTTTGAAGACATACCCGGTGTTTGGCGACATGGTGATTGGGTGAAAGTAACGTCGCATGGTGGTGTGATTATTTATGGCCGGTCAGATGCTACTCTCAATCGGCAGGGTGTACGGATCGGGACGGCAGAAATATATCGAGTGCTCAACGAAATTGAGGAATTACAGGATGGATTGATTGTCAATCTCGAATTAGAAGGCGGAAGACACTATATGCCTTTGTTTGTGAAGCTGGTGGAAAACAAAACGCTTGATGAAGATTTAATGCGGATGATCAACACTACTTTAAAAACGAAATGCTCGCCGAGACATGTACCGGACGAGATCATTCAGGTTGATGATATACCGTACACGATCAGCGGCAAGAAAATGGAAGCCCCGGTGAAGAAAATCCTCCTGGGTATGGCAGGAAAAAATACACTGAGTAAAGATGCCATGCGCAACCCTGAATCCATGTCGTTTTTTGAGAACTTTCGAATCCCGGACGTCGATAAGAATTGATTTGATTTTCTTATTTTACCCCCTTTGCCCCCTACAGGGGGTACCTATTTTCAAAACTATAGTATATCAAGGAGATTCGCCTCGCTCAACTGTTTGATCCCGATGGATCGGGACAGAATGCGCGGAGTGTGCAGATCCCGTCCCGATGATTCGGGATCGGGAGGGAGGACATTTCCCGCTGGGAAATTAATTTTTATATAGTACTGAAAAGTCAATTTCTACCAGATAAATCCTGTCGCTGTAAATTGTTTGAGCACCCTGATCAGCTTGTATTTCTGCTCGCTCTGCAGCCGAAGTGCTACTGGGTTCGCAAGCAGAAATACAAGGGAGTGTGAAAACGGATGCAATAAACCCAAGAAAATGTTGTGAGGTGAAGGCGAGTTTTTACAGCGACGAGGTTTTTGGTTCTTTTTTCCGGAAAAAAAGAACAAATAATTCATAGACTTTTTGGTTATTTATTAGCGTCCTGTTAATAAAATATTACAGGATGACGATCCTGAAACACAGTCGGTTTCAGGACACGTCCCTGTAGAATTATCATCTACAT
>JAUHXV010000141.1 GCA_030426765.1 Bacteroidia bacterium | reverse complement strand
AGCGAAATAGGAGGATCCGACACCATGTGTGCATATGCATGATTTTGTAGAACGATGGTTGTGTTGTTTTGCAACGAAGAAATCAACAGATCGTCATCTCCTCCGATGATACCGTCCTGAGAACGGTCTTCATATAAATCTTTCCGGTAGGCCAGGTTTCTTCCGATGCCCATGTAGGGATAGCCACGTAGCGTTGCCGAAGCATAAAGGAGAAAGACCAGTAGATTATCAAGAAAGGCAAACCGGGAAACAAGAGTCTCACGGAAAGTAAAAGGAGCAACACCCAGCACTACATCAGCGGCTTTGATGAAAGGTTGCATCATATATGCTATCCAATAGTCGGAGCTGGGAAGGCAATCAGCATCAGTCAGCAAGATATGCTCGTACTTTGCCGCGGAAATACCGCATGTGAGCGCATATTTTTTGCCGGGCACATCTTTATCAGGGCGATGTACGCGGAGTTCTTTATACTCCGTTTCGAAATGTTCAAGTATATAAGGGGTGTTATCATTGGACCAGTCATCGACCACTATGACTTCAAAGGGATGGTATTCTTGTGTGAGAATGGAAGGAAGGAATGTTTGCAGATTTTCCGCTTCGTTCTTAGCACATACCACCACTGACACCCCGGGTCCGGAGCGAGGAGGTTTTGTTTCGGACCGACTGGAAAACACGCCAGCAAATTCAAACATCCAAAAATATAGTTGGATTAGAAAGCTAGCGATAAAGATGCCGAGGGCAAGCGTATATATCAATTATCAGGATCTCTGTACGCTTTGCAAATTAAGCATTTGCATTGGAGCTCCCTATCAGGGTCATGGGATCTATCCCAAAGTACTCACTAATTTTTTCGTAGGATTCATCAAGGTGCATTTTGTATCGAACCGGGAAGGCAAAAAAGTACGTAGTGGCGACAGCTTCCCACTGAATGTACGCTTCCGGCAATCCGATATAGTCAATGATTTGTTGGTTTTCAAAACCACTGATTTCAGGAAGCACATCAAGGTCCAGTTTGAACTCAGGAGGCTGAGACATGAAAATGATCTTTACCCATTCATACATAGCCGTATTAAAAAAGTCCTGCGGAAACCGATGTGCCTTCATGAAGTGATCTGCACAGAAGAGAAGTACTTTGTCCTGTACGTACAATTCACTGGAATGCAGATATTTTGGATGCTGTGGAGACGGGAAAGGGTGTTTATAAATGACAATGTTTTCATAAGGAGCGAAAAGCTCATGCCATTCAGGTTTAAACGCAGCAAGAATGTGGGCATTGGCAGCTACCACAACTTTCAAATCCTCGGGTACTTTGTCAAACCCCTGTGGCATAAATGTTTTCGATTTCAAAAACATGCTGGTGGCGTTTTCGAAGGCCAGTTTCTGATCTTTTTCCATTAGTCTTGCCAGCGGCATGTGATCCTCAATGAATCGCATCATGCCTTTAGGCAGTTTTTGCGGATATTTTTGCACATACCAACGATCAATATATTCATGCGATACATACACCGCGGCGATAAGGATTACAACCGGGACCAGGAGGTATGAGTACTCAGACATTCCCCAGACGTAGCTTACAAGGACTACTCCGCCCAGGAGCATAACCAGAGGAATCATTATCCATTTTGAAAGTATCATCTCCATCTCTACTAAAATTAAATTTAGCGCTTAAATGTTTGCTGTATTAGAAAAAGAATCTAAATTTGCGATCCCCTGAAAATGAGGGGAATGGAGGTACCTTAGCTCAGTTGGTAGAGCACAGGACTGAAAATCCTGGTGTCCCTGGTTCGATTCCTGGAGGTACCACACAAAGTATAGATTTCAAATGGCTGTCATTTTTGGCAGCCATTTGTTTTAGGATCAATACCTGTGCCAAGGATTCAGATTCTTTACTTTGAACGCATCAAATAATTTTTATATTTGAATAGCGTGATCTACACTGCATATCATAAAACACCGATTGGGCATATCAAAATCACCTTTTCAGCCCAGGGCCTTAGGGAACTTACATTGGTGCAAAAACCTGAAAAATCCACACCGCAGAACATTGAGCTGGCTCAGATTTACTTTACACAATTAGACGAGTACTTCCTGGGGCAGAGAAAATATTTTGATGTAAAACTTGATTTGCATCACTTACCACTTTTTCACCAGGATGTTCTAAAAATGATTTCATCCATTCCCTATGGGAAGACCCGGTCCTATAAGCAGTTAGCATCAGTGCTGGGTAAACCCAAGGCTTCCAGGGCCGTGGGTCGGGCATCCCACAATAATCCTATCCCGATTATTATTCCCTGCCATCGAGTGATCGGCAATGATGGCAAGCTGACCGGATATGCATATGGCCTGGATATGAAAAGAGAGCTGCTCGAAATGGAGAACCCTGATGCGTACAAGCATCAAATGGCACTCTTTGAGGCATTAGTTTAACTTAAAGGGAGCTGTGAGGTCAAATGCCGGGATCTGCACCTGAAAAATCAAATCATCTTCCAATCGCTTCATTGTATAGTACCCAGACATTTTACCAAGACCTGTGCCAAGAGGGCACCAGGAATTGTACTCGTGAATCTGACCCGGCCTAAGAATAGGTTGTTGACCGATGACTCCGTTTCCTTCTACATTCTTCTTGCGTCCATTTGAATCTACAATAACCCAGTGTCGCCGTAGGAGCTGGACAGTAAATTCACTTAAGTTCTCGATGGTGATTTCATAAGAATACAGGTATCTGTGCTCTTTGGGGTTTGAGTGTTGCGGCTCATACTGGGGTTGAACACATATTTTAATACCCTTAGTTATTTGTGTTTCCATCGTCTTCAAAAAACTTGTACTCTTTAAAAATAAACTCTTCCACCATAAGTGCAGCTTCTTTCTGCGCTACCTCCAATATATCATTAACAAGAATCTTGTCAAATAGATGTTCATAAGTCATTTCATGCTTTACACGAGTGATGCGTTTTCTCAGGCTCTGTTCGTCTTCGGTGCCGCG
>JAUHXV010000140.1 GCA_030426765.1 Bacteroidia bacterium | reverse complement strand
ATAAATAGATGATTGGTTTACCATTAGTCTCAAGGCAATTGAATTCGGAATCTACCCCACCCTCACCGGGCCAAACGACGTTGGCATCGCCCAGATGATCATACTTCACAGAAAGTTGAGGAGCAAGCGTATCTATATCGATATGCCAGAATTCACAGATGCCATAGAGTGGCTCGCCGATTGTGCCATCAATATCGATATCACTATCTGGTCCTACGCATATAGTAGTGGCTGGAACTCCATAGCAATATTGCTTGATTTCAACTGTATATCTGGTCAGTGTTTCGCACCCACCAGAATCAAACGAAAGCTCATCCACATGTACACGTAATCCGCAATTTTGGTCAATAAATGATGAGACAGCTCCATCTGCATCGAGCAGGTAAAAGGTGTCGCATTCGGACTCACCATCTTCAGGACAGATATCAGGCAGAATCATGTACGGTCCGAAATCTCCCACTCCACAGTAGGTTGTGTCTTTTTCCGCACAGAAGATATTATTAGATGAGATTGGTGGAGGTTGTATTACTATAAGTGTATCAAAAGCACTTGCTCTTAGCCCGTCTGCCGTAGTAACAGCCCATTCACGATAAATCACTTTTAATGTATCCTGCGATCCTGGTTCACAGTCATATAGATTTACCCATTCACCATTATATTCTACATCCAACATTTGTCCGGTGCAAGTGACAATACCTTCAGGTCTCGGATACTCCGCACTTTCAGGGTCCAGTCCGAGGAACGGGTCAAAGCAATAGAGTGTTTTGGAAAATGTGCCATCAATATATGGACGTTTTTCTCCACTCACCGTTATGTTTGACCAACAAACTCCCCCTGAGCAAGCTGATGGACCTATCCAGGTCAATTTTGCCCGGATTACAGCCCCGATATGCTGACTTGTCAAAATATTATCACTGATGGCTATATTATTACCGTAGAAGAGCTCCAATCGGTAAAAGTTAGGATTCGAAACGGCTATATCAGATGTAGACAGTAACAGAGCAGGTGTAATCTCTAATCTACAATCTATGCCAAGGGCTATATCGATGTCATCAAAGCAATGTAAAGGCTGGCAATTGGAAATAATATTGGGATCATCATAGGTACCTAAATCGGAGGGATCCTCTTCATTAAGACCTTCCGGATCTATCCCGGCATCACTTAAATCAAAGACAAATTGATCAGTAGACGATCCAACAGCTTCAACTCGGGCTTGATTACTAATAATTTGAGGCACCCCTTCGGCTCCAAAATCAATTCCAGCAGTAAACTCCACAGTGATTCTTTGTCCCGGAGCCAGTACACCACTACTTTCGATGATCGAGGGAATACCCGCACTCATCCCATCATAATCCATTCGTAATGAAGGTGTTATGTGTGCATTTCCATCAGTGATTGAAGGCGCAACCAAGATACCGGTAAATGTCTGACCAAATCGATGCGCCAGATCCAATGTATCACTTAGCACAATGTCTGTTAAAGTGTCATTACCAATATTTTCAATAAATATTTGGACTTCTAACTCGTTAGGATTAGACGGATTGACGGTAGTAAGTTTTGCGACTCCCACCGAAGGCATTCTACTTAAGTTAGGATCGTCATATCCTCCTGTATCTCCGGGATATCCTGGATTAGTTCCACCCGGATCATTTCCTGCATCACTTAAATCTGCAAGATCATTAGCATAGACGTCAATAGCATTCGTTGTAGCTTGATTGATTAATTCTCCCTCAGCCGTGAATATAGCATCGTCCGCATTAGGGTCTACCTCAATGGTAATGGATACGACTATATACTCATCGGGCCCAAGTTCTGTGGTACCATCCAACATTTGAATGTTAGAAATACCGTCGAAATTCAACATAGTATTGCCTGATTTCTGGGCTACTACATCGGTAATGGCAGGTGGACTCATCACACCTACAAAGGCACCCCCGAACTGACTCTGCAAGTCTTCGATGAGTTCTACATTTGAGATGAGTATATCGCCAGTATTTTGTATATGGAAGTCTATAGTCATCTCAAAATTACCCTGGACCTCAGCAGGAGTCACATTTACTATTTCCTTAGCTACTGAAATCTCGGAACGTACAATTTCAAAACGTAAGAAGGTAGTGTCATAGAGTTGCGTTTCACCATATTCATAGACATAAACGATACAGACACTATCAAAATAGTCATAAAGACCCTCAGGTGTTGATAAAGAGATACAATTTTCACCCACGAAGTTCTCGTCAAGGACAGTGTTACTTGTCGTATCTGAACAGAGAATACGCTCATCATAATCAGTTGCAATTTGAATCAGGCTATCAAAACATATCTCAACCTGCGAACCAGCTGGAAGTGTCACGTCAATGGTATCGCCAGGAGGAGCAACCAACACATGCAAACGTGTTGTATCCGTAAATGGAACACCGTCTATGATATACGAACTTACAAGACAAATGGTGTCTATACTTCCAAAAGAATCTGCAGGTGACACCAGAGAAACACATGTGTCCGAATCATTTCCCAGGACTTGAATGGAGGTACCACCGGGTTGTGGATGGTCACATATTGTTGTTTCCAATGGATGTACACCCATTTGTAAAAGATGGCTGAAACAAACCGTATCTTCCTTCGACTCTTCTAATATCACAATGAGTGTATCACTTGGCGGTGTGATCTGCATTGCAACGATTGCTGTATCACAAAGGGAAGGCATTCCGTCATCACATACCTGATATGTAATCGTATCAAGACCTATATAATTATTGGGTGGCGTATATAATATACTGTCACCATAGATTGCATCCGGAATCGGACCTCCTCCCGTCGTACTTATGATATGGGTTACCAATGAATCACCTTCAGGATCAAAATCGTTGGCCTGCACATCGATGATTATCATTGTATTCTGTCGTGTCACACCCTGATCATCCACTGCCACCGGTTTATCGTTTACCGGTGTCACCGTCACCACTACTATCGCCGTGTCACACAGTGAAGGCATCCCCGCAT
>JAUHXV010000073.1 GCA_030426765.1 Bacteroidia bacterium | reverse complement strand
CGTACCCGGTTCGAAGATCTTGCTCACCACCAAAGATCAATCGCATGTGATTGCGGATATCTTTTTTGCAAAAGAGTCATTCCTGAAAGGCAACCGCAAAATGGTGGATGGTTTTTACGAAGGATGGATGAAAGCAGTCGCCGAATTGAAAGACAATCCGACAAACCGCGAGAAGGCTGCAAAATACCTGGCTGAATTAAATGGTCTCGGTGTGGAAGATGCCCTCGGTATGATCGATGTTGTGTATTGGACTGGGCACGGAGACAACCTTGATTTCTTCGGCATGAATTCGGGCTATAAAGGACAAAAAGGAGAGGATCTGTATACAAAGATGAGCCGAAATTTTGTCGTGACCGGTGATGCTGAAAATGAAGCTCCGGCATGGCGGAGTGTGATTTTTACGGGAGCTGTTCAGGCGGCCAATGAAAACCTAACCGGTCCGCAATATGCTTCTGAAGCAGGGAAGACATTTACGCCCGCTTCTGCCGAAGAAAAAGCAGCTCCGGCAATCGCCACCAAACCTGTGAGTATCAGTTTTGCGTCCGCAAAATTTCAACTCGACGAGAATGCTAAAACTATTATCGACCTGCAGTTTGCCGATGTCGCTAAATCATTTGCCAATGCGCGCATACGTATCGAAGGGAACACCGACAATGTAGGTTCGAAATCGATGAATATGGATCTCTCTAAAAAGCGCGCGCAATCGGTGGCAGATTATCTCGCTTCGGAATACCATATCGATAAAAACAGATTTATCATCATCGGTAACGGACCCGATAAACCTGTTCCGGGATGTGAGCAAAATCAGAATGAAGATTGTAAGGCGAGAAACCGCCGTACAGATTTTCAGGTGATCGCCGACTAATCGAACAGACGGCATTTCGATGAAGATTATAGGCGCATCTGAAGGAACACTTTCTCAGAAATTACTTTTTGGTATTCTGGGGCTTGGCTTTGTGCTGATCATCTGGATTTTTCTGACCGCCGGCGCGCAACCCATCCTAAGGCCTGTCATCTTACCTTCACCGCTCAGTGTGCTCCGCGCCTTTCCGGAGATGTTTGTAGAAAACAAACTGATTCAGAATATTGGATTCAGTATCGGATTAAATTTGTCCGGATACATTGAAGCAATCGTACTGACCATTCCACTAGGATTTCTCATAGGCCTCGTTAAGTATACCCGTTGGGGTTTTCAAAAACAGGTGGATGCCCTGCGTTATGTTCCACTGACGGCGCTCACCGGATTGTTTATAGTTTGGTTTGGTATTTATACCGAAATGAAAATCCACTTTCTGGCCTTTGGAATCATTATTTATTTGTTGCCAATTATGATCCAGCGGATTGATGAAGTGGATGATGTCTACCTTAAAACCGTGCATACCCTGGGTGCCACCGGATGGCAGCGGCTTAAGACAGTGTACTTTCCCAGTGTGGTGTCTAGACTATCTGATGACATCCGCGTACTAACGGCGATTTCCTGGACATACATTATTGTAGCGGAATCTGTCAACGCAGGCCAGGGTGGACTTGGAAGTCTTATATATTCTGCAGGCATGCGCCAAGTGCGCTCGGATAAAGTGTTTGCGCTACTCATCATCATTATGATCATAGGGGTCGTGCAGGACAAGATATTTATTCGGCTTGATAAAGAATTGTTTCCCCATAAATACCAAAGCAAAACTTCGCTCAAGTCTTCGCGTATCGAAAAGAAGGGATTATTGTCCGTGATTCAGGACTATGTAGTAACAGCGATTAGTTGGATTTCATTTGGATTGTTTACTGTCATGGTGTTGCAGGAATTCATTCCCGTTTTTGGTGATTCTAAACCGCTTGCATTTGTATTTGGAGATAGTGTCCGCGTCATCTACCTCGTGTATATCCTGCTGGTCATTTTTCTGGTTTGGAAATGGTGGTCGCGGAGGTCTGACGCGGAGGCATTGGCAGGTTTAACCAAAAAGCAAGCCGCATGAAAAACGTACATTTTGAAGATACGGCGGCGCGTAACAATATCATTGAGCTGAGGAATATCGGCCAATCATATGATGGCGGGAAAAACTGGATCATCAAGGGATTGAATTTGCTCATTGAAGACAAACCAGATCAAGGGCAGTTTATCGTCCTTTTAGGGATGTCCGGCAGCGGAAAATCTACCTTGCTCCGATACATCGCGGGGTTGCAGCAACCCACAGAAGGAGAGGTGCTGATCAACGGGGAGCACGTCAGTGACGACCAACGCGTGAGTATGGTCTTTCAGCAATATTCTTCGCTCCCCTGGATGACCGTTTTAGATAATGTGGCGCTGGGCCTGAAGTATAAAGGAGTGGGGAAGAAGGAACGTTACGAACAGGCAATGGACCTGATCGAATTGGTTGGGCTAGCCGGTCACGAGAAAAAATATGCGCAATATCCTGCATTATCCGGTGGGCAACTGCAGCGCGTGGCCATCGCGCGAAGCATCATCGCCAACCCACAGATCATCCTCATGGATGAACCTTTTGGCGCACTGGATATTAAAACCAGATTTCAGATGCAGGATCTTCTGATCCAACTCTGGCATCGCTTTCATTCCACAGTATTGTTTGTTACCCACGATATCGATGAAGCGGTCTATCTCGCGGATGACATTTACATTATGAAATCACAACCCTCCAATATCATCGAACACATTGATATCGATCTTCCACTCAAGCGCAACCGCGCCACGAAGCGCGAAGCCCATTTCACAGAACTGGTGCACCAGGTCGAGGATACGATGATCCGAATCGCCGGCATCAAGTAAGAGCGAAGCGCTGAGAGCGGAGAGCATAGGGCTGAGAATCTCCTTCGTTGAAGCTATGGCGAAGGAGATACTCTCCTGTAGCTTAGGGCTAAACCCCATCGCTACCAGAACGCCCCTTCAGGGCTTTTTACTTATACCCCTTGCCCAACGCTCTTAGCCCTTCCCTCCATGCTCCATACCTATAGCACTATGCACCTCTTATCGCTCGCAAAGCCGCTAAGAAAAACCGCATATTGAATAGAGGACATACTGCAAACCCAACATTTGAAGCTGTAATCAGAAATTGATATCAGTCCTACGCCCACTGCTCTCAGCCCTCCGCTCCATGACCTTTCTGTGTCAATGTGTTTAGCACTGTCATCTATGATGACATCGTTTTGGGGTTTATAGTTTAGGTTTTTGTCTGGAAAATGGGTTACGTCTTGTGGTACCTGAGTATGATGGTTTTTACTTACCTAATCCCCGAGCTAAAGCACGGGGTAAAATTTACCCAAGGTATAAGGGAATGATTTCTAACAGGATGGTCATGCACTGAAGCGCGACCAGAAGAATCTATCATCTACCACAAATCACTCCTCATCTCTTCGCTCTTCGCTCTCCGCCCTTCGCTCTTTGCTTACACAAGCGCACCTCCACATCCTGAACCAGCACCGGCCGTGCAGCCGTAGCAATGCTGGTTGACAACAATCTCACGACCGGGAAGAGATTCAGAAAGTACGTCACTAATGTGTTGATGAGGTGAGTTGATTTTAAGGTCCAGCATCTGATTGAAATCGCAGTCATATATAAATCCGTCCCAACTGATGCTGATCGTGTTTCGGCACATGAGACCTGACAAGGTCTGAGGGTTGAAGGCCTCAATCAGGAGTTGCATATAATGGCTGTAATTATCGGCTTCGATCAGATACTCCAGAAATCGGCTGATGGGCAGATTCGTGATGGTAAATAGTTGGTTGAACGTAATGCCGTATTTTCTGAAAAGTTGTTGTTTAAATTCTTTTTCCAAATCGGCTTGATCACCCGGCAAAAAAGCACCGGAAGGATTGTGGACAAGATCTAAAATCAACCCTGAATTTTCCATACCATACCCCACCGCATTAAGACGTTTTAAGGCGCGAATGCTATCATCAAAAACACCTTCTCCTCGCTGTGCATCTGTGCGTAGCTTATTGAAATGGGGCAGCGAACATACCAGGTGTAAGTTTTGCGCAGCGAAAAATTCAGGGAGTAGGTGATATTTGGGGTTAGAAAAAATGATAGTGAGGTTACATCGGTGGATAACCTCGCAATCTAGCGCTCTGCATGACTCCACAAACCATTTAAAATGCGGATGTAACTCCGGTGCTCCACCGGTAATGTCCACAGTTTTGATGGATTGTGTGGCGATAAACGAGAGGCATTTTTCCATGATGTCTTTGCCCATGACTTCCTTTCGATCCGGTCCGGCATCGACATGACAATGACTGCAGGTCTGGTTGCAAAGCTTGCCTACGTTGACCTGAAGAATTTCCGGTGCTGAGGCTTTCAGAGCTGAATGACCATGTCGTTCAACCATGGCAGCAAAGGATGGAAAGTATTCATCTGAAACGTCATGGGAATTCAGCACGTCCAGTTGGACGAATGTATCCGCCAGCGGGCTATGCCTGGCTTGCAGTGACTTGCTGATTTGCCGGATGGCCATAGTTACATGGTTGTCTGTTTGACCTGATTCATCATCATGACGGAGTTGACCAGGCTGGCGCCGGCCCGAATGGCAGCGGAGACGTGCACGGCCTCCATCATTTGTTCTTCGTCCGCGCCTCGGGACAGACAGGCATCCGTATACGCATCGATGCAGTAGGGGCATTGCACGGTGTGCGATACGGCCAATGCGATCAATGCCTTTTCCCGGGCAGTCAGCGCGCCTTCTTTGAACACCTCGTTGTAATAGTCAAAAAACTTACTCCCCAGCACCTTCTGGAACTGGGTGATATCTCCAAATTTCTTCAGGTCTTCAGCCTGGAAGTATTTTTTTTCAGCCATGGTAAAATGCGATTAGATGTTATGCCCAATAGACACGCCTGCTGCGTCACTACGATATTAGGGAATTTCATGCAAAGACCTCATTAGGACAGTGATTTCACGATAGGCGGGATAACAAAAGGGGGTTACATTTGTTATGTCGATGGAAATGCAGGATTTACACACGAAAACCGATCAGTACCGGTCAATTTCTCTTGATATTGAGGGTCAAACCTACAGGGCAACCTTATTTTCTACCTGCCACGATCCCCTGTTTTCCGATGTAGGGTGCTCAAGTATATTCCAGCAACGTGCATATCATGCAGTCCTCGAAGCCACGCCACCCGGTCAGATGAGCTTTTGGTACGTCAGGCTGGAACACGAGGACCATCTTGTTGGACTGCTGTCCTTCCAGGTTAAAAACTTCAACCCCGGGGAAAGCCTCAAAAATCAGATTAATGGCAACCTCGTACGAGCGGCCAGATACAAAGCCGCATCCCTGATAAATCTTAGTGTACTTTGTCTGGGAAACACACTGGTGACCGGTGATTACGGATTTTGTTTTCAACCCGGTGTGTCAGACAAACTGCAGACGGAACTTATGATGGGCACCATTGACTGGATGCTCACGCTCAAAGATTTTAAACACATCGGGCTGGTCTTTGTGAAAGACTTTTTCCACGATATATTTCGGGACTTACCCGAGTCTCCGCATTGCAAGACGTATCACAAAATTGATACCCAGCCTAATATGATTATGGAGATTCCGGATACCTGGGGCAATCTGGATGGATATCTGGCTTCGTTGAAATCAAAATACAGGGTCCGCGCAAAAAAAGCGCTGAAAGAAGCTTCCCATATTGAGCGCGTCGAACTCAATGCGGATGAAATTGAAGCGATTGAAGGTCATTTGCACCAGCTATATCTCAAGGTGGTGGAAGACGTGGGCTTCAATTTATTCATTCTGGCCAAAGGATATTTTACCCAGCTGAAACGAGCTTTTGGGGACAAATTCAGATTGTGGGTATATAAGGATAAGGGTGAAGTCATTTCCTTTTTTACAGTATTTGAAGACGGCGATACCCTGGATGCCCACTTCCTCGGCTACGATCCGGAGATCAACCACCAGTACAAGTTGTATATGAATATGCTGCTGACCATGATTGATATGGCTGCAAGAAAAGGATTCAGTGAATTGCAGTTGTCTCGCACGGCCACCGAAATCAAAAGCTCGGTAGGCGCGGAAGGGGTAGAGATGTGGGCCTATATGCGGCATCCGAAAAGGTCACTTAACTGGCTGATTCCCAAAGCGTACAATTTCTTCAAACCCGACCTGGAGTGGGTTCCCCGCGATCCCTTTAATGAAGCAGCCTCTGCCGGGACGTAATCACTTCGTATACAATTGATTATGCGGTGCATTGACATGTACCTCCTGGGACTGCGTCTCGGGCATGGAACATTGTTCATGTCCATTATCTTTGCGGTCAGATAAAAAAGATCGACAGGCATAATGGAAGAACTATCCAAAAGATATATTCCCGGAGATATTGAAGACAAATGGTACAAGCATTGGATGGATGAGGGCTATTTCCGTTCCACACCCGATGACCGTGAACCATTCACCATCGTCATACCTCCGCCAAACGTAACCGGGCAACTCCATATGGGACATATCCTGAATAATACGATTCAGGATACGCTGGTGCGCCGTGCACGCCAGGAGGGAAAGAATGCCTGCTGGGTGCCCGGAATGGATCATGCTTCCATTGCGACAGAGGCGAAAGTCGTCGCTTTACTGCGTGAAAAGGGGATTAAAAAATCCGATCTCACACGCGATGAATTTCTCGCCCATGCATGGGAGTGGAAGGAGAAGTACGGCGGCATCATCCTGCATCAATTGAAGAAACTTGGTGCCTCCTGTGACTGGGATCGCACGGCGTTTACCATGGATGAAGTACGTTCAGATGCAGTCCTGCAGATCTTTGTGGATCTCTACCGCAAAGGCCGTCTCTATCGCGGAAAGCGGATGGTCAACTGGGATCCTGCGGCACAAACGGTGCTTTCCAACGAAGAAGTTCTGTATGAAGAAGAGAAAGCGACGCTTTACAAGGTGCGATACAAAGTCGTCGGGACAGCTGATGAATGGATTACCATCGCCACTACTCGGCCTGAAACCATTCTGGGTGATACAGCGATCGCCGTGCATCCGGATGACAAGCGGTATACCGATCTGAAAGGAAAGAAAGTTCTCGTCCCTTTGCTTGAAAGAGAAATCCCCATCATCGCGGATGCATATGTGGATATTGAGTTTGGTACTGGCGCGCTGAAAGTGACACCGGCACATGATGTCAATGACTATGAGATAGGCAAACGCCATGATCTCCAAGTGATTGATGTGCTCAATCCGGATGGTACGATGAGCGCAGCTGCTCAGCTATATGTTGGATTGGATCGCGATAAAGCGCGAAAAGAAATGGTCACTGCGCTGGAAGAGGCAGGACACCTCGTCGGAACAGAAGAACTGATCCATAATGTGGGTCGTTCTGAGCGCACCCGCGTGGTAGTCGAGCCCAGGTTGTCCCTGCAGTGGTTTGTGGATATGAAAGCGCTGGCTGACCCGGCACTGAAGGCTGTGATGGAAGAGGATGTGGCCTTTTACCCTGAAAATTTAAAGAATACCTACCGGCACTGGATGACTAATATTCGGGACTGGTGTATATCCCGACAGTTGTGGTGGGGTCATCAGATTCCGGCCTGGTATCTTAAAGCGTCCTCCGCTGATGCACAAAATGACGAGCAGGTATTTGTTGGGCTGACGGTTGAAGAAGCACTGGCGGAGGCAAAGAAGATTACTGGTCGTGCGGATCTGACGGCGGAGGATTTGCGTCAGGATGAAGATGTACTTGATACCTGGTTTTCATCCTGGCTTTGGCCCATCAGCGTTTTTAATGGTTGGAAAGACACCAAAGAGCTCGATTATTATTATCCAACCAATGTGCTCGTCACCGGATGGGATATCATCTTTCTCTGGGTCGCGCGTATGATCATGGCCGGGTATGAGTGGAAAGGAGAAAAGCCATTTCAGGCCGTGTATTTCACCGGTATGGTACGGGATAAGCAAAGACGTAAAATGAGTAAGCAGTTGGGCAATAGTCCGGATGCTTTGGGATTGATTGAGCAGTTTGGCGCGGATGGTGTTCGCTACGGGATTATGGCCTCTGCACCTGCAGGCGGAGACATCTTGTTTGATGAAAAACTGTGTGAGCTGGGCCGCAATTTCTGCAACAAAGTATGGAATGCCCTTCGCCTCGTCAAATCATGGGAGGTCGATGATTCGCTTCCACACGATGAAGGAAGAGCATTGGCTATTTCGTGGATCCGATCAAGAATGGCGGAAGTAGATAAGCAATTGCGCAGCGATTACAAACAATTCCGTCTGTCAGAAGGCATTACGACGCTCTATTCATTTGTCTGGAATGACTTCTGCAGTATTTTCCTGGAAGTCATCAAGCCCACTTTTGGCGAACCATCCGACAGTAAGAGTTATGAAGCGACGATCGGTGTGTTTGAAGACATCTGCAAATTGCTGCATCCGTTTATGCCTTTTATCACCGAAGAGATATGGCATCAGCTTAAAGAAAGACAAGGAAATGAGGATCTGATGATGGCTCCTTTACCGGATGCTTTCGGAAGTCCCGATGCAGCTGTTTCCAAGCTCTTCGACCATGTCCTGGATGTTAAGACGTCTGTGCTTGAATTAAGAAATCAGCACCAGCTTTCTCCTAAAGAGACCATGGAACTGACCTATCCTTCCGATGCTTCACTCGATACGTTGTGGAGTACGCCGGGCGCTGGTTTTGTTTTGCATAAACTGGCAAATGCCCATTGTGCGCAGGGAGAAGGATCCGGCGTTTCTTTTCTGGCCGGTAAATATCAGTACCATGCGGCTTTAACCATCCAGGTGGATAAAGCGTCCGAGATCAAACGAATGGAAGAGGAGATCGCCTATTACGAGGGCTTTCTTAAAACGGTGGAAAAAAAGCTCGGCAATGAGAAGTTTGTCGCCAATGCACATCCGGATGTCGTCGAAAAAGAGCGACAGAAAAAAGCGGATGGGCTTTCTAAGATCGAACAACTTCGAAAAAGCATTGAACAATTGAATTGAGGTAATGCTTTCCAATCGACAGCATCCGTTTGCACTCTTTTATCTAACAGGTCTGCTTGTGATGCTCTGCGTGTTTTGGCCTTCCAAATCCAACGCACAGTATATCATTCAGGCACTTCCGCGGTGGATGGTGAGTGGACATGCTACCTGTATGCTCCCGCAGACCCCGGTCGATATGTTTTTAGATGATGTACAGTGGGGATATCATTTTGAAGCGCAGTATCGCCTTCAGTACAACAAACCATTTTTAGCCGGACTCTATTTTAATGAGACTTTTTTGAGTAAGTATGTACTCAATTATTCTTACACTACGCCGGATGGCGATGTCAATGTGAAGGAAAAAGCTAATACTCGCCGATTGGAATTTGGTGTGACCGCAGGATTCTATCCTGAAATTAACTGGCTCTTACAACCGTACATTCAGGGTCGGGCAGGCATGGCGATTTATCAGACGAGTTCAATTCTGACAGATCGGGATTCAGGTGAGAGTATTGACCGCATATCGGAATCCAATGACTCTGTTTTATCCTACGGAATTGATTTTGGGATTCACATTGTACCGGTCATCTGGTATATCCGAGGTGATATCCGAATCGGAATTGTGGCCAACCCAAGTGCCACATTTATGTCACTGGATGAGGATAATACAGGTACAACCGGTATTCCCATTGATTATTTCGAACAACATACCTCTTCGGGGAGTTGGCTGAAGATATCGGCAGGAGTGAGTTATTTGTTTTAAGGATTGCTTCCTGCTTTCTGTTATTTTTGTGCGATGATTGAAGATCAGGATAATGACATTGATGGAGATGATGGCTTGTATGAGCATTATCGTTTTGTAACACCCGGTGGACTGAAGCCGGTGCGTGTAGACAAGTACATTCAGATGCATCTGGAAGGTGTATCCAGAAATAAAATTCAAAATGGTATTCGTGCCGGTTCCATAAAAGTGGACGATCAGGAAATCAAACCTAATTTTATTCTAAAGCCCTCTCAGACTATCACGATATTTCTGCCTAAGCCTCCCAATATCGGTGATCGCATTGTCCCTGAAGACATTCCACTGGACATCCGCTACGAGGATGAGGATCTGATGGTGATCTGCAAACCCGCCGGCCTGGTCGTTCATCCGGGGATCAGTCACGAATCAGGTACACTGGTCAATGCACTGGCCCACCATCTGCGTGCAAGCGATATGCCGGTGATGGAAGGCAACTCACCAGATCGTCCCGGGCTTGTGCATCGCATCGATAAGGACACCTCCGGTTTGCTGTTGATCGCGAAAAATGATTTTGCAATGACGCGTCTGGCTAAGCAGTTTTTTGATCACTCGATTAAGAGAGAATACAATACCATTGTCTGGGGCGCACCGGATCCACCTTCCGGTACCATAGAAGGACATATAGGCCGCGATCCTCGTTTCCGTTTGCTGATGACCGTTTTTCCGGATGGCGAAGAAGGCAAAGAATCCATCACGCATTATGAAACGCTGGAAGACCTCTATTACGTCAGCCTTGTCAAGTGCACACTGGAAACCGGACGCACGCACCAAATCCGTGTCCACATGCGGTACATCGGCCATCCGGTGTTCAGCGATGCGCGATACGGAGGTGATCGCATAGTCAAAGGAACTGTTTTTACTAAGTATCGCCAGTTTGTGGACAACTGTTTTGCGATCTGTCCGCGTCAGGCATTGCATGCGCGGACACTGGGTTTTGTGCATCCAAGAACAGGCAAGCAGATGTTTTTTGAATCCGAATTGCCGGAGGATATGACAGAAGTGCTGAACAAATGGAGAGCATATGTGTCTCATAAAAAAGAAAACCTGAACTGATGCAGGATAGAAAAATACTGCTGGATTCTTTGCCCACACTTCAACGTCAGCTTAGGTCTGATCCGGAAGCGCTGAAAGAAATAGCGCATAAAGCATACGCAACGAACCCATGGTTTACGGAAGAGTTTGTCAGACTGGCAGTACATGCGATTACCGAAAAATTTCTGGACAAAACAGCATGTGAACAATGGGTAGACGCATATACGCAATCAGCTGGCGCACCCAAAAGTGTTGCGATCATCATGGCCGGCAATCTCCCGTTAGTGGGTTTCCATGATTTGTTTTGCGTCCTGATGAGTGGTCACCGCGCAATTGTAAAACTGAGTGATAAAGATGCAGTGTTGCTGCCATGGGTAGTGGATCAGTGGTCATCTGTGTTGCCGGCGCTTAAAGAGAGAATTCAGTTTGTTAGTAGGCTTGATAAGTTTGATGCGGTCATTGCCACGGGAAGTAATAACAGCTCCCGGTATTTCGATTATTATTTCAGAAAGTATCCGCATATCCTTCGACGCAACCGGAATGGTGTGGCGGTTTTATCGGGAAAAGAAAGTAAGGAAGATTTGAAACAACTATCCCATGATTTCTTCCGGTATTTTGGATTAGGGTGTCGCAATGTTTCCAGGATTTATGTCCCTGATGGATACGCCTTTGAGCAATGGGAAGAAGCCGTTGAGGAATGGGCGCATTTGGCTGATCATCACAAATACAAGAATAATCTTGAGTACAACTATGCTTTGTACATCATCAATAATCTGCCACATCGCAATCTTGGGAACATTATCCTGAAAGAAGATGATGCAATCGCCTCTCGTATCGGAACCTTGCATTACAGTTATTATTCATCACGCGCTGAGGTTACAGATGTCTTGCAGCAGCACCGGGATGAAATTCAGTGCGTGGTCAGTGGAGAACCCGTGGAGGGATGGGAGCATATTGCATTTGGGAAAAGCCAGGAGCCGCTTCTCCATCAGTATGCTGATGGCGTGGATACGATGGAGTTTTTAACAACCGTATAATTTTCCCCGTGGCTGTTTCCAAAAAAGAAAAGGCAAATCGGATCGCGGAAATTCTGGATGATTTATATCCGGAAGTGCCGATTCCGTTGGACCATACGGATCCATTCACCTTGCTGGTGGCTGTTATTTTATCTGCCCAATGTACAGATGCAAGGGTAAATCAGATCACGCCTCTTTTATTTTCGAAAGCAGATCATCCTGAGGCTATGGCGAAAATGAAAGTCGAAACGATTCAGCGCATTATCAGGCCATGTGGTTTGTCTCCCACCAAAGCAAAAAATATCCATGCCATGTCCGCGCAACTCGTTTCTGAGTATGGCGGCAGTGTGCCCGACACGTTTGAAGCATTGGAAGCATTGCCCGGGGTAGGGCATAAGACAGCCTCTGTGGTGATGTCACAGGCGTTTGGCTTTCCCGCTTTTCCGGTTGATACGCACATCCACCGATTGGCCTGGCGATGGGGACTGAGTAGCGGAAAAAATGTCGAGCAAACAGAGAAAGATCTGAAAAGACTTTTTCCGGAGGAGACGTGGAACAAACTACACTTGCAGATCATTTTTTATGGCCGGGAATATTGTCCGGCGAGAGGGCATAACGTCGAGAATTGTCCAATCTGCACGCTGTACAATCCCAAGGACAAACAAAAAAAGAAAACTTAAAAAGGCAGACCAATGGCAAACTGCGGCACAGCTCCGCTTGGAAACCGTTGTTTCAACCATCGTGACCCATTGACCGGGAAAGGGCTGTGTAACTTATAGCCCAGGTCGAGACGTACGACAAAGAATTCTACATCGAGTCTAATCCCATACCCGTAGCCGATACCAAATTGTTTGATAAAATCATTGGTGAGGTTAGCCTCCGGACGGGAAGGGTCATACTTAAGCGTCCAGACATTGGCTGCATCGGCGAAGACAACACCTTTGAAGTACCAGAATAAATTGAATCGAAGTTCTGCCGAAATATCAATTTTAAAATCACCGGTTTGATAGTAGGGCACGTTAGGATCAATCTCCGTCGTGTCTTCAAAGCCGCCCGGTCCCAGTTGTCGGATCTGCCAGGCTCTGTTGCTCAAAGGTCCGCCTACGTAAAACTGTCTGGGATAAGGTGTTTGTTTTGTGAATGGTCCGTACGGTGTGGCCAGTCCGATATTGAACTTAGCCGCCAGTGTGGTTTCACTTGACAACCGGTGATAATAGCGCAAATCAATTTCGCCTCGAGCGTATTGGGAAAACTGCACGGCATTTTCCGATCCGCCGCCCGGGTTCAGAACGATCTCTTTGGCGTTGCCGTTGATCAGGTTGACCACCGAATTAATCCCGAGCATCTCAAGGCCTGACAACTCAAAACTGTGAAGCAGCTTAAAACGTCCTGACCGGGCTTTGTCTTTGGAGTTCACTTCGTAGAGATAGCTTTTGAAAAGAAGGCCCGTATACAACTGGTTACCGAAACTTTCTGCAAGGAATATGTTGTCATCAAGAATCTCCTGGTAAGCCGGTTTGGCAGTGGGTACATAAAGATCAAAACCAATCCTCGTGAGGTTTAGCTTTTTAAACGGATCTGGCTGGACATCATAGCTGAGATTGGCATTGACATTATAGTATTCAAAAAAATCGGTAATGATCACATAGTCAAATCCGACGCCAAGGCGAGTGGTGGCATCTTCACGCAGCCATTTGTTAATTCGGCCCGCCAGCGTTTTGGGTTCAGCATTATTTTTTGAACGCCCGAACATCTGGTAGAGATTCAGCGGATCCATAAAACGACGGAAAGAAAGGCTGCTCGCTAATCCCGCGTTCAGACTATTGAGTAGGGGAGGTTTTTCAGCCTGCACCTGGTTGAAAAAGTTAAAATCAAATCCCAGTTCCATACTCACATTCAGCACTTCCGCCTTACCAAAAATATTTCGGTCGCGATAATTCGTACTGAAGGATGTGCCGAATACGGATCTTCGGTTCTGTGCGGCAATTTTGGAATAGGTCAACTCACCACTCAGATCAAAGTTGATCTTCTTGTTACGCGTAAGGTAAAAGGTATAATCAACAGAAGGGAATTCAGCATCGGAAGTATCGATAAGGGCCGAGGGCGAAACAAATCGGATCAATTCGATTCTGGATAAATTTTTTCTGGTGCGCTCCAGTTTGTCGGAATTTGTCCATTCTCCTGATCGAATAAACAAATTGCGTTCAACCATATCCGGTTTAAGGGTAAACATGTCCCTGTCCGGAACGAAATAACGAATCTGGTTGATCACAGTATCCTCCATAGGGCGTTGATCCACGGTAGAATAATCCGGGAAAACCGTGACCTGTCCGACTTTGAATTTTTTATGATACGTGCTGTCGGTTGGATTCGCGATGCGCATGACAGCCACTACCTGGTTGTTGGCCGTGTCTACTTCAATAGGTTGAATATACGTTTCATCAAATGTGGCATACCCCTGATTTTGAATCAGCCTGGCCAGCCGGACTTTTTCCTGGCTATAGATCTGCACATCGAGTGGGCTTTCGGTGGGCACAAAAGCACTTTGATGATGGGCATCTATGATTTGTTGCAAGGTGCTGTCTTCTGCAATGATGCGCAGTGAATCCACAAATATCCTGGGCCCCAGGTCGATGGAGTAGATGACCTTAGTTTTCTTGTTACGTGTTTTCGCTTTAAAGGTCGTGGTGGCAGACCGATAGCCGCGGAGAGCGAGATACTTCGTCAGATCCGTCTCCGTCTGGATGGCTTTGAGTGAATCATAAATGACCGGTCTGTTTTTGATAATGCGTTCTTCATCCCATTTTTTTGCGTTTGGTTTCCGGGCGATTTTTTTCTGATAGTTGTAGTAGAACACATGCCTGGGAAATCCCAGCGAAGATTTTGTTTCGCGCTGACGGTAGACCGACTGGAGGGCTTCCATCAGGTCTGTTTTATTGTGGACCCGTTCATCCGAGTGAAGATGAATCTTGTTGGACATCAGAAAGGACTGATGCTCCTGAAGATTTTTTTTACTATTGCAGGAAGAAAAGACGAGGACCAGGGGCAAACACCATATCCACCCAATGCGATGCCATTGATGTCCCGATCGACAAATCTGTATAATGGAGCAATTATCCAAGGCCCGGATCAAACTTTTACACTCACTTCAACATAAAAAGTACAGGCTAAAGTATGACAAATTCATAGTTGAAGGGCTGAAAATCATCAAAGAGTTGGTCGCGGAACACCAAAATATGGTGGAATCGGTATATATTTCCAATCCTGATTATCAATCCGTTCTAACGCTCGCTGACAGAAACGTAGAGGTTTCCATCATCACGGAGGAGGAGATGAAGGGCATCTCACAAATGGTGACGCCTCCGGGGGCATTGGCGGTGTGTACGATTCCGTCTGAAGAGCCATTACCAAATCAGATGTCAGACAGCGTGTATTTCTATTTGGATGCTATCCGGGATCCGGGCAATATGGGGACCATCCTCCGCAATGCAGATTGGTTTGGGATGGAATATGTATTGCTGTCTCCCGATTGTACCGATATATACAATCACAAAGTCATTCAGGCTTCAATGGGCAGTGCACTCCGCGTCAAAACCTGCGTGGTCGAGGTTGATAAACTACATTCGCTTGGGGCCGCATTGTATGTTTGTGATGCAGGCGGAGAAAGCATTCGGCATGCCGATCCCCCGCAAGAAGGCATCTTTATTCTTGGAAATGAGTCACAAGGTGTTTCTGAAATACTGCGTCAACACGCCTCAAAAATATACGCCGTCTCCGGATCAAAAAGCCTGGGTGCGGAAAGTCTTAACGTAGCCTCGGTGTCTGCCATTATCGGTGCATGGCTGCAAAAAGACTGATGTCTATTCTGGTGGATTTTTTCCGAAAGATTCAAGCAAAGCTTCAGCCCGATGGATGATCTGTTCAATATTGGCGGGTTCTGTATGCCACCATTCTCCCTGATTTCTCCACCAGGTCATTTGACGTTTCGCATACCGACGCGTTGATTGCTGAATAGCCGCGATGGCTTCTTCCAGG
>JAUHXV010000072.1 GCA_030426765.1 Bacteroidia bacterium | reverse complement strand
TAAGAGCACAAGCACCAATTATTGGTGATGTCCTTTGGATGAAAGCAATGATACCACATCATTCTATCGCTATTTTAACAAGTGAAAGAGCAGATATTCAAGACCCAGAAGTTAAAAAATTAGCAGAAGACATTATAAAAGCACAACGTAAAGAAATAGAAGAAATGAAAGCAATGATAAAACGATTAGAAAATGAAAAATAATAAAATAGTCATATATATTGGTATACTCGTAGTAGGTGTGTTATTGGGTTGGTTGCTATTTGGAAGTTCGTCCAATAAAAGTACAGAGCACAATCATACGGAAACAACAGAAACCAATCAAATGTGGACGTGCTCTATGCACCCACAGATTATGCAAACAGAAACAGGTGATTGTCCTATCTGTGGAATGGATTTAATTCCTGCCGGTCAAGCAAGCAGTGATAATGAAATGGGCTTTCAAATGACAGCCGAAGCCATTAAGCTGGCTAATATTCAAACGACCATTGTAGGAACAGCAAACGCTAATGGATCTACTCTAAAACTGAATGGAAAAATCCAAGCCAACGAAACTAAGTCAGCCAGTTTGGTCACACATATTCCCGGCAGAATAGAAAAACTTTATGTCAGCTATACTGGTGAGCAAGTAAATCAAGGGCAAAAGATAGCCACCATTTATTCCCCTGAATTGATAACTGCTCAAAAAGAATTGTTAGAAGCTCAGAAAATACAAGATATAAGTCCTGGCTTACTTACCGCTGCAAAAAACAAATTAAAATATTGGAAAATAGGAGAACAAGTAATCCAAGACATACTCAATTCAGGCACAATCCGTGAAACATTCAACATTTATGCCGACCATTCTGGTGTAGTAAACCAAAAAAGAGTAGCCGTTGGAGATTACCTTTCAACAGGAGAAGTGCTGTTTGATGTGCAAAATCTGTATAGCCTATGGGCATTGTTCGATGTCTATGAAAATGACTTGCCAAATGTCAAAGTTGGACAAACCATAAACTTTACAACTCCTTCAACACCCAATAAAATATTCAAAGCGAAAATCACTTTTGTTAATCCGGTTATTGACCCCAATACAAGAGCGGCAACCATAAGAGCAGAAGTTAACAACACCACCGGAAAGTTGAAGCCTGAAATGTTCGTAACGGGTGAATTAGCGACTTACCAAAAATCAAATGTGCTTGCAGTCCCTAAATCAGCGGTCTTGTGGACAGGACAGCGTTCAGTCGTTTATGTAAAAATACCTGATACTGATATTCCTTCATTTGAATATAGGGAAATTGAACTGGGTGAAGCCAATCAAACAGGATATAATGTTATTAGTGGCTTAGAATATGGCGAAGAAGTGGTAACCAACGGAGCATTTGTAATTGACGCTTCCGCACAATTAAATAATCAAGCCAGTATGATGAACAAGAATGTGATGGCTAAAAATGCCATTCACTCAAGCCACCTTCCCGACTATACTGTTAATACACCCACAGCATTTAAGGAGCAACTAACAGTGTTGGCAAACACATATTTCTCCCTAAAAGACGCTTTGGTTGAGAGCGATAATAGAAAATCCATTGAAGGAGCAAACGAAGTGCTGAATAAAGCAGCCAAAGTAGATATGTCGTTAGTGAAAGACAAAGCACATATCTATTGGATGGAACAATTAAAAGCCATTCAATCACACGGAAAGAAAATAACTGAGACAGAAGACATAGAAGAACAGCGAAAGCAGTTCGATTTTCTTTCTCAGGCACTCATTAAATCTATAAAAGTATTTGGTATTGCTAACGATACTTTTTATGTACAGCATTGCCCAATGGTGAATGACAATGACGGAGCAGATTGGCTGAGCAAACAAGAAAAAGTTCTTAACCCGTATTTCGGAGATAAAATGCTGACCTGTGGAACTGTACAAGACACAATAGACATAAACTTCAAAAACCCTCCGATGCAAGAGCAGTCAAACGTTCAAATCAATTTACATAATCATTAATTATTCACATTTTAAATTTTATTACAATGACAAAATCAAAATTCAAATTTCTAATCGTAGCACTATTTGCTATAGGTCTCACACTTACTTCGTGCGGCAACAAATCAAACAATTCCACCCAAACTGAACAATCCGAAAAGCAAGGAAAGGAATATACTTCCGCCTATGTATGTCCGATGCATTGTGAAGGAAGTGGCAGTAATGAAGCAGGTAAATGTCCTGTATGCGGAATGGATTATGTGAAAAATGAAAACCATAAAAAAGATGGGCATAAACATTAATCACCAAAACAATTTATAATGGAAAAATTAAATCAGAAAAAGTTGGGCATTGCAGCAGGATTAACCTCTGTTGTCGTCTATCTCGGTTGCTTTCTTATAATGGCAGTATTAGGAAAAGATAGTTTGGTAAAACTGTCTAACCTTCTGTTTCACGGTATGGATTTCAGCCATATCATACGGATGGATATTCCTATTATAGAAACACTAATTGGAGCTATCGTTTCATTTCTCTTTTGGGGGATTATTGGGTATCTGCTGGCACTTATTTATAACAGATTGAAATAATGGACAGCATAACACAGGCAACAATGGGGGCAGCAATTGGTCAGGCTATGCTGGGCAAAAAGATAGGCGGAAAAGCAGCCATTCTTGGAGCTACAGTAGCAACTATTCCTGACCTTGATGTTGTTTTGCTACCATTATTTGATGAACTTCAGCGAATAAGTATTCACAGGGGGTACAGCCATTCCATATTATTTAGCATACTCGGGGCATTACTTCTTGCTTACGTCCTTACAAGAATAAAATGGACTAAACAGATTCCCTTTAAACAATTACTACTATTCACCTGGTTAGCATTGTTTACTCATATGCTATTGGATGCTTTCACTACTTATGGAACACAGTTGTTTTTGCCAATAAGTGATTATCGTGTGAGCTTTGATAGCATAAATATTGTAGATCCGGTTTATACATTACCCTTACTTATAGGACTACTTATTACCCTTTATCAAAAGGCCAAAAAAGGGATGTCAAGCATTGCCAATCGAATTGGATTAGCAGTCAGTACCCTATATCTTCTGTTCACTTTTGGGCATAAACAAGTCATTTCTAAAGCAATCAATTCAGCATTGAAAAAACAAAACATTGAATACAATGAGTTGAAAACGATTCCGGTAGGCATAGGAAATGTCAACTGGTACGGAGTAGCCAAAAACGATAACACTTTATACATAGGCAAGTACGCAGGACTGAATAATGAACCTATAGAGTTTCATTCTTTTCCTATCAACGAACACTTAATGAATGGAGTAGATCCCAAATTAGCTGACAGACTAAAATGGTTCTCACAAGACTTTTATACGGTGGCTGAACATAATGGGAAAATAAGATTATACAATCTGCAATGTGATATGCAAGGAGTAAGAACTTATGGTAATTATAAAGCTCCAACCGCCTTCTATTTTGAAATAACACGGCATTCTGACAGCTCATTTGGGTTAAGTTCAGGGATGCACAAAACAAATACAGAATGAAACATACCTATAATATTTCAGGAATGACCTGCAATGGTTGTCGCAATCACGTACAAGAAATACTGTCGAATGTAAATGGTGTTATCAGCGTTTCAGTTAGTTTGGAGAAGGCAGAAGCAATCATTGAAATGGAGCAACACATACCATTGACAACCTTACAAAAAGCCTTGAAAGATGATGGCGACAAATATAGTATCCATAATGTAGGTGAACACAACGACCACGTACAATCGAAAAGTAAGAAACGAATGCAAGAAAATGGTTCGGGTGTTTTTTATTGTCCTATGCACTGTGAAGGTGACAAAACGTATAAAAATTCGGGCAATTGTCCTGTCTGTGGTATGAACTTAGTAGAACAGCAAAACCTGTCAAATAGCCCAAGCGAAAAATGGACTTGTCCAATGCACCCGGAAATCATAAAAGATGAAGTTGGTGCTTGCCCGATCTGCGGTATGGATTTAGTTCCAATGCAACCCGACCTTTCCGCAGAAGAAAAAACCTATAAAAGTTTATTGAAGAAATTTTGGATAGCAACTGTTTTCACAGTACCCATTTTTATTATTGCGATGAGCGAAATGCTTACTAATAATCCATTGTATAATCTTATGGATCAGAAGTATTGGAATTGGGTACAATTCGCTCTATCACTTCCGGTAGTTTTTTATGCCACTTGGATGTTTTTTGAACGTGCCTATAAAAGTATTAAAACGTGGAATCTTAATATGTTCACCCTTATTGGTATTGGTGCAGGTGTGGCGTGGTTATTCAGCCTTGTAGGAATGTTGTTCCCGGATATATTTCCGGATCAGTTCAAGACGGAATCAGGAGCGGTCCACGTTTACTTTGAAGCGGCTACTGTTATTCTGACCTTGGTGTTACTTGGTCAATTATTAGAAGCTCGTGCACATAGCAAGACGAACTCCGCTGTTAAAGAATTATTGAAATTGGCACCCAATAAAGCAGTAAAGGTGGTCAATGGCGAAGAAGTCGAAGTAAGCATTGATAGTATAGAACTAAATGATATTCTTAAAGTAAAACCAGGTGATAAAATTCCTGTAGATGGTGTAATAACTGAAGGTGATACCAGCATAGATGAATCTATGATTACCGGAGAGCCTATTCCTGTAAATAAGGCACCAGGTGATAAGGTGAGTAGCGGAACAATTAATGGCAATCAATCTTTCTTAATGAAAGCTGAAAAAATTGGAAGTGATACTTTGTTATCACAAATAATTCAAATGGTAAATGATGCCAGTAGAAGTCGTGCACCTATTCAAAACTTGGCTGATAAAGTCTCAGCATACTTTGTTCCGGTTGTGGTCATTATATCCATAATCACGTTTATCATTTGGGCATTATTTGGTCCTGAGCCGGCTTATGTTTTTGCTTTCGTTAATGCCATTGCGGTTTTAATCATTGCTTGTCCTTGTGCATTGGGTTTGGCTACACCAATGAGTGTTATGGTTGGCGTAGGCAAAGGTGCTCAAAATGGTGTGCTTATAAAAAATGCAGAAGCACTCGAAAAAATGAATAAGGTAAATACACTTATCGTTGACAAAACAGGAACAATCACCGAAGGAAAACCCACAGTAGAAAAAGTAGGTTCATTTAATGATGATTTTAGTGAAAGAGAAATACTGAATTACATTGTTTCATTAAATGCTAACAGCGAACACCCATTAGCAGAAGCTACAGTTAAATATGGAAAAGAACATAATTCAGATAAATTAAAAACAAACGACTTTAATGCTGTTACTGGTCAAGGTGTAGAAGGCATAGTTAATGGTCATAAAACTGCATTGGGCAATCCTAAAATGATGGATTATGCTCAAGCAGAAATCACTTCCGAGAAGCGGTCAGTAGCCGAACAATATCAACAACAAGGAAAAACAGTCTCGTATTTGACGATAGATGGCAAGGTTGTTGGATTTGTGGTCATTGGTGATAAAATTAAAAAGACAAGTGCTGCCGCCATTAAAGAATTACAAAACCACGGAGTAGATGTAATTATGCTTACAGGAGACAATCACAATACCGCACAATCTGTTGCTTCTGAGTTACACCTATCTGGTTTTAAAGCCAGTATGCTTCCCGAAGATAAACTCAAAGAAGTAGAGAAGCTACAAAAAAGTGGCAAAGTGGTGGCAATGGCCGGAGATGGTATAAATGATGCACCTGCGTTAGCCAAAAGTGATATAGGGATAGCAATGGGAACAGGTACAGACGTTGCGATAGAAAGTGCTGCGATAACTTTGGTAAAAGGAGATTTACAAGGAATTGTAAAGGCTAAAAATTTGAGCACTGCTGTAATGAAAAACATTAAACAAAACCTATTCTTTGCACTTATCTATAATACATTGGGTGTACCAATCGCAGCAGGAGTTTTGTTTCCATTTTTCGGAATATTGTTATCACCAATGATTGCTGCTCTGGCAATGAGTTTCAGTTCTGTGTCTGTAATAGCAAATTCACTGAGATTAAAAGGGATGAAAATATAGTCCCACCCGGCCACCGCACAATCACGGCTTATGTAGTGAGCCAACTCACAATGCCAACCCCATTCACTACATACTATGGTGCAGCCGCCATTTTTGACTGTCATACTTTTTGTGTTGGTGTATGCCAACGCTTACAGCACATTGCTTTTTTTGCTTGAAGCAATTAGAAATGAAAATACGTAAGCATAAAAAAGCAAAGAGCTGTCTCAACCCAATACACCAAAACAAAAAGACCGCTACACTCCAACCACCACCACCGTTTCGCTTATGCCAGTACAAAAAATGTCGGAAGCTTACTTAGACATAATGTTGCCTTATAGGCGTTTTATGCCACGCTTATAGGCAACTATGCCAACCCTATAAAAGCCTATAAGAACATTATGTTAAGTAGCCTGCACCATAGCTGTCCTTATCAGTCCAGAGCCGTGTTTTTAGCCACCGCACCCCACCCAAAATCCAACAATTCCCCACCACCCTTTTCAGCGGTCAGATAAAAAATAAACTATGAGTTGTTTTCGGCTTTTAGTAGGTGCTATTCCGTTTCTCTACATACCACCCACTACAGCCTATAATAGCCAAGCAAGAGTAACTACTGCATTCCATTTCACGAAAGCAACCCTCAATTCCATTACGCAATCCGTATGCTTATCCCAAGCAGATAAACTTTACAGTTATGTAAAGTTTGCAAAGTTTGCAATCCTGCAAAGCATACAGAAATGCTTCATTCCATAGCCAACGCCATTCGTTACATTTCATTCCGTCACTACACTTGCTACCCACAATGCCCTCGCTTCTGAAAGCGGTATAGTTTATTTTTTTCTGATCATAATTACCCCATTGGAATTGTCAATCGAATAAATATTAAAGATGAATAGGAAGTAAAGTTTTTGAACAAAAAAGGGAACAAAAAGGACAGCAAAAATAGGGTGGCTCGCTCAATGCCTGCCCTCTTAAAAAGCCAAAAGACTACGGCATAATGAAAGGCAAATATTTGATGATTTTATAAATGGTATTTGCCTTTCAGCCTTCGGCACTTATTCCGTTTCCTTTTGTCTTTTTAGCCCCGCCACCCTGTCAATGGGCTTTCTTTTTTTTCCGTTTTTTTCTTTGTCAAAAAATTTTGTGGTGAAGCGAAGCGGAGCAAATCAAAAGTCCGTTTTATGAAACAGAAATTCACTATCAAAACAAACAACCCTTCAGTAAATTTGAACAAACCACACTTTTACGTCTTATCCAAAGGCTTGAACAGCGGAAAACCACTTGATGCACCTTGTCCGAATTGCTTTGTCATTACCTGCAAATCAGAGCAGCTAAAAGAGCAGTTATTTTGGCTTTGCTATGGGATGTGGCAGTCAAAGGCATTTCACATATATCTGCGTGGTTCAGTCATTCCTTTTATCTCAATCGTAGAATTTAGAAAGGTTATTAGAGAAGCACTTAGCAAAGTAGAATCCAACCAATCGAAATTTGATGAGTCCGTCACTTCCTTACAGCTTTTGGAGCAAAAGCAAAAACAATTTTATCAGAATATACAACTCATAGAAGAAGCCAAACGAATAGTAATGTATCGTTACATTAAAAGGCGGTAGTTTGGTGGTTAAGTCCACCTTAACCGCTATGTAAACCCACTATAAAGGCACATTCTTGGAAAATGAAAGCAAATTATACAAACAAAAGAAAAGCCCAACTGAACCAACAGAAGGGCTTTACATTCCAATCTTCTAAATAACGGCTTCTTAGAAAATCTCGGAAATCTTCATTGCATTGCCTTGAGCAAATACATAGTAATTTGAATTGACCTCTTGGTAAAACTCGATACCAATTACATTCACTACCATTACGTCAGTTGTCATTGTAGGTGGTCCCGGAAGTGTTGCCACTAACGACAATGCAGTTGTAATTTGGTCAACGGGTAAATAAGGAGAAAACTCAATTGCTTTCAACTCGTTCAACGCTTGGTCTTTCGGCTCATACACTTTGGAAGTGGTGTTATACTCAAAATCAGAAATCACAGCAATACCGTTAATGATTCTGAAGTGAGTAGCTCCGGCAGGAATGTTCAAGTAGTTCAACGGATTGAATACAGGAACGTCCAAAGTAGATTCGTCACGATTTGCACCTGGAGTAATCGTGTACGGAGCATTGAAAGTACCGTCAAACGAAGTGAAACGGTTGAACTCAAAGCCTTGCAAATAGTGCGGAACTTGTGTAATCAATACAGCTCGTTTACCCCTTGCCTCTGAACCGTCCTCTAAGTTGATTTTCTTCATTATGGCTGTCAGACGGCCAGTCACCTGACTGTCTGCCATTGTCTTCATAAGACTTGCCAAACCAACTCGAAGGGATTTTCCAGCCAATGCACAACCGCCAAATTCGTTCATATTTTCACGAGTTCTTTGGAATGCAGGATCTGTTGCAATTTGTTCTGCGGTTGGACCGCCAATCAATCCGGCATAGTATCCTTCATTGCCTTTGATTTTGAAATGTCGAATATCCCCTAACGTTCCGACATATTTTAATGGACCTCTTTGTCTTGCCATAACTTATAGTTTTAAATGATTTACAATTTGATTTTAATTACTGCTCCGGTTGCTGGTGGTCGTCCTTCTCTTAGTTCAGTTTTCATTGCCTCTCCGGTTGATGGACCTCTTCCCATAGTGCATTTAATTTTTATAGTTTCTCCAGTAGATGGATTTCTGCCGTTTCGTTCAGTTTCTTCACCATTGATTGGTTTTTCGTAAATGTCAATCTCGACAGTAGTTCCTTCATTTACGATTTGCTCGATTTTTTCTTCAGCCATAATCTAATATTTGAAAATTTATTACTATTGCAAATATCAGCACAACTTCTTGATTATCAGTCAGTAAAAGAAAGTAAGCAAGTGCAAACAAGTGCTAATAAACAAACAGTAGTCAGACCACACTTTGAAATCGTCAAAATCCTTGATGGAGACGGTATGATTGTGAAAAATATTTTCACTAATAAGGAAGAAGAAGTTCGGCTACTTGGCATTGATGCTCCAGAGATTAAAAAGAGTACCAAGTCTAAAAAAGATGAAAGGGAATTACATTTGCCTGTTCAGTTCTTAATCGAGTTAGGCTATCAGTCAATGAAATTTCTAATCAAGAAAACCAAGAAAGTAAAATCTATAACCCTCATTCAAGAAGCAAAAAATTTATCCGACCGTTATGGTAGAACATTGGCTTATGTGTTATTGCCTAACGGCAAAACACTGAATGAAATTCTCATTCGTCAGGGTTATGCAAAGCCATATAACCAAGTTTACTGCCAAGAGCTACCCAAGTATCAAAAGCTAAATTTAAAGGCTAAAATCAAAAGAAAAGGACTATATTCGCTCACACAATCGTTCTGATTGTCAACAAGGTCTTTGCCCTTGTTTTCCTTTGATTATCACGGTTTTGTTGCCTATTTGTTGCCCAATCACCATAAACCCCTGACTATCAATAAAAATTATTTTTTGTATTGGAAAATAACCACACGACATTAAAAATTAAAGGCTCCACTCATCATTTCCTGTTCTGCTCTCGAAATTCCAATCTCCTGAGCATACTTCCTCCAATCACTTACAGGCTTTTTAATTTCATCTATAATGAGATCCATCTCATTTGTGCTGAGTTGAAAATACTCGCCAACGCTTTTCGCAAGTTCAAAATCCAATCTATTTTGATCAGCGTCAATATTTATGGCCAATCCTTCTTTGTCAATAGAAGGATTTATGTCAAATGCCGGAGATAAAATCCAGCCCTCTTTTGTCAGCAGAAAACCATGATTCCTAAAATGATCATCCGTATTGGAGATGGCAATATGGAAAGCGATCCGACGCCATAACTGATGAAGGTCCTTTGTATTTTGACAACCATTAAATTGAATAAATTCAGCAATGTCGAGATAACTTCCCGGACTATCTCTTAATGACATCTCATCATGATCCGTCATGGTCATGGCTGAGGCAAAATGAATACGTTCTTTTTGATTCCTGTCGAAACGCTTTGTAAAAAAAGTATTATGCCTACCAACAACCTTCTCGATCTTACAAGCAGACATGATGACACCGCATTTCCCAGCCAGCATATAAGCCAGATATTCCCATGCTCCCTTGTCAATTTTATCATTAAGGGAAGGAAACTTTGCGATCCACAGATGACCCTTTTCATCGACGATGTTAGCTTTTGGTCGGGCGCCCCCTAGCGAGGATCCCGGTGCAAGCAATATGCCTAACCATTTTCTAATCTCCTCGTTATCCTCGTCACCCTCAATGATTTTCGCCGCATGCTGCAATTCCCGCAGGCTTGTCCATGGGGGCGTTGGCATGTCTGGCTCATTATTTAGGAAATCGCCTTTATCATCTCTCTTAAATCTCAACGCCCCCATTCTTGTATAATCATTTACACCAAGCAAAAAATCAATCTCATACAAAGTTCGTGGTTTCCTATCTTCCTCCCTCGCATTCATCGCTTCTCTCCTCTTCATTAAAGTTCTTCCCCATGTATCAGGCATAGAGTCCATGATCATTCCCAAGTTCTCGCTACCGTTGGGATATTGTGGGCCGGCAAACCAATCAATGGCAGGATCCAGGAGTCGTTGTGCCTTAGACGAAATCCAATCTTTTTCATATTCAAAACTGATCGCTTTTCTGCCTTTTGCTTGCTGTGCACTTAAGGTTCCAATGAGCTGGGGTCCTCCCATCCCCTGCCAATCTGCATATACGAATATGTCCGTTTTGGTATTGGCCATGGTTATTTACTTCCAATTAAATCCAGGTCCTGTAACCTCCTGCCAAACTCATCGTCTGCAGCCAGTTTCAGGAAATCATTCTGTAGACCAAGCACACGAAGGGTATTGAAGTAAGCGGCAATGGAAACACTCCCGCTCCCTTTCTCTATTTTATATAGGGTGGTCCTGTCAATGCTGGCACGCTCCGCTACTTGAACTGTTGTTAGCTTCCTGCGCTTGCGGGCAAGCTTTATATTCTCCCCAACCTTTTCAAGTATCTCCGTATGCTTTGGGAAAAGAATCTGTCTCTTATTACTCATTATTTGTTGTTTATTATCTACAATAATAGTCTTTTTGTAGATATAATACAACATTTCTACGCAAAAAATTAAATATTCAGACCATTATCCCTGCGTAGAAAGGGAAATTATCATCAACTTTATCCCCAGCGTCTTATAAAAAGCAATAGGCCACGATAGCATCGCGGCCTATTGACATCACTCACTTTTTAACCAAATCTTTACCTGCAACTGACCGTGTTGTTCGAGTAGTCAGCCTGATTTATCTTGTTTAGTTCCATGGCAACTGTGTCACGCGTGTACCCACTATGTAACCCAGTTCAATGCCCGCATCAGAGTCCGACTGAAAATGCACGCCCAGCGGTACTCGGCTATACCCATTTTCCTCTGCCATCGCCCGGAAAGAGGTGAATGTTCTCGGACTTCCTTTAAACTCCGTCCGTCCTGCATGACTTCTGTCCGTAAAGGTGTAGGAAGTGCCAAAGACATCCTCGAGTACAACAGAGGCGGCTCCGCCAAACGTAGCATGCCCAGAAGGATAAGTCGGGAAATTAGGTGTATAAAATCCACCTGACCCATCGGGGCACATTACCGTATTCCAATCGGGATCACCTGTATACGCGCGGATATAATCGATCGGCCTGAGATAGTTGTAGCGATATTTTTCTCCCCAGCATTTGACACCCGCATCACACAGCGCCATTCCCACCTTCGCATAGGTAGCCACGGTCTCCATCATATTAAGGCGCTCGATACCGACCAACTGATTGGTGATACTGACCCATCGACCTGCCGGTGTAAACGTAAGGATCGGACAGTCATCACTCCAGAATTCCGCAATCCAAAGATCTTCTTCCAGATTGCCTGCTTTGATTTCATTGACAAGCGTGCGCGTCTCCATCGCTTCTTTGTAAAGCTGAGATCCCGGTGTTGTGCTGAACGGAAGTGGAGAGGGCGCTATGTCTGTAGCCAGCGCAGCAAAAGTGCGCACCTTACCCCAATGCGGCAACAAAGCCGGTTGATAGTCAGGATACGTAGGTTGCCAGTTGCTCAAAGCAGCCGGTGGTATATAGGCCGGATCGTTATTGTGTAAATACGCTTCATGTCCCCAGTTGTCTGAAGAGGACCAGTCATAAATGGTCTGCGCCACATAGCGGCCATATTCAACGGAACGTTGATATACATCGATATCCGCGGTGGATTGCAGGTCTGATCGCAATGCATGACTCACATCCAGCATCTGAAACTGCTGCTCAGAAGGTGCTATGGGAAAGAACAATTCAAACCCCATTTCATAAGCGGCGTTCAGACAGATCTCCCAGTTGTACTCCACCCCTGCTATTGGCAGGTCAATTTGCAAACCGGGATAGTAACCGGAAAAGCTCTTATACCGACCGTCACTTCCATGTACAATCGCTTCGTAAGCAGCAAAATTGATCAGCCCATGGCTTCTCGCAGAAATAGGCGGTCGGTATCCCGGTGAGTAGCGCTCCATTTCGAGGAACAATTGATTCCAGATCAAAGGCACCTGATGTGAAAAACCGGAGGCCGGATCACTTTGTACAATGACATCATCATCCTTCTGGCAGGAGGCGAAAACAAAGAGTAGTGCAAGTAGTGGGTAATAAATTCTGTTCATGTGTTAACAATTTGGTTTTAGAAATATGTGAGGGTTTACAGTTTTAATGACAGTTTTCAGCCAACAGGTTTTTATGGATATCCTTCAGGCGGGCCAGTTCGTCTGACGATTTGGCCTCCCCTATTTGCTGAAATAATTGCATAGTTTCGGTTTCGGTTTTTTGGAGTTCCTGCCTGAGTAGGTTGATACGCTGCGACATATCTCTGTCCAGCATCTCGGTTTTATCAAGTGCCATTTTCACTTCTTTATCGACATCAGCATAGGATTGAAACATGCGAATGAGACTGGCGTTACGCACCTTCAACATGTTATTTTTCTCTTCCTCCGGCATATCCTCCGGAAGGTTTTCATCGAGCATTTCGCTCACGTGATCCCATTCCATCTTAATGCTGTCTTTCATGACGGCTAGCTGGCAATGGAGGTCTTTTTCTTTTTGGAATGAGGCGAGCAATGCCTCTTCAGTACGATCGGCAGGGTGGCACCCTGGGATCATAAAAACCAGGGGCATAAGCATAACGGCAATGCCTGAGCGTAGCCAGACGAATGCAGTCATACTACGGGGTACGTAATGACTATTCGTGGATTTCACAAACCGAATATTTCCTCTTATGTTGGACTATTAAGTCCGGTATTTCCTCAAAAAAACTAGCGTTTTAAAAACGCCATTCCTTCGTGCAGCTCGTGAGCAAGGTCATAAATGGTGGTGGTCTGCAGCATTTCTTTCAGATCATCTCTGATGGCTTTAAACCTGAAATGCACCGGGCAGGGTCTCCGCTCGTTACAATGCTTCAGGCCCAGACCACATCCATTGTAGATATTGTCTCCATCAATGGCTTTCACGATTTGAAAAAGCGCCAGAGTATATTGCTCTTCCTCCGGAATCTCATAGCCTCCCGACGGACCTTTATGCGAGGTCACGATCTGGTGACTGGCCAAAGACTGTAAAATCTTGGCGGTAAAGGCAACCGGTGAATCGATTTCCCTGGCAATCTCCCGCAGACTCACCCGTTTACCTTCCTGGGATTGCTGTGAGATATATATGACTGCCCGGATACCGTATTCACATGCTTTTGAGAACATTTACTGAAACTTTTCCGCGGTAAATATAGTAATATCCAAATGAAACGGACAAATTTGTCCGCTAAGAAATTTTAGTATTTCTTTATGCCAATCATGAAAGCAGAAAAAAGTGCCTTGCGGAAGGAAATGCTGGTCCGGCGAGCCCGTCTGAGAAAGAAGACGAAAAACGAATATGATCAGTGGATTTGCCGGTCACTGTGGGAACTCATCCAGCGGCACAATTACCGGACAGTCCATACCTATCTGCCCATTGGCACAGAAATCAACATCACGCCCCTGATCAATCAAATGTTGGCGGCGGGCATCGAGGTAATCTGCCCGAAAACGCTACCCAAACGACAATTGGAAAATCGCGTGCTTTATAGTATGGACCAACTTGAAAACGGTCCGTTTGGCACCCGGCACCCTGCAGGTTCAGAGATCTTTCCGGGTCAGTACGACCTGATCATAGTACCGGGCCTGGCCTTTGACGAACATCAGAACAGACTCGGATACGGAGGCGGGTATTACGACCGCTTTCTGGCAGGCTATGCAGAAGCGCGCACTGTGGGTATCTGCTACCCTTTCCAAAAAAAGAACACCATCCCGCTTGAAGCACATGATGTACAACTAAACATGCTGGTATGTCCTCCGGATTCTATTTCCTAACGCTATCTGCTGGATTGTCTTAAAAGGATTTTATAAGGCCTTATACCAGACATTCATCGACTCAATCGAATCTCCGATCAGTGTATTATTCACCAGCGTGCCTCCAAATTGAAATCCATGTCGCGCAAATGTTTTATTCATACCAAACGAAACTGATCTGGCGATCGTATAGGCTGTGTTGAATCCCTGAGCACGCACAGCGCCCATCATTCGTTCAAGTAAAAAGTAGGACAGATTTTGTCCTCGGAAGGCCGGCAAGGTCGCAAAGTCTGTCATCTCCACATTGCCGGAAGACTTGTCTTTTTCGGCAGAAGAAATGGCGACCAGTTGGCCATCATATTGCACACCAAAATACTGTACATGCGTCTGCATCGCACCCTGTAAATAGGCTTTATCAAAAATCGGAAAGGGATAAAACTGAAAAACCTTTTTATATATATCCGCAATTTCGGGTATATGCCTTTCTTCTAATTCCATAAGGACAAATGGGCGTGGCAGGACAAATTCTGATGCATCATGCATCAGCAATGTGGATTCCTTTACTTTTTCAATACGATGCTGTTCCACCTCATTGATGTGCGCACGTTGCGGGTCAGTATATTTTCCCACAAAATATCCAAACTCCTTTCCTTTATAAAAATTCGGAACTGCGGCTTCCAGTGCAAAGCCATTTGCTTCAAAGTCAGGCAACTTACGCTCAGGCACTTTTGCAAATATCTTGCTGTACTGTTGTTCTTCGGCCAACTGATCCAGCGAATCAATGAGTGTACGCACCTCCTCTTCCGGATGAATTTTCATCAGATAGATTCGATCATTATGGGGACCATGCTGAATCAATGACCGGGATATGGTTTCTATTTTATCGTATGCCATCATTCCGTTATAGTTTTGGTGATCCAATACAGGAATGCCGAGGTAGCGATGCCAAAAATGGTTGGGTCGAAACCCCAGGGTAAGGGTGTTTGCAAAAAGATCAGAGCCAGCGTCAAGCCACCGCCTCCCAGCATGCTGACTATAGCGCCCTTCGTACTGGGTTGCTTTGAAAAATATCCGGCCAGTGTAGGTACCAGAAGCCCGGACACCATAAAAGCATATGACTGCAGCACGATATCCAGCACTTTAGTAAACCATGTGGCTAATAAAAAGGCCATCACCCCAAGTACTGCAGTGACAAGTACAGATCGGTATGCACGTATTCGCCTATGGCGATCGGTCTGTCGCAGAATATCATTCTCCACATTTCCGGATGCTGCGATCAAGCAGCTGTCTGCGGTAGACATGACGGCTGAGAAATAGGCTGCAAGCACGAACCCTGCTATTCCAACAGGCAAAACATCACTCAACATTTTAGGCAAAGCGGATTCGGCCTCACTATCCGGAAATGCCACTCTGGCCAGCATCCCTAATACAACACCTGCAAATGCCATGAATGGGTATTCAAAAATACCGGCGATAAAAAAAGCTTTTTTTGCTTCAGCCACATTGCGCGTCGAATACACACGCTGGTACAGCGTCATCGCAATAAACCAAATTGGAATGATGACAAAAGACCAGTTGACCAGTG
>JAUHXV010000071.1 GCA_030426765.1 Bacteroidia bacterium | reverse complement strand
CGGCCCAAACGGTTATGTATCTAGTGTGCAGAATCCTGCGGATGCTACGGAACCCGGGATATATCAGCTGATCATTCTTGTCGATGGCTGTCCGTCTGCTCCCGTTGTGACAGAAGTTGTTTTCAGTGATCCACCCGACGCCAATGCAACAAACACCGGCCCGTATTGCATGGGTGAGGCTATTGAATTGCTTGGATCGACCACAACTTCCGGTACGATGATTTCATATGTCTGGAATGGTCCCAACGGCTATCAGTCCGGAGTGCAAAACCCAACGGATGCAACAACATCGGGTACATACAAACTCGTGATCAATGTGGATGGCTGTGATTCGGATACCGTGATGACCGACGTAATCGTCAATGCGGTACCTCAGCCTATGATCATAGGGCAGGATTCTTTTTGTACAGGATTTTCTGCAATCATCGATGCAGGAGCAGGGTATATGAATTACCTGTGGGATGATGCAAGTTCAAATCAAACCCTGGAAGTTTTTTCTTCGGGGTGGCATTATGTAACTGTCACTGATGTAAACGGATGTACAGGAATTGATTCTATTGAAGTTACAGAACTTGCCTCTTTGATGCCACAAATCACAGGAACACTTGATTTCTGTGAAGGAGGAAATACTGTGCTCGATGGTGGAGCAGGATATGTTGGTTATAATTGGTCGACATCGGAAACGACACAGACGATTACCGTGAGCACAGCGGAAACATTTTTTCTGACCGTAACGGATTCAGATGGATGCACCGGATCGACAAGCATTAATACTACGATCAATCCAAATCCGGTGGTCATGATTGGTGGCTCAACGACATTCTGTATTGGTGGGTATTCTATTCTTGATGCAGGTGCAGGATATACGGATTATCTGTGGAGCAATGATTCCACGACTCAAGAGATCACCGTCGACATGCCCGGAAGTTATACCGTTTCGGTTGTGGATAGTAATGGATGCATGGGTCAGGGTGATGTTACGGTAACCGAGAGTACTTCTTTGAGTCCTGTAATCACCGGAGGCAATGCGTTTTGTGAGAACGGAAATGTTACCCTCAATGCGGGTACTGGTTTTGCCAACTACATCTGGTCGAATGGAGCCATTACACAAAATCTCTTTGTCGACGTGGCAGGTACTTACACAGTTACGGTTTCAGATAATCAGGGTTGCTCCGGAAGCTCAAGTGTGACCGTCATCGAAGTCATGCCTCCTTCTGCCACTGTGCAGGGTACAGCGTCTTTGTGTAACACTACAGCCGGTGGTTCGCTGATTAATTTATTTGACCTCGTGACCGGCGGCGATATGAATGGAAATTGGATGGATGCGGATAATTCAGGGGCAAGTGGCCAGTTTACGAATCTTGATTTTAATGGCGTAGTGGCCGGTGATTATCGATTTGTGTACACGACTAATTCTGCCATCGCGCCATGTCCGGAGGAGTCCTACGATGTCATCATCACCGTAATCGATTGTACCTGTCCGGATGTGTTTTTCTTCAGTGCTGATCCGCTATGCAACAGAGGTGATGTCCTGGATCTGACGAGTATTGAAAATACTACTGAAGATGGAACGTGGGCACTCGTTACGACACCACCAGGATCCAATCCTGCAGTTTTAAATGGAACAAACTTCGATGCCACTTCCGGTGACCCGGGAGAATATGAGCTTTCCTTCACGCTGACCAATCAACCTCCTCCGGGATGTCCGATTACATTTTCTGTTTTGGTTAATGTAGATCAGCAGGTCAATGCAGGTGTCGCAGATCCTCCTCTTTCATTTTGTGCGAATGCGGATCAGTTGATTGATCTCAGTACAATGCTTTCGGGAGCTGACCCTAACGGCACCTGGTCAGAAACATCTTCTACTCCTTCACAGGGAGGTGCGTTTGATGCCTTGGCTGGAACGTTCAGGACATTGGATCAGGCACCGGGAACGTATACATTTGAATATCGACTGATGGCTAACGGGGCATGTCCGGAGGATGCCACAGAAGTTTCTGTTGTTTTATATCCCGTGCCCGTGGTTTTGATAGCGGCACCACTGGAGTTTAATTGTAGTCAGGTCATTCAGACACTGGATGCATCCGGATCTACTTCTGATCCGGGAGATAACATTAGCTGGACCGGACCGGGAATTGTCATTGACGGAAATGAAAATTCGCTTATGCCTACGATTGATGAGCCAGGTGTATATCAGCTCACGATTTTAAATTCAGTTTCCGGTTGTGCAGATTCTGCTTCCGTCACTGTAGTAGCCAATACAGATAGGCCTACGGAAGTCGCTTTGCTGGGTCAAAATCCAGCTTGCTTTGGGGATGAAAATGGGTTGATACAAATTGAATCGGTCACAGGTGGCGCTTCTCCGTTCCTTTACAGCCTCAACGGAGGGGCTTTGAGTTCGGACAACCTCTTCAGTGATTTGCCACCCGGAGAATATATGATCACAGTTGAAGATGCCAACGGTTGCTTGTTAGACACAACAGTGACACTTGATGCGCCGGAAGAAATCAGCATTGATCTTGGATCAGATATTGAATTGGATTTGGGAGATGAAGGGATGTTCCAGCTTACGATTACCCCTGCTTCGCTTCCTGTAGATACGATAGTATGGACGCCGGATAATATCGTGGAATGCCTGGATGTCAATTGTGAAAATGGATTGATACATGCATTTAATACCGTCACACTTACAGCAACATTGTATGATGCTTTCGGGTGCAGTACGTCAGATCAGATTCTGGTTACCGTAGACAGAAGCAGAAAAATGTTTATTCCAAATGTGATTTCACCAAATGGAGATGGAGTGAATGATGTCTTTTATGTTGCGGCAAAAGAAAATCAGATCGCCAGTATCCGCAACTTCTCAATTTTCAGTCGGTGGGGCGAAGTCGTGTATGAGGCTACCGATATTCAACCGAATGATATCAACGATGGCTGGGATGGACGTTATGATGGTGAACAAATCAACCCCGGAGTCTATGTCTATGTCGCAGAAATCGAATTTTTCGATGGGGTGACAGAAGTGTATACCGGTGACGTGACAGTCCTTCGTTAGGATTTAATTGCCATAAAGTAAATGCACTACATTGGCTCGACCCTTTTCAAACAGGGAGACAATGTAGAGATTATTATACGCTGATTCAGGCAGCGTTGTGTATTCGTCTTCACCGATCATCGTATTTAAAAAATCAGGCGTTGTATTCGAGTGGCCTACAATCAACACAAAGCCATTGTGAAACGCACTTTGCGTGTTGTCGATCACGCCATCCGGATCAAAAGGATCATACGACTGGATAGCAAGACCTTTAGCGCTTGCCACAGGCTGTGCAGTTTGTCGTGTGCGGTTAAAATTTGTTGACAGAACTGCATCCAGCGGAACATTCTCCAGGATTCGACTCAGTTCCATCGCTCGCTCGGTTCCTACGATACTGAGGCTGGGATCACTCCCTCCACCGGATGTTTCGGCATGACGTACCAGGATATATGTGGTGGCTGTATCCGGAATCGTTTCTATAATGGTTTCAATGACGGTTACCGTATCTACCACGATGATGGTGTCAATGATCGTGATGATTTCTTTTTCGATGATGACATCCGGGTCTTTCTGGCACGATGGGAGTGTACAAAGTCCCAGCAGAATGCATGTAGTAAGGATAAGAGCGTGGTGAAGTTTCATGGATATTTTTTTTGCCCCGCGTGTGAAAGTGCGAGGTGGTGTATTCGTGGTAATGATGAGTGTATTCTACTAACAGGCAGTCTGATACTATAGTATGGACACCTGATCTCTATAGGTTGAAATGAGAATTTATTTTTCAATTTTGTTTTTTATTCCAGTACGTTTTTCCGACTAAGGTTCCAAGGAGTAAGCCTATAGGGCCGGTCAGGGCGAAAGCAATCAATGGGCCCTCATTATCACTTCCAAGCAAACCTGGAATTGCTATTCCCAGACTAAACATGATTATGCCTAACATCAAGCCACCCGCAAGTCCATACATTTGTTTACTGTGAAGAGGCGCCTTTGTTTGTGTCCAAATGAAATACCCTGCAAATAAACACCATACATCATTGATGTCGGAGGGTAAAAAGTTATATGGATCCGAAACGCCATTCCATAGGTAAGCTAAAAAATGAATGGAAGCATAGCATAGCAGTACTGCTGTCACCGAGATTAGCAGACGGTAATGTAACGGGATAACTTTCGTATAATCAGCGGCCTTTGTCATCTCAATCTAATGCTCGATTTAAAAACTGATCAAACGGATACAGTGCTTTAAATGCTTTTTCACAATGCTTTAAAAAATCAGCGGACTGTACAACTTTATCGGCAGGGTAGTGGACGGCAAGAAAGCTTTTTTGTTTGAGTAGCTCGATGTCCGGATGGTCAGCATCATACCCTTGCGGAGGACGCTTCAGTTTTTCTCCTTCGAGTTGGTAGTAATTGTTGAATGATTTGGCATTGATGATTTTTTTAAATTCTTTGCCATTGTAATCGATCTCCTGGCGGATAGCTTTCAGCCACGGGCCCTGGGGTTGATACGCTCCTCCGGCCAACATACTTTTTCCTCCGGGTTCGATGTGAATGTAATAGCCTGCAATCGAATGCACAGCCTGTTTGTCGCCCGGATGAATGTGCGCGCCAAAATTTGTTTTGTATGGATCCTTATTTTTAGAAAACCGAACATCCCGATAAATTCTGAAAATCGTTTTCTTGGGATCGATACTGCCGATGGAGTCATCAAACTTGCATATAGAAGAGTGCAGTTTGGAGATAAAATCTTCAAATTCTGCCCGGGCTGCTTCATATCGAGGCTTATTGTCCTGAAACCAGTCCCGGTTGTTATTCGCCTTGAGGTCTTTGAGAAATGAGAATGTTGTTTTGGATAGCATATCTACTTCTTTTTACTTTTTTTCGCAAACTGATTAAACCAAACAGCTTTTTCAACCCAGAAATCAAGATCCTTGTCTTCATCGATTCCTTCCGGGTATACAAACACATACCCTTTCATCGTCCGACCGGTGAAATCCATTTCCCGACAGCCCTTTTTTTCCAGCAAATCGTCATAAGCCTCTTTTCCCACACGCACCATAATCCTGTCCACTCCGGTTTTGCGATCGGTATCCACACCAATGCACATTTTCTCGTTGACCATGAAGACGAGTCCTCCCATCATCTTTTTTTCCTCCACCTTACCCGCTCTATTGAGTCGTTGGCGCACCCGATCAGCCAGATATTCACTAAATGCCATAGTTGTAGAGGTATTGCTTCTCCAATGAAGATAAATACTTGCCGGGAAACCAGGTGCGAGAAACAGCCTTTCTTTATAAGGTCCACAATACCAATTGATTATATATGTGACTACCTTTTTTGCCTAGATATAATAAGGTGTACCCGGCCTGATTCACAGGTTTCCGGCTGATTTTCCGACCTGATTGAGGTCAAACTCGCGGTCATTTTTCAGGTTTTTACCCGTTTTCGAGCTGTTTCAGGGATGATGTAGAGGATGCTTTATGAAATGGGGCTTTGATTCGGTTGTCTGTAACATATTGTAATTCAGAGTAATATGTTTTTCCTGTAGGTTTTCAATACATATTATTAAAATTTGGCATACGTTTTGCTCCATGTTTGCTATCAGGAATTTATACATGATGATAAACCATCATGTGAAACAGGATCGAACATGAAGAATCTAATTAATGAACAAGGTTCAAGCCCCTTTGGCTACCCCTTCAGGGAAAAGGCCAAACGATGGGTTTTTGCAGCAATAGTGGCAGTCGTGCCGCTGGCTTTTATAAACAGCCAGATATCTATTAGCTGCCCTCCCACACTCACCATCTCATGCAGCATGGCGCCCACACCGGAAAATACCGGTTCGCCAACCGCTACCACGCAGTGTCCGACATCTCCGGATGTCACGCTGACGTATTCAGATGATATGGGTCAGATGAATGGATGTATGGGAACAGGAACAATCCGTAGAACATGGACAGCCACCGATGTGTGTGGATCCACCGCGCAATGCATGCAAAGCATCCTTGTGGAGGATAATACGTCACCAACATTAGCGTGTCCGCCCTTTATGGTGATCTCCTGTGCTTCCGATACAACACCTGCCACACTGGGTTTTGCAGTGGCAACTGATGACTGTACGCCTGATGAACTAATCGAATATTCTTATACGGATAATACACAGAACCTCAACCAGTGTAATGGTACCGGAACCTTTACCAGAAACTGGATTGCAAGAGATATGTGTGGTAATGTGGCCTCCTGTATCCAAACGATTGTGGTGATTGATAATGAAGCACCGGTACTCACGTTGCCTCCATCCCTTACGCTTTCCTGTGAGGAAAATACATCCACACAGAACACCGGAACTGCTACCGCGATAGACAATTGCAGCTCAGAAGAAGAAGTGATCATTTCATATTCAGATAATGTATTCGGCCTGACCGGTTGCAGTGGCACCGGAACGATTGTAAGAACCTGGTCTGCCAGGGATTTGTGTAATAATATTGCCACCGGCACACAATTTATCACGCTGGAGGATACAACGCCCCCGGCCTATACGTGTCCGGCCAATGTGACCATTTCCTGCGAATCTTCCACGCTGCCGGCTGTCACCGGTAGCTTTTCTGCTACAGACCTGTGCGGTACTGTATTTACAGGATACACCGATCAGGTGATCGAACAAGTATGTAATGGTACCGGGCTCATCGAAAGAACCTGGTCCGCCATTGATGGTTGTGGAAATGTCGCTACATGCGTACAATCCATTTCCATTATAGATACCACCTTGCCGGAGATAAGCTGTCCTGCTGAAATTACAGTGGATTGCGCAGCAGGTATCCTTCCTGCCGTGACTGGGTCTCCCGTGGCGAGCGACAATTGTACACCCGTCGCAGGCCTGAACATCACGTACTCAGACATTGAAATCGTCCCACTGGGATGTAATAATACCGGAACACTTGAGAGAACCTTTATTGTTTCTGATGCTTGTGGCAACAGTGCGAGCTGTTCGCAGTTGATTCACATTACGGATTTGCTAAAACCAACTTTAACCTGTCCACCGCCTGCAACTATTAGTTGTGAATCCTCTGTTTTACCTGAAGTCACAGGTGAAGCCACAGCATCAGACAATTGTACCGCAGTCGATGACATCGTCATAGGGTATACCGATGATGTATCCCTGTTGTTTGGTTGCAATGGCACCGGAATCCTGCGAAGGACCTGGTCTGCAACTGACCTGTGCGGCAATGTCAGCACATGCCTGCAGCAGATCTGGATCATCGATGATACCGATCCGGTGATCACCTGCCCGGCCAATATTGAAATCAGTTGCTCAGACTCCATAGATCCGTCTTCAACAGGATATGCAACAGCTACTGACAATTGTACACCTGTCGTCAACATCTCTTATTCAGATGTAAAGCAGCTCAACGAGTGTAACCAGACCGGATTAATCCTACGCACCTGGTCTGCCAGTGATGCCTGCGGTAATGTGAAAACCTGCACGCAGTTAATCACCGTCGTGGATAATACACCTCCCGTCATGGTTTGTCCTCCGGACACCATTATCGATTGTGGTTTTTATAACAACCCGGATGCGTTAGGGTATCCTACCGGATCAGACAATTGCACACCTTCGGATGAACTGGTGCTCGATTACTCTGATGACCTGAGTGGTTTGACTGGTTGTACCAATACAGGTGTGATTCTGCGTACCTGGTTTATGACCGATGCATGTGGCAATACAGGAAGTTGTGTGCAGACCATCACCGTTGCCGATACGACTGCACCGGACATCGTTTGTCCACCGGACGTCGTGATCAATTGCGAAGACCCGACCACACCACAATACCACGGAAAAGCAACGGCAACAGACTACTGTACAGCCAGCTTATTTATAAAAATTACCTACGAAGATGACCTGTCCCAGTCAGGCAATTGTAATGGCTCTGGCTTTATTTACAGAACCTGGAAAGCAGAAGATAAGTGTGGCAATGCAGCGTATTGCACGCAGGTGATTGAGATCATCGATGATGAAGCACCCGAGATTCAGTGCCCTTCCTCATACGCGATTTCCTGTGAAGAAGATCGTTCGCCGGATGCTCAGGGATGGGCATTGGCTACGGATAACTGTACACCGGAAGGCCTTATCTCTATTACCTATGAAGATGATGAATCAGCACTGACCGGTTGTAATTTTACCGGTAATCTGGTGCGCACATGGACGGCCAAAGATGCATGTGGTAACTTCTCCACCTGTGTACAAACGATCACTATCATTGACACGAAAGCACCTGTGGTTACTGCACCTCCCGCAATCACGGTTTCATGTGAGTCATCACTGGATGTATCCGTTACCGGAAATGTACAGGCGACTGACAATTGCACACCAAATGAAGATCTGGATATCGTAATCCTGAATGACGAAGCCGGTGTTGTAGGTTGTAATAATACAGGAACGCTCATTCGCACATGGGTAGTGACTGACTTATGTGGAAATTCAAAGAGTGCCACACAGACTATTCGTATCATCGATACGACTAAGCCAACTATCGTATGTGCCGGGAATCTTACAGTAGACTGCGGTCAGCCGCTTGATCCAAATAGTCTGGGCATACCGGAAATAAGTGATAACTGTACTGCAGTTCCGGATATGGATTTACTGCATTTTGATAATACAGCAGGATTGAATGGATGTAACGGAACAGGGACCTTATTCAGAACCTGGGTAGTCTATGATGATTGTGGAAATTCAAGTAGTTGCCTGCAAACGATTAACGTTGTGGATCAGACAGGACCTGTCCTGAGTATCCCTGCCAACCTGACAATCAGCTGTGAGTATGCAGATGATATCGATCAACTCGGATTTGCGACCGCTACAGATGCTTGTACACCGCAATCTGATATCGTGATCACCTATAAGGACGATGACACAGGATTGTCATTCTGTAATAGCACCGGAGAACGTGCGCGAATTTGGGAAGCAACTGACTTATGTGGAAATATTACTTCGGCCATCCAGTATATTCAGTTTATCGACACACTGGGACCAATTTTCTATACGCCGTTTGATATAGAAATCCAATGCGATGATGATCCGCTCAATTTCGATCTGACCGGAACAGTGGATGTATATACAGATAACTGTTCACCGGAAACCGATGTGGTGATCAGCTGGCACGATGATCTCTCGGCTACGTCCAATTGCGAAGATGATCCGATCATCCAGCGTATCTGGACGTTGACGGATCCCTGCGGAAATTCAACGTCCTCCGTTCAGGAAATCAAGGTAATGAACTATAGTATGGCTCAGATCCAGTTTCCAGCGGATGTTTACATCCCTTGCGATGCAGATATCATGGATTTGAATCTGACAGGTCAGTTGATCGTTCCGGAAAATGCATGTGCTTACCTGATGGATACCATGTACGCCGAGGAGTTAGGGGAAATTCTACCGTACCAGTACGGAAGAAAGTGGGTGTGCATTGACTATTGCGGGCATGTCGAAGAACATATCCAGATGATTTATCTGGTGGATGCGGTCCAACCGGTCATCACTGTACAGGATCTTGAAGTGACCTTTGCCTATGGCGAAGTCATCAATATTACGCCTGAAATGGTTGTTGTCAATGTGGAAGATAATTGTGACCAGGATGTAAGTATCGCCTTAAGCCAGGTAGAACTCACTTGCGAAGACTTTATGACCAGCAATGAAGTGCTGATCGAAATAACGGCTACGGACGATCAGGGTAATGTTACCGTAGAGCAAATTACTGTAACACTGATTGGCGGACTGTTTATTATGGACTGTCCGGATGATATCATCACGTATGTAGGTCCGGGAGAATGCGGCGCCAATGTCAACTATACGATGTCCCCTCAGGGCCTCTGTGGACAGGAGCCGATTATCAGCCAGTTGGATGGTACCGGCTTGCTGGATGGAGACTTCTTCCCGGTAGGGGTGACGGAATTGGTATTTATGGTTTCGGATCAACTTGGGTATTCAGAAGAGTGCACCTTCACAGTAGAGGTGGTAGAATATCCGGGGACGACCGATCTCGCGTGCCAGGACACACTTCATGTATCGGTGGCCCTTTCATGTGAAGCTGTGATTACTGCAGACATGTTGCTTGAAGGAGGTGATTACGGATGTTATGATGACTATGTGATTGAGTTTACCGATCCGTCTGTGCAGTACAATAATGGAGTGTTGTTTGCCTATCCACACATCGGCAAATACCTCGAGGCTTGTATCACAGATCCGGAGACAGGTAACTATTGTTGTTCTCAGTTATTGATTGAAGACAAATTGCCACCGGAACTGTTTTGCAGTGATATCACGCTAGAGTGCTCTGACAATGTAAGACCAGAATCAATCAACCATTTCCCTGTTGCGGATGGATCGATTGTGACGCCGATTGGCAACAACCGGTATACAGTAACAGGCATTGATAATTGCGGACCTACTATCATTCGATATAGTGATGTGGAAGAACTGCATATGTGCGATGGATTGTATTCCAATATTATTACGCGCTACTGGTCTGCAGTAGATCCAAGCGGACATACAGCGATGTGTGAGGAAACGCTGTATCTGCTGCGTGAAACTATTGATGCATATACGTTGCCAGGCGATACAACGATCTATTGCGGCAACGCATGTATTCGTCCTGACGGCACACCGGATCCGGATTGTATCGGAGGAATTGAAGGGCCGTTTTGCGGGACATTCTTTAAAGGATATATCGATAAAGTCATTCCATACTGCGGAGGTTCGTATTCTGTAAAACGTGAATGGAGTCTCGTGGATTGGTGTGATGCTTCTAATATCATCCATCATGTGCAGATCATCAACATCGAGGACAATGTTCCACCTGTGATTGATTGTCAGGCTGTGATCGATGCGCCATCTGACTTTGGTGACTGCGGGGCGGAAGTAGTGCTTACTGCACCACCTGCATATGATGCCTGTGGCTCTGAACCACTGACGTATGTGCTTAAACTGAATGGCCAGGTGATTGATCCGGTCAACGGTGAATATCCGCTGCCGGCACTCGGTATCGGCCAGTACGGTATCGTTTGGGAAGTAAGAGATGATTGTGGCAATCTGGCCACTTGTGCATCGACCATTAATTTGTATGACAGCACACCACCAACAGCGTATTGTGATGCGCATACAACGATTGCGATCAATAATCAGGATCCGATGGGCGTTGCATTATTACCGGCGACAACACTGGATGATGGAAGTTTTGACAATTGTGGCCCGGTGACCTTCAGAGCAAGAAGACTCTATAGCTGTATCAATTTTGACTGGACGTCTGACGGCGCGAATCATATTCCGGATGGACTCGTCAATGGTTTTGACCGGGGACTACAGTTCCGTGAATTCGTTCCGGTGGCTTGCTGTGATGCAGGTGAAGACTATATCCTGGTCGAATTAGAAGTGAAAGACCTGCAGGGTAATGTCAACTATTGTATGGTCGAAGTGGAGGTGCAGGATAAAGTAGCACCGAATATTTCTTGTCCACCGGATGTTCAGGTCAGCTGTGATTTCTGGTTTGATCCATACCTGTTAAATGATCCGGACAACCGAATGTTTGGTACCGTGGTCGATGGGTTTGTGTACGATGAAAGTGCGCGTCAGCCAATCATTATCGATGACCCGGGTAATCCGAATTTCTCCCAGCCGCATAACTGGGGCATGGATGGGTATGTGACGGACAATTGCTATCTGTCTCTGGATGTATCGGTTCGCGTTTTTGATGATTGCAGTGGCGATGTCCTTCCGGGCAATCCACCTCCGGGCGCAGTGAAGCTGGTCCAGAGAAGATTTACAGCTACGGATCCTGCCGGAAGAGTCGGCGCATGTACACAGAATATTTGGGTGGTCAACTTTGATCCATTCTACATCAACAGTGAGAATCCGCTGGATCCAAATGATGATATCGTCTGGCCGGCAGATATTGAAGTCGATCACTGCGGTATTCCCGACACCATTCCGCCAACCATTTATAACGATGGCTGTGCGCAGATAGGCATTAATCTCAAAGAGAGAGTATTTGATCATATCGATGGTGCTTGCAAGAAGATTCTGAGAGACTGGACGGTCCTCGACTGGTGTCAGTATGATGCGCAAACCGGTGCCGGAATCTGGAAACATACACAAGTGGTGAAAATCACTGATAATGCAGGTGCATTATTTACAGATTGTACGGATGATATCCGCACATACTGCACACTGGATGAAGAAGTGACTGAAGTAGTCGATCCGGCTTTCGAGACGACTTGCTTCGTTCACCTTAACATTACCAAAAAGATCGAAGACATCTGTTCAGAAACTGTGAAGTACGATGTCAAGATCTATCCGCCGAATAGTTCGCAGCCCATTATTGCTGTTGGAAATACATTCATATCAAAGAATCCGGATGGGACATTTGACCTGGTCATGAATACGGCTTTGAGTCCTGATCTGACACTAAGAGAATACGGAATGGAGTATAACGATCGCTACAAGCCAACGGAGCACTACAAAGTCCTGTGGTCTGTAACAGATGGTTGCGGGGGTTTGACGACCTGTGAAGATCGCATACGCCTCGAAGATTGTAAAAAACCTACACCGGTTTGTATCAATGGCCTGAGCACTGTGCCGATGCCTTCCAGTGGAAGTGTGACAATCTGGGCAAAAGATTTTAATGCGAGCAGTTTTGATAACTGTACGATGGAAGATGAACTCAGGTATTCTTTCTCCGGCACGACGTACCAGCCAAGTATGGTGTTTACGTGTGATGATATCCTGGCATCCGGTGTGCAGATTCCGATTGATATTCATGTGTGGGACAACTGGGATAATTCAGATTACTGTGCGACGAATATCGTCTTTACGGATCCTACCGGAGTTTGCGGACTTCCGTCATCCGGAATCAGCGGTGAAGTGCATACACCAAGTGCGTTAAGTGCACCGGTTAAAAACGCGGGCATTACGCTCATGAAGTCCGGCAATGTATTTGGTACCTGGACGACAAATGAACAGGGTACATTCAACTTCCCGGTTGTGCCGGCTGGAGAAATGTACACGCTTAAAGCTGAGCGGGATGACAACCATAAAAATGGGGTGAGTACGCTTGACCTGATCAGGCTGCAGGAGCACCTGCTTGGCAAGTCACCAATGTACGATCCTTACTTATTGATCGCTGCAGATGCTAATAATAGTGAAAGTGTATCCGCGCTGGACCTGATTGAGATCCGGAAGCTGATCATCGGTGAGTACTCCAGATTTCCGAACCATACTTCATGGGTGTTTATTCCTGAAAGTTATGACTTCCCGGATCCATATCATCCGTGGCCGTACGATCAGGAGTCATCCTTCATGGTCAATTCGAGTATGGTGGAGAACTTTATGGGCGTGAAGATCGGTGACCTGAATGAATCCGTGAAGGCCAATATAGATGGCTTACTGCCACGTAGTGAAAGTTCCGCACTTTTCTATGCCTTTGACAAGGAAGTCGAAGAAGGGGATGTGTTCAATGTAGAGATCCGACTCGCTCACTTTGAAGCCTTATTAGCGGGAGGGCAGTGGGAGATAGCATACAACCAGGCTGAACTGACAGGAGTGGAGACACTTGCCGGAGGACTGACTGAAGATATGTGGTTTGCTGACGAATCAGCGGTACGGTTTGCCTGGACACCGGAAGATGCGGTGCAGGGAGATCATATGGTTCGTCTCCACTTTATCGCGAATACTGCCGGCATGATCAGTGACTTTGTCGCGCTGCAACACGATTACATGACTTCTGAATTATATGATGTGCGGAAAGAGCCGTTCCGACTTTCTCTTGAATGGAGGGAATTCCAACCATCACTGAATGCGGATCAGGTACAGTTACATCAGAATATTCCTAACCCATGGAGCGATGAGACAGTGATTCCGTTTGATATCGGAGAAGCAGGGGCAGTGAGCCTGCGCATCACAAATTCACTGGGTGTGGAAGTCATGAATACTACGAGAGAATTTGCTGCCGGAAGACAGCAATTTGAAATAACAAACAAAAGCTGGCCCCAGGGATTGTACTATTATACGATTCGATTCGGGGACACCCAGCTGACGAAGACAATGTTGATCCTGAACAAACATTGATGCAAATCAATGGAGATGAATACCCCGGACAATGGTCCGGGGTTTTGTCGTTTTAGACAGGTGACATACCTTTACCGACCTTTCTATGAAAGTAACAGAATATTTTAAGCGATCGAAGGGCAAGACCCTGATCTCCTTTGAGATCCTTCCTCCGTTGAAAGGCGGTGGGATGAAGGACATCTTCCACCTCCTGGACTCCCTGATTGAGTTCAACCCTCCTTTTATTGATGTCACCTATCACCGGGAGGAATTCGTGTATAACAAACACGAGAGTGGGTATTACGAAAAGACAGCCATCCGCAAGCGTCCGGGAACGGTAGGGATATGTGCGGCCATTATGCACAAGTATGGTGTTGAGGCAGTACCGCATCTGATATGTGGTGGGTTTACCCGGGAGGATACCGAGAATGCCTTGATCGATCTCGATTTTCTGGGCATTAAAAATGTCCTGGCTTTACGGGGTGACGCAATGACGTTTGAGGACAAATTCAATAAGACGCCGGGAGGACATTCGCATGCATTGGACCTCGTGCGACAGATGGCCGATATGAATGCCGGGAAATACCTGGACCCGAATATCGAGAATGGCAACAAAACGGATTTTTGTATTGGTATTGCAGGATATCCTGAAAAGCATTTCGAAGCCCCCAATATGGACTTTGATATGCATTTTACCAAAGCTAAAATCGATGCCGGAGCGGAGTACATTGTAACGCAGATGTATTTTGACAATAAAAAGTTTTTTGATTATGTCAAGGCTTGCCGGGCGATGGAAATTGCGGCTCCAATCGTACCGGGTATCAAACCGCTGACGCGCCGATATCAGTTAGCTTCGATACCTCGAAGGTTTTTTGTCAACATGCCGGATGATCTGGTGAAAGAAGTCAACAAGGCCAAAACGGATGAAGCGGTCATAGATGTTGGAGTAGAGTGGTCTATTGCACAATGCAGGGAGCTGATTGCTGAAGGCGTGCCGTGTATTCACTTCTACACGATGGGGGATGTGAAAACGATCACCCGAATTCTGAAGGGCATCGTTTAGGTGCTGACAGGAAAGGGTCCCAGTCGTTCCTGAAGCGTATTCAATCGTCAGGCAATCCTATTATGTGGGGACGCTTATCCCTTAAATTTTTATTTTTTTTGCCTTTCATTTCGAAGTACACTCCATTATCTCTATTTTGACGTCTGTTTTAATTTATAACGGGTGTTGGTTTGAAGCCCCGGGATGAATCCCTGACATCACTTTTTTAATACGAATTGAAATCAGCTTCCTTATGATGAAGAGAGCCCCTTTGAAAGGACTATGTACAGTTCTGATTGCTTTGTTTCCTTTTTTACTTTACGCGCAGGATGCCTCAAAAGGCCTGGATGAGAAAATCAACGATTGGTTTCTTCCTATTGCCGATTGGTGGGAAGGTGTTGTCTTTTACTCTATACCTTTGAATGAGTCCCTGAGTGTCCCCATCGTGGTGATCCTCCTCGTAGGTGGTGCAGCTTTTTTTACCATATACTTTTCGTTTGTCAATATTCGAAGATTTCCCATGGCTATTCAGGTGGTCAGGGGGAAGTATGACGATCTGGACCGACATACAGCTGAGACAGATTCGGACGATAGCATGATCGTGGTGGAAGGCGATATTAAGGGAACGATCAAAGATGAATCACAGACCGGAGAAGTCAACCATTTTCAGGCACTTACCGCCGCTGTTTCCGGAACGGTCGGACTGGGGAATATTGCAGGTGTAGCCGTCGCCATCGCGATTGGTGGTCCCGGTGCAACCTTCTGGATGATTATCTGTGGTTTACTGGGTATGTCAACCAAATTTGTAGAATGTACGCTGGGTGTTAAATACCGTGACATTGACATTAACGGTACAGTGTATGGTGGACCGATGTATTATCTAAAGCGGGGATTAGCCGAGATGAATGCGGGTGT
>JAUHXV010000070.1 GCA_030426765.1 Bacteroidia bacterium | reverse complement strand
TGGTTATATTTTTTCATGCAAGACAAAGTTTAGCTATTTAGCTCACTAAAGCGGGATTTTTCTCGCTTTAGTTTTTTATACCTTGTTGCACTTATTTGTTGAAACTACACTGAAAAAGAAATAGCTGATGCGGTGACCAATCTGGCTTCGAAAATTGACAAAGACTATCATAACCAGAACCCTGTCCTGCTCGTCGTTCTCAATGGCGCATTTATTTTTGCGGCCGACCTGGTGCGCAGGATGGAGATTCCGTTGCAACTTGATTTTCTACGGATAAGCTCGTACGCCGGGACTTCTTCTACCGGAAAGATGGAAGAGCATTTTTTATGGAGGATCGATTTGAAAAACCAGCATGTGTTGATCATAGAAGATATCGTGGATACCGGTCATACGCTACACCATTTACTAGATAAAATCAAAGCAAAAGAACCTGCTTCGGTCGACGTGGTGTGTTTGTTGCAAAAGCCTGCTGCCTATGCCTATCCTACCCCTTTAAAATATGTGGGTCTGGCTATTCCGAATGAATTTGTCGTGGGGTATGGGCTGGACTATGAAGGTTTGGGCCGCGACCTGGATTCGATTTATACATTAAAACCGGCTTAGCCGTTCCGGAATCATTTATTGTCGAAGGTTTCGGAATATATTTGACCCCGAAAATGCAGACGTATTCAATATAATTTTTCCAAAAAATCGTGATTATGAAAAATCTTATTCTAATTGTATTCCTATCGATTCTGGCTTTCAGCGATATATCCGCGCAGCAGTATCAGTATGCTGTCGTCACTACTGTTGAGTCGATTATCCCGGCGGGTATCGGTCGCTCCAGGATGATCTCCAAGCAGCAGGATCTCGACCCGGCCAATTTCACTACCAAGCGCACGCAAGGCCTCGACAGTGAAATGGGAAAAGTCAAACGTTCCGATATCAAGATCGATGAGTTTGAAGAAACCAAAATGCTCAACTTCTTCAGTATCGGCGGTATTAATTTTCAAAACGTAGCCTCCAATGACGCCCTGATCTCCGGCAAACTCAACGAAATGGCCAATGCCGGTTGGGAATTGGCTTTCGTGGCCACCGGTGTGGAAAGCGACTCCGGCAAGGATGACAATGAAGGGATCTTTGTGACGAGATTTATTTTCAAGAGATTAGTCGAGGAGGAATAAGCTGAGATGATGGAGTGATGGTCTCCTTCGCTGAAGCTACGGCGACTAATAGGTGATCAGTGCCTCAAAGCAATTTATATTCCATAAATGGTAGCCTTTCAATGCTTTGAAAGGGAATTTAGAGAGAACAAAATTTTCTGGTCGCGCTTCAGCGCATGACCATCCTTGAGAAAGATTTAAAAAATTTATCCCGATGCATCGGGAACCCCGTGCTTTAGCTCGGGGAAAAAGGTAAAACGCTTTTCCTCTCTTCCGCCCCTTCCTCACTTCTGCCCTTTTTCCTTCCGCCTCTTAATACCGCACGCAGAGCCGCAGAGTCGCAGAAGATTGAATCGCCAAGCATGATTTTGAGCCAGGTGAGGTTATGATTCAGAATCATTCTTGACCTACTGAAAAGCCCTATATGAGACATGGGTTCACGCAAAGCCGCCAGGGCGCAAAGAAAAAGTCGCGAAGAAGAATTCAATAAATTTTCACTTTCCCTCACTCCCTCACTCCCTCACCCCCTCACCCCCTCACCCCCTCACCCCATCACTCCCTCACCAAATCACATATGTCTCAGGTCCAGCGCCCATGATCTTGTGTCTAGCGTCTCCTATCTAAACTCTCCAAAACGGCATTGAAAATTGAAAGCGTAACTTTACCCTTGAATATGGACGAAAAAGTACCCGAAATACAGGCCACTGACCGCAAGCAGGATCATATTGACCTTGCGTTTAAGGCGAACATGGCCAATATCGAGCCGGATGGCAGGTTTTATTACGAACCAGTGCTGGCGAGCCATCCCGCGACCGATCTAGATATGGGTGTCTCTTTTTTAGGAAAAGCGCTAAAGGCGCCGCTGTGGATCAGCAGTATGACGGGTGGAACTGAAAAAGCTTTTTCGATCAACCGAAGGCTGGCCTTTAGTTGCGCCAAGTTTGGTCTGGGGATGGGACTTGGATCCTGTCGTCCGTTGCTCGACAGTCTTGATCGCTTGCAGGACTTTAATGTCCGTGAAATTATCGGCCCTGATCTGCCTTTTTATGCCAATCTCGGGATCGCCCAGGTGGAACATCTGCTGGATCAGGATCGCGGTGATGATATCCAGGAATTAGTGGATCGCCTGCAGGCCGACGGTCTGATTTTACATATCAATCCACTGCAGGAATGGTTGCAACCGGAGGGTGATTTTATTGCGCATGCTCCGCTTGAAACGCTCGAACGATTGCTGGGAATGATTTCTTTTCCGGTGATCGTCAAGGAAGTAGGGCAGGGCATGGGCCCGGCGAGTCTGGAAGCAATTTTAAAATTGCCCGTTGCCGCGCTGGAGCTGGCGGCGCATGGGGGCACCAACTTTTCCAAACTGGAATTGTTACGTTCTACCGGAGTCCAGCAGGAAATTTACGAGCCCGTTTCCGGCATCGGCCATACAATAGAGGAGATAGTAGGCTGGATCAATGACATCCTGGAAAAAGAGGCAAATGCGGTGAAGTGCAGGGAAATTATCTTGTCAGGGGGCATTCGAAATTTCCTCGACGGGTATTATTGGATGAAAAAAATAAATGCCAAAGCCATCTATGGCCAGGCAAGTGGGTTTTTGAAATATGCGGATGAGAGCCAGGAAGCCCTGGACAATTATATACTGAGCCAGATCGAAGGTTTGCAACTGGCGCACACATATCTGAAGGTCAAATAGACGAATGGAGCAAAAGACGATATCCGGTTTTTCAAAGCTGTCCAAACTTGGCAAGATCAAGTGGCTGGTGGAGAATTTCTTCAAAGATCCTGAGACCGTTAAGCGGGAGCTGGCAAGTTACCTCCTGGCTAATGAAGATCAGCAGAAGATACTGGATGGGTTTAGTGAAAATACGATTAGCAATTATCCATTGCCGCTCGGTGTCGCTCCCAATTTTCTTGTCAATGATATCCCGTATTGCGTGCCGATGGTGACTGAAGAGAGTTCAGTGGTTGCAGCAGCAGCAAGTGCGGCTAAATTCTGGCTTGATAGAGGTGGTATTAAAACGAAGGTGATTGATACCATAAAAGTTGGGCAGGTGCATTTTCTCTGGTATGGCGATGCATCCCTTCTGGCTTCAAAAGAAAATGCACTGGCTTCTCACCTGATTTCCACCTGCAAGGAGATCACTAAAAGCATGGATGAACGGGGCGGTGGTATTCGAAATATTAGCCTCGTCAATTTGTGTGATCGCGAACCCGGATACTTTCAGCTCGTGATCGAAGCGGATACGCGCGATTCGATGGGCGCCAATTTTATTAACTCCGTCCTGGAGTGTTGTGCGGATGCTTTGCCGAAATGGTTTTCTGAAAATATTCCCGAGGAAGACATTGCTCCGGAGGTGATCATGTCGATTCTTTCCAACTACACGCCCAACTGTCTCGTGAAAGCCTGGGTGGAATGTCCGGTTACCGAACTGGGTGAATTTGATGATGGCTTGGGTCCTGAAGAATTCGCCAGAAGATTTTATACGGCTGTTCGCATCGCGCAGATTGATCCGTATCGCGCCACTACGCACAACAAAGGCATCTTCAATGGCATCGACGCGGTTATCATTGCAACAGCCAATGACTTTCGAGCGGTAGAAGCCTGTGGTCATACGTGGGCCGCGAGGTCCGGGCGCTACAAAGGACTGACCACATGTACAGTTGACAATGGCATTTTCCGTTTTGAATTGGAGATCCCATTGGCAGTCGGCACTGTTGGCGGCCTGACGACTTTGCATCCTTTAGCAAAGCGCTCTCTCGAAATGCTGGGCAATCCCGATGCTTCCACCCTCATGGAGATCGTCGCCGCCACCGGCCTGATGCAAAACTTCTCCGCCATCCGGTCCTTAGTTACAACCGGTATTCAGAAAGGCCACATGAAAATGCATCTCCACAATATGCTCCTCCGCCTCGAAGCCACAGAAGAGGAGTCGCAGATGGCTACCGATTATTTTGCTGACAAAACTGTTTCCTTTCCTGAGCTTAGGAAGTTTATGCAAATGATCAGGTCTGCTGAGCCAGCGAAAGGGTGATCCGTGAGATAAGGCTATTTAGATTCCATGCATGGTATCCTTTCAATGCTTTGAAAGGGAATTTAGAGAGATTAAAATATTCTGGTCGCGCTTCAGTGCCTGACCACTTAAATCAGGAAAAAGTAGGCACCTTATTTAACAAAAATTTTCCCGGAATACTCAGTTTTATTTTCGTTGAAAATCGTACATATATATATCCCGGATGGCAGATCCAGCTCTATAGAATTCTCGCCTTCCTGAATCCGCTCTCTTATGATTACACCTCCATGCAGATAGCCGAAAATAAACTGTTCATTCTCATCTCTTATGAATGTTATCAAGTTTTAAAAGGTATACTTCCTCAGTTGGCCAAACTGCATTTATAACACCGCAAGCATCATATAACTTGCCGCTGAAGTTGACACGCAGGTCTTCCACCTGAAATTCTACAGGCAAATCACAGAAATAAAAAATAATCGATGAATCAAATGTGTATTGATAGGAAACACCATACCTCCCTGAATTCATGCCTTTGAATATTTTTCCATCTACATGAGTTGCAAGAAGTCTGATGGTTCTGTCTTCTGAGCAATCTGGAAGGTTGCAATCATTCATAGAATCGATATCGGCTACAATGATCCCATTTGGGTACCCAAATTCATCATCCTCTTTTGTGCATCCCACACCGATGCAAACTATCATTACTATTGTAGCAATTAAAGACTTTCGCATATAAACGATTCTTATTCATCCTCAATGAAACAATCGAGATTTGCCATATTAGAAAAACCAAACTGGTTTGAAATTTTCAATTTGGCTTTTCATAGATTGATATACTCAGAATTCATTTGACAAACAAAATACCACTATTCGGTATCTTCCCAAGAAAGCCCTCCAATGTTTAGGACATTTAAGATTTTCAAACATTTATTCCAGCCTTCGCCCTTCGCCCTCCGCCCTCCGCTCTTCGCCCTTCGCCCTCTGCCCCTTTCCCCTTATCTTTGCCCTTATGTTTCAGGAATATGATGTCATCGTAGTAGGGGCCGGCCACGCCGGATGTGAAGCTGCCGTGGCTGCCGCTAATATGGGCAGTCGGGTTATGCTGGTGACGATGAACATGAATACCATCGCCCAGATGAGCTGTAATCCCGCCATGGGAGGCGTAGCTAAAGGGCAGATAGTCAGGGAGGTAGATGCGCTCGGAGGCTATAGCGGCATCGTGACGGATCATACAATGATCCAATTCCGTATGCTCAACAAATCGAAGGGTCCGGCGATGTGGAGCCCGCGGGCACAGAGTGATCGCCTTCGCTTTGCGGAAAAATGGCGCCTCATGCTGGAGGAAAATCCCCTCGTGGATTTCTGGCAGGAAATGGTCACCGGACTCGTCGTGAAGAACGGTAGGGTGACCGGTGTGAAAACCGGCCTGGGCATCGAAATACCCGGCAAAGCCGTAGTCCTGACGAATGGTACTTTCCTCAACGGCATCATCCATATCGGCGAGAAAAAATTCGGGGGCGGGCGCGCAGGTGAAAAAGCAGCCACCGGTATCACCGAGCAGCTGGTAGAACTTGGTTTCGAATCCGGTCGCATGAAAACAGGCACACCACCGCGGGTCGATGGCCGTTCGCTGGACTACAACCGCATGGAGATACAACCCGGTGACGAACCGGCCGGAAAGTTTTCCTACACCAATACGCCTGCACTTGCTAAACAGAGACCCTGTCACATTGCCTATACTTCAGGTGATGTGCATGATATACTACGGACAGGATTTGACAGATCGCCGATGTTCAACGGCAGGATCCGCGGCGTAGGGCCAAGGTACTGCCCGTCGATCGAAGATAAAATCGACCGCTTTGCCGATAAGGATCGACATCAGCTTTTCGTCGAACCGGAAGGATGGGATACAGTGGAAGTATATGTCAATGGATTTTCTTCTTCACTGCCTGAAGAAGTACAGTTTGAAGCCTTGCGGAAAGTAGAGGGTTTTGAAAACTGCAAGATGTTCCGCCCGGGGTATGCGATTGAATACGATTACTTCCCGCCGACACAATTGTCTCCAACGTTGGAAACACGATTGGTGAAAAACCTGTTTTTTGCCGGGCAGATCAACGGTACCACCGGATATGAAGAAGCCGCTTCTCAGGGCTTGATGGCAGGGATCAACGCACATCTCGCCATTAAAGAAGAAGCACCTTTTATCCTGAAGCGTTCCGAAGCGTATATCGGTGTGTTGATCGATGATCTCATCAATAAAGGCACACTCGAGCCCTACAGGATGTTTACCTCACGCGCCGAACACCGCATTCTGCTTCGCCAGGATAATGCGGATCTGCGTCTGACGCCATTGGTCAACGCGATCGGCATGAAAGGAATCGAAGACCGCATGGTCAGAGTCGAAGAAAAAAACAAGGGGATACGCGAGATCGAAAAGATGTTTTCAGAAATGAGTGTGGAGCCCGCACAAGTCAATCCGTTTCTTGAGAGTATCGACAGTGCGCCTATTCCACAAAAAATCAAAATGGAACTGCTCCTCAGCAGACCGCATGTGACGCTGGAGGATATCACAAGATATTTACCGCAGTTGGAAGAAGGTTTGTCCTCATACGATGACGAAACCATCCGGCTTGCAGAAGTCAACATCAAGTATAAAGGCTACATCGAGCGCGAACAAGAGATGGTGGACAAGATGAATCGTCTCGAAGAACTCGCCCTCCACGATTCCATCGACTACACTAAGATCAGTTCCCTCAGCCACGAGTCCCGCGAAAAACTTATGCAAATCCGTCCGCGCACGATCGGTCAGGCAAGCCGCATCAGTGGCGTTTCGCCATCGGATATCTCGGTTCTGCTGGTTCATATGGGACGATAAGGGAGTGATGGGGTGATGGAGTGATTTATTGACTGCTTTTACTTTGCTCGATCTGCAGCATATTCTTGCTTACTGAAAATTTGCCTTTCTATTATAGAGTTCAAGGTAATGAATAGAGAACTGCGCCTTTGCGCCTCTGCGAGAAACCATTCTGTATTAAGTAAAGGTTGTTGAACTTAAAAGTGATAGTGTTTTAACCGGCAATTCACTCCCTCACTCCCTCACTCCATGTCATTGAATGACATCCTCCAACAGCACAATCTCGGGATCTTCAAGAATATAAGGTGGCAGCCCCTGATTCGGTGTGTTTCGGAAGGCGGCAAATTTGAAGCCGAGATTTTGTAGCGAGTCAATCACCTGCTCGCCGGGATACCAGTGATATGCTTTGGCATTTTTGTGAAACATCAATTCGACATTTTCAAAACTCTTGCAGTTGATGATCACATAGTCTTGCGTGATGGAGTCGGGCAGATTCTCGTATACCCGGGTGTTGTGGATTTTCGCATTTCGGTATGCATTCGTTTCCGAACGAAAAGAGGCGATGTCCCATGGTTTGAAAATCAACAACCCTATGAAGAGAGTTAATGAAAAATAAATTGAGTTGCTGATTTTAGGTGATTCTTTACAGGGTTCCGCTACCCATTGAGAGGTCTTGTACAAGCCCACTGCAAAAAAACAAAAGAACAATGCAGATACCGGAAAAACAAAAGCGGGCATTTTGGTTTTGACGATGATCGAAAAGAATCCGAAGATGACGGTGATCATCGCGAGAAAAGAAAAGGTCATTTTTTTATTCACTTCCCGCAGTCGCCAGATCGCAATCAAGCCGATGATACCCAGCACCAGAACGTATTTGTGATATGCGCTTTCCAGAAAAAGGATATGCGTCCAGACATTCCCGGGATGACCAAGTGCGTCATTGATATGATCCACATTGTACTGGTAGGAAATCGCACTCTCGGTGGGGAATGCTTGAAAGATATACAGTTGCCATGGAAGGAAAACAGCCACCGAAACAATAAATGCACCCGCAATGTGCAGAATTTGTGGCCATTTAAGTTTTATGCCGTGCGTCAGAAGAAGATACAAACCCCATCCCCCGAAGATCAGATAGCCGGTTAGCCATTTGTTCAGCACCGCAAGCCCAACAAAAACACCGGTTAGAATTGCCCACTTCAGCGAATACGTTTCGTGGACATACTTTGTCCAGGCCCAAAAGGAACAAGTGACATAAAAAACAAAGGCCAGGTCGTTGTGTTCCAGGCTTACATACCCGGAAACGAGTCCCAGGGTATAACCGGAAAAAGCTGTCAGAAATGCTGCGATGTACGCAATACGATTATGATTGGGGATCCAGTTTCTGCATAAGTCATACGTGAGCCAAACCAGTAGGGTACTCATGATGGCCGTTGGCAGTCGCATAGCGATTTCATTGATGCCAAAAAGTTTCATGGAAGCGGCCATCTGCCAGAGAAACAAAGGTTGCTTGTGGACCCAGATGTGGTTGTTGCTCCAGTCCAGCATATCATAGGCCAGAATCGGATGGACCACCAGCATGGGCTTGAATGGATTCGCAACCATGTTTTTCGCAACCAGGGCATGGTACCGCTCATCCCATTCATGGACGAAAGGATCTAATGAGATCATCACAAGTCGCAAAAGCAATGCACTGAGCATCAGGAGGCCGAGAGCGAGATTCTTTTTATCCGTATGGAAAAACAAGAATGCGCTGGCGATAGCGGGCAGGGAGGCAATGCCTAATGCAATCCAGGTTTCCTGTGCGTAAAATATCATGCGGCGCTACCGTGTTTTTAAGAAGGACAAAGCTAACAGAAATGTGGTGAGAATTGAATTCGTAATGTTCCCTGACAAGCGCTTAACCAACGTTTCCCCACATGATGAGACAAATGGTATGATAACAAATCTGAGATATTACTAATTTCACGGGCAGACTATGACCCTGCTTCGCAAATTAGCCGGTGAAACCGCCATCTACGGTTTTAGTTATATCCTGAGCAGGGTATTGCACTATATCCTGTTTACGTTTTACCTGACGAGGGTATTTAATGACCAAACCAGTCAGTACGGGATCTATCGCGATCTGTACTTCTATGTAGCCATCGTCCTGGTGATCCTGACTTTCCGCATGGAGACCACCTACTTCCGCTATGCCAAGGAAGATAGGTCAAAGGTCACCACCATGTCCATGTCATTTCTCCTGACACTGGCAAGTCTATTCCTGGTTGGCTTGTGGATCTTTCGCGGCGAGGTAGCGGCCTGGATGGAGTATGAAGGGATGACGACCCATCTTATGTTACTGGGTTCGGTGCTCTTCTTCGATGTCCTTTGTGCGGTTCCTTTTGCCAGCCTGCGGCAGCAGAACAGGCCATGGGTGTTTATGGCGCTCAAACTGGGTTCGATCGTACTCAATATTGTGTTTGTTCTTTTTTTCATTGAACTTCTTCCCGGATTATCTGAAGCGGGAGGTTTTTTTGAAAGGATCTATCGTCCGAATGATCAGTTGTTTTACGTCTTCCTGAGCAATATGTTAGCCAGCATGGTGACCTTTGTGGGATTGCTCCCCTTTGCCAGAAGTGAGTCGTTTGACTGGGATTTCCAGTTTTTCAAAAAGATGCTCCGATATTCATGGCCGCTCGTGATCGTTGGAGTGGCGGGTGTGATTAATCAATCTTCGTACATCACTTTTCAGAAATATATTCTGCCAAACGATATTACCACAAATCTATCTGATGGCGGTAAGTATGCAGCTGCTGCCTCTCTTGCATTGCTGCTGAATTTGTTTACAATTGCTTTTAATTATGCCGCGGAACCTTTTTTCTTTGCGCACAAGGAACGTCCGGATTCGAGGGAAGTATATGCGGATGTGGCGCTGGCTTTTACCATCGTAGGCTCGACCATGATGTTGTTTATCCTGGCGTACATGGATTTGTTTCAATTCATTTTGGGAAGCAATTTCAGAGCCGGTTTATTCGTCGTACCGATCCTGCTGGTTGCTTATCTGTTGCTCGGCATTTATTACAATCTTTCCGCCTGGTATAAGTTGGCCGACCGGACGCGCTGGGGTGCCTGGATTGCCATCGGAGGTGCCATCATCACCATTGTTGGCAATGTGCTCCTGATTCAACGCCTTGAGGTTATTGGTTCGGCGTGGGCAGCACTGGCTTGTTACGCGTTTATGTGTGTGGCTTCCTATCTGCTGGGGCAAAAGTATTTTCCGATACCGTACAAGATTGGGCGTATGGCAGGGTGGATGATTGGCGCGATTATCGTCTATTTTATCATGGAGGGCATTCGTGGATGGGTTGAACATAATTTGCCCTTGACTCTTTTAGTCAACTCCATCCTGATGATAGCTTTTCTGGTTTTGATCTATCGATATGAAAGGTCATTAATCAGGCAGATTTCTGGTTCGAAACAATAAACCTTTAACGAGGTTTGTCCTGAATTCATTTTAAAATAATCCTGCATACTAGATATAATAGTAGTATCTTGAAGGTTAAACCAACTACCCTCTTTAGTATGAAACGATCATTTTTATGGATGGTGTTATTAACACCCTTATTCTTATTCCTGCCCGCATGCGAAGAGCATGAAGAAATGGAACACGACCACGCCGAAGCCATTGATATGGATGCCCTGCGGGCTGAAATAACAGCGATGGAAAATGCCTATGCCGCAGCGGACAACGCAAAAGATGCAGATGGCGTAGTCGCCTATTACGCTGATGATGCGCAAAGCCTTGGTGCTAACGAGCCTACCGCCGTAGGGAAGGAAGCGATCAAAGCCAGCGTGATGAAGAATTTCGAAAAGGATACCATGGGGTATACCATTTCTTTTGAAACGACCGGCCTTTGGGCTGCAGGCGATTATGCTGTGGAAACCGGCACTTCCAAATCAGTGGATAAAGATGGAAACGTCATGCGTTCCGGAAAATTTATGACGCTTTTCGAAAAACGTGACGGGAAGTATATCGCGATTCGCGATATTTACAATAGTGATGCTTCTCCTTGTAAATAAAGCTAAGCTATAACGAAACAAATTTCCCCTCATCTTCCCCAATGCAGGTAAGTGAATTGCTTACAAGTGTTGGGGATTTTTTATGCCCGACATCGAGTACGCTGGAAATGATTATCAACTCTTTTCCGCTTAGGGAAACATGTTTCGAAATGAAGTGGAATGTCTAAATCCCATATAATCTATCCTTTCTGTTCGTTTCGAAATTGTTTTAATTAAATCCCGGGCAGTTAAAACCTGTAATTCCGAATACGAATACACCTTAATCATAAGCCGACTGACCTTAAAACCAACGGTAGAATGTCACATCCAGGTTGATCAGTGTAGGTTCCAAACCTCCGTCGACGAGTGGGTTTAATCCATACTTGAATCCTAAGGAAGGCGTCAAGCTCATCTGTTCGTTCAGTGGAATATGGTATCCCGCTCCAAGACCTACGAACCAAAGTGCATTGTAATCTGGTTCAAGAATACCTGCCATATCATCTTCTTCCCCTTCACTAAAATCCTCATAAGTAAGGTCGAGGTTCCATTTTGTGTTAAGGCGAAGCATTGCATTGAAGGAGGCAAAAACATACAGTCCCTTGTTGGGATTCTGGTTGAAGGAGTAATCCAGTGTCAGAGGTATATTGAGAAAGGTATAGTTGACCGCACCTTCTGCCTCAATCGGAATATCCGAACTTGGCGGACGAGTCACGGAAGGATCCCTTTCTGAAACACTTCCCTCAATCTGATATTGCAAAGAAGAATACACCATACCTATCGAGGTAGAAAATCTTGAGGAAATAGCAAGCTGGTAGTTTAAGCCTATATCAAAGCCATAATCCGCATCTCCGCCTGATGTAAACGACAAATAATCATCAACAGGAAGAAGCTGAGATAAAAATTCACTTCCATAATTCAGGTCGCTGTAATTTGCTCCTAGTATAATACCGGCTCCGCTTTTCGCTTCCTGCGCTTGTATGCTTGAAACAGCAAAGAAGCACATCAATAGAAATAGCAGGGAATAAGTTTTCATAGCGTATCAGGGTTTTAAATACTGACCTCGCGGGCCTGTGTAAAATTGAAATTTCAAAGTATAGATAAACGAAATATTTTGTCTATCCAAATTTGCTCTACTCTTTACGGATATAAGCGGCAATCTTAGAGGCTTTCCGGGCAGGAAGGAGAGAAGCCAGGCTACCAATGACAAAAACTGTTGCCCCGACAATGAGCAGATCGATCCACCGTAATTCAATAGGGTACGAATCCACCACAAAGCCCTCCGGAATCGGTACGATGCCAAATTGTTTTTGCAAAACATAAAACCCTACTGCCAGCGCAATCCCAATGACTAATCCAAGAAAACTGATCATCCATCCCGAGCGCATAAAGATTTTCCGCACATCTGATGGGGAGGAGCCTATAGATTGCAGGATGGAAATATCCTTTCGTTTGTCCAGCACGATCATCCAAAGCGCGCTCACAAGATTAAAAGAGACGATGATCAAGGTAAGGGAGACAACTGCAAACGAAATCCATTTTTCAATATTCATCAGTTTGAAAAAGGCGGCGTTTTGTTCGTCTTTGTTTTTGACAATCATCGGTGCGTCAAACAGTCTCTCCAGTTTCTTTTTGATTTCCTGAGCATCGGCCCCCGGTGACAGTCTGATCTCGATCCCGGAAACGGCATTCGGACTGTCCAGTAAGTCTCTAATGAACTCGAGGGAGACAAACACATACTGGTAGTCGTAATCCTGCTTGATAGAAAATCGGCCGGTTGGATAGGTATATTTTACGGTAAAGGGCTTGTCGAGCGGACCGCGTTGTTTGCGATTGGGCAGATAGATCGAAAGGGCTTCATACGGATTGCGATGATTGACATTGAGTCGGGAGGCGATCCCTGCTCCCATGATCGCGAGTTCGGCCTCACCATTTTGCAAAACAAAATCACCATCCAGCAAGACACTATCAATATCCGTCACGGTTCGAAAAGCATCATCCACGCCTTTCACGGTACAGATATCCTGACTGCCTTTGTATTCGATCAAAGCCGTCTCTTCGAGTGTAAGGCTCAGGCCTTCAATTCCGGGCCAGGCTTTTATGGTCGCCAGCGTTGCGTCGTCAGGCTCAAAATATTTGCCTTCGGCGGGATAAACTTTGAGGTCGGTATAGATGGAGTTATAAAGCCCTTTGAGCAGATCTTCAAACCCATTAAAAACTGACAGAATTAAAAGCAATGCCGCAGCCCCGATGGAGATGCCAAACATCGAAATGCCGGTGATAATATTAATAGCCTGAAAACTCTTTTTGCCTAGGATATACCGCCAGGCGATCATGAGGGTGTAGGAAAATCTCATCCGGGCAGTTGGTCAGAAGCGTAATAATAATATCCCTCGATGGCCTTATAGGCACGCGTATGAATCTTCTGCCGGATGCGCTGCTTAAATAACTTCGTATTGCGCATCGTCGGATAGGTGCGGTTGGAGAGAAAGATATAGGTCAGTCGCTGATCCGGATCATTCCATGCACAGATACCCGTAAATCCGGTGTGCCCATACGTAGAGGAAGAAGCAAGTGCAGAAGTTAGTAAAGTCCCGTTGCGATCCAGTTCTTTCATATCAAATCCGATCCCACGACGGGTCGATCTGCCATAGCGTGTAGTATATTTTTTCAGCAGATCCGGATTGATGTATTGTTTGCCGCCATAACTTCCCTGATTCATCATCATTTGATAGATCACCGCCAGATCTTCTGCATTTGAAAATAAACCTGCATGGCCGCTGACGCCGCCGAGCATTGCGGAAGACATATCATGTACATACCCATTGATCTCCTGACATCTGAAGTAATTATCTATTTCCGAAGGGACAATTTCTTCCTGTGGAAATCGATTCAGCGGATTAAAAGAAATGCGCCGTAACCCCAGCGGCTTGTAAAAAAGGCTATCGGCATACCGATCCAGCGACGCGCCGGTTTCTCGCTTGATAATCTCTGCCAACATGATAAAGCCAAGGTCGCTGTAGACATATCGGCCATCTGCATTCAGCGGACTTTCGATGATTTGTTTGCGGATCGTATCGATGTACCGATCATCCATGTACATATCATGCGCTACAGCCAGACAATAATCGGCTGAAGGAAGGTAGCAGTATAAGTCGGGCACGGTTTCCACCCACATATTTCCTTTTATACGGCCGGTAGATTCGTAAAACGGAATCCAGGACTGAAGGCCGGCATGGTGCGCCATGACTTTGCCAAGCACCATCTGTTCTTTGTTGCTGCCCGCCAGCCAGGGCAGATAGTGGCCGAGTGTATAGTCGGTTGATAAAATGTTTTTGTCATCCAGGTCCATGACAGACAGTGTTGTGGCGGCTACTTTCGTTACCGAAGCAACATCATAGAGATCGGTGAGTCGAACCGGTGTTTGATCATCATAGGTATGATGGCCAAAGGCGCGTTCGTAGATTACTCTGCCATCGCGGGCGATCAGCACCTGACATCCCGGAGCCGCTTTGATGCGCATCATATACGAAGCGATAGATTCTATCTGGGCGAGGCTGTCAGAACACATCCCCACGCGTTCCGGAACGCTATAGCCCAGCCGGCCCAGAGAGGGTGTTGGAAAACCATGCCCCAGCGGAAACACCGGACTGGCAGTCACCGGAAGCCTTCCGTTAAAACCAAAAACACCGACTATTCCCTGAGCAGCAATATCCTCAATCTCAGGCATGTCTTCATACGCCATGATGACGTGATCCATATTCTCGAAAAACTTCAGACTGTACGGACTGCCAAATACCACAAGGATCACTTCGTTCTGTCGATTGACCAATTGCAGGAAGCTCAGTTCTTCTTTGGTCAGGCCAAAATTTTTCGGCACACTCGCATTCGGGAGGTGCAGCGATATGATCACGCGGTCGAAGGGTTTTAATTCCTTTAAAAGAGATCGCTCATCGGTACCTGCCAGTGTGTGGCTGATATGTAAGTGGTGGCCTTCGAAATAGTGATCCAGGCGCTCCTGAAAAGGTGTGATCGCTTCACTTCCGATCGCCAGCGTAGCAATTTTTGGATCTGTCACATTCACCATGGGGATCAGGGCGCGTTTGTTTTGCACGACGGTGAGTGCATTTTCGATCAGCTGGTGTTTGATCCCCGTTGCATACGGATCGAAGGCCATTTTCTTTGCGTAGGCCGGATCCGGCAATTCCATCGAATCGAGGCCGAGATGATATTTAGCCGTCAGGATGCGTTTGACGACCTGATCCAGCATATTGATATCCAGTTTGTCCTGCTTAAAAGCATTGCGCAAACCGGAAAAAGCAAGTGCAATATTTTCCGGCAGCAGCAGGATGTCATTGCCAGCCTGGAAAGCCATTATGGCCACCTCATCTGATTTGAAGTGTTTGGTGACGCCATGCATCTCGAGTCCATCCGTGTAGATAAGTCCGTTGAAGCCCATTTGATTTTTCAACAATCCCGTTACAGCATTATGACTTAAAGTGGTGGAGATATTAGGTGTAGCATCGATGGCGGGGACGTGCAGATGCGCCACCATCATCCCTTGAAGTCCGGCGTCAATCAGTTTTTGAAATGGATATAATTCTTCTGATCGAAGGCGATCCATGCTGACATTGACTACCGGCAAATCGTAGTGCGAGTCTTTATCCGTATCTCCATGCCCGGGAAAGTGTTTACCGGAAGTGCTGATACCAGCTGCTTGCAAACCCTTCATGTAGGCGATGGATTTTGACGCCACATTTTCCTTGTCCTCCCCAAAAGATCGTGAGCCAATCACGGGGTTGAGCGGATTGATATTTATATCGGCTACCGGCGCGAAATTGACATGCACACCGAGAGATTGCAATTGAGTGCCGATGGCGTAGCCCATCATTTCAATGTCTTTGTTGCCCTGAATGGCCCCAAGCATGAGTTGGCGAGGAAAGGAAAGCCCGTCTTCCTTAAATCGCATCCCAATGCCCCATTCCGCATCGGTGGCGACCAACAGGGGAATCTTGCTTTTGGATTGATAGTCTGCGGTGAGTTCAGCTTGTTTTTCCGGAGTGCCCTGAAAAAAACACAAGCCACCTACGTGATATTTTTTAATCTGACTAAGGACGGATTTGACGTGATCAT
>JAUHXV010000069.1 GCA_030426765.1 Bacteroidia bacterium | reverse complement strand
CGCCCTCCACACTCACCAAACACAATGAATCGCCCGTCACATACACTGTATCAAGGCGGCCAAACGGCATGCTATCCTTATGTATCCACTTACCCCGATCATCAAAAACACCGGCCGTATCAATACCCATAAAGAACTGATCCGTACCATTCGGAGGATGCCCGAGCTGATTGTCCCGAATCTGTCCAAAACTGTCCAGAGCGAACAAGCTAAAGACTAATATGAATGCATATCTCATCATAATTTGATGCACCTTAATTTTCTGATTACAAAAACATCATCCTCCAATACTGTCCCGGCAGCAAGCGTGATCTCCTGATCCGTATAGTCCACACTCCACTCTTCCCCATCAGCAGGAGTGCCTGACACATACCCTATTGACACGCCGTTTTTAGTGACCAGGTAAGTGGCCATCATCTCATTAACTCCTACATGCAGAGGATCTGCTAAGAAGAAATTGGACACAGCAAAAGCAGTCTCACCGCCACTGGCCACAAACGTTTCCGACCATGCCGATGAGTCACCACAGCCGCAGTCATCACTGACCGTCTCAAAATCACACCCTACCACAATCGAAGCGGATTGAGTACATCCGTCCAATTCGACCGTCACGATATAGTACCCCGGCGTGAGGTCATCCAATGTTTCAGAGGCAGCCCCGTCAATTAATACGGGTCCGTCTCCTGTGTCCTGATACCATGTGTAATCAGGCGTATCAACACCGGCATAGTCCACTATCGTCACCTCCAGCTCGCCGGAGTTATTAGCAATCTCAAGCGTAAACAAGTCTGTACAGTCAGTGGGTAGTTCCACCTCGATACTGTCAGAAGTCGCCTCACATCCACCGGACGAAGTCGCTACTACCCGATATGTGCCGTCACTTTCCGGCTCGAATAGATTTGAAGTCTCGCCAGGTATTTCGTCCCAATCGGGATCATTAAACTCCTCCCATTGGAGGTCAGCCGTCATATTCGGAAGGGCTACCAACGCACTGCCTCCGTCAGAGAGGATTATCTCTTCAATAGTCACATCGAATCCGCCGCAGTCGCCGCTATATGTGTAACTCTCACTGTCAGTACAATTGCCCTTTTGCGCATCCACCCGATACACGCCGGGAAGGGTCGGCTGAATCGTAGCACCCTCTCCGAAATACTCACCGTCCAGATACCATGTAAAAGTCTCGGTGCCTGTATCTCCGCCCGTGCTCGATGCTGTCAATTCGTCAGGTGGTCCTGCAGTTAATGCGATGGACACATCATAGTCCACACACCCCGGGTCATTATTTGGGTCGCCGGTCTCGCCGGTTCCGTCACACTCATTAAATGGGGCGTCCTCATAGTACGATCCACAGCATAATGTGCTGATGATAGATGACTCAGTAAGAAGCAATGACACTTCAATTCTGAAGTGATCATTGTATGGCGAGTATTCTACCTCCACATCCCGAACCGTGACAATCACAGCATCTGGAATATTGGTAAATTGAATAGACTCGTGTAGCGCGAGCTGGTTGAACAGATTGGCAACCTCCATACTGCCGGTGATCGTAAACTTCACCCGGGGCTCAACTTTACTCCACGTAGTAATCTCCTCGCTATCCCCTGTTTCAATCTTCCTCTTAGTCTTGACGTATTCGATAGGCTCGAATGCAGGTATTTCGATATACAGGGTAATATCCTCAACTCCTGTCAGGCATGTAGATGACCCCGCCAGTGAATAATTATGGCAATTATTCTGAGTCGTGGAGGCCATATCGTAACGGCCGTCATCGCCGACTCGCTCACCACCCAACAAGGATAATATGTCCGTTATATCGCTCATTTGTGTTTTAGGGTTAGAGTGAGTTGCCCATCCGGCTCAACGTATGTAGCCTTATCGATCTCGCCACCGCCGAGCTGCGTCTTAACCAATCCGGATGGATCGTAATTATTCATATAATCATCACACTGGAAAGGGATCGAGATATCTGCCTGTATCTTATTCCTTAAAGACCGGTAGAAAGCGGTCTGAATCTTATTGATAAACCCTTCCTTAAAGGGTCGGCTGTGATCGTGGTATCTCGGAAGCAGGTACCCGAATGACATGGTACCGTTCAGCTTGTTTCTCCCCGAAATAGGCTGAACAGCGTAATTAATAACCCCGTCAGTTGTACTGACCATGAGAATGATATCTGAGTCGAAAAAATCCTCATTATTAACTACGTGGACAATATTGGTCAGGAACTGATCGGCATTGTAATCTTCCTCCTGTGGGTCGTCGATATCGTTCACACAATTATTATCGTACTCGATAGGATACCCGTCGAAGTCACCGCCCGTTTTGTCGCTCTCCACCGCCCACCGGAAATGCTCTCGCTTAGGAAGCTTCGCCTGGTCATATGTGTACTTCCATTTGCTCTTTATCCATGTAAAGAATGCCGGAAGCGTCAGATCCATGTTTACCGGGCGCTGCCAGTAGCTTTTGTGCTCAATCCGGAGCACTCCCCCATCTTCGATATCGACATCGACATTGAAAGCCACCTTTAGGGCATCTATGATTTTTTTAAATGTTGTCAAGGCGATTGTAGCGCTTTCTGTCTCATCAATTCGAGCCACATCGGTGACCTGAAACAAGACAATACCATGGGCATCGTATTCAGCACGCTCATAGTATTCGTTATCCGGGTTTGTCTCGTCCGGGTTGATATTGAAAAAATTGGAAATGATTGTCAGGTCGCATTGCTCAGCCCAATCCTCTAATACCGGCCCCATCTCTTTGCCATTAGTCAGGATAGAATTTCCATCGGCATCCAGTCCAACGATCTGATTAATCGACAAGAACCCGACATCTACCGTTTCGCCCCACTCTTCAGCGAGAGCCTGCAACCCCTCTGATGTAGTATGATCCAGAACCGGCAGGCTGACAATGTTCACTGCCCGAAACCATGGCGGGCCACCAATCCATCCGTTTCCGGGAGGCTCGGAGATATCGAGTGACATCTCACGGGCATATTGAGTCCTTACTGTCAGATGGACATGCATGGATAGGTCGTTTCCGAATAGTCCTGAGTGCTTCAACTCAAACTCCGCCTTATAGGTATGCTTTATTGGCGTCCAGCCTTCGCCCGAGCTTATGCAGTCATCCGCGAAGTTGTTCCACACATAACTCTTGATCTGCGCTATCATTGTTTCCCACGGAGGTATCGGGTCGAAAACCATCGTGTGGTCATACTGGCACTGCTGGTAAACCAGAACGCCGTAAAATGGGGTCACCTCAATAGGCTCATCGCCATAATCAAAAAGATTAAAATATTTTGTCCATTCAGTGGTCAGGCAGGTAAAAGTATCATTGACTTCAACCGGAATAGTCACCTTGCATCCGCTGACATCCCACTCCCCTTTTGATAGTCTCAGATACCCTTTGTAGTACTCTTCCGTCCACTCTTCATTGCATGGGCAGTACTTGTCGATCACAACGTCCACACGCTCGCAGGTCTTGCCCTCACGCTCCAAATCCATAAGAACTTGAAAGTCGTTTATTCCACTGGCAGGGGCATCCATCAAAATAAGTGGAGATTCTAAGGTCTTTTGGTAGAAGCGATACCCTTCTTTCTTTTTATCGACCCATCGGAGCTGCGAGTTAAACGGATATACCTGTTTCCGTCCCTGATTGGGGATGTCAAGGTAAAACCGATGTGTCTCCGAAATCGTCACATAGCAAAAATCAAACTATGCGATAAGTGCCATGCCTACATTATGTCTTAGGAACGTTAGTTCAGAGCAGCGGTATTCAGATCGGGTCGCAAATGGAACGCCAACTCGTCACTGATCCAGTCTAACTGGTGCCGACAGTTATACCCACCTAAATCGGTAAACGGATTATAGTTTTGTGGCTTTCCCTGAAAATCTCCGGTTGTTTTATTCTCATACCCTCCGAATTGATCCGCAGCGGAGCCGAATCGGGATATCTCTTCTCGGGAAAAGACTTTATTGTTCCGCTCGACACAGAACGGACGAGACGTTTTAATGATCCCTCCCTGGTAGATCGCAAAATTCAGATCAAGGCCAACAGCGTATGACCGACCGACAAATCGATCGATACGGACATAAGGATCAGGTAATTTCTCCCGGAACAGTTTTTTCAATATCCCCCCTTCTCGTTTTAAAACAATCTCTTTAAAAACCACCTTCAGGGCGGTAATGGTCAGCCCGCCCGCGATCGATGACATGACAACCGTTTTGAGCGTGTTCAAAACCTCCCGGTCGTTCAGGATATTAAAAAGCAGTGATCCTGCTGCCAGAACTCCACCGCCGATACCGAGGGCTGAGAGGGCCGAGCTGCGGACAGAATCGCCGATATTATTCTTCTTGACCGAGGCAAAATACTTGTCGTTGTGGTCTATCAGCTTATTGACACCCTTCTCGACCTTATCCAGTATCGGTTTGATATGATCTTGTCGAAACTGGTCGAATAAGGCATCGATCCTGTTTGGGTTGAAAATGCTTTCGGTAGTATTGGTCAGTACACCGTCTGGTTCAGTGGGGAGACCATCGATCACCCCACTTTCCAGTATGCGAAAAAGACGATTTTGTGCAGAAGCAATCCTGTTATCAAGGGCTGCGGTCTGTTTTTCGATAAACTTCTCCCTTATCTTGCTATTCCTGCTTTGCATTCTACTCTATTGTGGGAAAGGATGGAGCACCCGGCATGCGCTGATCGACATACGTTCTTACGATATCTTTCTGCTTTTTGAAGTCCATATCAGCGAAATTCTCATTCTCGTCGAATACATCATCCATAATCCTTTCGAAATAGATATATAATACCCTCTCTGGATCGTTCGGTGGAAGCATTGACATCAGCACGGCCCGCTCATCTTTGGATTTGTCGCGCATCGGCCTGAATCGCTCCCGGGCTTTGTATTTTTTAATAAATTCCGGATCGTCCCGATGCTGTTTGGCAAGAATCGAAAGGTCGATATGGGATATAATAGCCATAGGCACGGAAGCTCCTACGGCAGACGACCGCTGATCGATTAACTCTTCAACAGATTCAAGCTTAAAATCTGATGGGTAGCTATGCTGAACAGTAAGCCCGTCATCAGCCATCAGAACTGAAGCTGTCTGCTTTACGAAAAACTTAAACGCTTCAGAGCGGTGATCGGCGTACTCACTCAGCGTATTATTGACAGCTCGCCAGTCGTAATGCTTTGCCGTGGCTGTTTCCGCTATTTCTGTTCTATCCAGGACATTTGACCCGAATATGGCATTGAACACATCACGCTGATCTGTCTGGTAGTCCTCTTTTTGTTTGTTGATAAGGTGCTCCGGAATCGTAGCGTAATGGACAAAATTGGCCAAAGGCGGAATTGTGCTATCGAAGCTATCCGGCAGGGTGATTTCTACAATATCCTGAACGGTGGTGTGCGACTGCTTGCCCGTTCCTTTACACGAAGTGCATTTCACTTCATCTACCAATCCCTCGCCGTGGCAGGTCTCGCACTTCGATACATACGCGAACTTCTGATAGAAACCGTGCAAAGCTTTTGACAGGTCATACTCCGACTTGTTCCAGATCAGATCCGTCATAATCTCTTTGGACGGATACATCGGGCTTACTTTTGTGCGGAAACCGGTCTCAGGGTCATCCATGTACCCGGCACGGATAGCAGGGCATCGCGGGCTTTTGGTCTCGTAGATATTGAACAAGAATCGCTCGTCAAAATACTGATCATTGTCTTTCCGTCTGACTTTGAATGTAGTCTCGCTAAACCCTTCAGGTATTTCTCCTATCTCTGCCTCCTTTGGGATATGCTGCATCACAATACTGTACCCTGCCGCGTACATCGTGTATCGCATCCCGACAACCTTTTTAGTGGGATTTGCTTTCTCGGTAAACTTCGTTTCGTGCTGAGAGATGATATAATTCAGTACTCCATTGACGTATTTGTGATCGTACACCTCTTTCGCAGCCACCTCAAAAGGATATACGGTGGGTAACTTGTTGACCGGATCATCATTAACGAACTCCACAACGACATAAGCGTTCGGATCGTAAAAAACGAGATCGCGGAATCGTCCATCCAGGTAGTTCTGCAGGTGCTTACCCTCAGTCCACTTGCTTAGGGCGGCATTAAGAGCATCGAGTTTGTTTTGCTCCTTTTCGTAGGTGATTGACTCGGTCACATCATCACAGCGATGGACCTCGTTGAACATCTTCATCACCTTGTTGCTGACATACTGCGTCCGGGAGTTGGTAATGCGGATGCGCTGCTGCATCTGCTTATCGGTTTCCCTGACTTTGTAGGTGACGAGTATTTCCTTCTGATCATTGCCCGTCATCATCTGGTAACACCAATTGGCAACCGTTACAGTCCGGTCATAGTCCTTGTGCGGCCTGTTGTCGCTAATTCGTTTTTTCAGAATAGCGAAAAGCTGATCAGATGTGTACATACTGCAAAAAACGATATTAGAAAAGTGCGAATAGCCTACATTATGTCTTTATTCCCCGAAGTTTCTACCGCTCATAGATATCTGATTTCCCTTGGCCGGAACCAAGAAGCGGAAGCCGTAACGGGATGCATCCCATGCGTGATTCCATGCATCGATCGGGATAGATGACTTCTTGTCATTCCAGACGTACTTATTGGCTTCTTTCTTCAGATTGTGGCTGTCCGGATCGATAATGATCTGGTAGTCCTGCATGTCACTGATATCCCTCGACACACTGCCGGGACCTTTTTTCGCAAGATGGATATTAATCCCTTCGGATTTGATATCATTATACAACCTCAGATCGCGGTCACAATTCACCCTGTCATGCTTTTTTTCGATACCTTCTCTGATAGCCGAAACCACGCCGATGGTGCTGAGTTTGGTCTCATAGAACTCTTCCTTTAGATAAATATGCTTCAGTTTCTTGTTAACTGCCACTTTGATCATGGTTGACGGGTCAGGGTGATACCCATAGTCGAGTCCGTAGCAGTATGGCAAGGATGTATCAAAATCACCCTCAATCCAGTTCTGGAAGATAGCGCCCTCGGCCTTTTCAAGCCATCCTCCGATGTAGTTGTAGTAATACCATGTGGTATGCTTGTCGTCGGCTGCCTCCGCTTCAATACGGTGCTTCTCAGCCTTATCCAGCCACCCCTCCGACAGATACCCGAGCTGCTCCGCCATGTGATAGGTCGAGTGAATATGGCACACACCAGGCACAGCGGATATCGTTACGTTGTATCCGAAGAAGTCCTGCTGGCGGTTGGCCGGTTCGATCCATCGCTTGTATGAGAAATGGTCTCGGGTAGTCGGGTTTTGAATCCATATCACTCGATTCTGTATCGAGGCCGTACGGATACTGTCATCGATAGTGTCGAATGCTTTTTCGTCGTTAAAATCCTCTCCCTCCTCGATCACCCATGTAGTGATCCCGGCTATTGACTTTAAAGTGGCTGTCTGATCCCCCGATGATGTTTTTATCCCTGAGAAGTAGATAAAGGACTTCGTGTGCTTATTGGTCACGATGTTTTTTGTGATATGGAAGTCCTGAAGTAGCCCGAGCCGTTCGAGCGTGATTTTGAACTCAGGGATGATAGACTTCTCCGCTGACGTCATGGTGTACCGGGTGAATAGCACGCCGTGTCCCGCTTCATAGGTGAGCCTGGCTATAAAGTCATGAACCGTTGAGGATTTGAGCGAAGCTCGTCCGCCTGTCAGGAAGAAATACCGGGCATCGGAGGTATAAAGAGGCTCAAATACATCACTGATCTGAACTTCGCTTATAGCTTCGGTTTCGCCCATTGGATCACGGGGATATTTACTTGTCCGGTGAGCTCTACCTGCTGAGCATCAGACCACCCGAAGTTTTTGAGTGCGAAAATGGCGCCGGTAGGCTTGCTGGTCAGAAGGTGCTTCTCATAGAACTCCTCAACGCGCATATAAGCATCAGAGACAATATCCCCGATCTCGTCATTCCGGGCGGCATTGACAGGCATTGATTTGCGTTCCTTAAAGCCTAAAGCACGAGCCAGCCCGGTGATTGTCGGGTGATCATTATCTTCAAAATACTCGTCCACCATTCGCTGTACTTCGACAGGATCAGTGAGGCTGTAAGGTCTGGCCATCTCAGTTACATTTTAAACTCTTCGATTAATTTTCCTACCCTTTCCTTCAGTTCCATGAGTTTTGCCTTTCCTTGCGCCCTGACCTTATCCGCTTCGAGTTCCATCAGATCGTTCATATCCTCCCGGATCCCGGAGGCGTGAGTCTGGTACTCTTTGTTTTTCCGGTCATAGATTTTTTGGAGGGTGCGCTTCTCCAATTCTTCGGTGCCAAAGAAGTCGATAAAGTCATCGACGGCCTCGGCCAGTGAAATTCCGCATCTGCGCTGGGCGGACACATAAGCCCATAATGTGTTGTGAAACCAGCTCCCAGCATAGATGCTTTTTATGTCAGCATTAGCTACCAGACTACTTTTAGGCATAGGTATATGCTTTGGTTTGTCAAATATAATGGTTTTCTTGTATATTTGTTTTTGCTATGCCATCTATTAATGAGTATCGGTCTAATCTTCAGGCTGCTATGGCAGAAATCAGGGCTAATCGCGTCCGTGAGACTTCACTCATTATGCTGGACGAATTGGCGCTGATCAAAGCCCGGGTCATCAATGAGGGCAAAAAAGCAGACGGCAGCACAACCGGAAAATATTCGCAGGCACTCGTCCCGTACTGGTATCACGGGTCCAGCCTCAAAATAGCCCCTTTCAACGTAAAGAATAAGCAGAAGGAACTCCTCAAAAAGAAAGGGTATTTCGCCTCCTATGAGGATTGGCGGGATATCAACAACCGGCCCACTGCTTTTAAGAATTTCTCCTTCACCGGCGAGATGTTTAAAAATATTCAACCTCTGGTTGTGGCGAATGATGAGTACAGCACCTCATATATCTTCGGGTCGAAAGATGCCGACGAGCAAAAGAAAATCGACTACAATAAAAGCAGGGATGGGGACTTTCTGAAACAGTCCGAAGAGGAGAAGGCCTTAATCTCCCGGCTTAACCGACAAAGGATCATCAATATCATGCAAAAACACAACGTGACATGACCATAGAACCTATTTTTATGACAACCCTGTGGTCGCTGATGACTACAAACAGGAATATCGATTGGTTGCACCAAATGGGTGCTATGGTAACGCCACAGACCCATCGAGTCGAAACATCCACAGGGATTTTTAAGGATGCAGTGTATCCGGCTGCCAAAAATGTGCTGATTGAGGAGTGCGAGGGACCACCGTATTCAATCCTGAATCCTGATAATCGGTACAGGTCTCTGATCCTGGTCGAGCCGATCGGAAGCATGGTGATGACGCCAAATCCGAATATTCCACAAGACAAGGGTATTAATTTCTCCCAAAACTTCGCCATCAAAGTATGGGTCAATTGGAACCTATTAGGGTCACAAGATGGAAACGAAGGTTTTCTTGCCAGAGATATCATCAATCTTCTGCACGGGAAGAAATACAGCAATGTGAATCCGCCCCTATTATTAGGGGATTTGGCGTACCCTTTCTACCTTCCTATCAATAAAATGAAGGTGACATTTGTATCCGAAATGGAGCATACCCCGCAGGCTGTATTCGGAGCGTATGAGTTTAGCCGTGTCCCGACGTGGTTTCGAAATGACTACGGTTTTTTCGGACTCGTGTTTAATATGAAGGGCGTTTTGATAACCTCCTGCCCGGAGGAAGCTTTCGGGTACGAAGAAAACTCAAGATGCTAACACCTGTACTGATCGTCATCATGTCCATGGTATTCGCGCAGGTCTACGTCCTGATGCTGGAACCCAGGTATCTGCTGGATTGGCTCGGGCCGATCATAGAATCCATCCCATACGATAAAATCAGAAAACTACTGACCTGCTCGACCTGTATGGCCGGACAGATATCGCTATGGTCTTTCCCCTTCTTCGCTGATTATCACTTCCTGGTACATATCGGTACCGTATCAATCACTATCTGGTTAACTCACATGACAAATAAAATCTTCTATGATTGAGGAAAGCAAAGCACCCGAACACAAGCGGATAGATATCCCCTCCGGCAAATTCAAGGCAGGAGGCGAAACATTCTACATCCAGCCACACCTATCCACCACCCGATACGTCGAATACCTCAAAAGAGTCCCGAGGCTGGCCTATAACGCCACATTCCGGAGTATCTATGACACCTTGAGTAAAATCTACATGACCACATCGTCAGGGAACGATATGATCTACGCCATCCAGCAGGCAAGGGAGCTATCATGGAACCAACTCGATGCGATTAAAAGATTCGATGAAAACGAGATACCGGATATTATCGACTTCTGCTGCCTGTTTATCAATAAAGCCGGAGAGGATGTTTCGAAGTTCGACTCTTCGGTCCATGAGGCCAAGAAAGAAATCATATCGAAGGAGGGATATGTCGTAGATGATTTTTTTACATTGGCCTTTCACTTAGTCGAGAGCTTCAGCGAAGGTTACCAAAAGCTGACCCGGTTAACGAAAGGCGAAACTATGGAAGATATAAGCCTCTCCCCGACTTCCCTACCGACAAACCTTACTTCCTCGACACAGGATTCCGAAGAAGATACCTCAAAGGGCTGATCCAGGCCGATAACGGGAAAACTCCCGAGGCAATTCAAATGGTGGACTATGCCGCGTTTGTCGACACCAAGTGGCATGACACTGTGCTATGGGTTCAAAGGATGCTGGAATCGTACACCATGACCGAATTATGGGGCATGGAGATCGTCAGATTTATGAAGCTGGTACAGAAGTCCGCACATATCCAAGCTCAACGGATGAAGGAGCAAAGCCTGTCGAGATAAAAGACATAATGTAGGCTGTATGAGGGCATTGTGTTCTGACCTTTGGAATACACAATTTCCTATCCGTTATGGCTGAAATTACCGAAAAAATAGTCTTCGATGACAGTGCAGTAATCGAGGGACTTTCCCGCCTTGATAAACAAATGGATGACCTGAACGACAAAATCAGGGAAACCGAGATGAGCTATGAGGAGGCGTTCGCTATTGCCGAGAAAGCAATGGACGAAAGCAGCAAGGCCACCGAGGAAGCGACCAAGTCTGTAAACGCCCACATGACGGCACAGGCCAAGGCCACCCAAGAGAGTGCTAAATGGAACACTGTTTTAAAAGACCAGATCAGGGATATCAGGATTTTCGGCACCTCACTGGGATCTGTGGTGGACGGATTAAAGCAGAAAGCCGTGGCTATGCGTGCTGTGACCGCTTCGGTCGGAGGCGGGACGAAGGCACTCAAACTATTCCGCCTCGCTCTGATCAGTACCGGAATTGGTGCTATCGTGGTGGCGCTGGGGTCAATGGTGGCACTATTAAGTAAATCACAGAAAGGGATTGATGCGGTGAACGTGGTACTCAAAAGCGTTGGCGCCGTCATTCAGGTATTCGTGGATCGGGCGATCGCTTTCGGTGGAGCACTGGTAAAACTATTCAAGGGTGATGTGACCGGAGCATTTACTGATGCGAAAAAAGCAATATCAGGAGTCGGGGAGGAAATCAAAAAGGAAATAGCGCAGGCTGCCGCATTGGAGCGCAGACACCAGGCGCTCAGGGATTCAAACCGTGAATTGACGGTGGAATATGCTAATAGACGGGCTGAGATCGCAAAACTCCGGCTAGTCATAGAAGATACCACCAAGTCAGAGGAGGAGCGCATTCTCGCAGCGCAGGAAGCAGCGAAGATAGAGACTGAGCTTCTCGACAAAAGAAAAGCAGCTGCAGCCGAAGAGTTGGCAATTATCCAGGAGCGGAATGCCATGGGCGAATCACTGGTAGAAGATCTGGACAAAGAAAGAGATGCCCGTGTCGCACTATCAGATATTGAGCTGGAGTCTTTTAATCTGCAAAGGGAGCTTCAATCGAAATTAAACTCCATACAGGAACAGGCCGCAGCGAAACGTGCCGCTGAATACCAAGCCAGACGTGAGCAGATCGCCAAAATCAACGAGGAGCTACAAAAACAGGTCGATCTAATCGAACAGGCATATCAGGAAGTACAACTAAACAACCTATCCCCTGAGGAACGCCTGCAGGCCGAGGCACAGCTTGCCAGAGATATCGTCGACGAGCAATTCAGGAAACTAGAAGAACTGGCAAAGGCTGCAGGCAAAGAAATCGACCTGACCAAAGAAAAGGCAGCGATTCAACTTCAGATCGAAAAGAATCTGGTCGAGGATATCAAAAAGCTCAGGGAAGAGAATAGCCGTGAGGTCGCCAAACTAAAAACCGAAGAGGATAAACTCGCCCTGAATCGGCAGGATGCGTTTATGGCCGAAATGGTCAGCATCACCAAAGACTACAAAGACCCGGCGACCGAAGAGCTGCTATCTCCTATCGAGAAGCTTGAATCTAAGCTCGCTGATTTGGTTGGGCTGGATGTGACAACATTCAGGGAGGTTGTTGGTCAAATTGCCGGTTCCCTCGGCGAAATATTCTCAGGCATCACCGCTGGCACGGATCGAGCCATCGAAGCAAATGATCGCCTTCTAGCTTCAATTCAGCAGCGCACAGCAACACTTCAGGAGGAACTGGAAGAAGAGCTGGCCCTTCAGGAAAAAGGTTTAGCAAATAGCGTATCTGGTAAGCAAGAAGAGCTTCAAAAACTGCTACAAGAGGAGCAAAAGGCACAGAAGGAGCGTGAGAAACTGGAAAAAGCAAAACTCCGGCAAAAACTCCTTCAAGACGGAGTAACCCAAGCCTCTAACCTCGTCACAATGGGATCCAATGTCATCGCTGCGGAGTCAGGCAAAGGTCTTTTAGGGGTCGGCTTCGCACTGGCAGCCATCGCAGCGTTTGTCGGCATATTCAACCAGATCAAAAACGCGCAGAAGGGCGCTACCGACGTCAAACTATCCGGAGGAGGTGATATCGCATCGTCAGGGGCGTCCGGATTCGTAAATAAGTCAGGCCGCACCGATAAGTACGGATCAAGAGGCCACCGGGTCGAAGATAGTAATCTGGTACTCGGAGGCAAGGAATTTGTCGTATCGGAAGGACCCGCGCATGTGCATGCTGAGTTCTTACGGAAGCTCAACGAAGGGAAGTATAATGATCTCGACCTGATCCGTGAGCTTCAGGGGATCGACGGGGTGAGTTTCGCCGATGAGAACGTGAAGCGATTCGAAAGGAGAAACCGTGTAATAGCCTCGCTAAAGGATGCCAACGACAAAGCATTCCAGGTCAGGGCGATGGATGCCATATTCGGACGGCACATAGGGGAGCTGAATAAGACTGTCAAGAAATCCGGGAAACAGGGTGTGTATGTGGTCCCGAAAGGTGGCGGCACTGTGGTGCGCACCGATGAGCATGGGAATAAGACGACGATAGAGGTAAACTAAGTACTCTCAATAAACTACTGATTTATGCCACAATTTACGAAAGCGGATGTAGCGAGACAGTACCGGGATAAGTACGGGGAGGAAATGCCGACCCTGAAACTTGCCAGGATCATGTATGAGGAAAATAAATTGCTTTTTAAGAATGTGGAAGATGCCAGATATCGACTTCGGTATATTGAAGGCAAGACCGGTGGACCCAAAAGAAAGGATGTTAAAAAAACCCATCACCTCAAAAAAGAGGATCGACCTAAGAATCCGTATAGTTTCCCTGAACCGGAAAGCGATGACTTAGTTCCATATTTGTTAGGATGGAAGGACTTTGTTGTGGCGGGAGATTTCCATATACCGAATCACCGATTACCACCGATTGAAGCAATGATAGAATATGCAAAAGAGCATGGTATAAAGCGGTTGCTGATCAATGGGGATCTTCTGGACAATACACCATTCACCCGTCACCCGCACGAGCCAGTAAGCACGCAAGATGTCAAGAGGTGGTTTGATCAGACTGTTGATTTTTTAAAGGCAATGAAAAAAGTATTCCCTGAGATCATTTGGCTCGAAGGAAATCACGACTTCTGGTATCACCGGTGGCTAATGTCAAAGTGCGAACTACTTTTTGGTGACAATTACTATAAACTTGAAAGCAGACTTGGGTTAAGAGAATTAGGAGTCACTTTTCTAGATCAGTCCAACTTAATAAAGGCCGGGCACCTATTTATTTCGCATGGTCATATTTTGGTAAAATCTGGAGGGGTTACTGCAGCAAAGCGAGTTTTAGACAAATCTGGAGCAAGTCACCTCATAAACCACTTACACACAGAGCAGAGTTTCACCAAAAGTGATTTAACCGGAAAAATATACACAGGATTTGTTGTTGGGTGTATGTGCACACTTACACCTGAGTATCAACGATACGGCGGGCAATCTTGCCACGGATTTGCTCATGTTACTGTTTCGGATGGAGGAAATTTCAAAGTAAGAAATTACCGAATTTACAACGGGAAAATACTTTGATTTAAAGTTCTTTAGACCAATACCCATCCATACGGTCTATCACTTCAATGAATAGATTATGTCTCATAATGAGTGAGGCGATAATGATCGGCACAAGTCCCATGCCGAGTCCCAATCCGAAGAAAATTGCTGCGATGTTTTTCATAGGTTAAGTTTACAATCTTAAAAATTCAAATTTAAGGTTACAGGCTTAATTAAAGTTTTCCCGCTTTTATTTACTAATGTTGAGTATTATGAACAAAATATGCGATTTTGTTTACATAAAGCAAGGTTATACCCTGCCTGGCGTTATGTTTTTGTCAGGGTGTGGGCTGACTTAATCGGCATCCTCTGTTCTTCCGCACAAATCACAATATTTTTCTATCGGATACCCCATCTTGTCGAACGCCTCAAACTTCCATTCGTGTGAACAATTCGGATCACCGTTTTTCTCTCTGTCCTTCGCTGCGAGGCGGTGGGTGGCTACATGGTTAGCGTATTCATACATCCAAGTAATAAAATACTTTTTTGCAGAAATGTCATTCAGGGCATACCCACCTTCTTTGTAATGGTTATTTGTTTTTTGTTTGTAAAACGCCTCCGCACTCATCGCCTCTTGGGGCGTATCGGCAAACTTCGCATCGGCAGGAAGCGCAATTACATCCCGAACATCCTTTTCCTCTGCCCCGTCATGGGTGGGGTGGTTTAACTTAGTAATATCCTCAACGATTGAAGTAAAGACATTTGAAATAGCCAACGCCTCAGCAGCACTACTCCATTCGCATTCTACTACAAACTCTATAGATTGTGCCTTATAATGCTTGGCTCTCTCAGTGTACTTAGAAATCAAACTCCCTAAATCCCTCCCCTCCTGTTCGGCTCGGGGAGGGGTGGCTGTATCAAAAAAAACCAATAGGTATAAACTCGCCTACCGTTGTTCCATCATGGCAAGTTCCGTCTGATAGCCTTACTTTATAATCCAGCACACCAACGTATATGTTTCCGTTATGGTCTTTAAAAAACTCTGTTTTCATTTCTTCTCTGTTTTAGAATTTATTTTCCCTCTGCACCGTTTTTCACGGCTTTGCTCGAATTATTACTATAAAGATTGTCGTTCTGCTTTTTCGAGTCTTAGGATATGTAATTCAACAAACTTTGTATTCAACGCTTCGTAATGTTCTTTTCTAAAATCAATTACTTTTTGAATTGATTTGTGTGCATTGTTTTTTAGTGTTGTAAACTCTTTATACACCTGTGCTTTTGCATATCGCAAAGCATCTGATTCGTTTGCAAAAAACCAAACAGCAGCATGATAGTACCCGTATTTGCATATCTTCGTTTTCCCCAATTCTTCTTCGTTAATACGAAAATTACCACTTGTGGAAAGTTCTTTGAGCGTGATGTGTTTTACTTTCGATCTGCCTTCGTCTACATAAAACAAATGATCGTTTAATTTAAGGTCAATAAATTTCTTTTTCATTTTGTGTCGTTTTTCATTGTTAAATAATACTCCTCCCATATCCACTTATGGCAGACAGGGCATTTCCTTTGCTTCTCGCCACGTTTCATCCGTTCCTCTGCATCCATATGCCATTTGACGTAGGGAAGTTCGGGAGGGGCAGTGTGGGGGCAGTTAGCGGTCATTTGGTATTGGGTTTATCTGTGGCATTGGCTTTCGAGTAATATGCTTAGTTGTTCGGGTGTCACCTTCTCACCATTACTAAGGTTGTTTTCTCTTAAAATTTTAACACTAAACTCCCACCTTGTTGTGACACCAGTATCCCCAACATCCATATAAACAACACCCTTGCTTGGTGCGCAAGACTGAAT
>JAUHXV010000139.1 GCA_030426765.1 Bacteroidia bacterium | reverse complement strand
CGTGGCAATCAGCATGTGATCGTTTTCTAACCGCACTCGAAACATGGCATTTGACAGGGCTTCTTCAATAATTCCATCCTGTTTTATTACCTGTTGTTTAGCCATTTTTTGATTTTGGAGTGCAAATATCTATCTTTTTCTCCGGATTTCGGACAAATTGACATTATTTTTTACAGCCTCGTCGATCACCGTATGGTCCGAAAGCACGTCAGCCTCAGCCTTTTGTACGGCAACCGTATGTTCGTAGTGGGCCGATGGCTTATGATCTTTTGTCACCAGCGTCCAACCGTCTTTTTTCATATATACATCGCGGCTGGCCAGATTGATCATCGGTTCAATCGCAATGGTCAATCCCTCTTTCAATAATGGCCCTTTGCCACGCTTACCATAATTAGGCACATTTGGGGGTTCATGCAGGTCTCTTCCGATACCATGCCCAACCATTTCCCTGATGACCCCATACTTATGGTTTACTTCTGCATGTTGCTGCACGGCATAGCCAATATCGCCTAATCTATTGCCTGCTACCGCCTGCCCGATCGCCATATCCAGACATTCCCGGGTGGTGACTAACAAGTCCATAACCTCTTCACTGATCTCACCCACCGCAAAGGTGAATGCAGCATCACCAAAAAAACCATTCATTTCTACGCCGCAGTCAATTGAGACGATATCGCCTTCTTTGATCTCCGTTTGATCCGGAATCCCGTGAACGACTACGTCGTTGAATGAAATACACAAAGTGCCCGGAAAGTCAAAAATGGAACCCGGATATCCTTTGAATGCGGGTACAGCCTGATGGTCTCTGATGTAGGTCTCTGCGATCGCGTCGAGTGCCAGCCCGGTCACACCGGGTTTGACATGCCCGGCCACTTCGGCCAGCGTGGAAGTCACCAACAGGCAGTTTTTCCTGATCAGTTCAATTTCTTCCGCGGATTTATAATGAAAGCGCGATCCTATCTGCATCATACCAGGATCAAAATGAAAATGTATTTGTCGTTCAATTGCTGCATAGGAGCCCCGTTACATACTGGCTCCAATCTGCATGCCGCTGCCGCCGCTGCGTCCTTTCAGTTTTCCTCCTTTTACAAGGCCGTCATACTTGCGCATGAGCAGGTAGCTTTCTATCTGCTGAAGTGTATCGAGTACTACCCCAACAAGAATGAGGAGTGAAGTACCACCAAAGAATATGGCGAAACCCTGATTGACACCCAGCTTGAAAGCAAACATGGGGAATATCGTGATCAGACCCAGGAATAAAGCACCCGGCAAAGTCACACGGGTCGTGATATTGTCAATAAAGTCTGCAGTATCCTTACCCGGCTTCACACCCGGAATAAACGCATTCTGGCGCTTCAGGTGCTCAGCGTATTGCTGGGGATTGACGATCAATGCGGTGTAGATGTAGGTAAATACGACGACCAGGATAAATGAGAAAATGGCAGTAGCCACTGAAAACGGATCATTTAACTGGCGCAGGAATCCGCTTCCGCTGCCATCCGCGCTGGTGAAGTATTGCGCGACAGTCATAGGAACAGGATCGCCTGAGCAAAGATGATCGGCATCACACCGGAAGCATTTACTTTCAGGGGAATATAATCGCGAGCGCCGGATTGCGGGATATTGGCATTGCCACGTCCCACCATGCGCTTGGCAAAATTGATTGGAATCTTACGCACACCCTGTACAATCAGAATACAAAGCATGGTCACTGCGAAAAATGCGGCTAATTCGAATACGAAAGTCAGCAATCCGCCCTGGTTGATCTGAGAGGTAAACTCAAAGACCAGCGCCTGTGGAAGAGACGCAATGATACCGATCATGATCAGGATAGAAATACCATTTCCGATTCCTTTATCGGTGATTCTTTCACCAAGCCACATCGCCAATATCGTTCCTGTAGACAGGATGATGATGCTGGAAAACCAGAAGATTGGGACCGGAATATTAGGTGAAATAGCGCCTACACTCTTGATATACGTAAGGTATGCACCTCCTTGTACGAGCGTGATGGCCAGTGTCAAAAGGCGGGTAAGTTGCGTGATTTTCTTTCTTCCGGATTCCCCTTCCTTTTGCTGCAATCGCTGGAAATACGGAACCGCAAATCCGAGCAACTGAATGATGATCGATGCGGTGATATACGGCATGATCCCGAGGGCGAAAATCGCGGCATTGTTAAATGCTCCTCCGGTAAAGATATTGATGAGTCCGAGCAGGTCATTTGTGCCTCGGTTGCTGTTAAAGGATTGCAGTACAGCAGGCATCACTCCCGGCAAGACTATATAGGAACCCAATCGGTAGATACCAATCATCAGGAGCGCAAACAGTATGCGATCCCGGAGTTCTTTAATCGTCCAAATATGCTTGAGGGTGGTGATAAAATTTTTCATTCTTCTTGCCTGAAATTCTTACACAATAGTTATGGTTCCGCCGGCAGCTTCCACTGCTTTCTTTGCTGCCTCACTGGCTGCATGCGCCGTAAGGTTGATTTTCGCACTCAGCTCGCCTCTTGCCAGCAACTTCACTTTTTCTGTACGAGACAGCAGGTTGTGCTCACGCAGTGCTTCGAGTGTCCAGTCAGTCACTTTATACTTATCGCACATCTCCTGAAGCTGGTCCAGGTTGAGCGCCGTGTACGGTGAGCGATTTGGATTTTTGAAACCTCTTTTCGGCAAGCGCATCTGGAGTGGCATCTGCCCTCCTTCGTGACCTCTCTTCTGCTTGTAGCCGGATCTTGACTTGGCTCCTTTATGTCCTTTGGTGGCGGTGCCGCCTTTACCAGAACCCTGTCCGCGACCTTTTCTCTGATTTCCCCGAACTGATCCTGGTGCCGGGCTTAAATTATGGAGTTCCATATCCTTATACCATTAATTGCTTAATCAATATTTTCTACTGTGACCAGGTGTGCGACCTTCGCGATCATCCCTTCGATCTGCGGGTTGACCTCGTGCACTTTTGATCGGTTTATCTTACCCAGCCCCAGGGCGATGATGGTATCCTTCTGGTTTTTCGGCCGGTCGATAAAACTTTTGACTTGTGTTACTTTAATCTTCGCCATGTCCTGTTATATTATCCGTTTACTTCTGTGTTATCGTTT
>JAUHXV010000068.1 GCA_030426765.1 Bacteroidia bacterium | reverse complement strand
TGGTTCCACCGCCTCTTCGTTTTCAACTTCCGTTTCCGGTGAGTTTATCCTTCAGGTCAGCAACACCTGCGGTGCTGATACCGATACAATTCTTGTCGATATCCACGGCACCATTCCGGTCGTCAGCCTGGGCGCAGATACATCTTTGTGTGAAGGCGACTTGCTTGTGCTGAATTCATCCGCGATTTCCGAAAATACTATCCTCTGGCAGGATGGTTCCGCAGGTGACACATATGCAGTTTCAACTGCAGGTACGTATTCTCTCTTTGAGTCCAATCATTGCGGAGAAGATACCGATACCATTCAGGTGACATTTACAGAAGCTCCAGAACCTTTTGACCTCGGTACAGATACACTCTTATGTCCCGGAGAATCCATCACACTTTCCGCACCTAACACTACCGATGAAATCATGTGGCAAGATGGTACAGATCAATTCACGATGATCGCCGATCAGCCACAAACGTATTGGCTGCAAATCAGTAATGCATGTGGATTAACTTCTGATAGTATTGTTGTTTCGTTTGATGACAACTCTCCTGTCTTACATCTTGCTACTAGTATCTCCTGGTGCGACGGTGACGTATTCACCCTTGATGCGACGCAACCTTTTACCGCCAGTTACCAGTGGAGCAACGGCGCGATCTCTCCATCGATTAATGTGGCAACCCCTGATCTGTATACTGTGATCGTTTCGACCATGTGTCAGACCGTCAGTCAGGATGTTGATATCTATCCCGGCGATGATTGTATCGTGCTGGATGGTCTGTTTATACCCAATGTGTTTTCCCCAAACAATGATGGGATCAATGATGTGTTTGTCGTTTCCTTCGGACCTGATCGGAATGTTGCGGAGATGATTGGTAAGATTTATGACCGCTGGGGAAATCTTGTGTTTTCCTCCGAAGAAATACCTTTCTCCTGGGACGGGTTTTATGACGATCAGGAAGTGCTGCCCGGTGTGTATGTGTACACCCTGAAAGTCGTTTCCCTAATCAATGATGAAGAACGGGATACGTTCTACTCAGGAGATGTCACGGTTGTTAAATAGTTTTACCTTCCCTTTATACTGCATACCCAAATCAAATGTTTTCACGCCGTCATATTCTGCTTACGATTTTATCCCTGACCGGGATCTGCGGTGTGACGAGTGCCCAAAACCTGATCGAAAACAACAGTTTTGAAACGCTCTCCATGTGCCCGGATGGCTTTGGAGGTACCGGACAAACCATCGCTCCACCATGGGAAGCCCCCACGGTGGGGACGCCCGATATTTTTAATGAGTGTTCTACCTCATGGATCACGGATGTGCCTACAAATTTCTTTGGTGAGCAAGCACCGATTACGGGTGCCGGATATAGTGGTTTATATTGCAAAGTTGAAAATTCCGAATATCGCGAGTACCTGCAGGCTCCGTTCACAGAACCAATGGAGGCCGGAAAATTTTATTACATCGGTTTTTATGTGAGTCTCGCAGACAATTACTGCGCTGTCCAAAACATAGGAGCCTATGTGTCCGTAGATCCTCCGGGCGGATTTTTCACTACTCATATAAATGCTATTCCACAGATAGAGTCCAACTTCGGGTATCTCAACGATACGGACAGCTGGGTGCTGATATCCGGATGCTATCAGGCACAAGGCGGTGAAAACTATATCACGATTGGCAACTTTCATCCGGATAGCGAGACTCCGTTGGACCCGGTGTGTGGAGGCGGCTTGTCATATTATTTCTGCGAAGATGTGGAAGTACTTAAAAACGGGATTGAAGGTAATTTTTCCGTTGATCTGGGCGATCCCGTCACCACCTGCTTTTCACACGAAATAGATCCTGAGGTTACCGGATATACCTTTACCTGGAGTGATGGCAGCACCGAGCCGACTCTGACTGTGACTGAGTCCGGTATATACCATCTGACGATTTCCGAAGATTGTTATTATGCCACTGACTCAGTTGAAATCACTATCCTGGGCAACGCCCCGCCTGTCGATCTGGGCCCGGACGAAGTGACAATTTGTGAAGGCGATGTGTATACCATCGACCTTGATCCTGATCTGAGCGAATACACCTGGCAGGATGGTTCCAATAGTTCTTCCTACGAAATCTCTGCCGAAGGTGTGTACGCAGTCACATTGGATGATGGTTGCGCTTCCTCATCGGATCAGATTACGATCCATGTAGACTCACCTCCTGCGTTTTCTTTTGATGACGATGCCCTCCTTTGCCCCGGAGAAGAAATTCTCCTGGATATAAATCCGGACTTAGGGGATTTTGAATGGCAGGATGGAACGACCAACCCGACATATGTGATTTACTCAGGCGGGACATACACGCTGACCATAACCAATAGTTGTGGCGTAGCTACAGATGAATTTATTGTGACCGAAATTGACATACCTGAAGTCGACCTTGGTCCCGCCGATCAGCAGATTTGTTACAATGGTTCCATTGACCTCGTAGTAGATCCATCCTACGGGAGTATTTTGTGGCATGACAATAGCACCGAACCTGTCTACACCGTCACCGGAGGAGGATTGTACGCCGTGACGATTACCAACCAATGCGGAGAAGCCTGGGACGAAGTATTTTTTGAAGAAGTGGATATTCCATGGGTTTATCTTGGTGATGAACAACAAACCATTTGCGCAGGTGATGTCATTGAAATAAGCCTGGATCCGGATGAAGCCAGTTATATCTGGCAGGATGGTTCTACTGAATGGTATTATACCATTAACACATCAGGCATCTATTCGGTAACCGCTACCAACGCATGTGGCACAGGCAATGCACAGGTAGAGGTATTGGTGATGGATACTCCTGAGGTCGCATTGGGATCAGACACGACCTTGTGCCCACTGGCTTCAGTCTTACTTTCAGCAGGGAATACCGGAAGTACCTATCTCTGGCAGGACGGATCAACGAATGATGCGTTGTTGGTTACCACTCCGGGCACGTATGCGGTAACGGTCACGGCACTTTGTGGCAATGCATCAGACAGCATTACGGTAAATTATTTTGCTTCGCTTACACCACCGAATCTCGGACCGGATATTTCCATATGTCCCGGCGAACAAGCTGTATTATTTCCGGCTACGGCGAATGCAAATTTTATCTGGAGTGATCTGACCACTGACGATTCACTTGTCGTGACATCAGCGGGTGTCTACCATGTGCTTGCTTACAACAACTGCGAGGAGTACAGGGATACAATAGTCGTTTCGGTCAACAACGCACCTCCGGTAGTAGATCTGCCGGCTTCAGCAAGTCTTTGTCAGGGAGATAGTATGGTGCTGGATGCAGCCATCTCAGGAGTTTCATACCTGTGGCAGGATGGATCCGTTGGAAAACAATTGATCGCGCACTCACCCGGTACCTATAGCGTAACCGTGAGTAATGCCTGTGGTGCGGATGTCGATAGTATCTCCATCAGTGATGCAGGCGCAGCTCCTGCTGTTGACCTGGGCCCCGATGTTTCAATCTGTCCGGGTGAATCGATTCAGTTGTCACCTGATCACACAGATGTCACCACCTGGTTGTGGCACGATGGCACTGCGCATTCTTCATTTGATATTTCTTCCCCTGGCGAGGTCAGTGTCGAAGTTTCCAATGTTTGCGGCACAGACCACGACACGATGAATGTGACCGTATTACCGGCAATTCCAGATTTTGATCTGGGGCCTGATACTTTACTTTGTCCGGGTGAGTCTGTAGTTCTTTCAATCCTTACGCCGGATGTGGATATTCTGTGGCAGGATGGTTCAAGTGGTCCAATGATGACCACATCGGATGAAGGTTTTTATTTTGCTTCCATCACCAACACATGCGGTGTGTCGTATGACACGATGGAAGTCACATTTCTCCCTGACATTCCAACGCTCAATCTCGGTCCGGATCAATCGCTTTGTCCGGGAGAAACTGTCACCATCGATCCCGGGATTTCTGACGTAGCATACCTCTGGCATGACGGGTCGACACTTGCCACCTATAGTACCACACAGGAGGAGACGATCATCCTGACGATCACCAATGCGTGTGGAACGATTTCCGATACATTGGAAGTGGTTGAAAACAACGAAGGGCCAATGGTTAATCTTGGTCCCGATATTTTAGCTTGTGAAGGTGACGTCATCACTATTCCTGCCGGCATCTCTGGTGTCAACTATTTGTGGCAGGATGGTTCGACCGCTTCTTCATTCTCTACGTCTGTTTCCGGTGGGTTCATTCTGCAGGTTAGCAATGCATGCGGCACTGATGCGGATACAATACTTGTAGATATTCATGGAACAACTCCTGTCGTTGATCTGGGCAGTGACACCACTTTATGTGAAGGCGAAATTCTTGTGCTGACATCTTCAGCCATTTCGGAAAATATTATCCTCTGGCAGGATGGATCTGCAAGCGATACGTATGAAGTTTCAACTGCAGGCACGTATTCTCTTTTTGAATCCAACCATTGCGGAGAAGATACCGATACTGTTTTGGTGTCATTCACTGAAGCACCCGATCCATTTTCACTTGGAGCTGATACCACACTTTGTCCTGATGAGTCTATTGTTCTTTCAGCACCCAATACTTCTTTTGAAATCCTTTGGCAGGATGGTTCAGATCAGTTGACAATGATCGCCGATCAGCAGCAAACCTACTGGCTGCAAATCAGCAACGAATGCGGAAAAGTCACTGACAGCTTAATCGTTTCAGTGAATAGCAACTCTCCTGTCTTACATCTTGCTACTAGTATCCCCTGGTGCGAAGGAGATATCATCACCTTAGATGCCACACAACCCTTTGCAGCAAACTACCAATGGAGCAATGGCGCGATCTCTTCTTCTATTGATGTGACAACACCGGATTTGTATACTGTTGTGGTTTCCACCTTATGCCAATCCGCAAGTCAGGACATTGATGTGTATCCCGGCGATGATTGCATTGTGCCGGAACCAAAGGACGAGGTGTTCATTCCAAATGTTTTTTCCCCTAACAAGGATGGCATCAATGATGTGTTTACCGTTTCCTTCGGGCCGGATTTGAATGTGGTTTCCATGCAGGGAAATATTTATGATCGCTGGGGAAATCTGGTCTACGTTTCTGAAGAAACACCATTTGTTTGGGATGGACTTTTCGATGGGCAGAATGTACCACCGGGGGTGTACGTATACGTCATTTCCATATTGAAAAATGAAAACGGGAATACCACCACATTGCATTTTGCCGGTGATGTGACGGTCCTGCGATAGCCTTATCCCATAACCGACATAATCGGAACACAGAAGATTTAGACCCTTAACGGCCTGACCGTTATTGCTTTATGAGCAATTCTTCAATATCTTTAAGCATTCATGATACACCTATCGTGCAAAGGTCAAATCAAATACCATCCTTTTGGGGAAAGCTAATTTTCCTCTCCACGCTATTATGGAGCGTGACCGGTATTTGCTTTGGGCAGAATCTCGCCCCTAACTGGAGCTTCGAACAATACGATGAGTGCCCCTCTTCATCCGGGGGATCTGACCCATTGCCGTGCTTTCCCTGGACGCATGCCGGCACCGGCTCACCCGATTATTTTAATGCATGTGCCGACAATAGCTGGCCGGACGTACCCACAAATGGCTTCGGTTATCAGTTTGCCAATACAGGCGATGGATATACAGGCGTTTGGTGCCGCATAGATGGCTTTGAAGAATATCGGGAGTATCTGCATGCGCCGTTAAACAGCCCCATGATCGTCGGCAACACTTATCATGTTAGCTTCTATGTCAATCTATCCAATACGTGTTGCGGTACGTCCAATATGGGTGCATATTTTTCTGTTGCACCTCCTGCTTCTAATGATTGGTTTCCCATCCCGGTGACACCTCAGGTGGCTCACCCCGGCAGTTATATTTCGGACACTACTGAATGGACACTCGTGATGGGTTGTTTTACACCCACGGCTGCCCATCAGTTTATCAGTATTGGAAATTTTTATGATGATGCCGCCACCCCAGTGGATCCGGATTGCGCTCTTTCCACCGATCATTCTTACTACTACATTGAAGATGTGGTGGTACTACCCATGCCTTCCGGTGGTGTCGGGGAGTTGGACCTTGGCCCTCCGGTTACCGCCTGTCAATCCCATACCATTGAATCAGGCATCTCCAATGTGGTGTATCAATGGAGTACCGGCTCTTATCAGCCCTCTATTGACGTCACTACATCTGGAACCTACTACCTCACCGTCACCGGTGGTTGCACAGTACAAATTGATTCCGTTGAGGTAGAGATCGTGGACTACATTCCTTTTGATATCGGACAGGATGAAATTACACTATGCGCAGGGGATACATTTTTCATTTCACTGGATCCGGATCACGAAGTCTATACATGGAACGATGGTGCACAAGGGCCGGAATATTTTATCACTTCCTCCGGCACCTATAGCGTAACGCTGGACAATGGTTGCATCACCACGGATGAGATTGTCGCTGAAGTGATCCCTCCGCCTGCTTCTCCCTGGCTGGGCCCGGACACGGTGATATGCCCCCAGGAAGAAATCGTCATAGCCTTAGACCCCGGCCTTGGGGATTTTCTCTGGCAGGACAACAGCACTTCCGCTCAGTATAACATCACCGGTCCGGGAACATACGCACTGACCATCACCAACTCGTGTGGGAATGATACCGATGAGGTGATCATTGATCAGGGAATCCTTCCGGATCTGGATATAGACGATGATCCCTTCCTGCTATGTGCCGGCACCATGGACACCATTTTTCTTGACCCCGATGCGGGTACCTATGTCTGGGGTGATGGCAGCACTGATTCGTTTTATCCGATTTCAGAATCAGGTTTGTATAGTGTTACGCTGACCAACCAATGTGGGGATGATGTAGCTGATATTGAAGTGGAAGAATTACATGTGCCGGTTTTTGATCTCGGAAATGACCTCACCCTCTGTGCAAATCAGTTTCCCTACACACTCGATCCGGGCGATGTGCCGTATGCACAACTTTACGATTGGGGAAACGGAAATACCAATCAGCAACTTTCTATTTCCGCTCCGGGCGTGTATAGCCTGACGGTATCCAACGATTGCTTTTTTGCGACGGATGAAATCGAGGTTTTTTCGCTTCAGGAAATTCCTGCCTTTGCTCTGCCGGATGATACGCTGTTGTGCCCCGGAGACACTATTTTGCTTTCAGCTGATAATCTTCCGGGCAACTATCTCTGGCAGGATAGTAGTTCGATGCCATACTTCCATGCGGATACGGCAGGCATGTATGCACTCACTATTTCCAATTCGTGCAGTGCTTATGCTGACACGATCATAATCGCCATGGCACCGCTTGTGGAAACGCCTGACCTTGGTGCAGACTTTTCACTTTGTCCGGGAGAGGAGGCTGTACTGACGGTGGGCGTGAATGCGGAAAGTTTTCTCTGGCAGGATCTGAGTGCAGCGGATACCCTGCATATTAATAGCCCCGGACTGTATTACATCACGGCGTTTGGTCTGTGTGACAGCGCATCGGATACAGTCCTGGTGAGCTTAAATCAGTCACCGCCACAGTTGGCTCTCGCGGATGAATTGTTGCTTTGTCAGGGCGATGCGATTTTAGTAGAAGCACAGGTTTCAGGAGTTAACTATGTATGGAACGACGGATCCACACTTTCCACGATTCTTGTGACGCAACCCGGTACTTACAGTCTGACCATCAGCAATGCATGCGGAACAGATCAGGATACGGTGATTGTCTCTGATGGCGGACCAGCTCCTTTCGTCGAACTGGGTAATGATACCAGTTTTTGCGCGGGAGAAGTGATTTCACTGATCCCTGACTATGCCAACACAGATACTTGGCTTTGGAGCGATGGATCGACGATGCCTAATTTTGATATATCAGCTCCGGGACAAATCACCGTTCAGGTGTCTAACACATGTGGCGCTGCATTCGATACGATCAACGCAACACTCTTACCTGCGGTACCACAATTAGATCTCGGTGCTGACACAGCTGTTTGTCCCGGTGAAACAATTTTACTCACTATTTCAATTCCCGATGTGGACATCCTTTGGTCAGACGGATCAATTGGTTCGACTTTACTAACATCCGATGAGGGCGTGTATTTTGCCTCCATCACCAACACATGCGGTGTGTCTTACGACACAATGGAACTCACGTTTCTCCCTGACATTCCACCGCTCAATCTCGGTCCGGATCAATCACTCTGTCCGGGAGAAACCGTGACCATCGATCCCGGAATTAACGGTGTAGACTATCTCTGGCACGACGGATCCACACTTGCCACCTATAGTACCACACAGGAGGAGACGATCATCCTGACGATCACCAATGCGTGTGGAACGATTTCCGATACATTAGAAGTCATTGAAAACAATCAGGGACCTGTTGTTGACTTGGGTCCTGATATTTTAGCATGCGAAGGAGAAATCATCACGATACCGGCCGGCATATCAGGTGTCAACTATTTGTGGCAGGATGGTTCGACTGCCTCATCTTTTTCAACATCAGTTTCTGGTGAGTTGATCCTGCAGGTCAGCAATGCATGTGGAACTGATGCGGATACAATACTTGTAGATATTCACGGAACAACGCCTGTTGTTGATCTGGGCATTGACACCACTTTATGCGAAGGCGAAATTCTTGTGCTGACGTCTTCAGCCATTTCGGAAAATACAATCGTCTGGCATGATGGATCCGGAAGTGAAACGTATGAAGTTTCAAGTGAAGGAACGTATTCTCTTTTTGAATCCAATCACTGCGGTGAGGACACAGATACTGTTATTATCTCCTACACAGAAGCACCTCAACCATTCGATCTGGGAGCAGACACTGTTTTGTGTCCTGATGAATCAATAATTCTTTCCGCACCGATTACTTCTGATGAAATCCTCTGGCAGGATGGTTCTGATCAACTCACCATAATCGCCGATCAGCCACAAACGTATTGGCTGCAAATCAGTAATGCTTGTGGATTAACTTCTGATAGCATAGTTGTCGCATTTGATGACACCTCTCCTGTCTTGCATCTTGCTACTAGCATCTCCTTTTGCGAAGGAGACGTATTCACCCTTGATGCCACACAACCCTTTGCAGCAAACTACCAATGGAGCAATGGCGCGATCTCTTCTTCTATTGATGTGACAACACCCGATCTGTACAGTGTGATCGTTTCCACTTTGTGCCAATCAATCAGCCAGGAGATTGACATTTATCCCGGCTATGATTGCGTCGAACCGGAAGTAAACGATGGTATCTACATCCCGAATGTTTTTTCTCCCAACCAGGATGGCGTCAATGATGTGTTTACCGTTTCCCATGGGCCGGATCTGAATGTGGTAGCAATGCAAGGAAATGTTTATGACCGCTTGGGCAATCTGGTCTACTCCTCTCAAGAAATTCCTTTTACCTGGGATGGCAATTTCGTCGGAGAAACCGTTCTCCCGGGCGTGTATGTATATGTCATTACCCTACGGACACAAACAGGCCAATCAGAAAAAGAGATTCAGCAGGCCGGAGAAGTCACTTTGATCAGATAATCACCTGATTTTCTCGTATTTTAGGATATATTTTGATGAAAAATGGGCTTTCCGCCTGCACCACACCACCACTTCCCTCGAGGAAGTCTCCTTTGTATCCTCATCATATTCCTTTGGGGCGATCTGGTTGTTGGGCAAAACCTTGCTCCCAACGGCAGTTTTGAAACGTATGATGCCTGTCCCTCCGGCCCCGGATCCGGTGCTCCTCTCCCGTGTATTCCGTGGAAATGGGCCACCCAGGGCACACCGGACTATTTCAACGCATGCGCCAACCCATCTTCATGGGGCGTTCCGAACAATTTTTTTGGCTCCGAAGGCGCCTATGATGGTGCAGGATATACCGGTGCCTACCTCCGAAAAAGTGGTGAATACCGCGAATACATTCAGGCCCCGCTGGAAGAATCCCTGTCTGCAGGCATTGGATACTACGTCAGATTTTATGTGAGCCTGGCAGATCAAACCTGCGGCATTCAAACGATCGGCGCCCTGTTTTCTGTGGGTACTCCTCCATTTGAAGTGTACTACGCAATTGAAGAAACACCCCAGATTGAATCCGATTTAGGGTATATCAGCAACTACAATGGCTGGGTAATGATTGAAGGATGTTTTATCGCCGATGGCGGAGAAGATTATATCACGATTGGCAACTTCCACAACGATGCGGATACACCCGTTGATCCGGATTGTCCAAACGGAACGAATGACGCCTATTATTATATTGAAGATGTCCTGGTAATGGAAGTTGTGCCCCTGGAAGATGTATTTGAACTGGGCGATCCCGTCACCGCATGTGATAGCTATACGATAGATCCAGAACTGACCAATGTCCTGTACCACTGGAGCGACGGCTCGGACGAGCCCACCCTCACCGTCACATCTTCCGGCTGGTATTACCTGACGATTTCATACGGTTGTGAATCCAGCATAGATTCGATCCTGGTCACGATCGAAGAATCCTTCCAGGTCGCTCTCGACCCGGGACTTGACTCCATGTGCACCGGTGAGTCATATGTCATTTCACTTGATCCGGATCTTGGAGAATATATCTGGAGTGACGGATCAACCGGCGCAGAATTTGTCATCACAGAAAGCGGAACCTACAGCGTCACGCTGGATGATGGTTGTGCGATATCTTCAGATCAGATTACCATCAATGTCCTTGAGCCTCCCGATCCGTTTGAGCTGGGCATAGACACCTTCCTCTGCGATGGCGACGAAATTGAGTTTATGCTGGATCCATCGCTGGGTGACTTTTTATGGCAGGACAATACCACCTCTTCCAACTACATCATTGGCAGCCCGGGAATGTACTCACTGACGATCAGTAATTATTGCGGTGAACAAACCAGCGAAATCAATATTACAAGTGCAGAATTACCCACTGTCGATTTAAGTGAATTTGACAACCTGCTATGTGCAAATGATGTGTTGACCATAGCGCTTGATCCGGCCGCAGGTACCTATGTGTGGCAGGACGGCACCACCGGGCCAGTATATGAAATTACATCCGGAGGGCTCTATAGTGTCACCGTATCTAATGCATGCGGCAGTGTCACCGACGAAATTGATGTGCAGCAATATGACATTCCTCAAGTTGAGTTAGCGGATACATACGCTTTGTGTCAAAACGATAGTCTCCTGCTCAACCTGGATACGATCGATGGCAATTTTCTGTGGCAGGATGGTTCAACCGGTTCTTCATTTTTAATAACCCAACCCGGTACGTATTCGGTTACGGTTGACAATGATTGCGGCGTTGCGTCAGCACAAACTTCCGTTGCGTATAGTACAGGTCTGCCTTCTTTGGATTTAGGGCCTGATCTTATTTTGTGTCCGGGTGAATCCGCAGTCCTCTCACCCCAACTTGCCAACGTCGATTATCTGTGGCAGGATGGTTCGACGGCCGATACCCTTCTCGTCACGAGCACGGGTATGTACATCGTTGAAATTTCGGATGGTTGTACCTCCGCTACCGATACGGTGATGGTCTCTGTCAGTAATTCACCACCGGTACTCGACCTTCCTGCGCAAATAAACTTGTGTCAGGGCGACGCAATTTTACTTGAAGCACCGGTTTCCGGAGTTACCTATTTGTGGAGCAACGGGACTACCCTTTCTACGATACTGGTGACGCAACCCGGCTCATATAGTCTGACCATCAGCAATGCATGTGGTACTGATCGGGACACGGTTATTGTTTCGGACAGTGGGCCCGCTCCTTATGTGGATTTAGGAAATGATACCAGTTTTTGTGAAGGTCATGTTTTATCCCTTACCCCGGACTTTTCAAATGTCGGTCAATGGCTCTGGCACGATGGGTCCACACTGCCTTCATTTGACATCAATGCTCCCGGACAAATTTCTGTGCAAGTGACAAATGCATGCGGCGTTTCATTTGATACCATCAATGTGGCCATGCTTCCGGATATTCCTCCACTCGATCTGGGTGCAGATACATCCTTGTGTCCCGGGGAAACTGTCGTATTAAATATTTCAATTCCGAATGTAGACATCCTTTGGTCCGACGGATCAACAGATCCTGCCATGACAACTTCTGCAGAAGGACTTTATTTTGCTTCCATCACCAACACATGTGGTGTTTCGTATGATACGATGGAAGTGACATTCTTGCCTGACATTCCTCCACTCAACCTTGGCCCGGATCAATCGCTCTGCCCGGGAGAAACCATAACCATCGATCCTGGAATTATCGGTGTAGACTACCTCTGGCACGACGGCTCCACTCTTGCCACCTATAGTACTACTCAGCAGGAGACGATCATCCTGACGGTCAGCAACGCGTGTGGGGCGATTTCCGATACGCTGGAGGTCATCGAAAACAATCAGGGACCTGTTGTTGATCTTGGTCCTGACATTTTAGCCTGTGAGGGGGAAATTATCAACATTCCTGCCGGCATCTCTGGTGTCCACTATTTGTGGCAGGATGGTTCGACAGCTTCATCTTTTTCAACTTCCGTTTCCGGTGAGTTTTTTCTACAGGTCAGCAATGCATGTGGAACTGATGCGGATACTATCCTTGTGGATATTCACGGCATTATACCTGTGGTTGATTTAGGCGGCGACACCACCTTGTGCGAAGGCGAAATTCTATTATTGACGTCTTCAGCCATTTCGGAAAATACAATCGTCTGGCAGGATGGATCCGGAAGTGATACGTATGAAGTTTTAACTGCAGGCACGTATTCACTTTTTGAATCCAATCATTGCGGAGAAGACACCGACACGATCACTGTAGTATTTACACAAGCTCCCGAACCATTCGACCTTGGTGCAGATTCCCTTTTGTGTCCCGGTGAATCCATCACACTATTCGCACCGAATACTTCTCATGAAATCCTCTGGCAGGATGGTTCTGATCAACTCACCATGATCGCTGATCAACCACAAACCTACTGGCTGCAGATCAGCAACGAATGCGGAGCAGTTGCAGACAGCTTAATCGTTTCAGTGAATAACAACTCTCCAGTCTTACATCTTGCTACTAGTATCCCCTGGTGCGAAGGAGACCTCATCACCTTAGATGCCACACAATCCTTTGCGGCAAATTATCAGTGGAGTACTGGTGCTATAACTTCCTCAATTACTATAACCGAACCGGACCTGTATGAGGTTGTCGTTTCAACGCAATGCCAGGTAGCGAGCACACAGGTAGATGTGTATCCCGGCGATGATTGCATCGTTGAAGAAGTACAGGCAGATATTTTCATTCCAAATGTTTTTTCCCCCAACCAGGATGGCGTCAATGATGAATTTGTTGTGTTTTTCGGTCCTGATCTGAATGTGATTGCCATGCAGGGAAATATTTATGACCGCTGGGGCAATCTGGTGTACTCCTCAGACGAAATTCCGTTTAGCTGGAATGGATTTTTTAAGGAAAAAATAGTACAGCCCGGGGTATATGTGTACACCATCAAAATCATCACGCTGGAGAATAACACTGAACAGGAGTCATTCTTTGCCGGCGATGTCACGGTGATCCGATAAATTGATTTCAAGTTGCATCAACACCTGACCCACTCAATTCATATGGTTTTTTCCTAAAAATCACTACCTTCCTTTGTACTTGCAGCGTATAAAAAGTGCTGCAATTACATTGTGAAGATTTTACTTCGACACCTGCCTATTCTGTTTTTTATTTTTTTCGGTTTGCTTTCCGGAATAAATGGGCAGAACCTCGTGCCAAACTATAGTTTTGAAACCATCACCATGTGTCCGGACGGATATGGCGATATGGGGCCAACAATTGCTACGCCCTGGGACTCTCCTTCCGAAGGCACACCTGATATCCACAATGTGTGTTCGACAGATCCCATCTCGGATGTACCGGAAAATTTCTGGGGACACCAGGATCCCATCACCGGAGACGGATATGCCGGACTTTATTGTAAACAACAGGCCTCCGAGCGACGGGAATATCTCATGGCTCCATTGGATGAGCCGCTGACTGCCGGACTATGGTATCACGTGAGTTTTTTCTGCAGTCTGGGTGAAAACACCTGCGGTATCGAACACCTCGGAGCCCACCTATCCATTGGGTATGTGTATTATAATCATGACGATGTTCTCCCACTGACGCCTCAAATCGAAGCTGATCAAGGGTACCTGAAAGACACGACCAACTGGATGCTGATCTCCGGTTGCTTCCAGGCGGCAGGCGGAGAAGATCATATCATCGTGGGCAATTTCAGAAACAATGCGGAAAGTCCAATTGAATCCAACTGCCTCGGGACCGATACCTACTACTACATCGAACATGTCGTTGTCATGGAAGGCAATGGCCCGGAAGAAATTTTTGTGGATCTGGGCGGACCCGTAGTAGCTTGTGCTGAATATACCATCGATCCCGGAATCCCCGATGTCATCTATACATGGGAAGACGGAAGTCATCTTCCTACTCTCACCGTGACAGAATCCGGCACCTATAGTCTCACCGTGACCAGCGGATGCAACTCAGGCGTCGATTCCATTGAAGTAACCATTCTCGACGATCAGCCGCCGGTTGAGATCGGTCCTGATCAGGTCACGATATGCAACGGTGAGGTGTACAATATTTCTTTAGACCCGGACCAAAGCACCTACACCTGGCAGGATGGATCAAACAATCCGTTCTACCAGATCACAACGGCAGGTACCTATTCCGTAACGCTGGATAATGGTTGTGTTTCTTCTTCTGATGAAATCACCGTCGATGTACTGGATCCACCGGTTGATTTCAGCCTGGGGCCGGATACAGTGCTCTGTTTTGATACCGAAATATTTTACTCGTTTGATCCATCACTCGGTGATTTTCTCTGGCAGGATGGCAATACGACCCCGACCTATCTGATCACGACAGGCGGCGTGTATACACTCATCATCAGTAATATGTGCGGTGAATTCAGTGATGAAATTGAAGTGACCGAAGAGGAAATGCCTGAAGTAGATTTAGGGCCACAGGAACAAACCTTGTGTGTGGGCGAAAGCATCGTATTCAATCTGGATCCAACTGCCGGCGATATCCTGTGGCAGGATGGAAGTACGGAAGCAGAGTATACCATTACTACGCCCGGACTATATTCTGTTTTTGTGACCAACACCTGTGGATCCGCAAGTGATGAGGTAGATGTTACCGCACTCGACCCTCCTATTGTTTCGTTAGGGGAAGACACTGTTCTGTGCGCCGGTGAAACGATCACGCTCACCACAGATCCCGTGGAAGGATCATACTGGTGGCAGGACAATAGCTCCGCTGACACTTTTTTGGTCACCGGACCCGGATGGTATAACCTGTCGATAGATAATGCATGTGGAGATGCCACGGACAGCATTTTTGTTGGGTATCATCCTATGCTCGCAGATCCTGCTTTTGGACCGGACCTGACGCTTTGCCCGGGCGAAGAACTTATACTCTATGCAGGCAACCCGGGGGCTGAATATCTATGGCAGGATTTTTCTACCGCCGATTCATTTCTGGTGACCACCTCCGGACAGTACACCGTGCAGATCATCAATGCGTGTGAAGCCATCGCGGACACAATTACGGTAACGATCAACGATTCTCCACCCATGGTAGATCTGCCTGATCAGCTCACCCTGTGTCAGGGTGCCACTACAACCATTGAAGCAGGAATCGGCGGTGTCACATACTTGTGGAGCGATGGTTCGACAGACGCGCAACTCATCGTTGCTTCTGCAGGCACTTACAGCCTCACGGTGACCAATGCATGCGGAACAGATCGCGATACCGTGATCGTCATGGATGGCGGACTCGCCCCATTTGTAGAACTCGGAAATGATACAAGTTTTTGTGTCGGAGAAATTATTTCGCTTAGCCCCGACAACGCAAATGTAGATGCGTGGTTGTGGAGCGATGGTTCCACAATGTCCACGTTTGCTATTTCAACACCCGGTCAATATACGGTTGAGGTGACCAACGGATGCGGAACGGCCTTTGATACACTCAATGCTTCTCTTCTACCTCCTGTTCCGCCACTTGATCTCGGCGTCGATACGGCTGTGTGTCCCAGTGAGTCTGTAGTACTGACGATCAATACACCTGATGTGGATATTCTCTGGTCAGACGGTTCGGACAACGATACGTTTACAACAAGTGGAGAAGGATTGTTCTTCGCGTCGATCAGTAACAGCTGTGGGACTTCGCATGATACAATGGAAGTGACTTTCCTGCCTGACATTCCCCTGCTTAATCTCGGTCCGGATCAATCGCTCTGCCCGGGAGAAACGGTCACCATCGATCCGGGGATTAGCGGTGTAGACTACCTCTGGCACGACGGATCTACCCTTGCCACCTATAGTACTACTCAGCAGGAGACGATCATCCTGACGGTCAGCAACGCGTGTGGGGCGATTTCCGATACGCTGGAGGTCATCGAAAACAACGAAGGGCCCGTAGTTGATCTGGGG
>JAUHXV010000138.1 GCA_030426765.1 Bacteroidia bacterium | reverse complement strand
CGTACCTGGACAGCGACTGACGATTGCGGTAACTCTGCGACGTGCGTACAGGTCATTACAGTCGATGACAGCACCCCACCGACGATCACCTTCTGTCCGCCAAGTGTGACGGTAGAATGTGACGACGACACGTCACCAGCGAGTCTTGGTATGGCCTCAGCTACGGATAACTGTACGGATGAAGTAGATATCCAGTCCAGTGATATGATTACCGACGGCAACTGTCCACAGGCGTACACGATCACGCGTACGTGGACAGCGACTGACGATTGTGGTAATTCTGCGACCTGCGAACAGATCATCACAGTAGATGACAGTACACCACCGACGATTACCTTCTGTCCGGTAGATATTACTATTGAGTGCGATGAAAGCACAATGCCGGGTAATACGGGTGTGGCTTCAGCCACGGATAATTGTGATTCAGACCCAATTGTTACCCATAGTGATATCGTTTCCGCAGGCGATGATGGATGTCCTCAGGGATATTTGATCACCCGTACCTGGTCAGCAACTGATGCTTGTGGAAATAGCACAACATGTGTTCAGGTGATCACAGTGGAGGATACAACTGCCCCGGCAATTGACTGCCCGGATGATGTAACGATTGAATGTACTGCCAGCACTTCTCCGGATAACACCGGTATGGCTTCCGCAACAGACAACTGTGATCCGGAACCGATGGTAATCTTCAGCGATGTCGTTACACCAGGCGAATGCCCTCAGGAAATGGTGATTACCAGAACCTGGACAGCAACGGATGCATGTGGTAACTCATCCACTTGCGAACAAGTAATTACCGTAGATGACAGTACATCGCCAACGATTACATTCTGTCCTCCAAGTATCACAATCGAGTGTGACGAAAGTACACTGCCTGGTAATACAGGAATGATCAGTGCTACAGATAATTGTACTGCGGAAGTCGAGATGACTTATAATGATGTGACAGGTCCCGGACAATGTCCACAGGAATACATTATAGTACGACTTTGGACAGCCACTGATGAATGTGGAAATGCAACGACCTGTACTCAGGTGATTACGGTTGATGATAGTATGGCACCCATGATCACATGCCCTGCATCCGTTACCATTGAGTGTGACGAAAGCACAGATCCGGCCAATACCGGCATGGCATCTGCTACAGACAATTGTGATCCGGCACCAGAAATCACATACAGTGATGCCATCACACAATCTCAGGAGTGTCCTCAGGAATACACAATAGCGCGTACATGGACAACGACCGATGCTTGTGGCAATGGGACGAATTGCACACAGACTATTACAATTGTGGACAGCACAGCACCTGTATTTACCTTCTGTCCACCCGATGTGACCATTGGTTGTGATCTGAGTCCTTCTCCAGACAGCAATGGGCAACCCTCCGCAACAGATAATTGTGATACTGACCCGGTTATTGAATACTCTGATGTTACGATTGAAGGGGGATGTGGGTCTGATTATATAATAACGCGTACCTGGACTGCGTCAGATGAATGTGGTAACACAAGTACATGTCAACAAGTGATATCGATTGAGGATAATACGCCTCCAATTTGTGCGGCTCAGGATATTACCATTACAGAGGTGCTCGACCCTGAAACGGGTGTGATTCATCTCACCGCTGAAATGATCAATAACAATTCCTATAATGGTTGCGGTGGGCCACTTTCACTGGCACTCTCACCTGATTTGTTTGAATGTAGCGACGAAGGGCCTAATGAGGTTACCCTAACGGTGACAGATCAATGTGGTAATAGTTCTGTATGTACGGCTATGGTCACGCTCAACTGTATTGATCCATGCGTGGAAGTCGTAGGGTGGGTGTATCTCGAAGGTGCCGCTACTGATCCAACTGGATTGCCGGATTCCTACACGGTACCTATGCGGTCGACCTTAAATGATCTGCATGTTCTTCCTGGCCAGACGCTTGAGGATCCATTTTTTGGTGATAAGTATTCTCCGGCAGGACAGCCATACTCCGGTGCTCCATGGTTCTACCCTGGTACTGAAGGAGATATGTTTGATTCCGGTGGTGATCCGTTGATGGGAGATGCAGGATACCCTGAGACTGCAGTTGACTGGGTACTTGTGAGCCTAAGAACTGATTCTGCCGGTACAGGAGGACCTGTTTGTGAGGCGGCTGCACTTGTACACAAAGATGGCCATATTGAATTTGTGGAAGAGTTTGATTGTTGTGATCTTGATCTCTTTGCGTCTTACTATCTGGTCGTTGAGCACCGCAATCACCTTCTCGTCATGTCACATGAGATACTGCCGGTGGATTTGAACAATAGCACGATCACGTACGACTTCAGAAATCAGCAAAGCTATCTTGATGATCCATTCATGTTTGGGTTCTCTGCGCAGTTAGAAATTCTGCCGGGTATCTATGCGATGATTGCCGGAAACGGTGAGCAAAGTGCTACAGGTAATGCCGATACGGATATTAATATCAGCGATCGTGTAAGATGGGAAATGGACAACGGCGATATAGGTGAATACCGTGTCGGTGATTACAACCTTAACGGTGATACCAACTTTAACGATCGTATTACCTGGGAGCGTAACAACGATAAGTTTACCAGCGTACCTAGAGATTAACCGAGTATTTCAGTCAGCAAGGCGTCATATTCTAGGCTCCTTGCTGACTGAATTTTTTTTTCATAAAGTCGAAAACGATATAAAGCATTATACCAATGAAATCACCATATAATCAATTTAAATTGAGGCAATGGCTGTTGGCTATATTATTCATGCCCTCCCTGTTGCTTTTTGGACAAACCACGCCACAGATTGATATTCAGTTTGCCAATCCCAGCTACGATCGGGATACCCGCACCTATGCCGTGGATGTGCAATTGAAATCTAAATTGGCTCCCGAGGATTTTTTCGCGATGAACCTCCGGTTTTTCTACGATGCTTCTTTGTTGCAGTACAAAGGCATTGATCAATTCCATCCGGGCTATGGTTTCTTAGGCGAACCACCTGAAGCCATTGTAGGCACACAATCAAGCGGTTCAGCTTTATTTGCCTTTAACAACGCGGCCGGATACATCAATGGATCCGTGATCCTTCAGAATGAGTCCAATCCGCTGCACATTCAATCGGATGCCTGGACAAAAGCCTTCCGCGTCACCTTTA
>JAUHXV010000067.1 GCA_030426765.1 Bacteroidia bacterium | reverse complement strand
TCCATGAGACAGATATGGAATTATTTCCGTGAGCTCTGTCACAGATTGCCCCATGCCCTTCGCCCTATGCCCCATGCTTTTTAGTCGCCGCAGCTTCAGTGAAGGAGATACTTTCTACTCACCTATAGCTTGGGGCTAAACCCCTCCGCTACCAAAACACCCCTTCAGGGCTTTTTACTTTTCGATACTTTTAAATACACCGCATTCAAGAAATCTCTATTCTTCCACCATTTGAAAGATCATGTTGCTTTCTGCCCTTCCGCCTCTTAGTCGCCGCAGCTTCAGCGTATGTGATGTGTTCACTAGATACTGACGTTTCTGTGTCACAGAGAACCCCCTCGCTCTTCGAGCGATCCCCCTCGAAAAGGGGATGCTTTCCATGAGACAGATATGGAATTATTTCCGTGAGCTCTGTCACAGATTGCCCCATGCCCTTCGCCCTATGCCCCATGCTTTTTAGTCGCCGCAGCTTCAGCGAAGGAGACCATCACCCAATCACCCCATCACTCCATCACTCCATCACTCCATCACTCCATCACCCCATCCTCAAGGTGCTGCCAGAATCATAATCTCCACCCGCTGATTTTTCAGTCGAGCTTCGCGGTTGTATTTGTCATAGGTGATTAACGGTTCAGATTTTCCATAGCCTTTATACTTCAGGCTGGAAGTAGGTACACCTCGCGAGATTAAATATTCCTGGACAGCTTTTGCGCGCTCGGTGGAAATCCAGTTGCAGTAATCTTCGGGCGGAATAGTATTAGAATGACCGCCTATCTCAATGACGGTTTTAGGATACGCTAATAGAAATTCGGCGAGCTCATCCAGTACCTCATAAGAGTCCGGATTTAAGTTGGTCGAATCCGGATCAAAATAGAGATGGTCCAGACGGATCTTTTGGCCAACATAAAGTTGGGCCGGGTCAAAAGCGGTTAACAATTTTGGGGTGAAGGATTTCTTTCCGGAAGAATAGGTGCCTTTTTTGACAGTGCCGCTATCCCCTCCGCTGGTGGATTTCCTGCTGATGGTAACTTCATTACCGCCGGACGAACCACCCATTGTGCTTTTGACCGGAGGCGCGGTGACTGTTGCAATTAAATCCTGTGGGAAAAGCGGACAGTCAATGGGTTCGATGGCGGACATACCATCCACCAGCACATGTCCATTGTACGCTTCGAGAATGGGTGTTTTGTAAAACGCCTCAATCGTGATATAGCTATGCGTGTGCTGTGGTTGGAAAGTAAAATGATACTTCATCCAGTTGTCATTTGAAACCGGCGGAGACTCACCTAGTAATTCGGCTTTGTCACAGAAATAATTCCCACCCCAGATTAAAAACACCGCCGGCCGGGTGAAATTTTCCAGCGAGTCGATTCCCATCCGCATAGTTTTGCTTGTAGCACTTCGATATTGATCTGACCGAACCAGAAAAGCTGAAAAGGAATAGCATGTGCCGCCTTCTATCGGAGTGGTTAGGGCTTGTGACAAGGACTCATACGTATCATTGGCGCGCGTGACCATACCCAGGTAGGTATTTCCATCATAGGCATCGAGGGCTACTTCCCAGGCATTGTTTTTAACAGGATGTATATCAGGAGGAGATTCACCCGGAAATTTGCTCAACCCGCAATCATGCCATCCGGAGATAGGCACAGACGTCAGGCCTCCCCCTTTTCTGGGGATATCTTCGAAAGAGGGGTTCTGTAATTTAATTCTTTCCTGCGCGGTGAGATGTACAAAGGATGCCCCACCCACCACAAAAAGGCAGATTAAGAACCACTTCATATGCATTGTGTTAGTCCTTTTCAGTGCTTCAGCATTAGATTAATTGACCGAAAAAGTAATGGAATTGATCAGTCAATGCAAAAGATACAACGGATTTTTAGACTACAGTCGTGTATCCGTCTACCGATACGAACCCTGCTTAGGATTTTATTATGAAAAAGCATTCAGCCCCGTCACATCCTGACCGGTGATCAACAGGTGGATATCATGCGTACCCTCATACGTCAATACCGTTTCGAGGTTCATCATATGTCGCATGATCGGGTACTCATTAGTAATGCCCATTCCGCCATGGATCTGCCGCGCTTCGCGAGCGATCTCAAGGGCCATAAACACATTATTGCGTTTTGCCATCGAGATCTGTGCCGGCGTAGCTCTGCCTTCATTGGCCAGGGAACCCAGGCGCCAGACGAGGAGCTGTGCTTTGGTGATTTCGGTGATCATCTCGGCCAGTTTTTTCTGGGTCAACTGAAACCCTGCCAACGGACGGCCAAATTGCTCCCGCTCTTTCGAATATCGCAGGGCGCTGTCATAACAATCCAGCGCAGCACCCACCGCTCCCCAGGCAATGCCATAGCGAGCTTTGGACAAACAGGATAAGGGGCCTTTCAGTCCTTTAACATCCGGAAAGACATGTGATTTCGGTACACGCACATCTTCAAAGACGAGTTCGCCGGTGATCGATGCCCGCAAAGACCACTTGCCATGGATTTCCGGAGCAGAAAAGCCCTTCCATCCGCTTTCCACGATCATACCGCGGATCTTACCTTCTTCATCCTTGGCCCATACCACCGCCAGATCCGCTACCGGGCTGTTGGTGATCCACATCTTGGCTCCATTGAGGATATACGCATCACCGTCATCGACGATTTTGGTCACCATGCCCCCGGGATTGGAACCATGATCCGGTTCGGTCAGACCAAAACATCCTATCATTTCCCCGGATCCCAGCTTGGGCAGGTATTTTTTCTTCAGCTCTTCAGAGGCATAGCGGAAAATCGGATACATGACCAGCGAGCCCTGCACAGAAGCCATCGAACGAATTCCTGAATCGCCACGCTCCAGCTCTTGCATGATGACGCCATAGGCGATTTCATCCATCCCGCCACCGCCATACTCGACCGGCAGACTGGGCCCGTAGGCGCCAATTTCCGCGAGGCCTTTAAAAAGGTGCGTAGGACAAGCGGCCCGATTAGAATAATCTTCGATAATTGGGCTGACCTCCTGTTTCACCCAGTCCCTGACCGCATCGCGTGCCATCAGGTGATCCTGGCTAAGGAGTTCATCCATAAGGTAATAGTCGTGTCCCTGATATTGATCGGTTTTCACACTCTTCTGACCAGTCATACATCCTGTTTTCAATGAGGCGCAAAGATAAGCAGCAAACAGGAAAGCGGAGATATAGCCCCCAAATGGCCAGATTGCCGGCTTTTCCTGCATTTTGGCCATGATAACAGGGTGGTAGAAATTTCTTTCCTTTGAAACCTAAATACCAACGAAATGGCCAAAATCAAACTGGAGAAAATGTCTTTTTATGCCCATCACGGGTATTATACGCACGAGCAAAAGCGTGGCGGAAACTATCTGGTGGATGTAAGCCTCGAAACCGACATTGAGCGCGCCGCCAAAGACGATGACCTCGACGAGACGATCAACTACGAGATCATCTACCAGATCTGCGCCAAAATCATGGCCGAACCTGTCAAACTCATTGAAACCGTCGCCTACGAAATAGCCCATTCAATTAAAAACACCTTCCCCTCCGCCAAAGACATCGAAGTCGCGGTCCACAAGATCGCCCCCGAACTTGGCGGACCCGTCGGGAGCGCGACGGTTACATACAGTGTTAAGTGAGTAGTGATCAGTGCCAGAAGGAGTATAGATTCCATGAATGGTAGCCTTTCAATGCGTTGAAAGGGAATTTAGAGAGATTAAAATATTCCGGTCGCGCTTTAGCGATTAAAAAGCATGGGGCATGGGGCGAAGGGCATGGGGCAATCTGTGAATGGTGATCAGTGCCAGAAGGAGTATAGATTCCATGAATGGTAGCCTTTCAATGCGTTGAAAGGGAATTTAGAGAGATTAAGATATTCTGGTCGCGCTTTAGCGCATGACCATCTATCAGAATGATTTAAAAAATTTAATCCTTATCCCGCTGTGCAGCGGGATAAGGATCTCTTTTCTGCCCAAACACATACTGCCATGGATCTGAGAATTTGTTGCCCCTTTAAAGTCTTATCCTCCTGCTTGTCCGAAAGGCGCAGTGCTTCGCATAAGAGGCAAAGGGGGCAGGAAGCCAAAGACATGCTTTCCAACTCCGCACCTAAACCCTCAACTTTGTTGTCCTGGACAACAAACCTCAACACTCAACACTCAGCACTTATCCACATACACAATATCCACCTACCCCCGAGCATTAACATACATATGAAACAAAGACTCTTCTCCCTTGTCATATTGACAGCATTTACATTTTCTTCCTGTGATACACTGCAGCAAGTGGCCGGCAGCCTGAACGAACCTACAAATGCAGAGATCGCCTCGGGATTGAAACAGGCACTCGAAATCGGAGTCAGCGAGGGAGCAGACTTTTTATCTAAGCGCGATGGGTATTTTAAAAGCGAATACAAAATCCTGTTGCCTGATAATGTTCAACAGGTAACAGATAAACTCAAGGTGATTCCAGGGTTTAGTGATGCAGAGAATATCCTGCTCGAAAGAATAAATCGCGCAGCAGAAGACGCCGCCTCATCCGCAAAACCGATTTTTGTCAATGCAATTAAGGAGATGACATTTTCTGATGCCTTAAATATTCTCATGGGACCGGACAATAGCGCCACCAATTACTTACACGATAAGACGTCCACTCCTTTGTACAATGAGTTTCTTCCGATCATCAATAATTCTTTAAATAAATTCAATGTGCTTGAGTATTGGAGGGATGCTGTCACTGCTTACAATAAGTTACCATTTGTTGAAAAAGCGAACCCGAACCTAAGTGGCTATGTCACAGCGATGGCCCTGGAGGGTATGTATGGCATGGTGGAAAAAAAGGAGCGACAGATACGCACGGATATTTCCAGCCGCACCACAGACCTGCTCAAGAAAGTTTTTGCGAAGCAGGATGATAAGGGATAAAGGAATCCTAATGAAGTATCTTCCGAATCGCCTTTTGTTCCTCATCTGAGAATTCCAGATTCTTGAGTGCCGCAATATTGTCGTGCACCTGGCTAATCCTGCTTGCACCAATCAGCACAGAAGAAATTCGTTGATCAAGCAGAATCCATGCGATGGTCATTTGGGCGAGACTCTGACCTCGTTTTTTAGCCATCTCATTCAACGCTTTCACTTTCTCGAGGTTGGCCAGTGTGATTTGTTCCGTCTTGAGATAGCGTCCATCGCGCACGGCCCGACTATCATCCGGGAATCCATCCAGATACCGATCCGTGAGAATGCCCTGTGCCAATGGGGAGAATGCAATCGAACCCACGCCCTCATTTTCCAGCACATCGAGCAAGCCATCTTCTTCGATCCACCGATCCAGCATATTGTACCTGGGCTGGTGAATCAGCAAAGGCGTACCCATCTTGCGCAACACAGAAGCAGCTTTTGCGGTATCGACAGACTTGTATTGTGAAATGCCGACATAGAGTGCTTTGCCCTGCTGAACAGCCGTATGCAGTGCGCCCATAGTTTCTTCCAAAGGGGTGTAAGGATCCGGTCGATGCGAATAAAAAATATCTACATAATCCAATCCCATACGCTTCAGACTTTGATCAAGACTGGCCAGCAGGTATTTGCGCGAACCAAAATTTCCATACGGCCCCGGCCACATGTCCCAACCAGCTTTCGTAGAGATGATCATTTCGTCCCGGTAAGACTTGAAATCGCGCTTTAAAATGCGACCAAAGTTTTCTTCCGCCGAGCCAAAAGGCGGGCCGTAATTATTAGCGAGATCGAAATGCGTTATACCATGATCAAAACACGTCTTCAAAATCTGGCGGCCCGTTTCCTGATTGTCCACATGTCCGAAGTTGTGCCACAATCCCATTGAGATTGCCGGCAACAATATTCCACTGCGCCCACACCTTCGGTACACCATATCCTCATAACGTTGCTCGCGGGCTACATACACTCCGGTTTCATTCGAATCATGTGTCTTCATGGCATTTCTTTTTTATCGATAAACGTGTTAATCTCAAAAATACAGCCCTTACCGAAATAACCTTCCATTTAAAAGGTCATTTGACAATTCATTAAATCAAAGAATAAACAATGGTTACCAATAGATTTGAAGTTTGAATTCAATCCGACCACAACAATTTCCTCGAATTGTAATTCGTATTGTCCGTTAACCGTTAACCGCTGCTAATTCCATTGAAATACGCTTTCTCCTTTGTCCAATCCAACCCACTCATTTCCCTTTCAAGTTGATCAATAGCATTCAATTGACCCTGAGCAAATGTTTGCATAGCTTCTCTGTCGTCATGCAGGAACCTGTGTTCCATCGCCTTTTGAATTTTTTCCAAGGCTGTATTTTTACTTCTCGTTTTTTCATCCATAAAAGCGTGTTCAAACCGGTCCCAGATGATGTCCACAGCCAAAGGAGACGGATGCATCATGTCCCTGTTGTAGAAGCGATAATCCCGGAGTTCATCCACCATGATTTCATATGCGGGAAAGTATCCATGGTCAGGATGGTTTTTGAGATGATTGTGGATGCTCAGTAAGAGTGTGGCTTTGCTGACTTGATTTTCGATAAGGCCATCTCGCAAGTGACGCACCGGACTCACCGTCCAAATGATCCGGCAATTCGGAGCGATGGATCGTATTTTTTCAAAAATGTCTGCAATCGCCTCTTCACAAGCTTCTGATAAGAGTTGCTCATGGAAAAATTCAGTACCCGGAATTTTATGACAGTTGCCCACAATCTGTTCTGTCTTTTTGTAGCGATAGACTTTTGAGGTGCCCGGACTGATAAAAGCGAAGGCGCTTTGCTTGAGTTGATCGTGTGCCGATTGGATTTGTGAGTTGATCTTGTCCAGTACGGTCTGCTTGTTTTTCGAAGCGAACTGACCATGGTGGTCCATGCTATGATACAACCCTTGATGAAATATTAATTCATCCTCGGTGTAAAACGAGAGGTCAACGATTCTTTGTACAGCTTTGGCAATCGATACAGGATTATAGAGTATGCCGAATGGATTGCTTAGGACGTTGTATTTGCATCGCTCCAGTTTGTCAGAAATATGTTCAGTAAAACACGAACCAAGCATGAGGATCTTCGTCTCATGATTTATTTTTTGTGAGAAATCGGGCATGGCCACCCGTGTCACTGTTTCATTTTTTATACCCATTTCAACTGCCCTTTCATTATTTTGATCGTTCAATAAATGGCGAGCTCGGTTCGTACACCCTGCGGATATAAAACCCTGCGGCCAGTCCAAAAACAAATCCGCCGATATGTGCCCACCAGGCGACGCCGCTGGAATATGCCGATGTCGGTACAATGGAAATAAAGCCATTGATCAGTTGCTGCAGCCCCCATATACCGAGAAAGTACAAAGCGGGCATATAATAGGAGCGCAGAAAGATGACGAAAAATACTTTAATACGACTTGCAGGAAACATCACGAGGTAGGCACCGAGTACAGCAGAAATAGCACCACTGGCGCCCACTGCCGGAATGCTACTGCCTGCATTAAACAATATATGGGCCAGGGACGCAGCGAGCCCGCCACCAAGGTAAAAGAACAGAAAGGGTATTCTGCCGATAATGGATTCTATATTGTCTGCAAACACCCACAGGAATAGCATATTTCCGATCAGGTGCATCCATCCCGCATGCAGAAAAGTGCTGGTCAGCAGCGTGATATAATTATCTCCCTGCATGATCTCTTTTGGTATGACGCCATAATGCATCACCAGAGCAAGCTGATCGCCTGACGAAACACTGACCTGAAACATAAACACCAGCACATTCATGCCGATCAGGATATAGGTTATCAACGGCTTATGACGTCCTGTTACATCTTCATCTCCAATGGGAAAAAGCATGTCGAGTTATTTTTGATAAAGGTAATTGGAATTAAAGCAATTATTTTGCAACGAGCTTCAACCCGAACGCATTTATGAAGAGAAGTATCCTTGATCAACTGGCACACTCGATTGGACGACGCGATGAAACACCAAATATTGCCCTGGCAGAACGTATAGCAGACAGTCAGGATGCGGATGCGGTGAAAGAATTGATAGCCTTGTTTGATCAGCATCCGATGGCCCTTAAGTATGATATCCTCAAAACGCTGTATGAGATTGGAGAGCGCAGACCTGATATGATCTCTCCCTATACCGACCTTTTTGCTGAATTGCTCCTGCACAAAAATAACCGTGTGCAGTGGAGTGCCATGACCGCGTTATCCGCCATAGCAAATTACCAACCGGAATTACTGGCACCGCATATCGTCACTGTCGTGGATACAATGGATAGCGGTTCTGTTGTTTCGAGAGATCACGGGATATATATTCTTTCCGCTCTGGCAAGAACAAAGAAGCATCACGCGGATTGCATGGAGTTGCTTCTCGAACAAGTAGAAAAATCGCCGGTCAACCAGATGCCCATGTATGCAGAGAAAACAGCCGAGGTGATTTCTTCGCCATATATTCCTCGATTGAAGCAAATTCTGGCATCCCGACAGGATGTGCTGTCTATCCCCAGCAAGCAAAAGCGGATCGAGAAACTGTTGAAGCGTTTGGAAGGGTAAATGGGTTATAGGGTTATAAGGTTAGAAGGTTAAGGAGATATATGCCCTATGCCCTTTGCCCTCCGCCCTCCGCCCTCAGCCCTTCAGAGATTGCCCCAAGGTTTCTTTGGACTAGCCGTTGTTGGAGTTTGCTCCAACGACTTGTTGACTCCCGATGAATTTCTTCCATAGGCACAGATGATGAAGGAGCAAACTCCGTGCATCGGCAAAGGTTAGAAGGTTAAGGGGATTTATGCCCTATGCCCTTCGCTCTCCGCCCTTCGCTCTATGCCATATACCTTTTTGGGCGGAAAAGAGGAAAAGGCAGAAGAGAGAAAGAGGTTTTTCAATGATCCCCGAGCTAAAGCACGGGGTAATATTTTCCCATTGCATAAGGAAATGATTTCTACCAGGCTGGTCACGCGCTGAAGCGCGACCAGAAATATCACCTCAGCCCCATGCACCATGCCCTTTGCTCCGTGCCCCATGCCTTAAAAAGCGGGTAAGCCCCCCGGGATTTTTGTAGCGAAGCGAAGAAAAACAGGGATCAGGGGCTGCGCCGTTTCAAACATCATCATTCACCTCTCACTACTCACCACTCACTTTTCAATCGCCGTAGCTTCAGCGTAGGAGATCCTCCGCCCTTTGCCCTCCGCCCTTCAGAGATTGCCCCAAGGCTTCTTTGGACTAGCCGTTGTTGGAGATTGCTCCAACGACTTGTTGACTCCCGATGAATTTCTTCCATAGGCACAGATGATGCAGGAGCAAACTCCGTGCATCGGCAAAGGTTAAAAGGTTAAGGGGATCTATGCTCCATGCCCTTCGCTCTCCGCCCTTCGCTCTATGCCATATACCTTTTTGGGCGGAAAAGAGGAAAAGGCAGAAGAGAGAAAGAGGTTTTTCAATGATCCCCGAGCTAAAGCACGGGGTAATATTTTCCCATTGCATAAGGAAATGATTTCGACCAGGCTGGTCACGCGCTGAAGCGCGACCAAAAATCTCCATGCCCTATGCCCTTCGCTCTCCGCCCTTCGCCATATACCTGTTTTGGGTGGAAAGGAGGAAAAGGCTCCTGATGGATCGGGAAGAGAAAAAGAGAAAGAGGCTCCCGATGGATCGGGAAGAGAAAGAGGTTTTTCCATGACCCTCGAGCTAAAGCACGGGGTAATATTTTCCCACTGCATAAGGTAATGATTTCTACCAGGATGGTCACGCGCTGAAGCGCGACCAGAAATATCACCTCAGCCCCATGCCCCATGCCCTTCGCTCCATGCCCCCATAACCCTTATATTTATCCAATGAAGTATTCAGAAGCTAAAGATCAGATGATCCAGACCTGGGGGCAGTTAAGTTCCGCGTGGGGAATCAGCCGAACGATGAGTCAGATTCATGCATTGCTGATGGTCTCACCGGAACCCATGACTACGGATCAGTTAATGGAAGAACTGGGTGTGTCACGGGGCAATGTGAGTATGAACCTGCGTTCCCTGATGGAGTGGGGCGTCGTCCACAAGGAGTTTGTGCCGGGCGATCGAAAAGAATATTATGTCGCAGAAAAAGATGCCTGGAAAATCGCCCTCCAGATTGCCAGAGAAAGGAAACGCCGCGAACTGGATCCGGTCATTCAGTCTTTAAAAGGATTTGAAGTGACCGATGCCGAGCAGGCAAGTCCCATGGAAGTTGAGGAGATCAATAAAATGACCACGCAGATACTGGATGTCGCCATGCAGCTGGATAAAATACTGGACATCGGGATACGCTCCGGCGGTCAGTCTTTAGTTAGAAAGCTGATTAACGTCTTACGATGATCCATGATCACCGGCGTATGCCAGGACTAGCCTTTGATGGTTTCTTTTAAATGTTTATCCAGAAACTTCAGAATATCGCCGTACCCTTTGATCTCATTTTCCTTTTTGACAAAACCATGGCCCTCATCGGGAAACACGACATATTCCACCGGCACGTTGTTGTTCCGCACGGCTTCCACCATTTCATCAGATTCAATCTGTAATACACGCGGATCATTAGCACCTTGCAAAACCATCACAGGATTTTTCACTTTATCACCATGAAAAACAGGTGAGATATTATACAGTCGAACCGAATCATCGGTATTGGGATCTCCCATTTCCGTATACAGTGCATTTCGGAAAGATTCCCAAAACGGAGGTATGGATTTTAATGTGCGCAACCAGTTCGTGACCCCGAAGATATTCACGCCTACTTTAAATTCATCCGGCGTAAAGGCCATCGCAGCCATGGTCATATACCCTCCATAGCTTCCACCGATAATACCAATTCGTTCGCCATCGATGTAGTCCTGTTGAGCCAGCCAGTCTTTTCCCGCGATGCAGTCTTTTAGATCTTTGTCGCCATGGTTGCGGTCATCCATTTTGTAAAATGTTTTTCCATACCCACTGCTTCCTCTGTTGTTCACGGCCAGAATAGCATATCCGTGATTTGTGAGATATTGAATTAAGGCAAAATACCCGGTACGAGACTGTCCACCCGGACCACCATGCACCCAAACCAGGGCAGGCACTTTGTTTTCAGGGGAAGCCTGATGGGGTTTGTAATAGATAGCCGGAATCTCCAGTCCGTCAAAAGATTTGTACCGAATCACTTCTGCCGCCACAAGATCATCCGGATTGATTTCAGGATTCAGACTTTCGGTGAGTTTCTTTAATTCCTTTGTTTCGAGATTGTAGATATAAATATTGTTGGGCGATTTGGAAGTACCCACACTCAGCCTAACCAGTTTTTCGCTGTCCGAAATTCTGAGACCCGTGACATCGCCATCCGGAATTGTGGGAAAGTCTATATCCTTTCCGGTCGCAACTTCCCGCATGATGATAGTGTTTTTGCCATCTTCATTTATCCCGATGACGCGATAGGTTTCATTTTCACTCAGGTAACTGTACATCACATCCCAGTTCGTTTCAAACAACGTTGAGCGTTCGCCACTCTCCAGGTCATACTGCACCAGATACGCAAACTCTTTGCCTGCATTGGTGATATAAAAAGCAGTCTTGCTGTCCTTGCTGAAACCGGCGAAATCATAACTTCCAGGTGCATCAGGAACTGATATTTCTGTTCGAGTTCCGGAAGATTGGTTGACGAGAAATAAAAGGTTTTCGCTGGTCGTAATGGTCTTCGATAGAGAAATCCAGTCCTCATCTGCTGAGATACCACCCACATTTAAACCCTCTGTGTTTTCGTAAAACAGTGAAGGTTCCCATGTGCCAATATCCATTTTGTACACGTCAAAATATTTTGGATCCCGCAAGTTTGAAAAATAGAACATGGATTGATCATCCTCACTCCATTTAAAGAACCCTGATTTAGCATTTTCTCCGGGCGTTAAGTCCGTTGATGTCCCATCATCCGACAGAAGATAGACATGATCGATTTCATTGCCTCCTTTGTCCGCTTCATAGAGCATGGCGGTCGTACCCGGAACATAATCTACAGCGAAGAAAGATTCTTCAGCAGAGTGTGTCACCTGGCTTCGGCTTCCATCGGCGATGTTGATTTCAAACAGGTTGAAAATGCCGGTTTCGTTGCTGTTGATGAGTAGCTTGGTTTCATCAGGAGAAAAAGCTCCACCTGAAAACTTGGTGTTTTCATAAAACTGCTCAATAGTATATTGTTTGACTTCACGGGCCTCTGTTTCGTCATTGTGATCCTGCTGGCAGGCGATCACCCCCAGTAGCAGGGTCATCAGGTAGATGGAATACTTCATGTTAGAATTGGATTAAGAATCGTGGTGCAATGATTGTATTGAAATTGTTCAGTTGGATCTTCCGATCACCAAACAAAATACTTAAAAGAGGCAGTCCCGGGTTCAGGTATAGATGAGTTGTCAGAATTATTCTATCAAACCCTTGTTTTAGCCTGAAACTGTAAGCGGATTGTATAGACTACAAACAAAAAACGACCTGAATCTATGTTCAGGTCGTTTTATTATTTTTCCCGGAGAACGGGATTTTATACAGTCATAATATCCTTCTCTTTGGCGACGATCATCTTATCGATGACATCAGAATGGTCGTGCAGGATCTTGTCGATATACGCTTCCTTTTTCTTGGCGATATCTTCCGGATATCCATCCTTCACTTCTTTTTTGATGGCGTCGAGGATTTTATGGCGAACATGCCGGAGTGACACTTTGGTTTCTTCGCCAACCGCCTTCGCTTGTTTCGCCAGGTCGCGTCTTCGCTCCTCAGTCAAAGGTGGAATGGCGATGCGGATGATTTCCCCGTCATTCATTGGGGTAATACCCAGATTGGCGGCAAAGATGCTGTGCTCGATTTTGGACAGCATATCTTTTTCCCATGGCTGGATAGTGATAGTTCGCGCATCCGCTACGCCAATATTTGCCACCTGCTGCAACGGGGTCTCGTTGCCATAGTAATCGACGAGCAGTCCGTCCAGCATGGACGTAGATGCTTTGCCAGTTCGGATCTTGGTCAGCTCCTTTTTCAGGTGGTCAATGGCATGATCCATTTGTTCTTTACTCTGCGCTATCAGCACTTCTATCATTTCACTCATCAGACGAAAATTAAGTTGATCAAAAAGGTGATGGTACTACCTCTATGAGGTATTTAATCACGCCCAAAATACGAAAGGATAAAATAAAGCAACATTGCCACGGAAGAAAGTGCCGCTACCACATAGGTCATAGCCGCCCATTTCAGGGAGTCTTTCGCATAGTCATACTCCACACCGCGGGTGGTTCCTGTGTTATCCAGCCAGGCCAAAGCTCTGTGACTGGCATCGAACTCTACCGGCAGGGTGATGAGGCTGAACAACGTCGTCACCAGCATCGCGATGATCACGATCAGCATCAGTTGCGGAAAGCTGCTCATCAATAGAATGGCGGCCATAAATCCCCATTGCTGGGCCACTGCCGCAATTTTAACTGCCGGTACCAACGCGCTGCGAAGCTGAAGCATACTGTAGGAAGTCGCATGCTGCACGGCATGGCCGCATTCATGAGCCGCCACAGAGGCTGCAGCTACGGATCGCCCACCATACACTTCCGGACTGAGACTCACGGTCTTCGTCTGCGGGTTGTAGTGATCAGAAAGAAATCCCTCACCGCGCACCACCTGCACATCGTGGATGCCATAATGGTTGAGCATAGCAAGCGCTACTTGTTGTCCGGACATACCATTGGAGAGGCCTACCTGACCGTATTTGTGAAATTTTGATTTCAGGCGGTTTTGCACCAGAAGACCTACCAGAGCAAATGCGCCAAAGATTACCCAATATCCTAATCCCATTGTTTTTTAAATTTTCAAGTCAAAATGATGTATCCTATAAATGCAAAAAGAGGCTTTGAGGTTTCATTTATGCCTAAAATCATTCCGGAAGGGTGATAAAATCAAAGCCGGTATATGGAATCAGAATTTCCGGAATCCGGATTCCTTTTTCAGTCTGATTGTTTTCCATCAGTGCCGCTACAATTCGCGCCAAAGCCAGCGCACTGCCATTGAGGGTATGGACCAGCTGTGGTTTGCCATTTTCATCCCGATACCTGGTTTTCAGTCGGTTAGCCTGGAAAGACTCAAAATTGGATACAGAGCTGACTTCCAGCCACTTCTGCTGACCGGCCGCAAAGACTTCGAAGTCATAGGTCAGCGCGGAGGTGAATCCCATGTCCCCGCCACATAAGTGTAAGATCCGGTACGGAAGCTCCAGGGCGTCCAGCAGGTGGGCGACATGATCGAGCATCACCTGCAAGGTTGCATACGAGTGTTTTGGATGGGCGATCTGGACGATCTCCACTTTATCAAACTGATGTACGCGGTTGAGCCCCTTGACATCTGCCCCGTAGGAGCCGGCTTCCCGCCTGAAGCATGGGGTATAGCCTGTGATTTTGACCGGAAGGTCTGATTCTGCCAGGATCTGTCCGCGATACATATTGGTGAGTGGAACCTCTGCTGTGGGAATCAGGTACAAATCATCCTTTTCCATATGATACATCTGGCCTTCTTTGTCCGGCAGCTGACCGGTAGCGTACGCAGAATCGCTGTTGACCATGTACGGAGGTAAAATCTCCTCATAACCAGCACGTTGCGCATGATCCAGAAAATAGCTGATCAGTGCGCGCTGCAGGCGAGCGCCTTTTCCACGATAGAGCGGAAAACCGCTGCCGGTGATAAAAGCCCCTAGTTTAAAATCGATCAGCTGGTACTTTTCTGCCAGTTCCCAATGGGGTAAGGCCCCTTCCGGCAGTTGTGGGAGGTCTCCGGGCCAGGCCTTATGGATAATATTATCCTCGGGGGTCTGCCCGTCAGGGACGCTTGCATGGGGTATATTGGGCAAATGGACCAGTAAATCCTCTATTTTTTGCTTGATATCCTCCAATTCTGCCTCATGGGTCTCAGCCGTCTGTTTGATGTCCTGTACCTTGATTTTCAGCTTGTTAGCCTCCTCCGCCTGGCCGGATTTAAAGAGATTTCCTATTTCTGCAGACAGGCTGTTGCGCTCACTGAGAAGGCCATCCAACCGGGTCTGAGAAGCCTTGCGTTGGTCATCCAGATCAATGATTTGGTCTATAATGCTCAGCCGTTCGGTCGTAAATCCTCTTTTTTTGAGTCCGGTAATGACCCTTTCTTTTTCGTCTCTTAATATTTGAATTTCAATCATAAAAGCAACTTTTACAGGCGATATTCCGTTTAAGAAGGGCGTATCGCATTGAAAATTTACCCAAAGGTAATTCCCCTTAATTTAAAAATTGTTTTTACCTTTGGTATGTTTTACACACCTACATTACCGGTCATATTTCCAGCGGTTTTCCCAGCTTAAGAATTTGTATTGAAGAGTGGTTGAGTGTAATGATCGATACCGTGCTTTTGTATTTCTATTAGAACCCAATTTTTGTTTTCCTATTTAATTATCTGATCATATCATGTACGATATTTTGCAGTTGAACGACATGCTTGTTCCCGAGCTCCGGGAGTTGGCTGAGAACCTTGATATAAGCGGCTATAAAAAGCTGAACAAACAGGAGCTGGTCTACACCATCCTGGATCACCAGGCACTCGCTCTGGAGAAAAAAAATACCGGCACCAATGGCTCCGGCAAAGAAAAACTTCCGGATGATGTGCCGGTATCTTCAGACAATATGCGCGTCGATAAAAGACAACCTAAAGACGGGGCGAAGAAAGGTCGCCGCACAAGAAAATCGAAGGATGACGCGAAAGCGGAAAAATCTTCAGGAGATAAAAAGGATACGACAGCAGCCAAATCCGAATCGGACGATACTGCAGCAAAAGCAGATAAATCTTCCCCGGAAAAGAGCGATGCCAAACCGGATCAGCGAGATCGCAACCCCAATGCGTCCTCAGGAGATCAGCGCAAAGGCAATGATCAGCGCCATCAACACGATAATCGCAAATCCCAGGATAAAAAGAATCAAAACGACTCCCGCAATCAGCAACGTGAAGCAAAAGATATGCAACGCGAAGCCCGCGATCGCTTTAATGTAGAAGTCGATGGCATCATAGAAGGCGAAGGCGTGCTGGAAATGATGTCCGACGGTTACGGATTTTTACGATCCTCAGATTATAATTACCTCTCGTCACCGGACGATATTTACGTATCTCCGTCACAGATTAAGCTATTCGGCCTGAATACCGGTGATACGGTAAAAGGGGCCATCCGCCCTCCGAAGGAAGGCGAGAAATACTTTGCCCTGCTGCGCGTTACCACCGTCAATGGAAAAACACCTGACGAAGTACGGGACCGTGTGCCGTTTGACTATCTGACGCCATTGTTCCCCACCGAGAAGTTTAACCTCCTGACACATCCGGGCGGAAAAGATTACGGCAACAGGATGATTGACCTGTTTACCCCTCTCGGAAAAGGACAGCGCGGACTCATCGTGGCACAGCCCAAGACCGGGAAAACTTTCCTGTTGAAAGATATCGCCAATGCTATTGCAACCAATCACCCTGAATGCTACCTCATCGTCCTGCTCATCGACGAGCGCCCTGAAGAGGTGACAGACATGCGGAGAAGCGTAAAAGCTGAAGTGGTGTCGTCTACGTTTGACGAGCCTGCGGACAACCATGTACGCGTGGCGAATATTATTTTGGAAAAAGCCAAGCGCCTCGTGGAATGCGGTCATGATGTGGTCATCCTGTTGGATTCCATCACCCGCCTGGCCAGGGCAT